>DASTYG010000043.1:0-9739 GCA_035765105.1 Glycomyces sp.
GGACAAGGGCGGGCTGTTCTCCAATCCGAAGGTGCATGTGCGGCCGCCGTTCACCGATGGGGACTGCGAGGTCGCCGAGGGCTGCATGTTCGGCGACGGCGACGCCGAGCAGGCCATGGAGCTGGGCGGGTTCGACGGCGACTACGCCAACGAACTCAACCAGTACGTGACCGACCAGACCGAGTACCACTTCACCCGGCTCAAGGCCGAGAACCCCGAGGCCGAGGAGAGCGAGCTGCGCAGGCAGGCCGAGCAGGCGGCCGAGCAGGACGCCAACGACAGGGCCGCCGAGGACTACGACGAGGCCAGCAACGACTACCAGGCCCGGGCGACCGAGCAGAACGAGACCGTCGTGGCCCGCTGGACCGACGCCGAGACCTCCGCCTCGGAGTTCACCCCGGCCGTCGAACCCTCCCAGGACACGACCTTCCGGGAGTCGGGCGGCGACCTGACCGGCAACGAGTACTCCCCGCCGGAGGGCGGCTCGTTCAACGGCTCGCCGACCTCCAGCGGCACCGGCGGCTTGAACCCGCCCGATTCGAGCAGCCCCTTCGGAGGCGGCGGCGCGGGAGGCGGCCCCGGGGGCGGTCTCGGCGGCGACTTCGGGGGCGGGTCCGGCGGTTCGGGCACCGGCCTGGACAGCGACAACCCTTGGGCGTCGTACGCGGGCGAGGACCCCGACGACGTCAGCGGCGGTCTGGCCTCGGGCGGCGGCCCCGGTCTCGGAGGCGGCACGGGCGGCGGCAGCGGCCTCGGCGGCGGCGGTCTGGGCGGCGGTCTCGGTGCCGGGACCGGCGGCGCCGGGCTCGGCTCCGGCGGCATGGTCGGCGGCGCCGGAGGCATGGGGGCCGGACGCGGCGCGGGCGGCGTCGGAGGCGGCCGCGGTGCGGGCGGCGGCCTCGGCCCGAAGGCCGGCGGCGGCGGCCGGGGCATGGGCGGCGGCATGATGGGCGGCGGCCGCGGCGGCACCGGATCGTCCGAGGACGAGCAGGGACGCGAGACCTGGCTGACCGAGGACGACGACGTCTGGGGACGCGCCCCTGACGAAGACAACGACCCCTACGCGTAAGCCATGCGGGGAGAGCCCCGACGACCCCGAGGAACGCAGATGAGCCTGTACGAGGTGTACGTGAACGCACCCGACACCGCCCGACCGTCCGAAGTCGCCGACCTGTCGGCCTACCTCGAATCCGTGGAGTTCACCGGCAGCACGCCGCCACCGACCGTTTCGGCGTCGATGACGCTCTCAGGCCGCCTGGTCGGACTCTCCCTGCCCGATGCGGTCTTCGAATCCGAAGAGGAGATTTCAGCGAAGGCCACCGCGCTGCTGGAGCAGATGCGGCAGACGGCGAGGCGTGCCGCCATCGAATTCCTCCGAGAGAAGGAGGCGGCCGAGTGACACCGCTCAGTACCGCAGATGCTATGAGGGCCTGGGCGTCCAGGGCCCGGGCGAAATTGGAGCAGCTCCGCGCCGAACGCGCCGAGGCGTTCACCGGCAGCCGCTACGAAACCGAAGACGGCACGGTCGCCGTGGCCGTCGGGCCGGACCTCGAACTGCGCTCATGCCGCATACGGCCACTCGAATCGAACTTCCGGGACGTGCTGGAACGCGAAGTGGTCCACGCCTACAACACGGCGATGGCCAAGGCCGTCACCGAACGCGCCGAAGCGCTTCGGAAGCTGGCGGAGAACCGGATGAACGGGGCCTGAAATGGCGGACGTAGACCCTGACGCCATCGACGCCTTCGCCGAATGGTGCGCAGGTATGACGCTCGTGTTCCGAGAGTATCGGTCAGACCTGGACGGAAGGTCAGAGCAGACCGGCGGCCTCGCCGGAGGAAGATACCCGGCTGAACCCGGCGGCTCGATAGAAGCGCTGTCAGACGGTACGGACTTCGCCTTCGAGAAGCTCGAACTCGGCGACATGGTGTACCCCGAAAGGAATCCTCCGCCAGGGGTGGATCTAGGTGCGTCACCGGGGGCTCCAGGGGTCTCTCCCTGGGCCCATGCAATGGCCCAGGAATGGAACATGGGAGTCATGGGCCGTATCACCGATCTCGAAGGTGCTTACGATGAACTCGAGCGTCTCGCTGACGACCTGCATGATATAGCCCAGAATTGGCGCGATGCCGACGGTGCCGCGGCGTCCGAAATCGAGAGGCAGCACAGCAATGTCGATTACCACGACAGGGACTGGTGAATAAATGCCCAGTCGAAACCCACTTGCGGATGTCATATGCAACACGAACCATATAGACGACATAGCCGCAGCCAATGCCTGGGGCAAGGATATGGGACTCAGCGACGACGAGCTTCCGGGAACCATCATCAATTGGTTCGCCGCTATCGACCCCGACAAGGTTCAACGGCGGTCCCAGACGATTCGAAAACTCTCAGTACCGGGATCGCCGTTCGAATATCTGTTCAATGACGACTCTTTTGGTGATCTGAAAGGTTCCTGGACCACTGGCGACGCCACGGCCTTCCTTGACTACTGCGGCGATGGGACCTCCAACGGGCTCTGGAGGTACCTCTTGGCACTCAAGGAGACGGCCGGAAACCATGTAGGGGCGATTGACGACTACCTGGACCGTCTCGATACGTTGCTCGACGGCGTCAATAACGCCTTCAATGATCACATTGAAGGGTTCGAATCGAAAACCTCTGGGCCGATGTCAAGGTCCTATTCAGCCTTAGCAACCCATATGAGCAGATTGAGAATTTCGTTTATGCCGTCGCTGCGGAAGCCGAGCAGTTCGGAGCAGATGTCACCAGCCTTGGAGACTACGAGGCCCTGATGCAATCCAGCTGGATGCCCACGGTCGGAGGGAAGCCGTACGAAGGCGACTCCCGCGGTCCGGACTTCACGGAAGGGCTTGAGTGGGAGGACCACGAATACGGACCCACCAGCACCTACCCGCTAGACGGCGAGGGCGAGCGCACCGAGGAAGAGATATCCGGCGGAGGGGGCTGAGCGATGAGATCGCCGACCGAGGCGAAAGCGCCGAGGAGGTTCTCCACTCGGCGCTTGACCCTATTGGCCGTGGTATTCGCAGTCGTGCTCGCATCGGTGACTGCGGGCATGATCATATGGCGAGACGGGAGAATCGACTACAGAACCGATGCACCGGTATTCGGAAGCAAGCAGGGCGATTACGATTGTGATTCCGGCCTCTCGGCCATCATGGACGAGATCGGCGTTCAGGCCCCCGTTCAAGAACGGTCGAACACCTGCTCGGTCACATTTGAGAACCCATCGGCTCCCGTAGGCGATGCTTGGAAGTATACGATCCGAGTGAGGCACGATCGGTTCGACGCCGACTTCGGGCATTACCGTTCGCTTGAGGATTCACGAGGCGCTGACGAATGCGCCCTGTTCCCTTACGGCTTCACCGGCGTCTCCAGATACATAGACGGACAGGGCGGGTTCTGTGTCCTCAGAAGCTCCGACCCCGATTACCGGAAATCAAAGGAGGTCGCTTCAAAAGTACTCCTGGTGAGGTTCGGAGAGCAGATCGAGGTGGACATCGCGATCCAGCTTCCACGAAATGCCGAGCTCACCTCCCCTGAACGGACGATGCCGTTCAGTCGACGAAACTATTTGGAGTACCAAGCGGCGAAAACGTTCACCGCGCAACTCGATCCGACAGGAATGGCGGAGAAGCAGCTCTCCCAGTACACGCCTTTCCCCGCCCCTGCTCTGGACCGGTCGGGAACAGGCTTGAATGATTGGTGCTCAACACTGAGCATGGTAGATGTGGAGGGTATCGCGAACACTGACATTGCTTCCTTCCTTGAGTACGAGGTCGAACTTGTGGACGACGACGCCGACTGGTGGGAGCCGGCGAATTCTGACGAGATCCATTGCTCCGCAGCCTGGGCGATCAAGGCTCGAAACGAGTCGGAACCCGGATCGTCTGAAGCGGAGTTGCTGGGCCAGGCAGCGGGATTGAGCGTTACCCCTTGGCCGTGGGGAACGGAGGTGCCCGAAGGCGGGTCAGGCATCGAGAACGGGCGAACCAACTGCACGAGCATCGTCTCGGGAACGTCTGATTCGGCCCTGACAGATGAGCTCGAGACCTTCGACGGCATCACCTCCATGCGGAGATGCGACGCGGAAGGCGAGCAGACCGAGATCGTGTTCCTGATCGAGACTGCCTTCGTCGTTCGTATCTGGGCCTTCGGCTGGGACTCGGAGGGGTACCCGCGCGACGGCTTCGGATGGAACGAGCCAGTTCAGGACGAGATACTCGCCGCTCTCCTCGACCACCTCGCGCAGCAGAGTTGACCACCCTGCCTCCAAGACCCGCGCCCACCCGGTCCGTGCGATTCGACCGGGTGGGCATGGCCCGTTCTGCGCCAGGCTGCGTCAACGGTCCTCACCGATCCGTTTCACGACGCGGGCTGCGTCAGAACTTCGGCCGGATCCGCCGTCAGTCGGGGCGGGGGCTGACGTCGTTCATGATCGAGCGCAGCAGCGGCCTCGAGACCGCACCCGCGCCGATGACCGCCGCGGTGCCCACGGTGAGCGTCACCGCCAGGATCACCACCCCGCTGACGTCCAGGCCCATCACGCCGATCAGGGGCGAGGTCAGCGCCATCCCGCACAGCACCGACGAGCCGCCCAGGATCGCCAGCGGCAGGATCGTCTCCTGGCGGCGGGCCTTGTCGAGGACCTGCTGCGGCGTTCCCGACAGGTGCAGCAGCCGGTAGGTCTTGCGCCGGTCCAGGACCGAGCCGATCGCGGAGATCCCGGCGGCGACCGCCGCGGTCGCGAAGACCACGGACAGGACGACGGTGACGCCGACGCGGATGCTGCCGATCAGCCGGTTCGACATGAGCGTCTGGTCCACTTCGCGCTCGGGCGGGTCCCCGGCGAGGGTGGCGGTGAGGATGCTCCTGACGTGCTCGACGTCCGCGCCGGACGTCGTGGCCGTCACCGCCCATTCCCGACGGTCGGGGTCGAGGGTGTCGCCCCGTTCGGCCAGTTCCACTTCGGCCAGTCCTGCGAGGGCCGCGGTCGCCTGGGCGGCGAGCGCTTCGGCGTCCTGGGCGGCGACGGTCGCCGTGACCGTCTCGGTGGCCGCCGGGTCGGTGTCGGACTGGAGCATCGGGAACAGCGCGACCGAGCCGGCGATGAATCCGGCCAGCACGACGCCCGACACGGCCCGCCAGGCCGCCTTGGGGTCGTCGGTCAGCCGCCTGGCCGCCAGCATCCGGGCCGGGCCTCGGGCCGTGCGCGCCAGGAGCTTCCCGAGCTGCTGCACCACCCACGGCCCCAGGAGGTTCAGGGCGGCGATGGTGGCGGCGAACAGCATCAGCGCGATGGCGACGGCGAGCATCCCGCCGCCGCCCAGCATCTGGCTCACCACGAGGAACGCGACGGCGACGACGGCGAAGACCAGCAGCCGGACCGCCCGCAGGCCCTTGGGGCGCACCCGCCGGGCCACGCCCAGGGGACTGATGACGACCCCGCGCAGGCCGACGACGGCCGAGAGGGCCACCATGACCGGCACGGCCGCGGCCACGGCCGCCATCCACGGCGCGCCGCCCCACAGGTCGGCGACGTACCACGGGCCGCCGTCGATCGGTATGCGCGCGAACAGCGGCGTCGACGCCATCCACAGTGCCGTGCCGATGACCGATCCGGCGACGGCCGCGAGCACGGTCTCGATGAGCGTCAGGCGCACCACCTGCCCGGGGGTGGCGCCGATGAGCCGCAGCGCGGCCAGCCGCTCGTCGCGCCGCGCCACGGTCAGCCGCGCCGCGGCGGCGCCGAAGATCGCCACCGGGACGACCATGAGCACCGTCGCGAGCACCGCGACCACCTGGTAGAAGCCGTACGAGATGGAGGGGTCGCCCTCGTCGAAGCCGTCGATCGCCCGCGGCGACACCATGTCCATATTGGTGCGTTCGACGGTCATGGCGGCGTCCTCGGCGTCCCGGCCGACCACGACGAGCAGTTCGTCGTCGTGGACGAGGGCCTCGGCGCCGACCGTGCCCGCGACCGCTCCGTCGTACCGGTCGACGAAGTCCTCGTCGGGGACGCCCTCGAGCAGTCCGGCCAGCGCGGGCGAGACCCAGACCTCGCCGGGCTCGGGGAAGGCGTCCAGGCCCGGCGGCGCCGGGGCGTCGTCTTCGAGCCGCGCCAGGTCGATGCGGGTGATCTCGTCGCCGCCGTAGAAGTCGACGGCGCTCGCGAAGACCGCCGAGCCGGTCGCGGCGGCGACGGGGTCGCGCCATTCGGTGCGCTCGGCGCGCTCGGCGAACGCGAAATTGGAGGCGACGGCGAACTGGAGCAGGAGCGTGGACACGACGACGGCCAGCGTGGTCAGGCCGGTCGAGAGCAGGGCGCTGCGCCCGCCCAGCCGGGTCAGGCGCCAGGCGAGCTCGGTCATCGCCCCGCCTCCGCGAAGTCGCCGCCGCGGCGCGCGTCCTCGCCGCGCCGCAGGCGGCCGTCGCTCAGTTCGACGGTGCGGGTGCAGCGGTCGGCGATGAGCGGGTCATGGGTGACCACGACCAGGGCCGCGCCGAGCTGGGCGACGGTGTCGAGCAGGACGCCCATCACCTGGTCGCCGGTGGCGCGGTCGAGCGCGCCGGTGGGCTCGTCGGCGAACACCACGGCGGGGTTGACGACGAGGGCGCGGGCGAGGGCGACGCGCTGCGCCTCGCCGCCGGAGAGCTCGCCGGGCCGGCGGTCCTCCTTGCCCGCCAGGCCGAGCCGGCGCAGGCGCTCGCGGGCCGGTTCGAGCGCCTTGCGGCGGGGCGTGCCGCCGAGCATGAGCGGCAGGGCGACGTTCTCCTCGGCGGGCAGTTCGGGCAGCAGCTGCCCGAACTGGAACAGGAAGGCGAACCTGGTGCGCCGCAGGTGGCTGCGTTCGCGTTCGGAGAGGGTGTCGACGCGTTCGCCGAACAGGCGCACCTCGCCCTCGTCGGGGCGGATGACCCCGGCGAGGCAGTGCAGCAGGGTCGACTTGCCCGAGCCGGAGGGCCCGGTCACGGCCACCGAGGTGCCGCCTGAGACGGCGAAGTCGACGCCGTCGAGGGCCGCGGCGGTGCCGTAGCGCTTGCGGAGGCCTTGGGCGGTGAGCATGGGCTCGCTCATCGGTGTTCCTTTCGTTCGTGGGAGAGGAAGGGCAGGACCATGCCGGTGATGAGGAATGTGGCGGTGAGGGCGAGGCTGACGGCCATGCCGACGTCGAGGAATCCATTCATGCCACCACCTTCGCCGCCCGCGGGCCTCCCCGACCTCGGCTCGATGGCCGGTTTCGGGCCCGGCGGGTCGGCCGTTCGACGGAGGCGGTGCTTTTCGGGGCTAAGTTCGAGGGCATGAGCGCGAAACCCACCTGGCCCGCCCGGCTGACCCGCCTGTCGATGCGCACCCTCAAGATCGGGATCGTCACGATCTGCTGCCTGGCCCTGCTGGCGGAGTCGCTGTCGAGCGGGCCGGGCGAGCCGATGCCGGCCTCGCGGCCCGTCTCCTGGATGCAGATGGCGTCCTCGCTGCTGGCGATCGGCGTGTACGTGTTCTACCGGCCGGGCCGCAAGCGCTGGATCGCCTACGCCGCCGCGGCGTCGCTGGCGACGACGGTGCTGGGGGTCGTGTTCATCCCCGGCCGGGGCGTGGGCGTGGCCGAGAGCTTCGCGCTGCTGCTGTTGCTGCTGTTCGCGGTGCGGCACTGGGACGCCGCGCCGGGGCGGTGGGTGGCGTTCCTGCTGGGGGCGGCGGCCCTGGCCATCGGCTTCCGGTTCTTCACCTACCCGGGCTCGCAGGCCGGTGGGATGGTGATGATGTTCCTGGCCATGTCGACGGTGATCGGCTTCGGCGCCTACCTGCGGGGCCTCGACAAGCTGCGCCGCGAGACGCAGGAGGAGGTGCGGCGGGCCGAGCGCCTGGAGCTGGCCCGGGAGATGCACGACTTCGTGGCCCACCACGTCACCGGGATGGTGGTGCTGGCACAGGCCGCGCAGGTCACCGACACCGACCCGCGCAAGGCGTTCGCGGACATCGAGGAGGCGGGCCTGGCGGCGCTGTCGTCGATGCGGCGGATGGTGAAGATGCTCCGGGCCGAGGACGCCGGCGCCGGGGTGAACCCGCTGGGCGACCTCTCGCAGATCGAGGACCTCGTGGAGCGGTTCAGCCGCGAGGGCACCGACGCCTCCTGCTTCATCTCACCCGAGCTGGCCGGGAAGGTGGAGCCGGAGATCGCGGCGACGGCGCACCGGATCGTGCGCGAGTCGCTGACGAACGTCCGCAAGCACGCGCAGGGCACCCGGCAGGTGCGGGTCGTGGTGGCGGCGGCCGGGTCGCAGGGCCTGGAGGTCTCGGTGCGCGACAACGGGCAGGGCGCGCGCAAGAAGCTGGCCGAGTCGGGCGGCGGGATGGGGCTGCTGGGGCTCGGCGAGCGCGTGGAGGCCGTGGGCGGGCAGTTGCGGGCCGAGCCGCGGCCCGAGGGCGGCTGGGAGGTCGTGGCGTGGCTGCCGCACGCGGGGCTGGAGGCGCCCGAGCCGGCGCCGCAGGCGGGCGCGGGCTGAGCGCCCGCCGGGAACGAAACGGCCCGTGACCGGGTTTCCCCAGGTCACGGGCCGTTGTCGCGTGTGTGGCAGGTGTAGGATTCGAACCTACGTAGGCAATGCCGGCTGATTTACAGTCAGCTCCCTTTGGCCGCTCGGGCAACCTGCCGTGCTGTGCAGCGAGAGCAAGGATAGCGTCATGGGCCGGGGCGTCCGCAACCGGGTTCTCCCTCGATGAGACGGCGTTCACTCTGGGCGCGACGCGAGGGCGGCTCGGCCGCACGGCTCGTCACCGCCTGGGGACATCCGGCTAAGCTTGCGCCGTCATCCCACTGACCGGAAGGACTGGTTTCCATGGCTGACGCCTCGTTCGACATCGTCTCCGAGATCGACCTGGCCGAGCTCGACAACGCCGTCAATCAGGCCCAGCGCGAGCTGTCGACCCGGTTCGACTTCCGCGGCACCGGCGCCGCCGTCGAACGCAGCGGCGAGGAGGCCGCGGTCCTGTCCGCCGAGACCGAGGACCGCGTCAAGGCGGCCCTGGAGGTGCTCAAGGAGAAGCTCGTCAAGCGCGGCATCTCCCTCAAAGCGATGGAAGCCTCCGAGCCGCGCCAGTCGGGCAAGGAGTCCAAGATCGACGTGGCCTTCCAGCAGGGCATCGGCACCGACGACGCCAAGAAGATCGGCAAGATCATCCGCGACGAGGGCCCCAAGGGCGTCAAGCCGCAGATCCAGGGCGACAAGCTCCGCGTCACCGGCAAGAAGCGCGACGACCTCCAAGAGGTCATCCGGCTGCTCAAGGGCAAGGACCTCGACGTCGCCCTCCAGTTCACCAACTACCGCTGAGGCCGCACGGGGCGGCGCGAGCACAGGCAGGAGCCGTGGAACTCAACCTCAACAACGTCCTCGCCATCGGACTGTTCATCCTCGGGGGCGGTCTCGTCGCCCTCATGGTCACGGTCACGCAGCTCTCGTACCGCAAGGACCGGAAGTCCGAGCACTGGGTGGTCTACCCCACCGCCGAGCGGTCGAAGGCGGCCGAGGCGATCGAGTCCGCCGAGAAGGAGTGAGGGCGTGCGCGCGCCCTAGCCCTCCAGGCGGTGCGTCAGGCCCGTGTGGCGCTTCCCGGTGCCCGCGGTGCGGACGGCCACCGCGATGGCCTTCTTCGAGCCGACGAGCACCACGAGGCGCTTCGCGCGCGTGACGGCCGTGTAGATCAGGTTGC
>DASTYG010000044.1:0-4164 GCA_035765105.1 Glycomyces sp.
GGGCGGCCCCGCCCGACGGGTGAATCAGTCTCCTGTGGACTTTCAGAAGCGGCCGCGGGACCACAGGCCCCACGAGCGGGCGTAGAGGCCCCCGGCCGCCACGAGCTCGCCGTGCGTCCCCTCCTCGACGATGCGGCCCCGCTCCATCACCAGAATCCGGTCGGCGCGCGCGGCCTGGTCGAGCCGGTGCGCGACCAGCAGGCCCGCGCGCCCCTCCAGGACCGCGGCGGAGGCCCCGTCCAGGGCCGCCGAGTCGGCGCTCCCGGCCTCGGCCGTGGCCTCGTCGAGCACCGCCAGCCGCGGATCGAGCAGGAGCACCCGCGCCAGCGCCAGCATCTGCGCCTGCGCCGGGCTCAGCTCGGCCCCGCGCCCGCCCAGCGCCGCGTCCAGTCCGCCGGGGAAGTCCAGAAGGGATTCGGCGCCGACGCGGGCGAGCGCCTCGGTGAGCTCGGCGTCGGCGGCGCCGGGCCGGGCCAGGTCGAGGTTCTCCCGGAGCGTGCCGTCGAAGACGTGGACCTCCTGCGTCACCAGCGCCACCGCCGGCCCGCCGCCGCCCGCGGCCACGGCCACGGCGCCCTTGTCGGGATCGAGGACACCCGCGACCAGGGCCGCGAGGGTGCTCTTCCCCGCCCCGGAGGAGCCGACCAGGGCCACCGTCTCGCCCGGTTCGATCCGCATGCTCACGCCGTCGAGCACCGGCTGGCCCGGCGCGTAGGCGAAGGACACGTCCTCGACCTCGACCGCAGCGGCCGAGACGGGCTCGGGCCGGGGCTCGGCCGCGAAGTCCCCCGCGTGGATCACGCCGACGATCCGGCCCATCGACGCCAGCGCCGACTGGAGGTCGTCCACGACGATCATCAGCCGGTTGATCGGGTCGAACAGGCGCAGGAAGAACAGCATCGCCGTCGTCGCCGCGCCGACGCTCCCCTCACCGGTGCGCACGAGCCAGAACCCGACGACGAGGATCGAGCCCATGCCGAGGAACTCGGCGAAGTTGAGCCTGGCGAAGAACCCGTTCTGGACGGTGCGGGCCCGGACCGACCAGCGCGCCACCGCCCACGAGGCGCGAGCGATGCGCCCGCCGTGCGGGCGCGAGAGCCCGAAGGCGTGGACGGTCTCGATGCCGCGCAGGGAGGCCAGGAGGTGGTGGGCGCGCTCGGCCATCGCGGCGCGCTCGGCGGCGTAGATCTCGGGGGCCGAGCGGCGGTGCCAGCGGAGGGTGAGCACGTGGACGGGCGCGACCACGGCGACCGCGGCGACCGCGAAGCGCCAGTCCAGCACCGCCATGCCCACCACGGTCATCGCGATCGCGAACGCCGAGCCGGTCACGGCGGGCACCACCAGGGGGGCGGCGTCGGAGACGACGGCGACGTCGTCGCCCGCGCGGCTGACCAGGTCCCCGGCCCCGGCCCGTTCGAGGGAGGCTCGCGGCAGCGCGAGCCCCTTGGCGACCATGCGTTCGCGCGTGGAGGCCAGCACCCGCTCCACGAGGCGGGTGGCGCCGACCTGGCCGAGCCCGTCGGCCGCGGCGGCGACCAGCGCCCCGGCGGCGATCGCCGCCGCCAGCCACCAGATCCGCTGGGCGCCTTCGCCCTCGGCGACGACGTCGACGAGCGCACCGAGCGCGGCCGGGGTCACCAGGCCCGCGGCGGCTCCGGCGGTGAGCAGCGCGACCACGCCCGCGACCTTCCACCCGCCGCCGCGCAGGGCGAGGCGGACCTCGGCGCGGACCTGCGCCGCGTCGGCGACCGGCAGCGCCCGCCGCGTCCCGGTGTCACTCATCGCTTCCCTCTCCGGCTTCGACGACCCTGTCGCACACCGCCAGCAGTGCGGGCGCGTCGGTGATCAGCAGCGTCGCGCGCGGGCCCCGGGCCCCGCGCAGCCGTTCGGCGATGCGGGCCTCGGTGACCGAGTCGACGGCGGTGGTCGGCTCGTGGAGCACCAGCAGCGGCGGGCGCTGCGCGAGGGCCCTGGCGAGGGCGATGCGCTGGCGCTGGCCGCCGGACAGCCGCAGGCCGTCGTCGCCGACCTGGGTGTCGATGCCCTCGGGGGCGGCGTCGAGGATCTCGGCGCAGTCGGCGGCGGCGAGGGCGGCGGCGGTCGCCTCCGGTGCGGCGCGGCCGAGGTCGACGTTCTCGCGGACGGTGCCGTCGAAGAGCGCGGCGTGGTGGGGCACGACCAGGACCGAGGCGCGCAGGGCCTCCAGGTCGTAGTCGCCGAGGGGGCGGCCCTGCCAGGTGGCGCCGCCGGACTCGGGGGCGGCGCGGCCGGAGAGGAGGTCGGCGAGCGCGGACGCGGCCGCCGGGGCGGCGCGGACGCCGACGCACTCGCCGGGGGCCAGGTCGAGGTCGAACGGGCCGAGGCGGCCGGTGCGGACCGCTTCGAGGCGCAGCCGCCCTCCGCCGGGCTCGGGTTCGGCCTCGCCCGCGGTGGCGGTGCGGGGCGGGAGGGTGAGGATGCCGAGGACGCGCTCGGCGGAGGCCAGGGCGGTGGCCCAGACGGTGCCGAAGTTGGCGGCGAAGGCGCTGAGGGGCCCGAGGATGATCTGGGCGAGGCCGACGACGGTGATGAGCTGGCCGACGGTGAGGTCGCCGGACCAGGCGCGCAGTCCGGCCACGAGGGCGATCCCGGCGACGAAGAGCCCCGAGACGAGGCTCATCGACCCGACGTAGAGCCCTTGGGCCCCGGCGGCGTGGAGGCTCCCGTCGAGGGCGTCGCGGCTGGAGGCGCGGTAGCGGTCCGCGGCGGGGCCCTGCGCGCCGAGCCCGGAGAGGACCCGGTAGCCGGCGAGGAGGTCGGCGGCCTTGCCGGAGGCTTCGGCGGCGAGCGCGGCCTGCTTGCGGCTGCGGCGGCGCAGCGGCCCGCCGGCGCGGTCCATGAGCACCAGGAGCAGGGGCACGCCCAGGAGCACGATCAGGCCGAGCTGCCAGGAGATGGACATGAGGACGACGGCGCACAGGATGACCGCGGCGAACTCGCCGACGGGGTAGACGCCGATCATGACCGCGCGGGCGAGGACGCTGACGTCGGAGGCGGCGATGGAGAGCGACACGCCGGGCAGTCCGGCGCGTCCGGCGACGCCCGCGGGGGCCAGGAGCCGGTCGGCGACGATGGTCCGCAGGTGGTGCTGGACGGCCTCCATGCCGAGCAGGCCGAGCCGGGAGCCGAAGCGGTAGCAGAAGGAGAGCATCGCGAAGTCGAGGGCGAGCAGGACCAGGCACCAGGCGAGGCGGACGGGGTCGCCGGTGGCGACGGCCTGGTCGATCGCGAAGCCCATGATGACCGGGACGAGCACCTCGCCGATCTGGTGGCCGACGCTCAGCAGCGCGGCGGGCGCGGTGTAGCGGGGCGCGCCGAAGACGGTCCGCAGGGCCAGGCGGCGGGGCGTGGTGTCGGCGTCGACGCGGAGCGGTCGGATCGCGATGGGCTCGGCGGGCGCTTGGAGCCAGCGGGGCAGGGTCACAGGGAGCGGCATGGGTTCCCGTCTGGCGGACTGGATGGGACGTACGGAAGTTTAGGCAAGCCTTAGCTCATACGCAACGCGAGGGCGGTCACCCCGCCCCTCCGCCGGGGGTCCCGCGCCCGGACGCATCGGATCGCCCGGGCAGGGCGCTGGGCATGCGGTTGGTTGTGGCGCGGTGCAGGGTGGGGCACGCGGGTCGGCTTTCCGCATTTGCCCATGACCGTCCGTTTGACGGTGCAGCAGGCGACGGGAGCGCCCAGAACCGAACGCCCGGATGAGGTGGGCGTCCCGTTCTAGATGTGATGTTCGGGGACGTTGTTCCGCGGTTGTAGCGGATTCGTGTGACAGGTGAAGGCCTCCGGTAGTGGAGTGGAGCTGTCGATTGCACCGCTTCACGACCTGGAGGCCTTCATGTCCCACGCTAACGCAGCCTTGACCCCGCGCGCCCGGCTTCGGCTGGCGCGTCTCATCGTCGACCAGGGCTGGACCGTCGCGACGGCCGCAGCGATGTTCATGGTCTCGGCCCCGACCGCCAGGAAATGGGCCGACCGGTACCGCACCGAGGGCCCCGCGGGCATGACCGACCGCTCCTCACGGCCCCACACCAGCCCGAACAAGACCCCCGATGCGCTCATGCGCCGGATCGTCGCGCTGCGCAGGCGCGAGCGGCTGGGGCCGGTCCAAATCGCCGGGCGCACCGG
>DASTYG010000045.1:0-40252 GCA_035765105.1 Glycomyces sp.
TCGATGTCAAACAGTTCCACAGCATCCGAACTTAGCAGGAGTCGGTGATGCGCCGGGGCGGCCTCCGCGCGCGGAGGCCGCCCCGGCGCATCACCGACTCCTGCTAAGTTCGGATGCTGTGGAACTGTTTGACATCGAACACCGCGGCCGCACCCTTCGCGGCGTGCTGCACCTCCCGCCGCGGACCGGAGCGGCGGCCCCCGCGCCGGCGGTCGTGCTCTGCCACGGTTTCGGCGGCCACCGCGCCGAATTCGGCTACTCGTTCGTCCGGCTCGCCAAGCGCACGGCCGAGCGCGGCCTCGCCGCCTACCGCTTCGACTTCGCCGGCTGCGGCGATTCCGACGGCGACTTCGCCGACCTCACCGTCACCGACCAGGTCGCGCAGGTGCTGGCGGTCCTCGACGCGGTCGGCGCCCACCCCGCCGTCGACGCCGGACGGATCTCCCTGCTGGGCATGAGCCTCGGCGGACTGACGGCCTCGCTGGCCGCCGCCGAGCGCCCGGTCCGGTCGCTCGCCTTGTGGGCTCCCGCGGCGGCCGCGGCCGCGATGGACGAGGCGGCCGCGAAACGGCGCGCCGACGCGATCGCCGAACACGGCTACGACGACTTCGGCGGTCTCCCCGTCCACCGGCGGTTCGCCGAGGACGCCGCGGGCATCGACCCGTTCGCCGACGCGGCCGGGCACGCCGGGCCGGTGCTCCTGGCGGTGGGGTCGGACGACGTCGTGCTCGGCCCGGCCCTGCTCGAGCGGTACCGGGGCGTCTACGGCGACCGGCTCGACCTCCGCGTCTTCGACGGCGTCGGCCACGGGTTCGAGACCGTGGCCGCGCGCGAGCGGCTCATCGGGCTCACCGAGGCGTTCGTCTCGCGCCACGCCTGAACCGGCGGCCCCGCCGCCCGGGCGTCAGGCGCGCAGCCCGGCCGCCATGAAGGCGATCGACTCCTCGGCCGCGGGCAGCCGCGGCGGATGGTCCAGGTGGCCGTGGACCATGCCGAGGGCCAGGTACGAGGCGACCGGGACGCCGGCCTCGGCGAGCTGGCGTTCGAGCAGTTCCGCGGAGGGCCGCAGATCGTCGTACTGCGAGACGACGATGCGGGTCGGCGGGAGGCCGTCGAGGCGCCCGGCCCCGGGGAGCGCGTCGGGCGGGAGGTCGCTGATGCGGCCCACGTAGTTGCGGACCGCGTGCTCCAGGGTCGCGGTGTCGAGCCGGGATGGGAGGCCGGCCATCGCCTCGTAGAGGGCCGTGTCCAGGGGCGGGTTCGGGAAGTGCGCGAACGGGTAGGCCAGCAGCAGGGCGTCGGCGGGGCGCGGCCCGGCGTCCCTGGCGCGCATGGCCGTCGCCAGCGCGAGCGCCGCGCCCGCGCTGGCGCCGCCGAGGGCGGCCGGGCCCGTCCCGGCCTCGGGTCGGCCGCCGAGCCACGACCAGGCGGCGTGGACGTCGTCGATCGGGACCGGGTAGCGGACCGTCCCGTCGGCGAGCCGGTAGTCCACGGAGACGACGAAGGCGCTCGCGCGGCGGGCCAGTTCGAGGGCGACGAGGTGCGCCTCGGGCATGTCGAGGCCGCCGTGGAGGAACCCGCCGCCGTGGCACCACAGGATCGCGCCGGCGAGGCCGCCCTCGGGCCTGTAGGCGCGGACCGGGACCTCGCCGTGCGGGCCGGGGACCGCGAGGTCCTCGATCGCGACCCCGGCGGCGTCCCAGCCCTCGCCGAGCCGCCGGTACCGGTCGAGGAAGCGCCGCTCGGCCGCGGCGCCGCCCGCGGCGCGGGCCTCGGCCGCGCCGCGGAACATCGCGGTGAAGTACTCGTGGACCGGCATGGGACCTCCGGTGTCGGGACGGGTGCGGGCTCAGGGGGCCTGCGGCGCCGCCTGGAGCGGGACGGCCGGAGGGCGTTCGCAGGTGCTCGCCACGGCGACCGCGGCGTCCGTCTCGGCGGACGAGCGCAGCGCGGTCAGGACCTCCAGCACGTGGAGGGCGAGGTCGCCGTTGGCGCGGCACTGCCGCCCCGCCGGTGTCGCGGCGAGGTCGGCCAGGCCGTAGCCCCGGGCCGCGTCGAGGTATCCGGCGTCGGGTTCGCGGACCGACCATTCGCCGTCCAGGGGGCGGAGCCACACGTCGCCGCCGAAGCCGTTCGGGTCGGGCACGACCATCGACCCCCGCTGCCCGTGGACCTCGATGTTCGCGGCCCGGGTGTCCACGGCGTCGAAGCTCATGAGCAAAGTGGACAGGACTCCGGACTCGTGCCGGAGCACCCCGGTCGCGTGGGTGTCGACCGCGACCGGGATCGATTCGCCCTTGCGCGGGCCCGAGCCGATGACGCGGGTGTCGCGGGTGCGGCTGGCCGCGCCGATGACGGAGACGACCGGGCCGAGCAGCGTGACCAGGGCGGTGAGGTAGTAGGGGCCCATGTCCAGCAGCGGCCCGCCGCCCGGCTGGTAGTAGAAGTCGGGGTTCGGGTGCCACCGCTCGTGCCCGGGGGTGACCATCGTGGCGGTCGCGGCGACGGGCGTGCCGATGCCGCCGTCGTCGATGACCTTGCGGGCGGTCTGCACGCCGGTCCCCAGCACGGTGTCGGGGGCGCACCCGACCGGCACGCCCGCCGCGCGGCCCGCCTCCACGACGGCGAGCGCGTCCTCCAGGCCGGCCGCGAGCGGCTTCTCGTTGTAGACGCCCTTGCCCGCGGCGATCGCCTTGAGCGCCACCTCGGCGTGCGCGGCCGGGACGGTGAGGTTGAGGACGAGGTCGACCTCGGGGTCGGCGACGAGCTCGTCGACGGCGAGGGCGCGGACGCCGCGCTCGGCCGCGACGGTCCGCGCGCGCTCCCGGTCGAGGTCGGCGACGGCGACGAGGCGCACCGCCTCCAGCCGTTCGAACGTGGACATGTAGGCGGCGGAGATCGCGCCGACCCCGACGATCCCGACCTTCAGCGGCTGGCCCACAGGATGCCCCTCTCGATGATGGTGCGGACGTTCGCGTCGGCGAGGACGCCCATGTCGTGGCCGGGGGTCGCGACGAAGACGCGGCCCCGGCCCCACCGCCGGGTCCAGACGGCCGGGGAGGTGATCGGCCGGTGCCAGGGGTCGAAGTCGCGCGCGGGGATGGTGGTGGTCGCGAGCACCTCGTTGTACTCGTCGGAGAGGACCCAGTACTGCTCGGTGTCGAGCGTGAAGTCCTCGATGCCGGCGACGATCGGGTGGTCGGCCTTTTCGGGGACGATCGTGATCGTGTGGGGCACGAAGCAGTCGGCCTCCTCGCCGGCCAGCTCGCTCCGGGGGGCCTTGGGCGGGTGGGCGGCGAACTGGCCGCCGATGAGCTGGAGGTAGTCCGAGCTGTTGCGGTAGGAGTCGGCGATGCCGCCGTGCCATCCGGCCATGCCGGCGCCGCGCTCGATCGCGCCGGCGAGCCCGGCGAGCTCGTCCTTGTCGATCGTGTTCATGGTGTTGGTCTGGACGACGACGTCGACCGTGTCCATGTACGCGGCGTCCGCGTACACGGCGGAGGACTCCTCGACGCGGGTCTCGTAGCCGTTCTCGGCCAGGAAGGGGAGGAACGAGTCGGTCGCTTCGACCGGCCGGTGGCCGTCCCAGCCGCCGCGGACGATGAGCGCGCGCTTGGTCACTGATGCTGACATGTGCTGGCGATACTCCAAATGTTGCGCAACTTCTGCGTCAGGTGAGGCGCAGAAGTTCATTATTACCGTTGGAAACACTGGTTATCAACCATGAATATTCGGCGAAGTTGCGCAACTTCGCATCGCTTCGGTACGCTCACCTCCATGCCGAACCGCGAACGGACCACGCTCGCCGACGTCGCCGAGCTGGCCGGGACGACGGTGCCGACCGCCTCGAAGGTCCTCAGCGGACGCTCCGACGTCTCCTCGGAGACCCGCGCCCGCGTCATGCGCGCGGTGGCCGGCCTCGGCTACCGCGGGCGCTCGGGCCGGGGCCCCGTGCCGCGCGGCGAACTCCCCGCCCTCGTCGACCTCGTGCTCAGCGGCGTCGAGGGCACGTGGGCGAACCGGGCGCTCAGCGGCGTCGAGCACGCCGCCTCCGCGGCCGGGGTCGACATCGTCGTCTCCGTCGCCCGCGGACCGGACCAGGACTGGTTGACCCGGCTGCTGCGGCGGCACCTGCGCGGCGCGGTCCTGGCACTGGTCGACGCCACCGCCGAGCAGTTCGCCGCGCTCGACGCGGCCCAGGTCCCGGTGGTGCTGCTCGACCCGGTGACCCAGCCCCCGCCGACGGTGGCGAGCGTCGGCGCCGCGAACTGGGCTGGCGGCCGCGCCGCCGCCGAGCACCTCCTGTCGCTGGGGCACCGGAGGCTCGCCGTCATCGGCGGCGACCCCCGGCACCTCTACAGCCAGGCCCGCATCGACGGATTCCGCTCGGCCGCGGTCGCGGCGGGGGCGCCGCCGCCCGAGCACCGGATCGTCCACACCGACTGGAGCCGCGCCGACGCCGCCGCGGCCGCGACCGCGCTGCTCAGCGACGCCGAACCGCCGACGGCGATTTTCACGTGCGCCGACGCGCTGGCGGTCGGGGTGTACGACGCGGCCGGGACGCTGGGAGTGCGCGTCCCCGAGGAGTGCAGCGTCGTCGGCTTCGACGACCTGCCCGAGGCCGAATGGCTCCGCCCCGCGCTCACCACCCTCCACCAGCCCATCGCGGAGATGGGCGAGGCCGCGCTGCGGATGCTGCTGCGCGTCATGGCCGACCCGCCGCCCGCCGCGCCGCGCGAGGAGCTGTCCACGCGGCTCATCGTCCGCGACTCCACCGCGCCCCCGCGGTCCTGAAGGCCCGCCGCGGCCCCCCTTCCCGGCGGGCCGGGCGGCCCCGTCCGCGCCTCACCCCGTCCGGATCAGCTCGACCATCGCGGAGGCGTGGTCGCCGGGGTCGAGGTCCAGGTCGAGACCGTGGGAGACCAGCACGGCGCCGTGGTGGACCCGCCCGGTGCGCGCATCGCGGTACCGGCCCTGCGGGTCGAGCCCGTCGAGCCGGAGCAGCGCGTCCCCGTAGCCGAGCCGCCGCGACCGCCGCCACGCCAGCACCACCGTCCGCTCGCCCCCGGTGTACTGCACGCCGACGATCTGCCCGGCGCGCAGCGGCCGCCTCGCGCCGTGCTGGATCGTCTCCCGCACCCGCTTGTAGTCCGCCACCAGCGCCGCGCCGCGTTCGCGCTCGGCCGCGCTCCACTCCCGCAGGTCGCCGCCGACGGCGAGCACGCCCGCCATCGCCACGTGGAAGCGGAAGTCGAGCGGGACCTCCCGGCGGGTGAACGGGTTCGGCGAGTCGGTCACCCACGCGCCCATCACGCGGGCCGGGTAGACCTGGGCGAAGCCCTCCTGGATCTCGATCCGGTCCACCGCGTCGGTGTTGTCCGAGGTCCAGACCTGGTCGGTCCGGCGGAGGATGCCGAAGTCGACCCGGCCCCCGCCCGAGGCGCACGATTCGATGCGCAGGTGCGGATGGTCGGCCCTGAGCCGGTCGAGGATCCGGTACAGGTTCCGGGTGTGGTCGAACCAGAGCCGGTCCGCCTCGGGCGCGCCGGGCCATCCGGCCTCGCTGAACGGCCGGTTCATGTCCCACTTGAGGAAGTCGATCGCATTGCCGCTCAGCAGGTCGTCGAGCCAGCGGTGCGTCCATTCGGCGACGTCGGGCCGGGCCAGGTTGAGCACCAGCTGGTGGCGCATCTCGCTGCGCCGCCGGTGCGGCTGGTGGTACACCCAATCGGGGTGCGCCCGGTACAGGTCCGAATCCGGGTTGACCATCTCGGGCTCGACCCACAGCCCGAACCGCATGCCGAGCTCGTGGACCCGGTCGATCAGCGGCCCCAGCCCGTCGGGGAACCGGTCGGGGTTCGGCTCCCAGTCGCCCAGGCCCGCCCGGTCGTGGACCCGCGCGCCGAACCAGCCGTCGTCCATGACGAACAGCTCGCACCCCATGCCCGCGGCCTGCTCGGCCAGCGCGGCCTGGCCCGCGCTCGAGACGTCGAACCCCGTGGCCTCCCACGAGTTGTAGATGACCGGGCGGACCTCCTCGGGGTGCGGCACCACGTGCCGCAGCGCGTACTCGTGCCACCCGGCCGCGGCCGCCGCGAACCCGTCGGGCACGTACAGCCCGGCCGCCGTCGGCGTCTCGACCGTCTCGCCGGGCGCGAGCGCGAGCGTGACGGGGTCGTGCCCGAAGCCGACCGAGACCGCGACCCGGTCGGTGGGCGCGCGCTCCACCGACAGGCGCCAGGTGCCGCTCCAGGCCAGCGCGGTCGACCAGACCTGCCCGTGCGTCTCGTCGGCGGTCCCGGCGTCGACGGCGACCCAGGGGTTGGCCTGGTGTCCGGTGTGGCCGCGGCGCGAGCCCAAGCGCGTCTCGCCGTACGGCAGGGAGCCCCGGCCGAGCCGGGTCTCGGCGCCCCATTCGCCGAACAGCTGCGAGAGCCGGTAGTCCTCGAGCCGGGGGATCACCCACGTGGCCGAGTCGGCGCGGACGACCGTCACCGGCTCGGCGCCCCGGTTCCGCAGCGTCATCGACCGCTCGATCACGTCGGTGTCGGCATGGGTGCGGTACGTCGTGCGCAGTTCGAGCCCGTAGTGGGCGTCGGCGAACACCAGGGTGAGGGACCGCTCGGTCTCGATCGCTTCGGTGCAGGCCAGTTCGAGGTCGCGGGTCCCGTCGGCGAACTGCACCTGCACGCCGTTGACGCCGTACCTGAACGCCGCGGCCGGGGTCAGGTCCAGGACGGCGTCGCATCCGTCGGTGACCGACCGCCCCACGGCGTCGGGGAGCTCCCGCAGGGAGGCGGCCTGGGCGGCGGTGAGTCTCCGGCCCCAGTGGAGGCCGTGGAGCCGGTCGTCGTCATCGAGCGCCACGACGTAGCTGGTGTTCGGGGTGTCAATGACCCAGAGACGGGAGTCGAGCGCAGGCATGCGCTGTCCTTTCAAGTTGGTTCGCTCCTGATGCGGTGTCAGGCGGAGGCCCGCCCGTGCTGCCGGGCGGGCCTCCGCGGGGGGCGCCTACTGGTGCAGCGGCGCCACCTCGAAGCGGTCGAAGTCGGCGGTGCGTCCTTCGCGGTCGCCGATGT
The DNA here is from genome assembly GCA_035765105.1 of Glycomyces sp. Classification (GTDB taxonomy): domain Bacteria; phylum Actinomycetota; class Actinomycetes; order Mycobacteriales; family Micromonosporaceae; genus Glycomyces. The sequence continues at coordinate 7,080 of DASTYG010000045.1, forward strand.
CGGTGTGGACACCGGGGTTGCCGATCTCGATGGTGTTGGCGCCCGCGTCGAGGTCGACGATGAGCGGGTAGGACCAGAAGTCGTTCCAGCTCCAGGTGCCGCGCATCGGCGCGGTGCGGACGGTCTCGCCGTTGACGGTGAACTCGGCGTAGCGGGAGATGATGTCGATGTTGTAGGCGTGGCCTCCGGTGCGCTCGTCGTTGGCGTAGTGGACGAGGAGCAGGTGGGGGCCGGCCTGGTCGGTCTCGACGGTGAGGGTCGCGGTGTTGCCCTCGCCGCCGCCGACGCCGGTGACGGTCTGGCCGCCTGCGGCCCAGTCGTTCTCGGTCAGGGTCGCCGTGCCCGACAGCTCCGTGTCGGCTGCGGCGATCTCGGTGAAGCCGCCGGTGCCGCCGTCGCCGGTGACGGTGAGGCTGCGCACGTCGACCTTGTTCGCGTCCCCGGCGTCGATCACGAGGCGGTTGACGCCGTGGTGGAGCGCCAGGACCTGGTGGTCGGCGAGGTCGAACCGGGCCGCTTCGCCGTGCGGGCCGAGGACGGTCAGCCCGCCCTCGCCCCGGCCCTTGGCCTGGGCGTCGACGGCGATGTCGTAGTGGCCGTCGGCGGGGGCGTAGACGTCGAAGACGACCGTGCCCTCGCCCGAGACCGTGACGGCCTCCTTCTTGCCGTACTTGAAGTCGACGTCGCCCTCGGTGCGGGCGAGCACGGCGGGGTAGGTGTGTTCGTGGACGGCCGCCGGCGTCAGGTCGATCTTGTCGAGTCCGGCCTCGCCGTAAGCGGTCCCGGCCTCGGGGTCGGACTTGGCCAGCGCTATGGTGTTCGGGCCGGCTTCGAGGTCGACCGTGACGGTGACCTGGCCGCGCGCGGCCCACTGCATGGTCGACGGGTAGGTGACCGTGGTCGCGGCGCCGCCGTTGACGGTGAGGAACTGCTCGGTCGGGGAGCCGCCCTGCGGGAGGTCGCGGCCGTAGGTGTTGCCGTAGGTGACGGTGAGGTCGTAGGCGCCGGCCTCGGGCACCTCGACGTGGTATTCGACGCGGCTGTCGGCCCGGTTCAGCGAGCCGACGGACTGCCCGCCGGAGGCGGGGAACCCGTTGGCGTTGGCGGTGCCGCCCTCGTTGTAGACGGCGCCCGCGGTGATCTGGGCGTCTTCGGCCTCCCAGGTGCCGTGCCAGGGGACCGCGACCGGGTCGACCTTGCTCGGGCCCGGGGTCAGGGTGATCCAGTACGCGGCCATCGGGTCGAGGCCGTCGAGGTCGATGACCGCCGCGCCCCGGTCGGGCCGCAGCGCGAGCCGCTCGACGACCTGCGGCGGGCCCGCCGAGCCCTCGTTGGCGGTCCAGGCGATCTCGTGGACGGTCGCGGTGACCTTCGGGCCGAGGTCGAGCCCTTCGATGTCGACGACGGCGTCGCCGGAGCCGCCGCCGAGGAGGATCTGCGCCTGCTCCTTGGCCTCGTCGAACGTGGCGATGCCCTGGAGCGTGTCGACCGCGTTCTCCTGGGGCGGCGTCACTTCGGCGGTCTGGCCGGTCATCTTCGAGTAGGCGTGGAGGAACCACCAGCCGCCGTTGGGGACGTTGGTCTGCGGCGCGTTGCCGGAGAAGCCGCCGGCCGCCGTCCAGTAGGCCATGTCCGCGTAGGCGCCGGTGTCCTCGAACATCGAGGCCCACTGGACCATCTGGCCGGGCACCCCGAAGTCGCGGTTGTTGCCGTACTCGTTGATGTTGATCGGCCGGGGGTCGACGCCGAACTCGGCCTCGAGCGCGCGGTAGTGCTCGTAGTTGCCCGCGTAGTCGCGCAGCGAGTTCGGCGAGAGCTCGTGCCAGGTGACGACGTCGGGCACGGTGTCCGCCGCGGACACGTGCGCCATGAAGTCGCGCATGAAGCGGGCGTCGTAGTGCGATTCGTTGGGCCCGGCGATCGGGGTGTCGGGCGCGATCGCCCTGAGGTGCTCGTAGGCCGCGTCCCAGTCGCGGAGGTAGCGCTCCAGGGTGCCCTCGTAGTCGCCGCCGCGGTTGTACCAGATCCAGTTCGGTTCGTTGAACGGCACGTACACCAGGCGGTCGGCGTGCTCGTCGGCCTCCATGAGGGGCACGATCTCGTCGATCTCGTCGAGGTAGGCGTCGATGCCGTCGTTCTGGTAGGGCCAGTCGGGGTACCAGTCCTGGAGGTTGATGTAGGCGTCGCCCTGGTCGTGGCGGGCCAGGGTCTCCAGGACGGCGCTGGCGTCGCCGTTGGGGTGCTGGGTGCCGAGGGTGGGCTTGCCGGCCATGGTGGGGATGGTGAGCGAGGCGAGCAGGTTGTCGCCGGGGACGCCGGGGTCGGAGATGCCGTAGAGGGAGCCGATCGCGCCGTGGGTCGGCTCGCCGGTAAGCGTGCCGAAGTCGACCTTGAGCGCGGGCGTCTCCTGTGCGAGGGCGGGTGGGGCGGCGGTCAGGCTGCCGAGCAGCCCGATCACCGCCGCGGCCGTCAGGCCGCGCCGGTAGAGCGGTTTCATGACTGTCCTTTCGGGATTTGTCGTCGTGGGACGGGCCCGGTGGTCTCCCGGACGATCAGTTCGGGGGAGCGCCAGGCGGGGCGGGGTTGTCGTCCGCCTTCGAGCTTCTGCCGCAGCAGTTCGAACGCGCCGCGGCCCACGCCGCGGAAGTCGAGGTCGACGGTGGTCAAAGGCGGGACGTGGTAGGCGGCCAGCGGGCTGTCGTCGAAGCCAATGACGCTGAGGTCGCCGGGGACGGTGCGGCCGGCGCGGTGCGCGGCGTACAGGACGCCGAACGCCAGGTCGTCGTTGCCGCACAGGATCGCGGTGACGTCCGGGTCGGCGACCAGTTTGAGCGCGGTCTCGTAGGCCGAGCCGATCGTCCAGCCCGAGTGGACGACCGGGGGCGGCTCGATCCCGGCCGCTTCGAGCGCGGCGGCCCAGCCGGCCCGTCTGCTGGCCTTGGAGGGGATGGCGAGGTAGTGCACCGTGGCGTGGCCCATGCTCAGCAGGTACTTCGTGGCCCGTGCCGCGACGGTGCGGTCGTCGAGCGAGACGAGCCAGTCGGCCCCGTCGAGTTCGACGCCGAGGTGCTCGCCGCCGGTGGCGACGGTGGCGCGGGCCTGCGTCTTCTGGAGCATCTGCATGGCGCGCGTGGTGGTCTCGTCGTGGGCGACGACGATGGCGGGGGCGCCGTCGTGCGGGAGCCGGGAGAGGATGTCGTCCTCGCTGTAGGTCTGCTCGGGGTCGAGGACCGAGATCAGGACGGTGAACCCGGCGGCGCGGGCGGCGTCCTCGACGCCGCGGAGCGTCTCGGCCGTGCCGTACAGGGAGGTGTCGGTGGTGAGGACGGTGACCGACCGCACGGCGCCGCCCGCGAGGGTGCGCGCCGAGCGGTTGGGCCGGTAACCCAGTTCGGTGATCGCGGCGTGCACTCTGGCGCGGGTCGCGTCCGCGACCTGGGGCGAGTCGTTGATGACCCGCGAGACGGTCTGGTGCGACACCCCCGCCAGCTTCGCCACGTCGAAGATGCTCACTGCTCTGGGTTCGGCTGCGCTCATGTCGGTCGGTCACCTTTCGGTCGGAGTTGCGGCTACTGCTCGGCGTTGGCGATCGCCGCGACCGCCGCCGCCGCGGACTGGGCGTCCTTCTGGCCGAGCCACACCTGGTTGAATTCGTCGAGTGCGGCCGTGGAGAAGGCGGCGTCGCTCATCGACAGCGGGTAGCCGACGGTGGTGCCCTCCGCCGCGGTCTGGAAACCGCCGACGTCGACGCCCTGGCCGCTCCAGTATTCAGTGAACACGTCGTTCAGTGACGACACGCCCGGCCACACCGAGCCCGTCTCCGCGGCGATCCGCTGCGCCCGCTCGGAACCGAGGAACTTCACCAGTTCCCATGCCTCGTCGGGGTGTTCGGTGCCGACGTAGACCGCGTTGGACAGTCCGTTGATGACCGTGCCCGAGCCGGCGGGGCCGGACGGGTTGTCGGCCACCGCCCACGTGCCCGGTTCGAGGCCGTCGCGGTAGAAGCCGAGCATCCAGGAGCCGTCCATGACGGTGGCGGCGTTGTCGGCCACCATCTGCTCGGCCGCCTCGCCGCCGTTGGGCGGGTTGGTGACCTCGGCCGGGACCGAGACGCCCCAGCGGTTGTACAGGTCGGCGGTGAACTGGATCGCCTCGACGCATTCGGGCGAGTCGATCGTGTACTCGCCCCACGGCTCGGACTGGAGCGCGCAGCCGTTCTGGACGGCGAAGTTCCACCAGTCGGTCTGACCGGTCGCGGAGGTCTGGGCGATCCCGTACTGGGCGACCGCGTCCGCGTCGAAGTCCGGCGAGAGCGCGTTGTTCCCGTCCTCGTCGATGGTGAGCTTCTGGAGGAACTCGACGAAGGTGCCGCCGTCGTCGGGGTTCCATTCCAGGTCGTCGATCGTGGCCGGGTCGATGCCGGCGGCTTCGAGCATGTCGGTGCGGTAGACCAGCGCGATCGAGTCCCAGTCCTTGGGGAGCCCGTACTGCTCGTCCTCGAACTCCCAGGAGCCGTAGAGGTCGTCGGGGTAGACCGAGGTGTCCAGGCCGTCGGCCTCGATCCGGTCGGTGAGGGGGAGGAGGACGCCCGAGTCGGCGTAGGTCGGGAACCGCGAGACGTGGTTCCAGAACACGTCGGGCGCGCTCTGGCCGGCGAACCGGGTGTCCAGGCCGGTCCAGTAGTCGTCCCACGGGTTCTGTTCGAGTTCGACGGTGATGTCGGGGTGGTCCTCGTTGAAGGCCGCGATCATCGCTTCGAGGGCGGGGCGCTGGTTGTCGTCCCAGAAGGCGTACCGGAGCGTGACGTCTCCGTCGTCGCCTCCGCCGCCGCAGGCGGCCAGCCCGATCGGCGCGGCGATCGCGGCGGCGGCCAGCGCCGCCAGGCGCGTCTTGTTCATCGTTGTGCCTTTCTCGTCGAGAGGTTGTCGGTTGCGGCCGGGGGTCATTTCATGCCGCTGAGGGCGATGGAGCGGACGATGTGCCGCTGGAAGACCAGGAAGACGACCACCAGCGGGAGGAGCGCCATCGCCGAGGCCGCGAGGATGAGGTGGTACTCCTGGTTGAACTGGCTCTGCATCTGGGCGATGCCCCGGGTGATGACCCGGGTGGCCTCGGAGTGGGTGATGATCAGCGGCCACAGCAGGTTGTTCCAGGTGTTGACGAAGCTGATGATCGCGAGCGTCCCGAGGATGGGCTTGGACATGGGGATCATGACCCGCCACAGGATCGTGACCGTCCCGGCGCCGTCGATGCGGGCGGCGTCCTCGATGGACACGGGGATGGTCTTGAAGTACTGGCGCAGCAGGAAGACCCCGTAGGGCATGAGGAAGCCGAACACGAACGGCAGCACCAGGCCCAGGTGCGTGTCGACCAGGCCCATCTCGCGGATGATGACGAACGTCGGCACCAGGGTGACGATCTGCGGGACCATCAGCGTGGCGATGTAGGCCCAGAACAGCGGGTCGCGGCCGGGGAAGTCCAGCCTCGCGAAGGCGTAGGCGGCGAGGGTGGAGAACACGAGCTGGCCGACGGTCACGGCCACGGCCACGATCACCGAGTTGAGGACGAACGTGGCGAAGTCGTAGCGGCTCCACACGTCGGCGAAGTTGGTCAGGACGGGGTTCGCCGGGAGCGCCCACGGCGCGGAGGTGAGGATCTCCTGTTTGGACTTGAAGGCGGCGTTCAGGGTCAGCAGGTACGGGCCGACCGACACCACCGCTCCGGCCAGCAGCGCGAGGTAGAGGAGGATCTTCTTCAACACGGTTGGGCTCCTAGCTGAAGTCGTAGACGGTGCGCTTGCGGAAGAACAGGACCTGCAGCAGCGTGATCGCGGCGATGACGGCGAACAGGACGACCGCGAGCATCGAGGCGTAGCCGGCGTTGCGCTGGGTGAACGACTCCAGGTAGATCTGGTAGTTGAGGGTGGCGGTGGAGCCCGCCGGGCCGCCGGCGGTCATGACGTGGATGGTGTCGAAGACCTGGAAGGACCCGATGACGCTGGTGATGAGCACGAACAGCATCGCGGGCTTGAGCAGCGGCAGGGTGATCTTGAAGAACTGGTAGGTCTTCGAGGCGCCGTCGACGCTCGCCGCCTCGTACAGCTGCCCGGGGACGGCCTGGAGTCCGGCCAGGAAGAACAGCATGGTGTAGCCGGTGTACTGCCAGACGTTGACCGACGCGATCACGGGCATGGCCCAGGTCGAGTCGGTCAGCCAGGCGCCGCCGTCGACGCCGAACACGGCCAGGAAGCGGTTGAGCGCCCCGTTCACCGGGTCGAACACCCACCGCCAGATGACGCCGAGCGCGACCGGCATCGCCATCCACGGCAGCACATAGACCACCCTGAACGCGTTGCGCGCTTTGATCTTCGCGTTCAGGCCCAGCGCCAGCAGCAGGGCCAGCACCGTCTGGACGGGGATGTTGAGCAGCACGTAGTAGAAGGTGTTGCCGATGGACTGCATCGCCCGCTCGTCGCCGCCGAGCTCCCGGTAGTTCTGGAGGCCCACGAACTCGGGGGAGGAGAGGAAGTTCCACTCGTAGAAGCTCAGGACGACGACCACCACGATGGGCGTGATGAGGAAGAGCGCGAAGCCGATGACGCTCGGTGCGAGCAGGCTGTAGGCCTCGAGGGCGGCGCGCAGCCGCTTGCGCCGGACGGCTCGTCGCCGCACCGGATTGTGAGCGCTCACGGTATCGCGCTCCGGTGCTGTGCCTTGAAGGGTCTGCATGGATCACCGCTGGTCACGTAGGGATCAGTTCGATAGATTCGAATGTTAGCGCTCACGATAATTTCGTGTCAAGACGTTGCCCGAAGATTTATGGGCGCCTGCGTCGGTCCAGCTCAGCGGGCCGTCTCAGTGCGAGCGGGCGCCGTTTCGCCCCGCTGCGGCGGGTTCGGGGCGATATCGACGACGAAGACTGTGAGCGCTCACTATCGAGTGCGACGGCCCCGACGCCCGCCCCCGCGGCGGCGGGCGTGCGCCGGGCGGACCGGAGCGGCGTTCGCGCCGGTGGCGCCCGGTGCGCCCCGCGTCCGGAGCGCCCGGCCGGCCCCTCGCGCCGGCGGCGCGAGCGGGTTTCGAAAATTTCGGAAAGCGTTACCTGAAAACGCTGTCGCAGACCCCGGCCGAACACGCCCCCGGGTGCGGAAAATGGCGTCAATCGGCCGATCGGCGACGAAGCCGCAATTGCGGTAAAGGGCGGCGCCGCGCCGGGGATCGACGCGGCCTCGTGTGGAAGCCCTGGTGGATCGCGATACGATCGAGCCGCATCGTCCAGATATGACCCCTGATCTCCACTCCGGGCACCGATCGTCCCGTCACTCAGGGTGCTTTCGGGGTCGCTCGAATTGATTCATTGACATCACTGTTGCGGGTGGTTAAGATCTGGAAATTATCGATAACAGTCCCGAAAGTTTCAATCGATGTGGTGGTGTGATCGCACACATTTGAGCGGACGACCGGGCGACGCAAGAACAACCCCCCAAGGAGCAAAGACATGTCAGGCGTGTTCGGGCAGCAACCCCTCAGAGCGACTCGTCGCGGAATCATCGGCGCCTCCATCGCGGCCTCCAGTGCGCTCGCGCTCGCGGCATGCGGCGACGACGGCGACGGCGAGGTGGACATCGACGAGCAGTCGAAGGGCGCGATGGACGACTTCGGCGCGGACATGCAGTTCACCGCGACCGAGGCGTTCACCCTCTCGCTGCTGTGGACCGAGTGGCCCGAAGTCCCGGTCAAGGACTCGTGGACGTTCTTCACCGAGATCGAGAAGCGCACCAACGTCAAGTTCGAGCTGACGACCATCCCCTTCAGCGACGCGGTGGAGAAGCGCAGCCTGCTGGTCAGCGCCGGCGACGCCCCCACGGTCATCCCGCTGATCTACACGGGCGACGAGACCTCGTTCGTCTCCTCCGGCGCGATCCTCCCGATCAGCGACTACGTCGAGCACATGCCGAACTTCCAGAAGTACGTGGAGGAGTGGGACCTCGCCGAGATGATCGACAACCTCAAGCAGGCCGACGGCAAGTACTACATGCTGCCGGGCCTCCAGGAGGTCTCGGTGCCCGTCTTCACGCTCATCATCCGCAAGGACGTCTTCGACGCGGTCGGCGCGGGCGTCCCCCAGACCTGGGACGAGATGCGCGAAGCGCTCGTCAAGATCAAGGAGCAGTACCCCGACTCCAAGCCCCTCGCCGACGGCTTCGAGGCGCAGTCGCTCCTGAACTACGCCGCGCACGCCTTCGGCGCGCAGGCCGGCTGGGGCTTCGGCACCGGCATGATGGACGACGGCTCCGGCCAGCTCCAGTACACGGCCGTGTCCGCCGGATACAAGGAGATGGTCGAGTACTTCCGCGGCCTCGTCGAGGACGGCCTGGTCGACACCGACTCGTTCACCGCCTCGAACGACGGCGGCGGCGGCGGGGAGGTGTCGGAGAAGTTCGCGAACGAGACCGTCTTCGCCGCGTCCGGATCGGCCGGGACGGCCATCGAGTTCACCCAGGCCCTGAACGAGACGCTCGGCGCGGGCAACTTCGAAGTCCTCCAGATCGCCCCGCCCGGCGGCCCGGCGGGCCAGGTGGTCGAGCCCCGCAACTTCTGGAACGGGTTCATGCTGAATGCCGAGGTCGCCGAGTCCGAGCACTTCCTCGCCACCCTGCAGTTCCTCGACTGGCTCTACTACAACCCCGAGGCCCGCGAGCTCGTCCGGTGGGGCGTGCTCGACGAGACCTACACCAAGGACGCCGACGGCACGATCGAGCTCAAGCCGGAGTTCTCCCTCGACGCCTACGACCTCAACCCGGACGGGGCGACCGACATCCAAGAGGACCTCGGCTGGTCGAACGCCGTGTTCGCCGACTCGACCGAGTCGCGCGCCCTCAAGGAGTCGTACAACACGCCGACCTTCGTGGAGTACATCGACTCCGTGCTCTCCACGCGCACCCCGCGCGACCCGAACCCGCCCGCGCCGCTCGAGGAGCTGGAACTCGAACAGGCGTCGCTGATGGCCACGCCGCTCAAGGACACGGTCGACACGAACACGCTGCGGTTCATCATGGGCGAGCGCGACATCGCCGAATGGGACGACTACGTGGCCGAGCTCGAAGCCCAGGGGCTGGCCGACTACGTCGACCTCATGAACGGCGCGCGCGACCGCTTCGAGGAGGAGAACTCCTGATCCGCGCTTCGGGGCGGCGCCGACGCCGCCCCGACGCGGACTGGAGGGAGTGCCCATGCCTCTCACACACGACGAGCAGCCCCCGCGCCCGGCCGACCGCGGGGCGGCCGGGGACGCCGCGCCCGGCGGCGGCGACGCCACGACGCGCGTCCCCGTCATCGAGCCGACGGTGCGGCGCCGCAAGCAGCGGCAGACCTGGCGCCAGGCGTTCCGGCGCGACTGGCAGCTGTACAGCCTCGCGCTGCTGCCCCTGATCTTCTTCGCGATCTTCAAGTACGGCCCCATGCTCGGGAACATCATCGCGTTCCGCAGGTTCCGCCCCGGCGGCAGCATCTTCGGGGACGAGTGGGTCGGCCTGAGCTACATCGAGATGTTCATCAACGACCCGACGTTCTGGAAGGTCTTCGCGAACACGGCGATCCTGGGCGGGCTGACCCTCGTGATCGGCTTCCCGCTCCCGATCATCCTCGCGCTCATGCTCAACGAGGTGCGCAAGAAGCACTTCAAGAAGGTCGTGCAGTCGATCTCCTATCTGCCGCACTTCCTCTCCATCGTCATCGTCGTCGGCATGCTCATGCAGCTGCTGTCATTGCAGGGGACGGTCAACCAGATCATCGAGGCGTTCGGCGGCGAGGGCATCCCGTTCCTCCAGCGGCCCGAGTGGTTCCGCACCGTCTACGTCGGCTCCGAGGTGTGGCAGACCGTCGGCTGGGGGACGATCCTCTACCTCGCGGCCCTCACCACGGTCGACGACTCCCTGTACGAGGCGTCGACGATCGACGGGGCGGGCCGGTGGCGGCAGACGTGGCACGTCACCCTCCCCGGCATCCGGCCGATGATGATCACCCTCCTGATCCTCAACATCGGGATGTTCCTCAACGTCGGCTTCGAGAAGGTGCTGCTGCTGTACAACCCGCTGACGTACGAGACGGCCGACGTCATCTCGACGTACCTCTACCGGGTCGGCCTGGTGTCGAACAATCTCAGTTATGCGGCGGCGATCGGCCTGTTCCAGGCGCTGATCGGCCTCGTGATGGTGCTTTCCGCGAACTTGCTCTCGCGGCGGATGGTGGGGACGAGCCTGTGGTGACCGACATGAGCGCGAAGGACACGACGACGCCCGCGGGCCCGCCCCGGCGCAAGCGGAGGGAGTCGACCGGCCGGCGCGTGTTCGGCGCGGTCAACGCGACCGCCCTGGTGCTGCTGTGCGCGGTCATGCTGTACCCGTTCATCACCGTGCTCGCCCAGTCGTTCAGCTCGTCGGGGGCGATCAAGGCCGGCCAGGTGAGCTTCTGGCCCGTGGGCTTCAACATCGACACCTACAAGGCCGTGATGTCCAACGGCACGTTCTGGCGCAACTACGGCAACACCGTGCTGTACACCGTCGTCGGGACGACGATCGCCATGGTCCTCACCACGACCTACGCGTACGTGCTGTCCAAGAAGCACCTCAAGGGCCGCAACGTCCTCATTGGCATCGCCGTGTTCACGATGTTCTTCAACGGCGGCATCGTGCCGAACTACGTGCTCATCTCGTCGCTCGGGCTGAAGAACACCATGTGGGCGATCGTGCTCCCCGGCGCGATCTCGGTGTTCAACCTCCTGGTCATGAAGTCCTTCTTCGAGAACCTGCCCAAGGAGATGGAGGAGGCCGCGATGATCGACGGGCTCGGCTGGTACGGCATCCTGGGGCGCATCGTGCTGCCGCTGTCCAAGGCGGTCATCGCCACGATGGTGCTCTTCTACTCGGTGGTGTTCTGGAACGACTGGTTCGCCGCGTTCCTTTACCTCGACAAGACCGAGCTGTTCCCCATCACGCTGTTCCTCAGGAACCTCATCGCGGGGGCCTCCACCTCGGCCACCGAGGGCGCCGCGGCCGCGGGGACGACGAGCGCGCTGCTCTCGGCGAACATCCAGGCGGTGACGATGATCCTCACCGTCATCCCCATCCTGTGCGTCTACCCCTTCGTGCAGCGCTACTTCGTCTCGGGCGTCATGCTCGGGTCGGTCAAGGGGTGAGGGGCGTGAGCGCGGAGCCGACCGGCGAGATCGGCCGGGGGGTGCTCTCCCGGCTGACTGCCGCGGTCTACCGGTACCTCGTCCTCGGCGTGTTCCTCGCGGTCGCGGGTCTGCCGACCCTGCTGCTGTGGACCCTGCTCGCCCGCGAGCCCGCGAACGCCGTGCTCTTCGTCGCCGCGCTCCTGCCGGTCGCCCCGGCGCTCTCGGCGGCGCTGTACGCGCAGCGGTCGTGGTCGGCCGAGCCGGACCTGAGTCCGGCCCGGCCGCTGCTGCGCGGGCTCCGGCTGAACCTGCGGGACACGCTCGCCTGGTGGGCGCCGGTGCTGGCGGGCGCGGCGGTGCTGGTGGTGAACGTCGTCTTCGCCGCCGGCGTCCCCGGCGGCGAGGCCCTGCGGCCGGTGTGCCTGGTGCTCCTGGCGGCGCTGGCGGTGTGGTCGGGGCACCTGCTGACGGTGACCTCGTTCTTCTCGTTCCGCGTCCGCGACGTCTTCCGCGTGGCCGCGGCGGAGTGCTTCCTCTCCTGGAAGCCGACCCTCGGCATCCTCGCGATCCTGGTCGTGGCGGCGGCCGCCGTGGTCATGGGCTCCGAGGCGCTGCTGCTCCTGCTGGGGTGGGCGTTCGCCGCCTCGCTGTGGCTGGTCGTGCGGCCGGTCGTCGCGGACGTCACCGAGCGGTTCACGGCCTCCGGCTGAGGCCGCGGGGCGGCGCCCGGCGGCGCCCCGGGCGCGGCCGGGTCAGGACGAGGGGGCCGGGCCCGTCGAGTCGCGGACGCTGAGGGTCGTCGCCAGCTGGAGGTGCCGGGAGGCGGGCTGGACGCCCTCGGCCATGCCCAGGACGGTCTCGACGGCCATCCTGCCCATGCCGGCGAGCGGCTGCCGGACCGACGTGAGGCTGGGCGTGGTCCACTCGGTCTGCGGCGTGTCGTCGAACCCGGTGACGGACAGGTCGCGGGGGACGGCGACGCCCGCCTCCTCGGCGGCGGCCATGACCCCGATGGCGATCTCGTCGTTGCCCGCCACGACGGCCGTCGGCGGCGCGTCCGAGGCGAGGAGGTCGCGCCCGCGCCGGAACCCGGCCTCGACCGAGAACGCGGCGTGGTGGATCAGGGCCGGGTCCGGGGCGACGGCGGCGGCCTCGAGCGCGGCCCGGTAGCCGTGGAAGCGCTCGACCGAGGGGGCCGAGCTCGCCGGGCCCCCGATCCAGGCGATCCGGCGGTGCCCCAGGCCGATCACGTGCTCGGTCGCCGAGCGCCCGCCCGCCCAGTTGGTGGAGCCGATGCTGACGACGCGGGCGTCGGCGGTGTCGATCGGGTCGATCGACACGACCGGCATCTCGAGGTCGGCGGCGGCGGTGAGCACCGCGTCGGGCATGGCGACGGCGAGTCCGATGAGGCCCACGGCGCCCGAGGACCGCTGCTCCGCGACCCAGTCGTGAGCGGCCTTCCGGCGCGTGCCGACCGCCTGGGCGGGCGGCATCCGCAAGAGGAGGTCGGCCGTCGCGGCGGTCGTGGCGCCGAGGATGCCCTGGAGCACCGTCCCCGCGTAGCGCGAGGCCACGAAGTCGAGCACGGTGACCAGGGCCCGGTCCCGGGACCGCTGGTGCCGCGCGGTCGTCGGCTTGTAGCCGATCTCGGCGACGATGCGCAGGACGCGCTCCCTCGTGCCGGCCGCCACGTCGCTGCGTCCGTTGAGGACTTTCGAGATGGTCGCCTGCGAGACGCCGGCCCGCTGGGCGACGTCCGCCAAGGTGACCTTCCCGGACTGCGGTCGACCCATCATGTGCCCCTCACGGTTTCGAAAACATTTCGAGCTTACCACGCTGCCGAACCCGCTGATGGCCCTGTTGTGCGAGTGCTTCAGCCACTGGTTGACATGCACTGAGGTGCGATATATGGTGAGTTTGTTCGAATGTTTTTCGAAAAATTTCGGACTGTGTCCGGGGCCGACCGCCCCGGCGCGGTCGAGGGCCGCAGCCGCGCCCGCCCGGGAGCGCCGACCGAGGAGACGAGGCCATGACAGGCGAGCGCGCCACCGCGTCCCGCATCCGCATCGACGGCGCGCCGTGCGAGGAGACCGCGCTGCCGCACGTCTGGTCCCGGTGCGTCGGCGCCGGAAGGGCCAACGAGGCGCTGCGCGCCGACTGGCGGCAGCAGTTCACCGAGGCCGTCGACGTCCTCGGCTTCCGCTACATCCGCTTCCACGGCCTCTTCCACGACGACATGTTCGTCTACCGGGAGAGCGACGGCGGAGGATTCGCCCCGAACACCCCGCTGGCCGCCCCCGTCCACACCTTCAGCTACGTGGACAAGGTCTTCGACTTCATCGTGGCATGCGGCGCGCGCCCCTTCGTCGAACTGGGCTTCATGCCGCACGACCTGGCCACGGCCCACCGGACCCTGTTCTGGTGGGGCGCGCACTGCAGCCCGCCCAAGGACATGGACCGCTGGACCGGACTGGTCGCGCGCACCGTGGAGCACTGGATCGACCGGTACGGCCGCGACGAGGTGCGCCGATGGCGCTTCGAGGTGTGGAACGAGCCGAACCTGGCGCCGCACTTCTGGACCGGGACGAAGACCGAGTACTTCGAGCTCTACGCGGCCACCGCGGCGGCGATCAAGCGGATCGACCCCGAACTGAAGGTCGGCGGGCCCTCGACGAGCGTCTTCGTGCCCGACGACCGCTACCGCGGCGAGGTCGAGGACCGCTCGGCGATGCACGCGACGGCCGCCGCCGAGGACGTGGACGCGCTCGAATGGCGTCCGGTGTGGATCGAGGAATTCCTGTCCTGGTGCGCCGAACGCGGCCTGCCGGTCGACTTCGTCTCGACCCACCTGTACCCGACCGACTTCGCGTTCGGCGCCGACGGCTCGGCGGTAGAGATCTCCCGGTACGCCGACGCGACCTTCGACGACCTCGTCCTCCTGCGCAAGCTCATCGCCGGCAGCGCCTACCCCGACGCCGAGGTCCACATCACCGAGTGGTCGTCCTCGCCCTCCTCCCGCGACCATATGCACGACACGCTGTTCGCGGCCGCCTTCATCACGCGGGCGTACCTCCAGTGCGCCGCCCTCGCCGACTCGATCTCCTACTGGGCCTTCACCGACGTGTTCGAGGAGGGCGGCGCGGGCATCGGGCCGTTCCACGGCGGGTTCGGCCTGGTGAACGAGAACGGCATCCACAAGCCCGCCTTCCACGCGCTCGCCATGCTCGGACGGCTCGGCGACCGGCTGCTGCTCGCCACCCCGCACGGGGTCGTGACCCGCGACGGCCGCACCTCGGCGCTCTCGGCCGTGTTCTTCAACTACCCCGAGGACATGGGGCGGCGGGCCGTCGGCTCGGCGCACTCCTATGAGGCGACGCGCGCCCTGGCCGCGATGGGGCCCTCCAGGCGGGTCCGGCACTCGATAGCGGGGATCGCGCCGGGCACGGCGTTCCTCGTGGAGATCCTGGACTGGGAGCACGGGAACGCCGCCGAGACCTGGCACGCGATGGGCGGCCCGATCAACCCCACCCGCGCCGAGGACCGGCGCCTGCGCGAGGCCGCCGACGCGCTCCGCTCGCACACGCTGACCGTGCCCGACTCGGGCGTGCTCGAACTCGACGTGGACCTTCCACCGTGGGCGGTGATGTCCCTGCGGCAGGCGCCGTGACCGCCGGCGGCCGGGGCCGCCGGCTCACCGATGCGCCTCCCGCAGCGCCCTTCTGAGGACCTTCCCGCCGGGGGAGCGGGGCAGCTCGCCGACGAAGACCACGGACTTCGGGACCTTGTACCCGGCGAGCCTGCCGCGCAGGAACCGCAGCAGCGCCGCTCCGTCGGCGTGCGCCGCGGACACCGGGACGACGACGGCCCTGCCGACCTCGCCCCACGTCCGGTCGGGCACGCCGATCACGGCGCACTCGGCGACGCCGGGGTGCTCGCCCAGCGCCCGCTCCACCTCCGCGGGGTACACGTTCTCGCCGCCGGAGATGAAGACGTCCTTCACCCGGTCGACGATCGACAGGTAGCCCTCGTCGTCGACCGCGGCGATGTCGCCGGTGCGCAGCCAGCCGTCCTCGACGGCCAGCGCGGTCTCGCCGGGCCGCCGCCAGTACTCGCGCATCACGTTGGGGCCCGAGACCGCCACTTCGCCGAGCCGCCCCGCCTCGGCGTCGCGCCCCTCCGCCCCGTCGAGGCGGACGTCGGTGAAGAAGTGCGGCACGCCCGCCGTCCCGGCCTTGCGCGCGCAGTCCTCGCCGGCCAGGAGGAGCACGCCCGGCGACGCCTCGGTCATGCCGTACCCCTGGCTGAACGCCACGCCCCGGGCGAGATAGGCGTCGATGAGGGGCCGGGGGACGGGGGCGCCGCCGCAGACGGCCCGCCGGAGGCTCGACAGGTCGGCGGCGGCCCACGCCCCGGACCGCGCGATCGCCGCGAACATGACCGGGACGCCGAACACGTAGGTCACCCGGTGGCTCTCGATGCGCCGCAAGGCCAGCTCGGGGTCGAACGCCGCCTCCAGGACCACCGTGCCGCCCTTGAGCAGCGTGGGCAGGCAGGCCATGTTCAGGCCCGCGGCGTGGAACAGCGGGGCGATGCACAGGGTCGTCTCGTCGGAGGCCAGATCGATGTCGACCAGGACGTTGACGGCGTTCCAGGTGAGGTTCCCGTGCGTGAGCAGCGCGCCCTTGGGGCGGCCGGTGGTGCCGGAGGTGTACATGATCACTGCCGCGTCCTCGAGCGCGACCGGCTCGTCGATCGGCGTCGCCGCCGCCCCGTCCAGCAGCGCGCCGTAGTCCAGCGAGCGGGGCGCGCCGGAGCCGACCGCTATGGAGTGGCGCACGGCGGGCGGCGCGGTGAACGGGGTCGGGCCGTGGACGAGCACCGTGCTGCCCGAGTCCTCCAGGCAGTATTCGAGCTCCGGCGCCGCCAGGCGGGCGTTCAAGGGGACGAAGACCGCGCCGAGCATCCCGGAGGCGAAGAGCGCCTCCAGGAAGGCGTGGTGGTTCGGCCCGAGGTAGGCCACGCGGTCCCCGCGGCGGACGCCGAGGCCCCGCAGCGCGTGCGCGAGGCGGTTCACGCGCTCGTCCAAGGCGGCGTACGAGAACCGGCCGTGGGCGTCGACGACGGCGGTCTTGTGCGGCGTCTTGCGCGCCCGGCGCCTCGGCCACGAGCCGAGGCCGCGATCGCGCATGGGCCGTCCTCCTTCGCCTCCCGCCGGGCCGGTGGGCCGGGCGGCGCTCTCCCAGGATAAGGGTCGGCGCCGCCCGTCTCCGCGGTCAGGCCGCCGGGTCCGCGTCCTCGTCGGGGACGGTGTCCAGCAGTCCGGCGGCGATGGCCCGCGCCCCGGGGTCGAGTTCGGCGTGGAGCAGGCGGAAGCGCCGCTGCGCGCGTGCGGCGGGCCAGTCGGCCGGGAGGTGGCGGACCGGCAGGCGCGGGTCGCGGCGGAGGACCTGGAGCCATTCGGCGGTCAGCAGCATCTGCGCGGCCAGCGCGTCGCCGGCCCCGGCTTCGAGCGGCGGCCGGGACCACCGTTCGAGGAACCGGCGGTGGGTCTTGGCCAGCCCTTCGATGTCCCAGGCGGCGTCGACCAGCTCGTCGACGTCGGTGGGGGCGAGTGCGCGGGCCTCGAACACCTTGACGCGCTCGGCCGCCTCGATGTCCTGGAGCAGGGCGTTCACGTCCACCGGGGAGGGCGCGATCCACAGGCCGCCCTGGAGGCCGCCGAACCCCGCCCACAGCAGGCGCGAGCGCAGCAGATGCCGCTCCCGCCGCCGCGATTCGGGCACGGTGAAGCCGAGCAGCGTCCAGCGGCCGTCCCAGTGGTCGTTGACGACGCCGACCCTCCAGATGCGGACCTCGCCGTCGTCGAGGATCGCCCGGGAGCGGGGCGTGAGCCCGAAGTAGACCTTGCGTCCTCGCCGGTGCCTGCGCAGGAGGCCGTGGTCGGCCATCCGGCCCAGGGCCGAGCGGGCGGTGGGCTCGGCGACGCCGGTGCGGGCGAGCGCCTCCAGGACGCTGCCGGTCGAGACGCTCACGCCGCGTCCGAGGACGTGGCCGCCGAAGAAGGCGAGCAGGAGCGCCTGCGGGCGGACCTCGCCGATGTCACTCATCATAAATTTATGTTAGTCAATGTATTGACTGTCGTCACATATCTGCATAGATTAATTCGAAAGGGGCGACCGGACCGGCCCCGGCCGCACCACGGCGACTCCCTGCCCCTCGCCGACGACCGTCACGAGCACACCGAACGATCGTGTCGAGCACCGGTCTCCCGCGCTCGACGGAAAGGCTGGAAAGCATCATGAACCGACTCAGAGCCATCGGCGCGGCGGTCCTCGGCGGGCTGCTGCTCGCCGCGGCGGGGATCGCCTTCGCGCCACCCGCCGCCGCGGCCTCCCTGACGGAGGTGACCGACTTCGGCGACAACCCCGGCGGCCTGCGGATGCACCTCTACGTCCCCGACTCCCGCCCGGCCGACCCGGCGATCCTGGTCGCCATGCACGGCTGCGGCGGATCGGGCACGGGCTTCTACTCGGGCTCCGAATTCGCCTCGCTCGCCGACCAGTACGGCTTCATCGTCATCTATCCGACCGCCACGAAGCAGACGGCGATGGGCAACTGCTTCGATGTGTGGTCGGAGGCGTCCAAACGCCGCGGCGGCGGCAGCGACCCGGCATCGGTCGTCGCGATGGTCGACTACGTCGAGCGGGAGCACGGCGGCGACCCGGAGCGGGTCTACGTCACCGGCAGCTCTTCGGGCGGCATGGAGACCAACGCCCTCCTCGCGCTGTACCCGGACGTGTTCGCGGCCGGATCGGCGTTCATGGGAGTGCCCTTCGCCTGCTTCCAGAACGAGGCGGACTTCCCGCCGCAGACCAGCCAGTGCGTCAACGGCGCCAAGGACGAGACGCCCCGGTACTGGGGCGACGCGGTCCGCCAGGCGCATCCGGGGTACGACGGCCAGCGGCCGCGAGTGCAGCTGTGGCACGGCGACCAGGACCCCCTCGTGCCCTACCAGCTCCTGCAAGAAGCAGTCGACCAGTGGACGGACGTGTTCGGGCTCGATTTGCAGCCGACCTCCACCGATCGGCCCGGGCCGAACTGGCACCGCCAGAACTTCGCCGACGCGAGCGGCACCGTGCAGGTCGAGGCGATCACGGCCCAGGGCGCGGGCCACAACCTGCCGCAGGGCGGCATGGCGCGGCTCGCCGTCGAGTTCTTCGGGCTCGACGGGACGCCGCCCGACGACGGCACGACCACGCCCCCGCCCGACGACGGCACGACCACGCCCCCGCCCGGCGGCGACTGCACGGCCGCCGTGCGGATCGTCAACGACTGGGGCTCGGGCTGGCAGGCCGATGTCGACATCACCGCCGGGAGCGAGGCCCTGTCCGGCTGGACGCTCACCTGGACCTGGCCCGGCTCCCAGACCATCACGAGCAGTTGGAACGCGCAGGTGACCGGCAGCGGGTCCGCGGTGAACGCGAGCGACGTCGGCTGGAACGGCGGTGTCGCCGCCGGGCGGACCGCGACCGCCGCGTGGGGCTTCATCGGCTCCGGCGCCGCCGTCTCGCCGGAGGTGACCTGCTCGGCCCGATGAGCGGCGGGCCGGCCCGCGGGCGGACGCGCTCCTTCGTCAGGCGTCGCTGCGGGGGAGGGCGTCCGCCCCGCCGGGCGGGGGCGGGATCAGGGCGTACAGCCTCTGGAGGTCCTCGGTGTCGAGCGGGGGCATGAGGACGGACGCGCCGAGGGCGATGACGTACGGCAGCAGCGCCGCCGCGCGCACCACCGCCTCGTCGTCGCTGATCCGGCGCCAGAGGTCCTCCAGCATGCGCAGCCGCGCCTCGTCGATGCCCGCCTGGACCCGGGCCGCGTCCGGGTCGGTGAGCGCCCAGGCGCGCAGCGCGGTCTCCAGCCGCGGCCGGTACCGGCCGCGCGGCGCGTCCAGGAGGACCACCAGGCGCAGCAGGCTCTCCCGGGGACTCGCCCCCTCCCCGGCCCGCGCCTCGGCGACCATGTCGGCGAACGCGCCGACCTGCCGGTCCTCGAGGTGCGCGAGGAGGTCGTGCTTGAACCCCGCCGCGCCGTCGAAGTGGTGGTGGAAGGAGCCCTTGGACAGCCCCAGGCGGGCGGCGATCCGGTCGATGCGGACGCCCTCGAAGCCCTCTTCGGCGAGCATCTCGACGCCCTCGTCGAGCCATCGGTTCCGCGCTTCGCTCATCGCGTCCCTCCGTTCTTCTCATCGCGCCCGGCGGGCGGTCGCGTCGGCGCCCGGTCCACGGGTCAGCGGACGAAGCAGTACAGGGTCACGGCGACGCAGACGGCCAGCATGCCGGTGGCGTTCACGAACAGGTTCCGCCCGAAGTCGCGGGCGCGCAGGTGCGCCGCGATCGCCAGGAGGAAGTACACCACCAGCGCCGACGACGTCACCGCGCCGAGGTACGGCACCCAGATGCCGGCGATGAGCCCCGCGACGGCGGCGAACTTGGTCGCGGGCATCATCCACCGCAGCCGCCGCGGCCATCCCACGTCCTCGAAGCAGGCGTCGATGAAGGCGGCCGGCTTGACGCACAGGACGCCGTCGACGGCGGTGATGACCGCCAGGACCACGACGGGCCATATCGGGTCGGGAAACGGGAGCATGGTCCTCCTCTCGACACCTCCGACCGTACCATACGGTACGGTATGGTGTCGCCGAGGCGGACCAGCCTTCATGACGTCTGTGAAAGGGGCGCGGTCGCACGCTGCGGTTCCAGGCGCCGCGCGCCGATGCGGGGGAGGGGAAGGGGTTCGTTCTTGTCGTTCCGGCGTGCCTCGCCGAGGCGCCGTTCTGCGGTATGGACGGGAGTCGAACCCGCCTGTGCGAACCTGCCACACCACCGCCCCCTGTCGGCCGGGAGCGCTGCCATGAGGGCGCGGCTGTGTCATCCGCGATTGCATACTCTCCGATGCCCTCGCACTGCGAGGAGATCATTTCGTATCCCTGTTTGCGCTATCGAGATCCGGCCTTGCCGCTGCTGTGTCCCCACCGGCCTATGTCACCTATAACGGTTCTGCCACAGCGGAAAGAGAAATGGCCCTTCATCGGCTGGATCATTGTGACCATGCGGGCGGTCCCACTGGGAGGCCGCCGTTGTCCTTGCGCCTTCCGCAGTGCTTCGCGGCCGGGGTCGCGCCGGAGGCCCGGCCGCGCTCCCACGAAGGTGCTGCGGATTCGGCAACTATATGACGCTGTTTTCCGCAGGTCAAGGCCGGTTTTCCGGCGGTGTTCCGGACTTTTGGGAGCGCTTCGCATCGCGCTGGACCGGTTTTCCCCGCTCGCCGGGTAGCGGCCCTATGGCGTCGAATCGGACCGCCCGTCCCCGTTCCGCGTCGCAGCGGGGCCGCTCGCTCCGGTGCGGAGGCGGGCCGGGGTCGTCCGAACGGACGAGGGCGAATCCGTCCGAACAATGCGGTGACGATGGTCACATCACTGTGGTCTCGGGGGCGGACCCGGACGCCCCGGCCCGGCCGCCGATCCTTTCGCGCCGGCCGGCGGCCCTCGAGGCATATGATGGCCCCGCAGGACGGCCGCCGCCCGGCCGGGAACGCGAACGACGGACGCGCCTCCCGGCGGCGGACGGCCCGGGGCACGACACCGAGGAACGCCATGACCGAGCGGCAGACCGGGGACCGCGGCACGGTGTGGACCATCGGCCACTGGACATGCCCGCCGCCGGTCGTGCTCGACACCCTCGGCGCCGCGGACATCGACACCGTGGCCGACGTCCGCAAGCTGCCGGGATCGCGCCGCAGCCCCCAGTTCGACGCCGACGCGATGCCGTCGTGGCTGGGCCCCGCGGGCATCGGCTACGTGCACTTGGCCGAACTCGGCGGGCGGCGCCCGAAACAGCCGGGCGTCGACCCGGGCCGCAACGCCGGATGGCGGAACGCGAGCTTCAAGAACTACGCCGACTACACGCTGACCCCGGAGTTCGAGGCGGGCCTGGAGCGGCTGACCGGCATGGCGGCCGACCGGCGCGTCGCCCTCATGTGCGGCGAGCCGATGCCCTGGCGGTGCCACCGCCTGCTCATCGCGAACACGCTGACGGCCCGCGGATGGACCGTCGTGCACCTGATGAACGACGCGAAGCCGCAGCGGCACGAGCTGGGGCAGTGGGGCGCGGCGCCGTCCGTCGGCGGCGACGGCGTCGTGACCTATCCCGAACAGGAAGGGGACGCCGCATGAGCGAGCGGTACGAGGTCGGCGACCACGTCGGCTGGAACTCCGAGGCGGGCCGGGTCTCCGGCACGATCACCAAGGTCCACACCCGCGACTTCGAGTACAAGGGGCACCGCCGCCGCGCGAGCGAGGACGAGCCCCAGTACGAGATCGAGAGCGACAAGACCGGCCACATCGCCGCCCACAAGGGCGGGGCGCTCACCAGGATCGAGGACTGAGCCGGGCCTCAGTCCCGGCGCATGAACGGCGCGACGGCCTCCCGGACGGCCTTCGCGGGGTCCCAGGCGTCGTCCTCATGGGCGATGGCGCTGAGGTGCTCGCGCAGATGCAGCAGCGGCATCCGCCGCTCCCAGCCGTCCTGGAGCCCGGCGACCTCCCGGTACACGGCGAAGAACCGCTCCGAGGCGGGCGGGCGCGGCGCGCACCACAGCATGCTGAGATCGGCTTCGGCCCAGCCGTAGGAGACGGCGGGGTCGACGAGCACGGGTTCGCCCTCGGCGGTGGCGAGGAGGTTGTCCCGCCACAGGTCGCCGTGGATCAGGCACGGCGGCTGCGCCGGGACCAGCTCGGGCAGGGCGGCGCACAGCCGTTCGAGGGCGCGGCGCTCCCGGCGGTCGAACGCCGCCTCGACCGGCGGTTCGGACAGCCAGCGCAGCAGGCGCCGCTCGGCGAAGAAGACATGGCCGTCCCGCTCCCAGGCGTTGTCCTGGCGCAGCCGGCCCAGCCAGCCGTCGCGGTGCCAGCCGAACCGGTCGCCGACGGTGGAGGCGTGCAGCGCGGCGACCATGTGCGCCAGCCGCTCCCAGAAGCGCTCGTCGTCGCGGCGCGGCAGCATCTTGGCGAGCACGAGCAGCCGCGTGGAGGCGTGGAGCACGTCGGGGGTGTTGGCCCCGCCGAGCTCGCGGAGCGCGGTGAGGCCCTCGGCCTCGACGGCGAACACGTCCGTCTCCGGCCCGGCCAGGGTCTTGGCGAAGACCTGGGCGCCGTCCCGGAGCGTGACCAGTCCGGCGGCGGCGATCGCGCCGCCCGCGGCCTGCTCCACGCCCCGCACGGCATAGCCCGCCTCGCGGAGCCGGTCGGCAAGGATCTCCTCGTGTGACACCCACCGATCTAAACACGTTGCACATTCACGTCGGTGAACGGTCACGCGCCCGGAGCGGTCACCGCCGGTGCTCGTTCAGGAACGGGCATGCGAACCGGTCATCGACTGCACGCCGGCGAAGGCCCGCTCGGGCGGGGATCGGTCGAAGCGGCGAGCGATTCGCCGCTTCGACCGTCGCGGTTCGCGTCAGAGCGAACGGATGTTCGCGGCCTGGAGGCCCTTCTGACCGCGCTCGACGTCGAACTCGACGCGCTGGTCCTCCTCCAGGTTCCGGTGTCCGGAACCGTCGATCGCCGAGAAGTGCGCGAACACGTCCCCGGAGCCGTCGTCGGGGGCGATGAAACCGAAGCCCTTGTCGGCGTTGAACCATTTCACGACGCCAGTAGCCATGGCGTGTCTCCTTCATTGCAGTGGACCGCCGGGCGGTCCGTGGGCGCGTCGGCGACGCCGACGCGATGGTCGTGGATCAGGCGTGGGAGCCGGTGAAGCGCGCACCGGGCGCGCTCGGCTCCAGCTCCAGGACGACGGACGCGTCCTCGAGCGAGTCGTGGACACCGAGAACCTGCGCGTGGCGGCCGTGCAGCATGTAGCGCCCATCGACTACCGACGCGAAACCGGCGAACTCCTCGTCCAGTGTGGCGGCGTAGAGGCCGTCCGCGGCTCGTCTCCACAGGATCGGTCCCCGTAGAGCGGTGTGTGGTGAAATTGAAGAGATGATTACCTGATTCGTTGAAAGTGTTGAAACATCGCTCCGTCACATGGAGGGCGACGTTGAGAATGCTCGAATGACGTCGAGCGCGGCGAAATCGTCAGTGCGCGGGATTGCATGCATCTGCGGCTGAGAAAGTGTCGAAACCGACCGCCGGATTCGACTATACACGGCCGCGCACCCGTGTGCGAGCCTCTGCCGGGTTCGGGCGGAATACGACTCGCGGCGCCGCCCCGGAACGAGTGCGGCGCCGCGCCGTGGAAACGGGGGCGTCTACCGGTGCGTCACCCGGTGCAGCACCGCCCGGCTGCGTTCGGGCAGTTCGGAGGCCGCGGCGGCCAGGGTGTCCCGGGCGTCTTCGAGCTGGCGGACCGCTCTGGTGTAGATCTTCTCGGACTTCCGGCGGTCGCGGGCGATCTTGACGCCGATGACGGCGGCGGCCACCGCCCCTACGGCGACCGCCGCGACGATGACCTGGCGGGACTTGACGGCCTGCAGCAGGTCCTGTCCTTGCTGCGCGAGACCGCCGAGCGGCCGACCGCTCGACGCGTCCTCGTCGCCGGGCCCGTCGATCGGCGAGCGCGCCGGTTCGATCGCGGTGTCCTCGTTCTGGAAATCCTCATGCGAAGCCATTGTCGGGACCTTCCTCGTAGGGGACCGCTTGGAATCCGATCCTATCCCTCGGGTCCGGCCCCAGCAACACATCGGCGATCGTCCAGCGTATTCGCGAGGTGAACGGAGCGATGCCGACTGCGCATTGCGACGCCGAGCGTCCGCCATGCCGCGAGGCACGGCGAATCGACCGCCCGCGGCGAATTGCAATCCCTTGTGGATGTCATGCTTCGCGGTGGCGCCGTCCATCCTCGACCGAAGGGCCGCGCGCCCGAGGGCATGCCCGGGCGGCGGCACGGGCCCGCCCGAGAGACGATACCGGCGAATTCGCCGCTTTGTCGGTCTCGAGTACGATCAGTCGGTCATTTCCGTCGAAATCGCGAAGGTCGGCATGAGCGATCAGGTGTTCCCCGCGGTCGTCGCGATGGTGCTCGGCGTCCTGCTGGGCCTCCTGCTGTTCGTGCCGTTCGTGGCCGTGCAGTACCGCAGGCAGGGGCGGCTGACGCTGCGGCAGACGCTCCTGTGGAGCGGGTTCCTGGTCTACTGCCTGGCACTGTGGACCTACACGCTGCTGCCGCTGCCCTCCCCGGACGCGATCGTGTGCACGCCGACCCAGTTGCGCCCCTTCCAGTTCGTGAACGACGTCCTCGACTACCCGGCCGACTCGGCCGGGGCGCTCGCGCGCAACCCCGCGGTCATGCAGGTCGCCCTCAACGTGATGCTGTTCGTGCCGCTCGGACTGTTCATCAGGTTCATCTGGCGCCGCGGGTTCGCCGTCGCGACCGTGGTCGGCTTCGCGATCTCCCTGGCGATCGAGACCACGCAGGTGACCGGGGTGTGGGGCCTCTACTCCTGCTCGTACCGCTTGTTCGATGTGGACGACCTGATGGCGAACACCGCCGGGGCGCTGCTCGGCGGGCTGCTCTCGGCGGCGCTGCGGCCCTGGCTCCCCAGGCGCGGCGCGCCCGCGGCGGCCGCCGCGCCGCGACCGGTCACCGTCCCCCGCCGCCTGCTCGGCATGCTGTGCGACGTCCTCTCGGTGTGGCTGATCGGCGGCTTCGCGGGCGTCGTGGTCAACGTGTGGCGCCTGTACGCGCTGGACGCCGACCCGGCGAACTTCGCGCCGGGGCCGGCGAACCTCGCGGCGACCGCGGTGCCGCTGGTGCTCATCGGCGCCCTCGTCCTCGCCACCGGGCGCACGGTCGGCGACCTGGCGGTGCTGATCCGCTGGGAGGGCGGCGTGCGGCCGCGCCCGCTGGGGCGGCTGCTGCGCTACCTGGGCGGCATCGGCGGCTGGCAGCTCCTCGTGCCGGTCTCGCCCCTGGACGCGCTGTTCGTGCTCGCGAGCCTCGTGGTGCTCTTCGCGGTGCGCGGCCGCGGCGGCCTGCCCGGCGTCGTCTCCCGGATGCGTCCGGTCGACGCCCGCGAAGGGCCCGGCGCGCCGACCGCCGGGTGAGGGGCGCGGCGCCGCCCGCCGCCGCTTTTCACTGTGTAAGTGTCCGATCTCGGACAGCGCCGTCCGGGCGTCCGCGCCATAATGCGAAGCCGGTCCCATTCCCCACGCGGAGGCGTTAGGTCATCGACGCGAGCGAGTTGCAGGCGGTCATCCTGCCGGACAACGGCCCCTCGGCCCAGATGTACGGCTCGCTCGCGGCCGCCCTCGCCGGCTTCGCCTTCACCGGCCTGGTGCTCTACCTGGGACGCCAGAACTCCCACCCGGCAGACGGCGGCCGGGGCGCCGCCGAGGGGCACATCGAGCCGAAGTACATCGTCAAGACCCTGTTCTACGCGATGTGCACCCTGATGATCTGCGCCTTCCTCTACGCGCACCTCGCCAGCAACGGCCGGCCGCCCCACCAGGCCCTGCTCGGCCTGTCCCTGTCGGGCGTGGTGCTCGGCCCCGGCGTGCTGTCGCTGTTCTACGCGCTCAACCTCGTCATGGTCAACCACGCCGTCACCCGGGCGGCGGCCGAGTCCACCCGCTGGGTCGTGGCCGCGGTCGGCCCGGCGGTGACCGTCAGCCTCCTGACCGACCTGTTCGACCGCGCCTGGGACGTCGGGTGCGACGCCGCCTGCCCGGGGTGGCTGTCGCCGCGCTGGTGGGGGCTCGCCGCGGCGGCCGCGCTGGCGTTCACGGGCCTGCTGATCACCATGCCGCCCTTCAGCGCCCGGGAGCCGCTCCGCCGCCGCGTCGAAGCGGTGGTGCGCGCCAGGTGGCTGCGGCGGGCCAGCGGGCTGCTGCGGCGGCGGCCCGACGCCCCGGCGATGCTCACCCTCGTGCTCGCCTCCAGCATCGCCGTCGCCTCCATATGGTCCCGGGGCGAGGGGGCCCACTTCGACCCCCGGCACTGGGTCCACGCCGTCATGGGCCTGATGGCGGTGACGATGGCGGCCTTCGCGTTCGCCACCGGCAGCGTCCTGGCGCCCCTGCCGTTCGCGCGGTTCAAACGCATCGACGACCGCAAGATCCGGTGCTCGCTCGTCCCCGGCAGGCCCTGGGCGCGGATCGCCACCTGCGGCACGGACCGGGCCGTGCTGGGCATGGTGGTCGGGCTCGACACGCCGCGCCCCCGCTGGAAGGCGCCGCGCGGCGTCGACTGGGTCGGCGCCGACCCGCGCCGCAGGCGCGACGTCGAGCACTTCGCCCAGCGCGTGTGGGAGGCGCGCCGCGGCGCCGACGGCGCCTGACGGCCCGCCGCCCCGACGCGAAGACGCGCCGAGATCGACAGGGCCGCAAGGTCTTTGTCTCCTGTAAGCTGAGACACATGTCGACTTCCCCTCGACCCGCGATGCTCGGCATCGACTTCGGCACCTCCAACACCGTCGCCGTGCTGCGCCGCGCCGACGGGCGGGCGGAGACCCTGCTGTTCGACGGCGCACCGCAGATGCCCTCGGCGGTCTTCGCGGTCCCGGACGGCACCGTCCTGACCGGACGCGACGCGGTCGAGTCGGGCCGGCTCGAACCGGCGCTCGTCGAGTACCACCCCAAGCGGCGGATCGACGAGGGGGCGCTCCTGCTGGGAAGCCGCGAGATCGCCGCGGCCGACCTGGTCGCCGCGGTGCTCGATCGGGTCCGGCTCCGATGCGCCGAGACGCACGGCGCGCCGCCGCGGCGGGTCTGCGTCACGCACCCGGCGAACTGGGGACCGACCCGGCGGCTGATACTGCACGACGCCGCCGAGGCCGCTGGCCTCCCCGCGCCAGCGCTGGTGCCCGAACCGGTGGCGGCCGCGGCCTACTTCACCGGGCTCCTGGGCCGCGAGATGGCCGAGGGTTCGGGCCTCGTCGTCTACGACCTCGGCGCCGGCACCTTCGACGCCTCCGTGGTGCGCCGCCGCGGCACCGGATTCGAGGTGCTCGCCACCGACGGCCTCGCCGACCTGGGCGGGCTCGACTTCGACGGCGCCGTGACCGAGCGCCTACGCGCCGTCCTGGGCGACGAGGACCGGTGGGACCGCCTGACACGGCCCTCCACGGCGGCCGAACGGCGCGCGTGGAGCACTTTCCGGGAGGACGTGCGGCTGGCCAAAGAACGGCTGTCCCGGCATTCGCAGGCGGACCTGTTCGTGCCGGTCCACGACCGGCAGCTGCATCTGACCCGCGAGGAGCTGGAGTCGCTGGCGCGGCCGATGCTGCTGCGGACCGCGAAGGTCGTGGAGGCGGTCGTCCGCGCCTCCGGGCTCCGGGCGGCGGACCTGCACGGCGTGTTCATGGTCGGCGGCGCGAGCCGGATGCCCTTGGCCGCCACGGTCGTCCACCAGGAGACTGGCCTGGAGCCGACGGTGATCGACCAACTGGAGCTCGTGGTCGCGCACGGGGCGATGCTCGGCGCCGCCACGAGCCCCCCGGCCGCCCTGGCGGCGCATTCGCCGCAGTCCCTGACGACGCCGCCCTCCTTCGCCTACGCACCGGCGAGCCCGCCGGCCCCGGCCGCCGCACCGCCGTGGACGCCGCCGGCCCCGGCCCCCGGCCCCGCCGCACTCGAGCGGACCGGCGTCCGCTTTCCCCTGCGCCTGTCCTGGGTGGCGCTCATCCTGGTCCTGGAGGCGTACCTGTGGACGCTCATGTTCGGCTCCTCGGCCTTCGAGGCCTGGCCGGGGTACCTCGTGGCCGTCCTGTACGTGCTGATGATCCCGCTCCTGCGGGTCAGGAGACCGGCGGCGTTCGCGGCCCTCATCGCGAGCCAGATCAGCTTCCCATTGGGCGCCGTCGCGCTCAGGGTGATCGAAGGAATCGTCTGAGAGAAGCGGGGGAAACGCAAGTGCTCGGAACGCTGTTCGCCTTCCTCATCGTCCCGGCCGTCGCGGTCGCGATCCTGTGGACCGGCTGGGCCTGGTTCGCGAACCGCGATTAGCGGTCGGGGGCGAGGAACGCCGCCTTCGCCGCCTCCCCGATGGCGGCGGCCAGCGCGATCATGTCGACGGCTTCGGGGCCGAAGGCCGCCGCCTCGCCCGCCCAGGCCCCGTGGTGGACCGTGACTTCCAGATTCGCGTCCGAGAGCCGGCAGGCGTAGTTCCTATCGGGTTCGTCGGCCGCGCCGCCCCGGGTGCAGAACGAGTTCGCGAAGCCCGGCACCGCCGTGGAGACGACCTCCTGGTCCTCGGCGTCTTCCGCCGCGGCGATCGCCCCGGTGTACTCCGGTACGGTGTCACCCCAGACGGCGACCCTCACGGTGAGCACGTTGGCGAGGATCTCCCCGTCCGCGGTCCAGGCGAAGACGCATTCGTAGAAGGACGGCGGGGTCTCGTTGATCGAGAACCCCGGCGCCGCGGCAGCCTCGATGCCGGGGGCGGCGAGCGCGTCCACCCGGTCGCCGAGGCAGGCGCGGTCGAGCCCGGCCGTCTCGTCCAACGTGTAGACCGGTCCCTGCCCGAGCGAGGGGAACCCCGCCCCCGCCAGGGCCGCGAACATGACGAAACCGGTGATCGCGAGGGTGAAGAGGGCGATGAGGGGGAGCGTCCGGGGCCGCCGGGGGCCACGGTCGACCGAGGCGCCTCGCAGCGGGCCACTGGTCATGGTCCCGGATTATAGCAATGCGGCCGTACCCGCTGCGCCGCTTGCACATCGCGGGGCGGCACGGCGGCCGCGACCGGCCGCCCCGCCCGCCCCGGTCAGGCCTGCCAGACGGTCTTGAGGTTGGTGAACTCGCGGATGCCGGCGGCGGCGAGCTCGCGGCCGTACCCCGAGGACTTGACGCCCCCGAACGGCAGCTCCGGGAACGAGACGGTCATGCCGTTGACGAAGACCGCTCCGGCCTCGAGGCTGCGGACGAACCACTCCCGCTCCTCGGGGTCGTTCGTCCACACCGAACTGGAGAGCCCGAACGGGGTCTGGTTCGCGATCCGCGCCGCGTCCGCCGCGTCTTCGGCGCGGTACAGGGCCGCGACCGGGCCGAACGCCTCCTCCTGGACGAGCCTGGCGTCGTCGGCGATGTCGGCCAGGACCGTGGGGGCGTAGAACCAGCCGGGCCGGTCGATCGCGTGGCCGCCGGCCAGGACCGTCGCGCCCTTGCCGACCGCGTCCTCCACCAGCGCGGCGAGGTCGTCCCGGCCCGAGCGGGTGGCGAGGGGCCCCACGTCGGTGGCCGGATCGAGCGGGTCCCCGACGGTGAGCGCCGCGGTCGCCTCGGCGAAGCGGCGGCTGAACTCCTCGTAGACGTCGGTGTGGACGATGAACCGCTTCGCGGCGATGCACGACTGCCCGTTGTTGACCGTCCGGGCCCGCACCGCCGTCTCGACCGCCGCGTCCAGGTCCGCCGAGGGGAGCACGACGAACGGGTCCGACCCGCCCAGCTCCAGCACCGTCTTCTTGATCGCCGCGCCCGCCGTCGCCGCCACCGAGCTTCCGGCCGGTTCCGACCCGGTGAGCGTCACGGCCTGCACGCGCGGGTCCTCGATCACGGACTTGACCTCGCCCGAGCCGATCAGGAGCGCCTGGAACGCCCCCGCGCCGAACCCGGCGCGCTCGAACAGCCCGTCGAGGTACAGCGCCGACCGCGGCACGTTCGACGCGTGCTTGAGCAGCCCGGTGTTGCCCGCGGCCAGTGCGGGGGCCGCGAACCGCATCGTCTGCCAGATCGGGAAGTTCCAGGGCATGACGGCGAGCACGACGCCCAGCGGCTCGTACCGCGTCCACGCCTCGGCGGCGCCGACGGCGGCGGGGTCGGCCAGGGGCTCGTCGGCGAGGAACGCCTCGGCGTGCTCGGCGTAGAACCGCAGGCCCTTCGCGCTCTTGCGCACTTCGGACTCCGCCTGGGCGAGGGGCTTGCCCATCTCGACCACGAGCAGCCGCGCCGTCTCCTCCGCTTCGGCGTCGAGCAGGTCGGCCGCGCGGCGCAGCCACTGCGCGCGCTCGGCGAACGTGGTGTCCCGCAGTCGCTCGAACGCGTCCTGGGCCCGCGCGATCCGCCGCTCCACCTCCTGCGCGGAGTGCGGCTCGAACTCCTGCTCGGTCTCACCGGTCGTCGGGTTGACAGTCGCAATCGCCATTGATCGTCCAATCCCTCGCAAGGCGCCGTTCCCGCCGGGTGCGGTCGGCGGATACTGTTCGGTAACGATCACCTTATGCGAGTGCCGCGGCGGCGTCATCGCTTGCGGGCGATGGATCTTGACATGACCGTGTCGCCTCGATAGCCTTCGATGTGTTAAATCGTTTCAATAGAGGTTGGGCGCACGCGTGGGACCTTCACGCGGGGCTTCGGCATGCCCTCCGCCGACCTCGCTCTGCGGCAAGGAGATCCTTCCATGCATCCCCCCGAGAAGCGCAAACGCGTCGCCGCGGCGTCGCTGGCGGCCGTCGTCGCCGGTGCCGGCCTGGCGACCGCGCCACCGGCCCAGGCGCGGCCCGACCCGGGCGACCGAGGCGTCCAGCTCGAACGGCTCGACCGCGGCCTGGTCGCCGCGAGCACCGGTGACGGGGTCTTTCTGAGCTGGCGGCTGCTCGCCGACGAGGTGTCCGGTTATAACGATTCAGGTCTGACCGGCGCCGACTTCAACGTCTATCGGGACGGTGAGCTGCTTGCCGCTGTTACCGATAGCACGAACTATCTGGACGCCGAGGGCTCGGCGGACGCCGAATATCGGGTCGTCGCCGTCGTCGGCGGCCAGGAGGTCGACTTCTCCGATTCGGTGACCCCCTGGTCGGACGCCTATCTCGACGTCCCGCTCCAGAAACCGGAGGACGGCACCACTCCCGCCGGGGAGGCTTACACGTACGAGGCCAACGACGTCAGCGTCGGCGACCTCGACGGCGACGGGCGGTACGAGTACATCGTCAAGTGGTACCCCTCGAACGCCAAGGACGTTTCGCAGGTCGGCTACACCGGCCCGGTCTACCTCGACGCCTACACGCTCGAAGGCGAACTGCTGTGGCGCATCGACATGGGCGTCAACATCCGCGCCGGAGCGCACTACACCCAGTTCAACGTGTACGACTTCGACGGCGACGGCGTCGCCGAGGTCATGGCGAAGACCGCCCCCGGCACCAGGACGATATCCGACGCCGCGGGCGGCGAGACCGCGTTCATCACCCTGCCCGACGACGACGTCGAAGCGGGCGTGACCCACGAGGACGACTACCGCCTCAGCGCCGAGGGCTACTACGACCACCTCGTCGAGGTGTTCATGGGCTGGCACGAGCACCCCGAGGTCCAGGCCGGGAACTGGCCCGCCACCATCGAGGAAGCGCTCGGCGCCGACGACGAGTTCGACTTCGCCTACCCCCTCTCCCGATCCGACGCGCAGACGCTCGTCGACCACTTCGTCGACGTCTACGCCCCCGCCCGCTCCGACCGCAACGACCTGCGGCGCTTCGAAGGCTTCGTCCTCTCGGGCCCGGAGTACCTGACCGTGTTCGACGGGGCGACCGGCCTGGAGGCCGAGACGATCGACTACCCGGTCGAACGGCAGGACGACGGCCTCCTGTGGGGCGACTACGCCATGTCCCGCATCGAACCGGGCAACCGCGTCGACCGCTTCCTCTCCGCGGTCGCCTACCTCGACGGCGAACGCCCCTCGGCGGTCTTCGCCCGCGGCTACTACACCCGGGCCACCGTCGCGGCCTTCGATTGGGACGGCGAGCAGCTCACCCAGCGCTGGCTCGCCGACTCCGGCCACGCCCCGATGAGCAACCCCTTCAATGACGGCCCGCACGGCGTCGAAGGACCCGACCCCGAATGGGGCACCCTCACCACCCAGGGCAACCACTCCATGGGCGCGGCCGACGTCGACGGCGACGGCAGGCAGGAGATCGTCTACGGGGCCGCCGCGCTCGACGACGACGGCTCGCTGCTGTACTCCTCGTACGACTACGGCCCGCCGGAGTCGGACGTGGCCGGCGAGTACGTGAAGCTCGGCCACGGCGACTCGCACCACCTCGGTGACCTCGACCCCGACCGGCCGGGCCTGGAGATCTTCTCCGCCTTCGAGGGCGGCACCCACGCCCCCTACGGTTACGCGATGCGCGACGCCGCCACCGGCGAGGTCCTGTGGGGCGGCTACACCGGCGAGGACACCGCCCGCAGCATGGTCGGCGACATCGACCCCGACCTCCCCGGGCTCGAAGCGTGGGCCGCGCACCCCGACCAGGAGGCGCCCGGCGTCGGTGAGGTGGGCCTGTTCACCGTGGCCGGCGAGCCGATCGAGGCCGACGGCCAGCCGGGCACGAACATGAGCATCCGCTGGGCCGCCGACCTGACGACGCAGACCGTCCGGGGCCTGGCGACCGACACGCTGGAGACGCCGACGATCGAGGACTGGCGCCGCGGCACCGTCCTGGAGGCCGAAGGCACCCTGACCAACAACTGGAACAAGGGCAACCCGAGCCTGGTCGCCGACGTCTTCGGTGATTGGCGCGAAGAGCTCCTGGTCCGCACCGAGGACTCCACCGCCCTGCGGATCTACCTGTCCACCGAGGTCACCGGCCACAAGCTGTACACCCTCATGCACGACGTGCAGTACCGCGTCGGCGCGGCCACGCAGCAGACGACCTACAACATGCCGCAGTACACCGGTTTCTACCTGGCCTCCGACATGGACTTCGCCGACGTGCCGGTCCCCGACTTCCACACGCCCGGAGCGCTCGACGCGCTCCGCGGCACCTTCGAGTCCTACGCCGACGACCTGCGCTGGTCGGAGCGCGTGGTGCTGTCGGTCAAGCTCGCCGCGGCCGAACGGCACCTGGAGCGGGACCGGACCGCCCAGGCGGCGCGGTCGCTGGAGAGCTTCGCGTCCTTCGCCGAGCGCGCCGGAGGTGAGGCGGGCACCGTCCTGGCCCACCAGGCCCGCAGGCTGGCCGCGCAACTCGAATGACGCGGCCGTGAACGGCGCGGCCAGAGCCGCGCCGCGTGAACGCGG
>DASTYG010000046.1:0-39906 GCA_035765105.1 Glycomyces sp.
CGGCGGATTTTGGCGTTGCGGTATTTCGGGGATATGACGCAGACGCAGATTGCTGCGGAGGTGGGTATTTCGCAGATGCATGTGTCGCGGTTGTTGAATCGGATGCTCAGTGATCTGCGGGAGGGCCTGATCGACACCCCCACCTGACCGGACCGCGGCCTCACCGGTCGGTCTGACCGGGGCGGCGAGGATTCGGAGGACGCCGCCGGCGCACGCGCCGGCGGCGTCGCTCCGCGCCCGTGGCCCCGCCGAACCCCGGCTCGTCGGCGGCCTTCTGCCCCACGTGCGGGTCGTCCCGCTCGTCGCTCTCCGAGACCCATCGCCGCATCGCGTCGGCGATCCTGCGCAGTATCCGAGGCACGGCCGCCTCCCTCCGTCGTCGCGCGGCCTTCGGCGTACCCGCGCCGGGCCGCCCGAAACCCGGGTGTCGCCCCGGACCGTTCCGGGTACCCCACGCTGAACTGCGATGACACCCGACGAAGGAGCACGAGATGACGCCACGCGCGCTCGGCGCCGAGCGGTTCGTCCCGCCGTCCGAGGACCTCGGGAGGCTGCGGGAGGCCGCGGCGACCTGCGAGGGATGCGACCTGTTCCGCGACGCGACGCAGACGGTGTTCGGCGCCGGCCCCGCGCGGGCCCGCCTGGTCATGGTGGGGGAGCAGCCCGGCGACGTCGAGGACACGACCGGCGAGCCGTTCACCGGCCCCTCCGGGGGCCTGCTCGACCGGGCGCTCGACCGGGCCGGCATCGACCGCGCGGACGTCTACGTCACCAACGCGGTCAAGCACTTCAAGTTCGCGCAGCTCCAGCCGGGCGGCCGGCGCATCCACAAGAAGCCCACCCGCGGCGAGTCCAACGCCTGCCGCCCCTGGCTCACCGCCGAGCTCAACGCCCTGGGGCCCGAACTGGTCGTGGCCCTCGGCGCGACGGCCGCGCAGTCGCTCATGGGCCCGGAGTTCCGGGTGACCGAGCAGCGCGGCGTCGTCCACGACCTGGAGTTGGACGGGCTCGACGAGGCCGCGAGCCTGCTCGCGACCGTGCACCCCGCCGCCGTGCTCCGCCTGCGCGAGTCCGAGCGCGGGGACGCCTTCGACGCGATGGTCGCGGACCTGCGCAAGGCCGCCGAGTTCACCGGCGCCGACCAGCGCCGCTGACGCGCCCCGCGCGCCCCGGCCCCGGACGCGACGAAGGGCGCCGCGTCCCCTCCGCGCGGCGCCCCCGGTCGTGTCGGGGCCCTGAGCCCCCGCTACCGGGAGACCGACCCCACCAGCTCGCCGGTGGTGGTCTCCTCCATCCGGCGGGCCACGTCGGCCAGCGCGATGATGCCGACCAGCCGGTCGCCGTCGATCACCGGGACGCGGTACACCTGGGCGTCCCGCATCTTGGCGATCGCGGCCTCGGCGTCCTCGTTGGCGTCGGCCAGGATGAGGTGGCCCTGCGGCAGCCGGTCGACCGTGTAGTGCTCGGGGTCCTTCCCGGTAGCCATCACGCCGACCACGAGATCGCGGTCGGTGACCATGCCCTTGATCTTCTCGTCCTCGGCGCCGCAGATCGGCAGGCAGCCGACGTTCATCTCGGCCATCATCCGAGCCGCGTTGGCGGCCGTGTCGTCGCTGCGGACGCACGTGACGCCCGGGTGCATGATGTCTCTGGCAGTCGCCATTCCCAGCAGCTCCTCTCTCGTCCCGCTCGCGTCCGGTTCGCGTCGAGGCGGGTGGGTAGGTGAATACCCTTCGCCTCGGCTTCTATGCCCGGGCTCACGCCACCAACTGCTGCGCGGCGTGGACGATCGCGTCCGCGTCGATCCCGGCCGCGGCGAGCTGCTCCGCCGGGCTCGCCGAGGCGGGCATGCCGCGCACGCCGAGCTTGGCGAACCTGGTCGAGGGCATCTGCCCCGCGAGCACGTCCAGGACCGCGTCGCCCAGGCCGCCGACGGGCCAGTGGTCCTCGACGGTGAGGACCCGGCCGGTCTCGGCCGCGGCCTGCCGCAGCGTCGAGGTGTCGATCGGCTTGATCGAGTAGGCGTCGATGACCCTGGCCGGCACCCCCGCCTCGGCCAGCCGCTCGGCCGCCGCCAGCGCCTCGGAGACGGTGATCCCGGCGGCCACGATCGTCACCCGGTCGTGCTTGGACGAGACCAGCGTCCGGCTGCCGCCCACCGGGAACAGCTCCCCGGGCCGGTAGATCACGGGCGTCTCGGCCCTGGTGGTGCGCAGGTAGCTGATGCCCGGCAGGTCCGCCATCGTGGAGGTCAGGTGCGCGCACTGGTTCGCGTCGCACGGGTACAGCACCACGCTGCGCCACAGCGGGCGCATCATCGCCAGGTCCTCCAGCGCCATCTGGCTCGGCCCGTCGCGTCCGATGGAGACGCCCGCGTGCGAGCCGACGACCCGCATGTCGGCGTTGCCGATCGCGGCCATCCGCAGGAAGTCGTGGGCGCGGGTCAGGAACGCGGCGAACGTCGCCGCGTACGGTGCCCAGCCGAGCGCCTGCATCCCCACCGCGTTCGCGATCATCTGCTGCTCGGCGATGTAGCACTCGAAGAACCGCTCGGGGTAGGCCTCGGCGAACTCCTGGGTGCGCACGGAGTCCTTGACCTCCCCGTCCAGGACCACCACGTCCGGGCTGGCCTCGCCGACCGCCGTGACGGCCTTGCCGAAGGCGTCGCGCGTGGCGACCTCGGATCCCACCTCGAACTCGGGCAGCCGCACCGAGCGGCCCGGCCGCTCGGGCCTGGTGCTGCGGTTCTCGGGCTCGGCGACCCGCACCCGGAGGTTCCGCGGCCCGCCCAGCTCGGCGAGCGCGTCGTCGGGCGAGGCCAGCGGCTTGCCGTGCTTGCCCTCCAGGTCCTCGACCGCGGCGACGCCCTTGCCCTTCTTGGTACGGGCCAGGATCGCGGTCGGGCGGTCGGGCGTCTCCTCGGCCTCGGTGTAGGCCCGGTCGATCTGCGCCGGGTCGTGGCCGTCGATCTCGACGGTGTTCCACCCGAACGCGCGCAACTGCTCCGCGTAGGTCCCGGTCTCGGCCCCGTAGCGGGTGGGGCCGGACTGGCCGAGCCGGTTGACGTCGATGATCGCGGTCAGGTTGCTCAGCCCCTCGAAGGACGCCGCGGCGATCGCCTCCCACATCGAGCCCTCGTCCATCTCGCTGTCGCCGCACAGCACCCACACGCGGTAGGACACCTCGGCGAGGCGCCGGCCGGCCAGCGCCATGCCGACGCCGAACGGCAGCCCCTGCCCGAGCGACCCGGTGGCGACGTCCACCCACGGCAGGCGCGGCGTCGGGTGGCCCTCCAGCGGGCTGCCCAGGCGCCGGTAGGTCATGAGCTCCTCCTCGTCGATGGCGCCGGCCGCGCGGTACATCGCGTACAGCAGCGGCGAGGCGTGCCCCTTGGAGAAGATCAACCGGTCGTTGCCCGGCAGGTCCGGCTCGTCGAAGTCGTATCGGTAGTGCTTCGCCAGCAGCACCGCCATCAGGTCGGCGGCCGACATGGAAGAGGTCGGGTGCCCCGAGCCCGCGCGAGCCGAGCAGCGCACCGCGTCGGCGCGCAGCTGCTGGGCGAGTTCGGCCAGGTCGATGGTGCGGCTTTCGATGGTGGTCACGTCGGGGATCCTTCTCATACGGCTCGTCGGCCTCGCGGCCCTGGACCGGGGGCTACCCGACGCTCCGGCGGCGAAACCGCCGCGGCCCGGAGCGGCGCAGGTGTCGCCGCCGCTCCTCGGGGTACCCGCCGGGCGGCGGCGGCCGACCGGACATCAGACCGCCGCCCGCGCACCGAGGAGGCGAAGACATGGCGAAGGAACGGCACCACCATCCCCACGCCCGCATGCAGAAACGCGAGACCACGCCCGTCCAGAACGCGGCGATCTTCGTGGCCCTGGCGTTCGTGGTGGTGGGCGTGCTGGGGTTTCTTCCCGGCGTCACCACCAACTACGGCGACATGGAGATCGCCGGGCACCACTCCGACGCGAAGCTCCTGGGGCTCTTCGCGGTGTCGGTCGTGCACAACCTCATCCACCTGGGCTTCGGCCTGATCGGCATGTTCATGTCCTGGTTCGCCATGGGCGCCAGGCTGTTCCTGCTGGGCGGCGGACTGATCTACCTGCTGCTGGGCGTCTACGGGTTCTTCGTCGGCGAGGGCGACGCCGCCAACTTCCTGCCCGTGAACACCGCCGACAACTGGCTCCACCTCGCCCTCGCGGCGGTCATGATCGGGCTCGGCCTGGCGCTGCGCGCGAGGCCCGCCGCCGAGAGCACCGACGACGTCGGCGGCACCGCCCGCGGCCCCGCGGGCTGAGACCGCGCGGCTCCCCAGGACGCGCGAAGCGGCGCCCGGACCGTCCCGCGGTCCGGGCGCCGCTCCGCGCGCCGCGCGGACGCGCTAGGGCTTCAAGAGGACCTTGATGCAGCCGTCCTCCTTCTGGTCGAACATCGCATAGCCCCGCGCGGCCTCGTCGAGCGGCAGCCGGTGCGAGGCGAGGTCCTCGGTGCCGAGCGGATCGGCCGGGTCGACCAGCGCCGGCCAGATCTCGTCGATCCAGTGCTTCACGTTGCACTGCCCCATGCGGATCGTCAGCCCCTTGTCGAACAGGTCGGCCAGCGGCAGCGGATCGGCCTCCCCGGCGTAGACGCCGAGGATGGAGACGGTCCCGCCGCGGCGGACGCACGCGAACGCGGTCGACAGCGCGTCGAGCCGGTCGACGCCGACCGACTCGGTCACCTCGCTGCTGCTCTCGGGGAGCATGTCCGCGCGCTCCTGGAGCCAGTCGCGCATCGGCGAGCCGTGCGCCTCCATGCCGACCGCCTCGATGACCGCGTCGGCGCCGCGGCCGTCGGTGCGCTCCCGCACCCCCTCGGCGGCCTCCTCCAGCCGGTCGGTGTCGACGACCTCGACGCCCCAGCGCCTGGCGAGCGCGAGGCGCTCGGGCACGGTGTCGACGCCGATGACGGTGCGCGCCCCCAGGTACTTGGCGACGCGGCAGCAGAACTGGCCCACCGGGCCGAGCCCGATGACGGCCACCGTGCTCCCCTCCCCCACGTCGGCGTAGCGCACGCCCTGCCACGCGGTCGGCAGGATGTCGGACAGGAACATGAACCGCTCGTCGGCGTACCCCTCGGGGACCTTGATCGGGCCGTACTGCGCCTGCGGCACGCGCAGCAGCTCGGCCTGCCCGCCCGGCACGCCGCCGTACATGTCGGTGTAGCCGAACAGCATGCCGCCCTTGCCTTCGGCGGTCTGCCGCTGGGTGGTCTCGCACTGGGACGTCAAGCCCCGCTCGCACATCCAGCAGGCGCCGCAGGAGATGGTGAACGGCACGACGACCCGGTCGCCCGGGGCGATGCCGTCGACCTCGGGACCGGTCGCCTCGACCACGCCCATCGCCTCGTGCCCGAGGATGTCGCCCCGCCGCATCTGCGGCGTGAGCACGTTGTACAGGTGCAGGTCCGAGCCGCAGATCGCCGCCGTGGTGACGCGCACGATCGCGTCGGTCGGCTCCCGGATCTCCGGATCGGCGACGTCCTCGACGCCGACGGTCTTGCGATCCTTCCAGATCACTGCCTTCATTTCGTCCTCCTCTCGTGAACGCCGCCGGCCCGGCGATCGGCCGTCCGCGGGGCCGAGCCGGGCCGGCGGCACCGTCCCCCGTGCGTCTGCGGGCGCGGCCTCAATGGCCGCCGGGCTCGGAGACGGCGCTGACGACCCCGCCCACGGCCGGCCCCGGCAGCGTGCGGGCGACGTCGGCCTGCGCGATGATGCCGATGACGCGGCCGTCCTCCACGACCGGCACGCGCCTGATCTGGCGCTCGGCCATCTTCGCCAGCGTCATGTCGGCGTCCTCCTCGGCGTCGGCCACGACCAGGGTCTGGGTCTGCGGCAGGTCGCCCAGCTCGTAGCTCTCGGGGTCGTATCCGGCGGCCATGACCTGGACGGCCAGGTCCCGGTCGGTGACCATCCCCTTGATGCGGTCCTCGGCGTCGCAGATCGGCAGCGCGCCGATGCCGTGCTCGGCCATCGCCCTCGCCGCGTTCGCGGCGGTGTCGTGGCTCTGGATGCATCGGACGTTCGGGTGCATGATGTCGCGTGCTGTGGCCATGCTCGGGTTCCTCCCGTTCGGTTGTCGCATCGTGCTCTTGCGTCCCGCGGTCTCGCTTCGGGCGCCCTTGCGCACCGGCACGTGGCTACCCTCCGCCGCCGGATGTATGCGCCCCGCGGCCGGACGGCGGGCCTCACGCCGGGGTGACGCCGAACGCCAGGGAGAACGGGTCGAGCGTGGCCGGTTCGGGCCGACCGGTGTAGAGCGGCGGGCCGGTCACCAGCCGGTACTCGTCGCGGCGCAGCATCCGCGCCAGCGCGCTGGTGACGGTGAACAGCGTCAGGTTGCGGCCCGGGCAGCGCGCGGGGCCGCCGCTGAAGGGCACGAGCGCGGGATCGGCCGCGGCGGTGCCGTCGGTCCAGATGGAGGGCGCGAACCGGTCGGCGTACCATCGGCGCCCGCCGTCGCGGTGGAACAGCGGCGTGTAGACCACAAAGGAGGTGCCCTCGGGCAGCGTCTCGGGGCCCCACCGCGTCTCGGCGGCGCCCTCGCGCAGCAGCAGCGGCGTGGTCGGCCACAGCCGCAGCGACTCCAGGACGCAGGCGCGCAGGAACGGCAGCTCCTCGGGCACGTCGGGCGCGGAGGCGCCCAGCTCGCAGCGGGCGACGTGGCGGTGCCCCCGGTTCACCGCCAGCAGCGCGAGGGTGCGGACGAGCGCGAGCCCGGCCGCGTCGAACGCGAACAGCCAGTGCGCGACCTGGTCGGCCGGGTGGACCGACGGGCCGGGGTCCTCGCGGGCGATCGCGGCGGCCAGGGTGCCCGGCTCGGCCCGTTCGAGATGCGCCTGCAGCCGCTCGGCGAGCGCCGTGCGGGCGCGGACGCGCCCCGGCGTCAGGTACGCCCAGTTGGCGCTGCGGCGCAGCGCGTCCAGCGCGGCGGTCAGGGCCCGGTCGTCGGCGGCCGCGTCGCCGAAGACGACGCGCCGCGTGATCCGCCCCCAGGCGCGCTCGAACCGGCGCCAGTCGAGGCCGCCCGCGTCCTCCACCTCGGCCGAGAGCCGGTCGCACTCCTCGGCGATCCCGACGAGCATCGGCCCGGACAGGCGGTGCAGCGGCCGGTGCATCTCCAGGACCGACTCGTTGAACCGGCGCCGCTCCTCCCGCGGCCGGCCCCGGGAGATCAGCGAGCCGTGCGCCTGGAACTTCCCGAGCGCGGCGCGCTTCTCGACCGTGTCGGAGGTGAACGGCTCCGGCGTCCCGGCCAGGACCCGGCCGACGTCGTCCGGCGACAGGAGCACCACGACCGTCCGGCCGGGGACGGCCAGGCGCAGCGGCCTGGACCCGTGGCGCTCGCGCAGGGTCTGGAGGAGCCGGATCGCGGACCGGTCGACCTGGCAGCGCTCGGCCAGGGCCATCATCAGGGGGCGTCGCTTGACGACGCCGACGGCGACGGTCGGCGCGATGACGCGCGCGGCCACCTGGAGCGTCTCGAAGACGCTCGCCTGCGAGGGCCGCACCGTCGTCCGGTCCGACGCGGCCGAGCGCGGCACGGTCTCGGTCATGGCGTTCCCCCTTCGCTCCCGCCCGGTGCTGCGGCGGCCCGGGTACCCGCGCCGCCGAGCGGCGAAACGGCCCGGCCGCGCGCCGCCCGCCGCCGGGACCCGCTCGCCCGGGCGGCTGCCGGGGCGGACGCCCGGTCCCGCACGTGAGGTTTTCTGCGCCGCACGCGGGGAACCCCGGGGACCGGAGGTGACCGGCCATGCCGCGACAGCATTGGACCGACAAGGAAGAACGGCAGTACAAGCACATCAAGAAGGGCGCGCAGCAGCGCGGGACCGGGCGCGACCGGGCCGAGGAGATCGCCGCGCGCACCGTCAACAAGCAACGCGCCCAAGCGGGCGAGACCAGGACCGCCAGCCGTACTTCGACAAAGGACACATCGGCCTACGAGCGCGGCGGCAGACGCTCCGGCAACCGCGTCGGACCGCAGGGCCGCACCAAGGCGCAGCTCTACGAGGACGCCCGCCGCAAGAACGTCGAAGGCCGCTCCAAGATGACCAAGGCCGAGCTCGAGAAGGCGCTCAAGCGCCGCTGAGGGCCGGCGGAGAAGGAGTGATGATGGAGGTTCGGCGCGATCCCGAGGGGATGACCTTTCGAACCGCCGATGAGCGGGGCGACACCGCCGCCAGACGCCGCGAATGGGAGGAGCGCGACCGCTCCGTCACCGACCTCGTGGGGGACCTGACCTCCCAGGTCGCCCACCTCGCCCGGGTCGAGGCCCAACTGGCCGCCCGGGAGGTCGGCGACAAGGCCAAGCGCGGCGCCGCGGGCGGCGGCATGTTCGCCGGCGCCGGGGTGCTCGCGGTCTACGGCGGGGCCGCCCTGGTGAGCGCCGCCGTGTTCGCCCTGTGGCTGGTGTGGCCCGGATGGCTCGCGGCGCTCGTCGTCGGCGTCGCGCTGTTCGCGCTCGCCGGCATCGTCGCCGCGGCCGCCCGCGCGAAACTGCGGCGCGCCCTGCCGCCGACGCCCGACGAGACCATGGAAGGGGCCCGCGAGGACCTCCAGGCCATGAGCGGAAGGATGGAGTCATGAGCGGTTGGACGGTGCCGCCGAACGAGGCCGTGCCACCCGGGCCGGGGATCGAGCCCCCGCCCGCCGTGGGCATGCACGGCGAGGCCGCGGGCCGCGAGGACCCCGAGCGCACCGAGGCCCACCGCAAGTGGGCCGAGGACGACGCCGAGGCCGCCCGGCACGTGTCGACCGCGGACCTGCGCCGCGACGCCGAGCGCACCCGCGAACGGCTCAACCGCGACGTGGTCGACCTGCGCCACAAGTTCGGCCTCGACCGCGAGCGCGGCGCGGGGCCGGCGGCCGGCCCCTTCGCGCCGGTGCGGCGCCACCCCCTCACGGTCGCCGTCGCGGCCGCGGGGGCGACGACCGCGGCGCTGATCGGACTGAAGATGGTCCGCGACCACCGCAGGGACGACCGCGCCGGCCGCGACGCGGGCAAGGACCGCGCCAAGGCCGCGAAGCGGCGCGGCGCGACCGCGCAGCGCCGCCTCGCCGACGCCAAGGACACGGTCGTCGCGGCGGCCTCCTCCCGGATGCCCCGCCGCGGGCGCTCGGGACTGCGCCGCGTGATGCACCGCTGATCCGGCGGGGCCGGACCGGGTGCGCATCCGCCCGGACCGCCCGCCGCCGGACGAGGAGGAGCCCGGGCATCGATCCGATGCCCGGGCTCCTCCGCCGCGCGCTCAGCCCGGCATGGTCTCGCCGCCGAGCGCGGCGATGACCTCGCCGGTGTAGAACGAGGAGAGCCGGTTGGACGCCAGGAACACGTACGAGGGGGCGAGCTCGTCGGGATCGGCGGCCCGGCCCAGCGGCACGCGCTCGCCGAAGTGCTCCACGTGGTCCTCCGGCAGCGTCGAGGGGATCAGCGGCGTCCACACCGGGCCGGGGGCCACGCAGTTGACGCGGATGCCCCGCGGCGCCAGCACCTGGGCCATCGAGTAGGTCCAGGCGTGGATCGCGCCCTTGGTCGCCGAGTAGTCGATGAGGCTCTTGTTGCCCCGCAGCCCGTTGACCGAGCTGGTGTTCACGATCGCGTCGCCCTCGCCCAGGTGGGCCAGCGCCGCGTTCGTGACCCGGAAGTAGCTGTGCATGTTGACGTCGAAGGTGCGCAGCCACTGCTCGTCGGTGATCTCCTCGGGGTCGTCCACCGGCTGCTGCGTGGCGACATTGTTGACCAGCAGGTCGAGCCCGCCCAGGGCCTGCACGGTCTGCTCCACCACGTTCGCGCAGTGCCGGGCCGAACCGAGGTCGCCCGGCAGCAGCGCGCACTGGCGCCGCTCGGCCTCGACCAGCTCGGCGGTCCGCTCGGCGTCCTCGTGCTCCTCCAGGTAGGCGATGGCGACGTCGGCGCCCTCCTTCGCGAACGCGACCGCCACGGCCCGGCCGATCCCCGAGTCCCCGCCGGTGATCAGGGCCCTGCGGTCCTTCAGCAGGCCCCGGCCCTCGTAGCCCTCCATGGAGTCGCGCGGCTCGGGCCGCATCGCGGACGTGCTGCCGGGAGGCTCCTGCTGCTGTCGGGGTTTGCTCATCGAAAACGTCCCTCCTGTCGCGGGCCGGGCCTCCTGCCGGTCCGGCGCCGTGCGGCGGATACCCGCGGCCGATGCCCCTAACCGCGCCCGGTCCGGGCGGCGCGCGATACGGACAGCGGGCCCACCGGCGCCGATCGGGGACGGTTAGGCCCAGGCGCGACCGGGTACACGGGCCCGCATGGATGGACTGCACCTCGCCGTCACCGGCGCCACCGGCAACATCGGCACCAGCCTGATCAGGCGGCTCAGCGGCGACGACCGCGTCGCCTCGGTGCTCGGCATCGCCGGGCGCCTGCCGAAGTGGCGCGTGCCCAAGACCGAGTTCGTCTCGGCCGACCTCGCCGAGGACGACCTCGACCCCCTCCTCGAAGGCCGCGGCGCGGTCGTCCACCTCGCCTGGCTCATGCAGCCCGCCCGCGACCCCGCCGCGACCTGGCGCGCCAACGTCCTCGGCTCGAAGCGCCTGTTCGACGCCGTGGCCCGCAGCGGCGCCCGGACCCTGGTCCACAGCTCCTCGGTCGGCGCCTACTCGCCGCGCGTCGACCACCGCGCGGTGGACGAGTCCTGGCCGACCGACGGCTGGCCCGGGGCGGCCTACACCCGCGAGAAGGCCTACGTCGAGCGCCTCCTCGACCTGTTCGAGGCCCGCAACCCCGGGGTCAGGTCCGCGCGGATGCGCCCGGCGTTCGTCTTCAAGCGCAAGGCCGCCGCCGAGCAGCGCCGCCGCTTCGCCGGCCCGCTCCTGCCCGGCCGCCTCGTCCGCCCGCGCCTGATCCCGGCCATGCCCGTCGTCGACGGCGTCCGCTTCCAGGCCGTCCACGCCGACGACCTCGCCGAGGCGTTCGTCTCGGTCCTGTTCGGCACCGCCTCGGGCGCCTTCAACGTTGCCGGGGAGTCGATGATCGACATGCGCTCGATCGCCTCGCTGCTGGGCGCCCGGCCCGTGCCGATGCCCTTCGCCGCCGCCCGCGCCGCCCTGGCCGCCGCCTGGCGGGCCCGCATGGTGCCCGCCCCACCCCAGCTGCTCGACCTCCTCACGCGGCTGCCGGTCATGGACACCGCCCGCGTCCGGCGCGAACTCGGCTGGGTGTGCCACCACACCGCCGACGAGGCGTTCGCCGAGTTCATCAGCGGCCTCCGGACCGGCGCCGGCGGCCCCACCCCGCCGCTGCGGAGCGAGATCGAGGGCGGCCGGCTCGCCGAGCTCGCCACGGGCGTCGGCGGGCGCGCCTGAAGTTACTCGCGCCACACTCGGGCACGTCGGGCGGCCGGTGAGCGGAC
This sequence comes from Glycomyces sp., assembly GCA_035765105.1. Lineage (GTDB taxonomy): Bacteria > Actinomycetota > Actinomycetes > Mycobacteriales > Micromonosporaceae > Glycomyces. The sequence goes on from DASTYG010000046.1 coordinate 11,416, forward strand.
GGGCGCCGCACCGGCTGTGGTCCCAAGCGTTCACATGCGTTAAGTTGTGGGTGATTCACCATTGCGAAATGATCGGCATGCCGCTGTACCAGGCAGTGTGAACGGTCAACTGAATATGTGGTTCCCCCAAGGAGGCTTGAATGACCGGCAGCGACACCGATACCGTGGCCATCGGGATCGACTTCGGCACGCTTTCGGGCCGGGTCGTGGTGGCGGCCGTCGCCGACGGGCGCGAGCTCGCCAGCGCCGAGCACGTCTACCGCCACGGCGCCATCGAAGAGCGACTTCCCGGCACCGACGAGCGGCTCCCCCGCAGCTGGGCGCTCCAATCGCCCGACGACTGGCGCGAGGTCCTGCGCCGCGCGGTCCCCGAGGCGCTGGCCGCGGCCGGAGTGAGCGCGGACCGCGTCGTCGGCGTCGCGACCGACTTCACCGCCTGCACCGTCCTGCCCACCACCGCCGACGGCACCCCCCTGTGCGAACTCGACGAGTTCGCCGCCCGCCCGCACGCCTGGCCCAAACTCTGGAAGCACCACGCCGCCCAGCCGCAGGCCGACCGCATCAACGCGCTCGCCGCCGAACGCGGCGAGACCTGGCTGGCCCGCTACGGCGGCAAGATCTCCAGCGAATGGGAGTTCGCCAAGGGCCTCCAGCTCCTCGAAGAGGACCCCGAGGTCTACGGCCGGGCCGACCGCTGGATCGAGGCCGCCGACTGGATCGTGTGGCAGCTGTGCGGCGCCGAGACCCGCAACGTCTGCACCGCCGGATACAAGGGCATCTACCAGGACGGCAAGCGCCCCGACCGCGAATACCTCGCCGCGCTCAACCCCGACTTCGCCGACTTCTGCGACAAGCTCGACTTCCCGCTCTCCGCCCTCGGCGACCGCGCCGGCGGCCTGAGCGCCGAGGCCGCCGCCTGGACGGGCCTGAACGAGGGCACCACCGTCGCCGTCGGCAACGTCGACGCGCACGTCACCGCCGCCAGCGCCAAGGCCGTCGGCTCCGGGCAGCTGGTTGCCATCATGGGCACGAGCACCTGCCACGTCGTCAACGGCGAGCGGCTCACCGAGGCCCCGGGCATGTGCGGCGTGGTCCGCGACGGCATCACCCCCGGCCTGTGGGGCTACGAGGCCGGGCAGTCCGGCGTGGGCGACATCTTCGCCTGGTTCACCCGCAACGCCGTCCCCGGCGAGTACGAGGCCCAGGCCGAGGCTCGCGGCGTCTCGATCCACGAGTACCTCACCGACCTCGCCGCCGCCCAGAAGGTCGGCGAGCACGGCCTGGTGGCCCTCGACTGGCACTCGGGCAACCGCTCGGTCCTGGTCGACCACGACCTCTCCGGCGTCGTCCTCGGCCTGACCCTCGCCACCCGGCCCGAGGAGGTCTACCGCGCGCTGGTCGAGTCGACCGCGTTCGGCACCCGCATGATCGTCGAGACCCTCGTCGCCTCCGGCGTCCCGGTCGACGAGTTCGTCGCCGCGGGCGGCCTGCTCAAGAACAAGTGGCTCATGCAGACCTACGCCGACGTGCTGCGCCGCCCGATCACGGTCCTGACCTCCGACCAGGGCCCCGCCCTCGGCTCGGCGATCCACGCGGCCGTGGCCGCCGGGGCCTACCCGGACATCCGGGCCGCCTCCGAGGCGATGGGCAAGGTCGAACGGGCCGCCTACACGCCCGACCCGGCCCGCGCCGACGCCTACGACGAGCTGTACGCGATCTACGCCGAACTGCACGACCACTTCGGCCGCGGCGGCTCCGAGGCCCTCCACAGGCTCCACACGATCGCCGGCGAGGCCGCCAAGTGACCCCCCGAACCCACCAGAACACGAACGAGGCAACGAGATGACCTTCAAGACGACCGCGGCCGTCGAGGAGATGAAGGCCGAGGTGTGCGCCCTGCACGCCGAACTCCTCCGCTGGGGCCTGGTCACCTGGACCAGCGGCAACGTCTCCGGGCGCGTCCCGGGGACCGACATCGTCGTCATCAAGCCCAGCGGCGTCTCCTACGACGACCTGCGACCCGAGCTGATGGTGGTGACCGACCTCGACGGCAAGGTCCTCGACGGCGACCTCGCGCCCTCCAGCGACGCCGAGAGCCACTCCTACGTCTACCGCCACATGCCCGAGGTCGGCGGCGTGGTCCACACCCACAGCCCCTACGCCACCGCGTGGGCCGCGCGCGCCGAGCCGATCCCGTGCGTGCTCACCGCCATGGCCGACGAGTTCGGCGGCGAGATCCCGCTCGGCCCCTTCGCGCTCATCGGCTCCGACGACATCGGCCGGGGGATCGTCCAGACCCTCGAAGGCCACCGCTCCCCGGCGGTCATCATGCAGAACCACGGGGTGTTCACCGTCGGCAAGCACCCCAAGGCCGCGGTGAAGGCCGCCGTCATGTGCGAGGACGTCGCCCGCACCGTCCACATCACGCGCCAGCTCGGCGAGCCCGTCCCGATCGCGCCCGAGCACATCGACGCGCTCTACGACCGCTACCAGAACGTCTACGGCCAGCAGTCGGCCCCCGAGGAGAAGTAAATGCAAGCCAAGCAACTGTGGTTCGTCACCGGCAGCCAGCACCTCTACGGCGAGGAGGCGATCGCCCAGGTCGCGCAGCACTCGGCGGACATCGTCGCCGGGCTCGACGGCGCGCCCGCGATCCCGGTCGAGGTCGTCGCCAAGCCCGTCCTGACCACCCCCGACGAGATCCGCCGGGTCATGCTGGAGGCCAACTCCGACGAGTCGTGCATCGGCGTCATCACCTGGATGCACACCTTCTCGCCGGCGAAGATGTGGATCGCCGGGCTCGGCGTGCTCCAGAAGCCCCTGCTGCACCTGCACACCCAGCACAACGTCGACCTGCCGTGGGCCGACATCGACATGGACTTCATGAACCTGAACCAGGCCGCCCACGGCGACCGCGAGTTCGGGTACATCCTCACCCGGATGCGCCACCGCCGCAAGACCGTCGTCGGGCACTGGGCCGACGAGGCCGTGCAGACCCGCGTCGGGAACTGGGCGCGCGCCGCCCTGGGCTGGGACGAGGTCCAGCACCTCAAGCTGGTCCGCTTCGGCGACAACATGCGCCAGGTCGCCGTCACCGAGGGCGACAAGGTCGAGGCCCAGATCAAGCTCGGCGTCGAGGTCAACACCTACGGCGTCAACGAGCTCGCCGAGCGCGTCGCCCAGATCGAGGACAAGGCGATCGACGAGCTCACCGCCGAGTACGAGGAGCTGTACGACGTCGTGCCCGAGCTGCGGGCCGGCGGCGAGCGGCACGACTCGCTGCGCGAGGCCGCCCGCATCGAGCTGGGCCTGCGTTCGTTCCTGGAGGAGCGGGGCGCGAAGGCGTTCACCGACACGTTCGAGGACCTCGGCGCGCTGCGCCAGCTCCCGGGCATCGCCGTGCAGCGCCTCATGGCCGAGGGCTACGGCTTCGGCGGCGAGGGCGACTGGAAGACCGCGGTCCTGGTGCGCCTGATGAAGGTCATGGCGACCGGCCTGGAGGGCGGCACGTCCTTCATGGAGGACTACACGTACAACCTCGGCGCGGAGTCCCCGCAGATCCTCGGCGCGCACATGCTCGAAGTGTGCCCCTCGATCGCCGCGGCCAAGCCCACCTGCGAGATCCACCCGCTGGGCATCGGCGACCGCGAGGACCCGGTGCGCCTGGTCTTCACCGCCCCGCCCGGCCCGGCGATCGCCGTCGGCCTGATGGACCTGGGCACCCGGCTGCGCCTGGTCGCCAACGAGGTCGACGCGGTCGAGCCCGAGGAGGACCTGCCGAACCTCCCGGTGGCGCGCGCGGTGTGGGAGCCCCGGCCGGACCTGGCGACCTCCGCCGAGTCGTGGCTGACCGCGGGCGGCCCCCACCACACCAGCTTCACGCAGGCGTTCGGCCGCGAGGTCATGGAGGACTTCGCCGAGATCGCCGGGATCGAGCTGGTGACCATCGGCGAGGGCACCACCTCCCGCGAGTTCAAGCAGCAGCTGCGCTGGAACCAGGTGTACCACCACCTGGAGGGCTCGCTCTAGAGCCGGGCCCCGAGCCACTGCGGGGTCAGGACCGTGTCGAAGGCGATCTCGGCCGCGCCCCTGAGCGGGCCGAGGTCGCCGACCGTCCCGGCCACGATCCGGGGCGCCTCGGACCGCCTGAACGCCATCAGCCCTGCGGCGCAGGTCTCCTCGATGAGGCCGCGCCGCAGGCGCACCAGCTCCACCCCGAGCCCCGAGAGGCTGATCGCCTCCGGGTCGAGGGCGTTCGCCAGCGCCCCCAGGCCCCGCCCCAGCGCCGCGGCGTTCTCGTCGACCGCCGCCCCGGCGGCCTCCTCGCCCGCCGCGGCCCGCCGCAGCACCCCGCGGGCCAGCTCCCGCCCCGCCCCGTACCCGGGCGACCCCCCGAAGCGGCGCACGAGCGCATTGGCGCCCACCTCCAGGCTCCAGCACCCGACCGCGCCGCACATGCACCGCAGCGAGGAGCCGGTCATCGGCATGTGCCCGAACTCGCCGGCGACGTTGTGCGCGCCGGTCTGCGGGTCTCCGGCGAGCAGCAGCGTGCCGCCGATGTCGAAGTCGACGTGGAAGTGCATCGCCGTCCCGGCGCCGCGCAGCGCCCCGCGCCGCGCCTCGGCCAGGCCCGCCAGCCGCGCGTCGTTGCCGACCACCGTCGGCCACGCCCCGCCGAGGTGCGCGCCGACGTCCACCTCGTTCCAGCCCAGGTGGGAGATGTGCAGCCTGCGGCCGTCCCACAGCGGCCCGGCGATCGCGATCCCCACGGCCGCGAGCCGGTCGGCGGCGTGCCGCGCCACGGCCTCCCCGACCCGCGCCAGCGCCTCCGGGGTGCGGTCGTGCTCGCCGCTCTCCAGCTCCGTCAGCTCGCCGCCGAGGGCGATCCGCGCGAGCGTCCAGGAGTCCTCGCGGACGTCGGCCGCGAACGCCACGGGCCCCTCGGGGTGGGGGAGGAGCAGCGTGGTCGGGCGCCCCCGCCCGCTGGCCGCGGCGGGGACCTCGTGCAGCAGGCGGGCCCGTTCGAGCTCGCCGACGAGCGCGCCAGCGGTGTTGCGCCCGATGCCGAGCCCGCGGGCGGCCGCGGCCCGCGTCAGCGGCCCGGGGGCGTCGTGGACGGCGCGCAGCAGCCGGACCAGGTTGTGTACGCGAAGATCAGCGCTCGTCATGCTCGCCATGCCAGGCAGTATGTCCCATCTCGAATCCGGCGCCGCCGCGAGCGGCATCGCCGTTGCGGGGATTCCGCCGCCCATGTTAAGTTCTCACCCGGAACAAAACAACTCCTTCGCGAGGACGCACATGAACCCGGACACCACCAGCCTCAGGCGCGCCAGAATCGGCGTCTTCGGATGCTTCGCCACCTCGGGCTTCGTCATGGGCGCCTGGGCCGCCGCCCTCCCCTCCGTGGACGCCCGCCTCGACCTCGGCGAGGCCCGCCTCGGCACCACGCTGCTGGTCATCCAGGTCGTGGGCCTGGGCACGATGTTCCTCTCCGGCAAGGTCGCCGACCGGATCACCACCCGCAACCTGCTGCGCTGGATCGGCCCCTTCACCCAGCTGGCCCTCATCGCCCCGGCCGTCGCCCCCACCTACGAGACGCTCCTGATCGCCGCCGCCGTCTACGGCATGGGCGTCAGCTTCGTCGAAGTCGGCACCAACGCCCACTCGGTCGAACTCGAGCGCTACTACGGACGCCCCATCCTCTCGTCCTTCCACGGCTTCTGGAGCCTCGGCGGCGCCCTCGCCGGGGCCCTCACCTCCTTCGGGCTCACCGTGGGCCTGGGCAGCCAGACCATGCTGGTCGTCGCCGGACTCGCCTGCACGGCGGCGTTCGCCGCCTTCGCCCGCCCGCTCCTGCCCCCGCCGGGGCGGGCGGGCGGCGGCGAGGGCGGCGCGCCCCGCCGGGCCGCGCGCATGGGCCTGGGCCTGCTCGCCGCCCTGTTCGCCCTCGGCCTGGCCGGGCACCTCATCGAGTCGGGCGCGATCGACTGGGCCAACCTCCACGCCGCCCGCGTCCTCGACGCCGACGAGGCCCTCGCGCCCCTGTCCTACACCGTGTTCGGCTGCGCCATGACCGTCCTGCGGCTGGCGGGCGACCCCATCCGCTCCCGGCTCGGGCCCGGCCCCACGATGTTCTGGGCCGGCACCGCCGCGACCGCGGGCTACGCCCTCGTCCTCGCCTCGGCCGCGACCGGCGGCCTCCCCCTGGCCTGGGCCGGCTGGGTCCTCGCCGGCTGCGGCATCGCCATCATCGTCCCGGTCCTGTTCAGCGCCATCGGCGAAGCCGGAGGCACCCCCTCGGACATCGCCCTGATCTCCATGTCCGGCGGCGCCGGACTCCTCCTCGGCCCCGCCGCGATCGGCTACCTCGCCGAAGGCACGAACCTGACCGTCGGCCTCCTGGTGCCCGCCGCCCTCTCGGTCTTCACCCTCGCCGCCGGCCCGCTCACCATGCGGCGGCTGCTGCGCCGCCGCCCCGCCGCGGACCGCGCGCCCGAGACGGCCGCCGCGCCCCGCTGACCGCCCCGGAGGGCATCGCGCGTCACCCCCAGCGCCGCGCGGTGCCGCGGGCGGGAGGCGCGGCGTACAATCGACCGCGCAGAAGGGGAGTAGCTCCCAACGACGCGGTCGACACACTGGCATCCGCCCGGCCGCGCGGCCTCCGCGAGGAGGCGAGCGAGACCTTCGACCAAGGCAATCCGCCGGGTCGAGGTCAGCGCTGCCCTCTCCCGGCCGTGAACTGGGAGGACGACCCCCGATGGAAGCACTCTTCACCGCCGCCGCGCTCAGCTTCGGCCTCATCTTCGTCGGCGAGATGGGCGACAAGAGCCAGCTCATGGCCCTCACCTTCGCCACCCGCTACCGGCTGCGCAGCGTCATCCTCGGCATGCTCATCGCCATCGCCGCCCTCATCGGCCTCTCGGTCGGGCTCGGCGCCGCCCTCGGCAGCCTCCTGCCCACCGACTGGATCCGCCTCGCCGCCGCCGTCCTGTTCGTCGGCTTCGGCCTGTGGGCCCTGCGCGGCGACGGCGGCGACGACGAGGAGACCGTCGTCAAGGAGCGCCGCTCGGGCCTCCTCACCGTCATGGGCGCGATGTTCCTGGCCGAACTGGGCGACAAGACCATGATCATGTCCATGACCCTCGGCAGCCAGTACAACGGCTGGGGCGTGTGGATCGGCGGCACCGCGGGCATGCTCGCCGCCGACCTCCTCGCCGTCTTCGCGGGCGTCTGGGTCGCCAAGCACGTCCCCGAGCGGTTCATCCGCTACGGCTCGGCCGCCGTCTTCATCCTCCTCGGCCTCTTCCTCGGCTTCGAGGCCGTCCGCGCCCTCACCGGCTGACACCGGCGGCCCGGCGGCGCGGGGCGCCCGCACCGCCGGGCTAGGCTTGCGGTCATGTCGAAACCGGACGATCACGAGGACACCGCCGTCATCTACACCGACGGCGCCTGCTCGGGCAATCCCGGCCCGGGCGGCTGGGGCGCCTACTTCCAATGGGGCGGCCACGAGAAGGAGATGTACGGCTCGGAGAAGGACACCACGAACAACCGGATGGAGCTCATGGCCGCCATCCGGGCGCTGGAGGCCCTCAAGCGGCCCATGACGGTCGTCCTCTACACCGACTCCTCGTACGTCCGCAACGGCATCACGTCCTGGATGGCCAACTGGAAGCGCAACGGCTGGATCAACTCGCAGAAGCAGCCGGTCAAGAACGCCGACCTGTGGCGCCGCCTCGACGCGGCCGCCGCCGCCCACGACGTCGAGTGGCGCTGGGTGCGCGGCCACGCGGGCGACCCCGGCAACGAGCGGGCCGACCGGCTCGCCGTCAAGGGCCGCGACGAGGCCCGGGGCGCGGCCCCGGCCCGCCGCTGAACCCGACCCCGCCCACACTGCATTCATCCCCGCACGCGGATCACCGATCGGAATGGGAAGATCACGACCATGAGCGACAACGTACCGTCACGATTCTCCGGCAGCGCCGTCGACCTGAGCGCCCTCGCCGCCCAGCAGCAGCAGGCCGCCGCGGCGGCCCAGGCCCCCGGCCCGCAGCCCGCCTCAGGCGGTGCGCCCGGCGTCGTCGCGCTCGACGTCACCGACGCCACCGTCCAGAGCGAGGTCCTCGAGCGGTCGCTGAACACGCTCGTGGTCGTCGTCTTCTGGGCCGACCAGGCGCCCGAGAGCGTCCAGACCCGCGACCTGCTCCAGCGGCTCGCGCACGCCGACGGCGGCGCCTGGACCCTCGCCAAGGCCGACGTGCAGTACAACCAGCAGCTGGCCGCCGCCCTCCAGCTCCAGGCGCTCCCGGCCGTCGTGGGCATCGCCGGAGGCCGCCCCGTCGACCTCCTCCAGGGCCCCCAGACCGAGCAGGGCCTGCGCCAGTGGATCGCGGGGCTCGCCCAGGCCGCGGGCCTCGACGTCCCCCAGCAGACCGACCCCGAGCTGGCCCTCGCCGAGGACCACAGGGTGGAGGGCGACCACGACGCCGCCGAGGCGGCCTTCGACAAGTACCTCAGGAACAACCCGGGCTCGTCCGAGGCCGAGGCCGGGCTCGCCCAGGTGCGGATGCTGCGCCGCGCCGGCGCCCTGCCGCAGGACGCGGTCGGCATCGCCGACGCCGCCCCCGAGGACGTGGACGCCGCGCTGGCGGCCGCCGACCTCCAGATGCTCGCCGGTCAGGCCGAGGAGGCGTACGAGCGCCTGATCGGGCAGGTCGCCCGGCTCGCCGGCGACGACCGCGAGCGCGTCCGCAAGCGCCTGGTCGAGCTGTTCAGCATCGCCGGGGCCGACGACCCGGCCGTCACCAAGGCCCGCCGCAAGCTCTCCGCGGTCCTCTTCTGAGGAATATTCGTCACTGAAGGCGGTGATCGGAGCACCGCTCCTGGTCATGCGGCGCCGGCTGTGGTTAGCTGGCCTGGCCGATCGTGTCGACGAACCGCGGGCCCGAACCCGCCGAGGTGTGCGAGACGTAATCCGTCGCGCCGGGGCCCGCGGTGTACATTGGCCGAGCCGCGACCGGGGGAGGTGAGCGTCGGCGATGACCAGGTCCAAACGCGTGGCCGTGCTCGACGCGCCCTCGAACCTCGGGCTGCGGCCCCCGAACCGGCACACCGTCCCCGGCTGCGCGAAGGCGCCGGGGGCGCTGCGCGACCACCGGATCGTCCAGCGGCTGAGCGCCGTCGACGCCGGGTGCCTGACCCCGCCCCGGTTCGACGCCTCGGGCTGGCGGCCCGGCGACGGCGTCGGCCAGGCGAAGGCCATCGCCGAGTACACCAGGCGGCTGGCCGAGCGCGTCGAGCGGCTCTGGCGCGAGCGCCGGTTCCCGCTCGTCCTGGGCGGCGACTGCTCGGTCCTGCTCGGCCCGGCCCTGGCGGCCCGGCGCCGCACCGAGCGCGACGGCAAGGCGCGGGGCCTGGTCTTCGTCGACGCCCACTCCGACTTCCGCCACCCCGGCAACTCGAAGTACGTCGGCGCGGCCGCCGCCGAGGAGCTGGCCCTGGCCACCGGCCGCGGCCAGCCCGACCTCACCGACATCGGCGGCCTGCGCCCGTACGTGGACACCGACCACCTGGTGATGCTCGGCCTGCGCGCCGACGATCCGCACCGGATCGAGCTGGAGGCCACCGGCGTCGCGATGCGCACCGTCCCCGGTCTGCGCGCCGGGGGCGTGGGCCGCTCCGCCGAATGGGCCCTCGACGCCGTGGGCGACGTGGCCACCTTCTGGCTCCACATCGACGCCGACGTGCTCGACCCCTCGGTGATGCCCGCGGTGGACGGCCCGGCGCCCGGCGGGATCTCCCTGGGGGAGCTGGGCCAGATCATCGCCATATGCGCCGCGGACGAGCGGTGCTCGGGCATGGAGCTGACGGTCTTCGACCCCGACTACGACCCCGAGGCCGTGTACGCCAAGGCCCTCGCCGACATGCTCGTCGAAGCGCTCCAGTGACCTCCCGCGCCCGCCGAAAACCGCTTCCCTCCCGCACGGGCGCCCCATAGGCTCCGGGCATGACCGATTTCCCCGACCTCGGGTCCCGGACCCACCGTGAGGCCGCCGCGCGCCTGGCCGCCGACGGCTGGAACGTGTGCGGCCTCGGCGACTGGGCCACCGTCTGGCGTTCGGCCGACGGCCGCCTGGCCGCGCGGGTCAGCCCCTTCGAACCCGCCTACGAGGTGTTCGTCACCTTGTGCCGCAACCTGGAAGGCCATCCGATGCTGCCGCGGGTCGAGTTCGACGCGCCGCTGGAGGGCGGCGGGCGGCTCACCGTCATGGAGTTCCTGCGGTCCGCCGCGCCGGCGGCCGCCGACGCGGCCAAGCAGCGGTGGGCCGAGGCCGCCCCCGGCGACCCGGTCGCGGCGGTCCGGCGCGAGGCCGAACGGCTCGACGCCGAAGCGGCGGCCTCGATCCCGTACTGGGGCGGGCTGGACGACAACCCGCACAACATCATGACCGGCCTCGACGGCGGCCCGAAGTTCGTGGACCTGTTCTATGTGAACGGACTGGAGCTCTACGCCGCCCTGCGGGACGAGCCGCACGCGATCGCCGAGCGCTTCCCGGCCGAGCGGCGCCGCCACCTCACCGAGATCGGCGCCGTCACCCGCCTGTCCACACCGGAGGAGATCGCCGCGCTGCGCCGGAACGCCGCCGCGATCGGCTGAGGCTCAGGCGCCGGGCCGCATGGGCGGCTGCTGCTGGAGCGACCACAGGGTCTGCTGGAGGCGCTGGAGGTCCTCGGGGTGGGCCGTGGAGGCGGTGCGCACCTTCTTCTGCGTGCCGTCGGCGCGCAGCCGCATGACGTTCGCGCCGTCGAAGACGATCCGCTCGCCCTTCGGCGCCCCGTAGGTGCGGACCCGGTTGCCGAGGGGGCCGTACATGTACAGCGTGCCCTGCCCGATGTCGAACCGCAGGAAGTGGTTCGAGCGCGACAGGACGCCCATGACGATGAATATCGGCCCGAGCACGATCCAGGAGGAGCCCCGCTCCTCCAGCGCGAGCAACAGCGTCGCCAGCAGCACGAAGAGTGATCCGGCGACGATGAGCATGACGCTGAGGGAGGGCTTGTACCGCACGTCGACCCTCAGGGGCGCCTGCGCCTGCGGCGGCGGGAGCTGGTGCGGGTGCTGCTGCGGGTGGGGCTGGCCGGGGTACATGGTCGCTCCTCGGGATCGCGGCTCAGTGGCGGGAGGGGCTGCTGAGCACTACTCGCACGACGATACCAATCGCCGTCGAACGCGGCGTCAGTAGTTGCGCCACTCGCCCTCCACGATCTCCAGGACGACCGGGTGCATGAGCGTCGAGGGCTCCATCGCCATCGGGGCCCGGTCGGGCGGGAAGACCTGGGCCGCCTCCAGCAGCTCGGGCGTCAGCGACGCGAAGGGCCCGGCGGTCGCGTCGAGCGAGAGCGGCGGGGCCGAGCCCGAGGCCCGCACCGCGTGGAAGCCCCAGTCGCCGAAGGACGGCACCGACACCTGGTACGGCGTCGGCTCGTACCCGGCCTCCCGGAGGGTCGCGGCGATCGTCCAGTAGGTCTTGGGGGCGAAGTACGGGGAGCCGCCCTGCACCACCATGCGGCCCGTGGCGTTGAGGTGGGCGCCCGCCATCGCGTAGAACTCCACCGAGTACAGCTTCGCCGTCTCCGTCGCGTCGGGGTCGGGCATGTCCACCACGATCACGTCGTAGGCGGCGTTCTGCCCGCGGAGCCACGTGAAGGCGTCCTCGTTGACCACCCGCACCCGCGGGTCGTCGAGCGCGTCGCCGTTGAGGGCCACCAGGTCGTCGAAGTGCCGCGCCAGGTCCGTGACCGCCTCGTCCAGGTCGACCAGGGTCACCGTCTCCACGTCGGGGTAGCGCAGGATCTCCCGCACCCCGAGCCCGTCGCCGCCGCCCAGCACCAGGACGTCGCCCCTCGGGCCGTCCATCACCGGGTGCACCAGGGCCTCGTGGTACCGGTACTCGTCCACTGAGGAGAACTGGAGATCCCCGTTCAGGTAGAGCCTGAGGTCGCTCTCCCCGAACGGCGAGATCGACTCGGTCATCACGATCTGCTGGTACTGCGAGTCCTCGCTGTAGACGATCGGGGCGGCGTAGAGCGCCTGCCGCGCGGAGGTCTCGAACCGGCCGGTGTAGGCGAACGCCGCCACCAGCAGCACCGCCATCACCCCGGCCGCCAGCGTCAGCAGCTGCTTGGCCGTCCGCGACAGGTCCGAGCGGAACAGGAAGAACACCAGAACCACGCCCGCGACCGCGTTGACGGCGCCCACCAGCAGCGCGCCCCTGATCTGGCCGAGCAGCGGCAGCAGCAGGAACGGGAAGGCCAGGCCGCCGATGAGGCCGCCGAGGTAGTCCGCCGCGTTCAGGTCGGCCACCGCCGCCCCCGCCGACTGCCTGCGGATGCGCTGGAGCAGCTCCATCAGCAGCGGGATCTCCGCCCCGACCAGCAGCCCGATCAGGAACGCCACCACCACCAGCGGCAGGCTGTAGAGGCTGGTGAACGCGAAGGCCGCGTACAGGATCATGACGCTGAACCCGCCCAGGAAGGCGAGCGCCAGCTCGATGGCGACGAACGCGAGCGCCGGACGCCGCTGGAGCGGCTTCGCCCCGAGCGCGCCCAGGCCCATCGCGAACACCATGACGCTCAGCACGATCGCGGCCTGCGTCGCGGTGTTGCCCACCAGGTAGGAGCCGAGCGTGATCAGCGCCAGCTCGTAGACCAGCCCGCACGCGGAGACCGTGAACGCCGCCGCCAGCAGGCCGGTCCGGGCCAGTCGGGCTCGCGTCGTGATCGGGGCCGGTGCGGGCTCGGCCGCCGCGCTCAAGACAGGGCCATGGCGATGACGCCGCCCAGTGCGAGGTGCATCGCCGAGTTGACCCACACCGCGGGCTGGAGCTCGTCGGAGGCGACGATCTCGCCGAGCTTGCCGGGCGTCAGGATGTCCAGCACGATGAACGCGACCGCCATGGCCGCCAGGCCGATCACGCCGAACACGAGCGTCGAGACGACGCCTTCGAGCAGTTTGCCCTCGGAGGCCCAGATCGCTCCGACCACGATCATGCCCACGCCGAGCGTGTTGGACGCCAGGAGGAGGGCCGCGTTGCGGTTGCGCTGGGTCCAGATGAGCTCGCCGAGCTTGCCGGGTGTGAGCCAGTCGACGATGAAGAAGCCGAGCACCATCAGCGCGATGCCGACGGCGCTGTAGGCGAGGGCGCCGGCGATGACGTTGCCGAGGTCTTCGAACATTGAGGCTGCCTTTCAGGTTGTTTCGGGCTTATTTGCCGCTGCCGGGGCCGCCGCCCCTGAACGGCGACGGCGGCGAGGAGGACCACCCCCACAGCAGGAACACCGAGGAGTAGTGGTTGTAGCCGTCGCGGTATTTGAACAGCAGGATCTTCGAGCCGCTGCGGTAGGGCTCGACGGACACGATGTGATCCTTGTACTGGAGGAAGTAGGTGTCGCCTTCGCGGCGCTCGTCCCGGGCGTCCTCGGCGTCGTCGATGTCGTCGGCGACGACCGACGGCGAGAGGGAGGAGGTGTAGGCCTTGCCGCGTCCCTCGTCGAGGTTCGACGCCCGCGTGTAGGTCTTCTGGATGTAGCCCGAGGGGTTACTGAAATCGATCGAGGTAAATATCAGGCCGCCGCAGCACAGGGCGATGACGGCGATGATGGCCGTCCAGTGCTTCCAGTTCAGGCCGCTTGCGGGGCGTGGCGCCGGGTCGTCGCCGTTGGTGTGCATGAATCGTCCTTCGAGTGGGTGGTGTCGGTTCAGCCTACGGGCGCGACGCCACCGGTGGTGGTCACGATCTGACCGTGCTGGGGGTAGGTGTGCACGGTGCGCCACGTCAGCGGCTCCAGGCCGGTGACCTCCAGGGCCGTGACCGCGTCGGGCCGGTCCCCGAAGACGCCGACGAGCAGATCGGCCTCCTCGCTGCGCTCGTGCAGCCGCCGCACCCGGGCGCGCAGCTCGGGCACGCCGAGGTGCTCGACGGTGCACGTGTAGCGGTGCCGCCACGCGCCCACGCGCTGGCTGAACCGCTCGGGCAGGTCGGACGCGAGGCCGTCGCGGTAGGCGAGGGTCTCGGCGATGAGGCCGTCGGGGGTGGCGACGACCGCCTGGTGGCTGGCCCCCAGCAGCCGCAGCGACAGCCGCAGCGGCCCGGCGTCGCGGTCGAGCCGGTCGAGCACGGGCATGGAGGGGGCGTCCGGGCGGAACGTCAGCGACGCCGCCGAGACGTCCACATAGGGCACTTCAAGTTCGGAGAGCAGCGTTCACTCCTCGCTCTGGTGGTAGATGGTGATCTGGTTCCGGTCCAAGGTGAGGCCCTTGGCCATCTCCCATTTCGCCTCGTCGCCGAACGCCTCGAACGACAGCTTCTGGCCGCCGGGCCCGGCGTAGTCGTGGTAGCGCAGCGTCCCGCGCTCCGCGAGCCCGGTCGTGGCCTCGCTGGTGTACCGGGCCGTGCCCTTCTCCTCGAAGCGGTACGAGACGCCCTCGAAGCTGAGCTCCTTGGGCCCCGGCTGGAGGTCGGCGCCGGCGACCTCCTCCCACAGGACCAGCTCGACGTCGGGGTCGGCCTCGACCGACAGCCAGCGCTTGACGCCCGCGCCGGTGTCCAAGAAGTGCTCGGCCCACGCGTAGTCGCCCTCGCTCAGGCGCAGCGTCCCGCGCACGGCGAGCGTCTTGCCGTAGGCCTCGACGAGGTCGCCCGCCTTGACGCGCATCGGGTCGCCGCGCAGCACGTCGGTGTCGGTGTCGGCGAACGGGTCCACCGGGCCGCGGGCGGTGGCGGCGTCGTCGCGTTCTCGCTCGCGTTCGCGGCGGCGCCACAGCCACCATCCGGCGCCGGCCACAGCGGCGATGACGAGCAGCACGCAGAGCAGTTCCATGAGGTCACCTCGAGGTCGGGGGGACGGCTTCCATGATCACTCTACAGAGACGGCGTGCACCTCGCTGTCGGCAGAGGCGCCGGGCACTTCCCGGCGGGGGCCCGCGCGCGCCCCGCGCCGTGCGATCCTATGTTGGAGCCGGTTCACAACGACGTGGGCCGAGTCGATTCGAGCTGGAGACGAGACGTGTTGGCGTTCATCGGTGACGAAGAGTTCCGCGAGACCCTCCCCGACAGGGAGGAGCTGCTCGCCGAAGCGGCCGGCCTGGCCGGGGCCGACGGTTCACTGGCGAGGCTGGTCGAACGGTATTGGAGTCTCGTCGCCGACGACGACCTGGTGGGGCGCAGCGCCCGGCAGCTGTTCGACACGACCGCCCGCCACCGCGAGCTCGCGCAGCGCCGCGCCCCCGGCGAAGTGTGCCTGGAGCTGCACTGCCCGGCCGACGCCGAAGGCCCCGACGCCGCCGCGAGCACCCGCCTCGACATCGTCTGCAAGGACTCCCCGTTCCTGGTGGACTCCCTGACCGGCCTGTTCACCAAGCACGGCATCGACATCGCCGTGTTCGTCCACCCGATCGTCCCGGTCCGCCGCGACGCGGCCGGCGAGATCGTCGACGTCCCGGCCGCCCCGGCCGACGGCGCGCAGGCGGCGCCGGAGGACGACGGCGTCGTGACCGAGAGCTGGATGCACATCGAGCTCCAGCGGGTCGCCGACCCCGCCTTCCTCAAGGCGCTCGAATCGGAGGTCCTCGCCGTCCTTGACGACGTCGGCGTCTGCGTCGCCGACTGGCAGGCCATGCGCGGCCAGGCGCTCCAGATCGCCTCGGACCTGGAGGGCAAGTTCCTCCCCGTGCCCGACAAGGACATCGACGACACGGTCGAACTCCTGCGCTGGCTCGCCGACGACAAGTTCACCTTCCTGGGCTTCCGGCGCTACAAGCTCACCGGCGAGGGCGAGGAGCGCGCGCTCACCCCCGTCGAGGGCACCGGCCTGGGCCTGCTCGCGAAGGCCCCGATCGCCCCGCGGCGCCTGGACAGCTTCAACACCGACGCCCGATCCCAGATCGACACGCAGCGGCTGCTGGTCATCACCAAGTCCAACGCCCGCTCCACGGTCCACCGCACCTCCTTCATGGACTACATCGGCGTCAAGACCTTCGACGCCAACGGCGAGCCCGACGGCGAACTGCGCTTCCTCGGGCTGTTCACCTCGGCGGCCTACCTCTCCTCGGTCACCGAGATCCCGGTGGTGCGCCGCAAGGTCCACGACGTGACGACCCGCTCGGGCGTGACCCTCTCCTCCCACTCCGGCAAGGACCTGGTCAACGCGCTCGAGACCTACCCGCGCGACGAGCTCTTCCAGGCCCGCACCGAGGACCTGTACCGCACCGCGATGGGCGTGCTGCGCCTGGCCGGGCGCCGCCGCCTGCGCCTGTTCCTGCGCCGCGACGTCTACGGCCGCTTCTACTCCTGCCTGGTGTACCTGCCGCGCGACCGGTTCAACACCGACAACCGGATCAAGATCCAGGACATCCTCACCCGGCGCCTGGGCGGCATCGGCGTCGACTACGACACGCGCGTCACCGAATCGGTCCTGGCCCGCCTCCACTTCGTGATCCGCATCGACCCCTACGCCGAGGTCGAGCCGGTCGACGTCGACGCGGTCCAGGCCGAACTCGCCGACGCCACCCGCTCCTGGGACGCCGACCTGGCCCTCCAGCTCGACCACCACGTCGGCGAGGGCCAGGCCCGGGGACTAGCCAGGGTCTACGCCGCCGCCTACCCGCCCGCGTACAAGGCCGAGCACTCGCCGATCGACGCGGCGAAGGACATCGCGAAGGCGGAGATGCTCCACGAGCGCGGCGACATGGAACTCCAGATGTTCCGCCGCGGCGGCGCCGACGACGACGTCCATTTCAAGGTCTACACCTACGCCGATCCGGTGGTCCTGTCCGACGCCCTCCCGATGCTGCGCCACCTGGGCGTCACCGTCTCCGAGGAGCGCCCCTACCGCATCAGCCGCGCCGACGGCACGATCCACCTCGACGACTTCACGCTCCAACTGCCGCCGCAGGCCACCGAACCGGTGCCGCAGCTGCGCGTCCGCTTCGAGAACGCTTTCCGCGCGGTCTGGACCGGCGAGGCCGAGTCGGACCGGTTCAACGAGCTGGTGATCGCCGCCGGGCTCACCTGGCGGCAGGTCGTCGTCCTGCGGGCCCTCGCGAAGTACCTGCGCCAGTGCGGGTTCGTCTTCTCCCAGTCCTTCATCGCCAACACCCTGTGCGAGCACCCGGTGATCTCGGCGGACCTGGTGAAGCTGTTCGAGGCCCGGTTCGACCCGCGCGTCGGCGACGACCGCGACAGCGCCGTCGAGCGCATCGACCAGACGCTCGCCGAGGAGCTGGCGAAGGTCCCCAGTCTGGACGCCGACAGGATCCTGCGGGCCTTCCTGACCCTGATCCGCTCGACGCTGCGCACCTCCTACTTCCAGCGCGGCGCGGCGGGACGGCCGAAGAAGTACGTCTCGTTCAAGTTCGACGCCCGCGAGATCGACTTCCTGCCGCGCCCGCGCCCCATGTACGAGGTGTACGTGTACTCCCCGGACTTCGAGGGCGTCCACATGCGCTACGGGAAGGTCGCGCGCGGCGGCCTGCGCTGGTCGGACCGCCGCGAGGACTTCCGCACCGAGATCCTCGGCCTGGTCAAGGCCCAGGAGGTCAAGAACACCGTCATCTCGCCGGTCGGCGCCAAGGGCGGCTTCGTGCTCAAGGGCGGCCCCTTCGCCGACCGGGCCGCGCACCAGGCCGAGGGCGCGGCCCGCTACCGGGAGTTCATCTCCTCGCTGCTGGACATCACCGACAACCTCGACGCCGACAGCACCGTCGTCCCGCCGCCCGACGTGGTCCGCCACGACGGTGACGACCCGTACCTGGTCGTCGCGGCCGACAAGGGCACCGCGACGTTCTCCGACCTCGCCAACGAGGTGGCCGCCTCCTACGGCTTCTGGCTCGGCGACGCGTTCGCCTCGGGCGGCTCGGTCGGCTACGACCACAAGAAGATGGGCATCACCGCCCGCGGCGCCTGGGAGTCGGTCAAGCGTCACTTCCGAGCCGTCGGCGTGGACACCCAGGCCGAGGACTTCACCGCCGTCGGCATCGGCGACATGTCCGGCGACGTGTTCGGCAACGGCATGCTCCTGTCCGAGCACATCCGGCTCGTCGCCGCGTTCAACCACATGCACATCTTCATCGACCCCGACCCGGACGCGGCGGCCTCCTTCGCCGAGCGCCGCCGCCTGTTCGACCTGCCCCGCTCCACCTGGGCCGACTACGACGCCTCCCTGATCTCCCGGGGCGGCGGCGTGTGGGAACGCTCGGCGAAGTCCATCCCGGTCTCGCCCGAGGTCCGCGACGCGCTCGGGATCGACCCCGGCGTGACCGAGATGACCCCGCCCGAGCTCATCCGCGCCGTCCTCACCGCGCCGGTCGACCTGCTGTGGAACGGCGGCATCGGCACCTACGTCAAGTCCTCGGCCGAATCCGACACCGCCGCGGGCGACAAGGCCAACGACGCCGTCCGCGTCGACGGCGGCGACCTGCGCTGCAAGATCGTCGGCGAGGGCGGCAACCTCGGCTTCACGCAGCTGGGCCGCATCGAGTACGCCCAGACCGGCGGGCGCATCAACACCGACTTCATCGACAACTCCGCGGGCGTGGACACCTCCGACCACGAGGTCAACATCAAGATCCTGCTGCGCTCGGCCGCGCTCGACGGCCGGATCGAGTCCGACCGGCGCGACAAGCTGTTCATGGACATGGCCGACACCGTCGCCGAGATGGTCCTGGGCGACAACTACGGGCAGAACACGGCCCTGGCCAACTCCACGAGCCTGGCCGCGCGCCTCTTCCCCGTCCACATCAGACTGATGAAGCACCTGGAGAAGCACGCCGGGCTCGACCGCGAGATCGAGGGCCTGCCCGGCGACAAGCAGCTCAAGGAGCGCACCGCCGCGGGCCAGGGCCTGACCGGGCCGGAGCTGTCGATCCTGCTGTCCTATGTCAAGATCTGGGCCAAGCGCGCCGTCCTGGACTCCGAGCTGCCCGACGAGCCGTGGACGATGCCGGTCCTCCACGACTACTTCCCGCGGCCCCTGCGCGAGGCGTACGCCGACCTCATGGCCGAGCACCCGCTGCGCCGCGAGATCGTCACCACCGCCGTGGTGGGGGAGGCCGTCAACCGCGGCGGCACGACCTTCCTGTTCCGCATAGCCGACGAGACCGGCGCCGATGTCGGCGACGTCGTCCGGGCCTACGTCGTCATCCGCGACGCCTTCGCCCTGCCCGAACTGTGGCGGCGCATCGAAGCGCTCGACAACCGGGTGCCGCAGTCCGCGCAGGTCGCCGCCCTGCTGGTGACGAGGCGGCTGCTCGACCGGGGCGTGCGCTGGATCCTCCAGCACCGCCGCGGCCCGCTCGACGTCGCGGGCGAGATCGACCGGCTCCGGCCGGGCCTGTCCGTCCTCCAGCCCAAGCTCCCCGAGCTGCTGACCGACTCCGAGGCCGTCGGCTTCGAGCGGTTCTGCACGCAGCTCGCCGAGCAGGGCGTGCCCGCCGAGCTCGCCGCCGACGTCTCGGCCCCGATCTTCGGCTTCGGCCTGGTCGACGTCGTCGAGTGCTCCCGCACCCTGGGCACCAACCTGGTCGAGACCGCGCAGGTCTACTACGGGATCGCCGCGCAGCTGCACGCCGACGAGATCCTCAACCAGATCTCGGCGCTGCCCCGGCGCAACCGCTGGCAGACTCTGGCGCGCTCGGCGCTGCGCTACGACCTGTACGGCGCGCTGGCCGCGCTGACCGCCACCGCCCTGCACGCCAAGCCCGGCGCCGCGCCGTCCGAGGCGGTCGAGGTGTGGGCCGAGCTGAGCGGGGCCGAGATCGGCCGCATCCGCGCGGCCACCGAGGAGGCCGGGCACTCCGACGAGAAGCTCGCCGTCCTGTCGGTCGCGCTGCGCCAGATCCGGAGCCTGGTCGAGACGGAAGGGGACTGACCACCGGCAACGGTGCGATGACCGCGGGCGCGCCCCTGGTGGATAATGTCGCTCGGAGGAGCTGATCGAATGCCGAAGAGCCACACCCCAGGGGTGCCCAAACTGCTGCGCGTCCTCAACGACCAGGCGGCGCTCAAACTGCTGCTCGACGACGGCCCGCAGACCCGGGCCCAGCTGGCCGAGCGCACCTCGATGTCGAAGGTGACCGCCTCGCAGATGATGGAGCGGCTCCAGAGCCGCGGCCTGGTCGAGGTCGTCGGCTCCAAGTCCGGCGGCCGGGGGCCCAACGCGTCGCTGTACGCGGCGGTGCCGTCATTCGCCTACGTCGTCGGCGTCGAGGTCGGCCCCGTCTCGGCCAAGGGCGCCTGCGCCGACTTCACCGGGACGATCGTGGGGCGCGCCGAGATCGACATCGAGGGCTCGACCGACCCGGTCTCGGTGGTGCGCCGCGTCGTCACCGACGCCGTCGCCGACGCGGGCGTCGAGATGTCCCGGATCGACCGCGTCGTGCTCGGCACCCCCGGCGTCATCGACCCGGTCAGCGGCGAGATCGGCTTCTCGTGGAACCTCCCGGCCTGGCACCGCGGCCTGCGCACGGCCCTGAACGAGGAGCTGTCGCCCGAGGTCGTCATCGAGAACGACGTCAACCTCGCCACGATCGCCGAGCAGCGCTCCGGTGGAGCGGGTGGCGCCTCGGACTTCGTGTTCGCCTGGTATGGCGGGGGTCTCGGCCTCGGCGTCATCCTGGGCGGGCGGCTCTACCGGGGCGCCAGCGGCGCGGCCGGGGAGATCGGCTTCCTGCCGGTGCCCGGCGGCGAACTGCCGACCGGCGGCGTCGTCACCCGCCTGTCCAAGGGCTCCTACCAGCGCGTCATCGGCGGCGACGCCGTGCTCGAGATCGGCGCGAAGCACGGCTTCGCCGGGGCCGAACCCGAGGACGTGGTCACCGCCGCCGTCGCCGCGGGCGAGGAGGGCGCGGCCTGCCTCGACGAGATCGCCCGCGGCATCGCCCTGGGCATCGTCGCCGTCTGCGTCCTGTTCGACCCGACCGTGGTGGTCCTGGGCGGGCCCGTGGGCTACACCGGCGGGCTCGAACTGGCCGGGCGCGTGGCGGCCCACACCTCGCAGCTCGCGCCGGTCAACCCGAGCGTGGTGGCCGGGACGGTCCCCAGCGAGCCGGTGATCCGCGGGGCGATCGTCCTCGGCCTCGACGCCGTGCGCGCGGGCCTGTTCGACTGAAGCCGAAGCGGGCGGGCCCTCCGGTCGGAGGGCCCGCCCGCTCCGGTCCGCTAGGTCACGTCGCGCTTGGCGAACGACCACGTCGCCAGGCCCGCGAACAGCGCGAGGATCGCGCCGAGCAGCAGGCCCGCGTCCGTGGCGGTCAGGATCATCTGGTCCTCGAACTCGCCGTTCGCGGACATCACATTGGCGAACAGGGTCATCTCGCCGCTGATCCACGCGCCCACCCACGTGTACAGCGAGAACAGGTCCGGGTACTTCACGTTGAACGCGAAGCCCGCGAGGCGGACCAGCAGGTCGCCGATGATGAGGTACCCCGCGATCACGCCTCCGGCGATCGCGGTGTGGCGGCCCAGCATCGCCAGGGCCGCGCCGAGCACCGTCATGCCCAGGCCCATGACCACCGTGCGGCCCAGGATCGCCAGGGACTCCTCCCACCAGCGCCCGTCGAGCTCGCCGACCTGCCCGCTCGTGGCCGCGACCAGGTAGAGCAGTCCGAACCCGAGCAGCAGCATCGCCACCAGCGCGACGGCGCCGAGCGTGAGCGAGGCGGCCAGCTTGGCGCCCCACACCCGCAGCCGGTTCGGGTGCCACACCAGCAGGTTGGCCATGTTGCCGCTGGACCACTCGGCGCCGATCGCCGAGGCGGTCAGCAGCATGACCAGCAGTCCGCCGACGATCGCGATGCCGACGAGCATCCACACGCCCTCGGCCGAGAAGTCGAAGATGTAGACCATGTAGTGGTCGGACGGATCGGTGCCCCACGAGAGCATCTCGTCGCAGACCTCGGCGTGGCTCAGCTCCGGGTAGTCCTCGCCGACGTCGTAGCCCCAGTTCCGCTCATCCGTGAAGTAGCCCTCGTCGGCCTTGCACCGGTCCAGTTCGGCCTGGTAGACGGCCGCCTGCTCCTCGCCGTAGGCCTGCTCCGCGGAGCTGACCTCGCTCTCGGAGTTGAACCACAGGACGACGCTGAGCAGCACCAGGCCCGACACCGCGACGATTCCGAAGAGCAGCGAGAGCCGGCGGCGCAGGAGGCGGTGGAGTTCGGTCTTGAACAGGTTCATCGCTGGTCGCCTCCCGCGGCGGTGGTCTCGGGGGCGGCGTGGCCGACCTGGACGGCCCGGCCCGCCTGCGGCGCGGTCCCGGTGAGCTCCAGGAACACCGATTCGAGGTTCTTGGTCTCCGTGGTCAGCTCGGAGAGGTACAGCCCGGCGTCGGCGAGGGTCCTGGTGACCCAGGCGGCCTCGGGCGCGCCGGTCACGAGCAGGCGGTCGGGCTCGGCCTCGACCGAGACGTCGCCGGCGCTCACGAGCGCCTCGACGGCCTCGGTGAGCCGCCCGTTGTCGGCGAAGCGGACGCTGAGCCGCGAACCGGAGTGCCCGGCGAGGATGTCGGCGACCCTGCCGTCGACGATGCGCCGTCCCCTGGAGACGATCGTCATCGAGTCGCACAGCTGCTGCACTTCGGACAGCAGGTGGGAGCTGACGAGGACGGTGGCGCCCTGGTCGTGGGCGAGCCACTGGAGGAGCTCGCGCATGTGGTGGATGCCCGCCGGGTCGAGGCCGTTGGCCGGCTCGTCGAGGATGAGCAGCTCGGGCCGCTTCAGCAGCGCCTGGGCGACCGCGAGGCGCTGCCGCATGCCCAGCGAGTAGCCCTTGACGGACTGCCCGGCCTGGTCCCGCAGGCCCACCTGCTCCAGGACCTCGTCGACGCGCGTGGCCGGGGCGCCGACGCTCTCCGCCAAGAGCTGCAAGGTGAGCCGGCCGGTGAAGTGCTTGAAGAACTGCGGGGACTCCACGACCGCGCCGATGCGGCCGATGACGTGGGGGAGCCGCCCCGGCACCTCCTCGCCGAAGATCCGCATGACCCCGGCGTCGGTGCCGATGAGGCCGAGCAGCGCGCGCAGCGTGGTGGTCTTTCCGGACCCGTTGGGGCCCAGGAAACCGTGGACCTGCCCGGCTGCGACCTCCATGTCGAGGCCGTCCAAGGCGTTGTGGGGACGACGCAAGAGTTTCTGATACGTCTTGCGCAGCCCCGAGATCTCGATGACTGGGGGCATTGACTCACTTTCTTGTAGCAGCACGGCCTGTCGAGGTGAAGCCTGTCAGGGCACGAGCCGAGCGGTGCGAGCACCACTGAATATACCCGGTATAGTGTCGCGGCTCCGGCCGGGCCCGCCGCTGACGACCGCCCTTGCCGTACTGTGGTTTCATTGACCCGTGGCACAGTCTGAACGCGTCCTCGACCTGTCCGGCGTCACCGTCCGACGCGGCAACAACCAGCTCCTCGACGGCGTCGACTGGCACGTCGACGCCGACCAGCGCTGGGTGATCCTCGGCCCCAACGGCGCGGGCAAGACGACACTGCTCAACCTGGCGGCCGCCCGCAACCACCCCACCTCCGGCGCCGTCGCGATCCTCGGCGAGCGGCTCGGCCGCGTCGACGTCTTCGAGCTGCGGCCCCGCATCGGCCTGACGACCACCGCCGTCGCCGAGTCCATCCCCGGCGACGAGACCGCCCTCGACGTCGTCCGCACCGCCGCCTGGGGCCGCGTGGGCCGCTGGCGCGAGGACTACGACGACCTCGACGACGAGCGCGCCATGTCGCTGCTGCGCTGGCTCGGCGTCGCCCCGCTCTCCGGCCGCCGGTTCGGCACCCTCTCCGAAGGCGAGCGCAAGCGCGTCCAGATCGCCCGCGCCCTCATGACCGACCCCGAGCTGCTGCTCCTCGACGAGCCCGCCGCCGGACTCGACCTCGGCGCCCGCGAAGCCCTCGTCGCCACCCTCTCGGGCCTGGCCAAGGACTCCGACGCCCCGGCCATGGTCCTCGTCACACACCACGTGGAGGAGATCCCCCCGGGGTTCACCCACGCCCTCGTCCTCTCCGCCGGCGCCGTCGTCGCCGCCGGACCGCTCGCCGAAGCGCTCACCTCGGCGACCCTCTCCAAGGCGTTCGGCCTCCCGCTCACCTTGACCGCCAACGGCGACCGGTACACCGCCGTCGCCTCCTGAACGCCGTAGCCGTGCGGACCCGCCCGAGCCCCGCCCGACCGCCCCGGCGGCGGTGAGGGCGCGCGTGCCCGGCCGGACGACCACCGCCCGGCGCCCCGCCGGGGCGCGGGGACCGGGCGCGCGCGATTCGCGGCTCCTGGACGCCTCGGCTACCCTGAAGCCCGTGAAGATTCGGTGGTGGCGCGCCGCGGGCCTGCTGACGGTCGCGGCGATGGTCCTGGTCTACCTCGCGGGCCTCACCCGGCTCGGCGAGGCCGAGGCCGAACCCGTCCGGTCCGTCCCGACCCTCACCGGCGACGACGGCGCCCAGGTCGCCGAGCTCAGGGCCGCCGCCCCCCTCGACGCCGACGACCCCGACGCGGCCCTGGCCGCCGCCCTCGCCGACCCGGAACTGGCGGCCGAGCTGGTCGCCGCCGAACCCGACCCCGGCGACGGCGAACTCGCCGCCGCGCTCGCCTCCCTCGCCGCCGCCTCGGGCGACCTCGACCCGGTCGCGGTCGGCGCGCTCTTCGACCAGATCGGCGACGACCGCACCGAATGGCTCGCGGTGCTCTACCCCGGGGTCCTCGCCTACCTGCCCGGCGCGCCCTTCGAGGCCCGCGTGGACGCCAACAAGATCGTCATCGAGGCCGCCACGGCGGCCTCGACCCTGTACGCCGGCCCCGCCCGGCCCTGGACCGAGGGCAACGAGCGGCCGGTGCGCTCCGAGCTGGGCCAGCTGGAGGACTCCGACCGCGAGTTCATCTCCCTGGACCCCTACAACAACTCCGGCGGCGGCTCCTGGATCGAGGTCCTCGGCGACCTCCAGACCGCCTCGCAGGTCACGGTCCTGGTGCCGGGCGGCTCGGCGGAGCTGTCCAGCGCCAACTTCAACCTCTACTACAACCGGGCCAAGAGCTTCGTCGACGCCGCCGACGGCGAACTGGCGGTCGTGGTGTGGGCCGGCGCCTCGTGGCCCTCGGGCTGGATCGAGGAGTCCTGGGCCTCGTGGTCGCAGGTCGCCTCCGAGCGCCTCGCCTCCTTCACGCACGACCTGCGCGCCCAGATCGGCGGCGACGTCCCGGTCACGCTCGCCGGGCACTCCTACGGCGGGGCCGTCATCGGCCTGGCCGAGACCTACGACGTCGCGGCCGACCGGGTCCTGCACATCGCCTCGGCGGGCATGGGCTACGACGTCTACGAGCCCGAGGCCCTGAGCGAACCGTGCCGGACCAGGTACTCCCTCACCGCGCCCGGCGACCCGATCTCCTACATCCAGGGGCTGCCGTACGTGCCGCTGCTGGGCCACGGGGCCGACCCCGACGACTTCCCCGGCACGCTGAACCTGGAGGCCGGGAGCCTCCCCGACGGGCCCGACGCGGTCGACGACTACGGCGTCAGCCTCGCCGATCAGGGCATCGCGGGCAAGGCCGTGGAGGGCGTGCACTCGCACTCGGAGGTCTTCTACCCCGGCTCGGACGCGTGGAACAACATCCTGGCCGTCATGCTCGGCGGCGAACCCGAGCTCACCGCCGCCCAGCCCGACCCGATCCCCGGCTGCTGAGGCCCGCTCAGTCCGCTTCGAGCAGCATCGGCAGGTGCCGCTCGACCACCGGCGCCACCTCGTCGACGGTGACCGGCCGCCCCAGCTCGGCCGACAGGCTCGTGACGTCCGCGTCGGTGATCGCGCACGGCGCGATCCGGTTCCAGGCGCCCATGTCCGGGTCGCAGTTGAGCGCGAAGCCGTGCATCGTCGTCGCCCAGCGCACCCGCACGCCGATCGCGCAGATCTTGCGCTCGGGGCCGGTCTCGTCGGCCGGGAGCCACACGCCGGTGCGGTCGCGCAGCCGCCCCCGGGCCGAGGCCACCCCGAACTCGTGGCAGACCGCGGCGATCATGTCCTCCATGCGCCGCACGTACGCGACGACGTCGACCTTCTTGCGCAGCTTCATGATCGGATAGCCGACGAGCTGCCCCGGCCCGTGCCAGGTGATCTGGCCGCCGCGGTCGACGGTGACGACGGGCGTGCCGTCCTGCGGCAGCGCCCACGCCTCGGTGCGCTTGCCCGCGGTGTACACGCTCGGGTGCTGGAGCAGCAGCACGGTGTCGCCGATCTCGTCGTCGATGCGCCGCTGCTGGAGCAGCTTCTGGTAGTCCCAGGCCTCCTGGTACTCGACCAGCCCCCGCCGCTCGACGGCGATCGGCCCCGCTGCGGCGGTCGGCGCCCCCGCGGCGCCTCCCCTGTCGTTCCCCCGGGCCCCGGCGCCCGGGGCCTCCACTGGCACGGTCATGGCCTCGACACTAGTCCGATCCGGCCCCGCGCAACAACGTCCGCCGTGTGATCCGGACCGGTTCCTCCCGACATGGGATGCGGGCGTTCACCTTTATACGGCCGTTATCCAACTGCCGACTTCTCGCGTCCCTTCGCGGCCCCGTCGAGCATCGGTGAGCTGCCACACTAATATTCCAACGGTAATCAGCCGTATCCGCCCGCCCCGCGCTCGACGAGGGTTCACAACCAGCAGGGACACGAATGGTAGAGACGCAGCCGAAGACCCCCATGGTCGCCATCTCGGGGGTCAACAAGTACTTCGGGGACCTGCACGCGCTGCGGGACATCGACCTGACGGTCGACGAGAGCGAGGTCGTCGTCCTCATCGGACCGTCCGGCTCCGGCAAGTCCACGCTGTGCCGCACCATCAACCGCCTGGAGACGATCGACTCCGGCTCCATCGCCGTCAACGGCAGGCCGCTTCCGGCCGAGGGCCGCGCCCTCGCCGAGCTGCGCGCCGACGTCGGCATGGTCTTCCAGCACTTCAACCTCTTCGCGCACCTCTCGGTCCTGGAGAACATCACGCTCGGGCCGATCAAGGTCCGCCGCACCCCCAAGGCCGAGGCGATCGAGCGGGCCGAGGCCCTGCTCGAACGGGTCGGCCTCGCCGACAAGGCCCGCGCCTACCCCTCGCAGCTCTCCGGCGGCCAGCAGCAGCGCGTCGCCATCGCCCGCGGCCTGGCGATGGACCCCAAGCTCATGATGTTCGACGAGCCGACCTCCGCGCTCGACCCCGAGATGATCAACGAGGTCCTCGACGTCATGCAGGACCTCGCCCACGAGGGCATGACGATGGTCGTCGTCACCCACGAGATGGGATTCGCCCGCCGGGCCGCGAACCGCGTGGTGTTCATGGCCGACGGGGCGATCGTCGAGACCGCCACGCCCGCCGCATTCTTCGACGACCCGCAGACGGCGCGCGCCCAGGACTTCCTGTCGAAGGTCATGACCCACTGACAGGGACCGAACCAGGACGCCCACGGTCACCCGAGCGGGTGTCCGCTAGGAAAGGAAGCACGGAATCATGCGTATGTTCCGAAGGAGCGCCATCGCGGGTCTCGCGGTGGTCGCCATGTCGCTGGCCGCCTGCTCAGGCGAGGCCAGCCAAGAGCAGGAGAAGCAGGAGGACCTCCAGGAGTCGGTAGGCGAGTACTCGATGGAGCAGGCCGCCGAGATCCCCGCCGGCCTGATCCAGGACATCCAGGACCGGGGCGTGCTCGTCGTCGGCTCCAAGTTCGACCAGCCGCTCATCGGCCAGCAGGACACGGCCACCGGCAAGATCGAGGGCTTCGACGCCGAGATCGCCCGCCTCCTCGCCCAGCGCATCTTCGGCGAGGTCATCGAAGAGGGCGACGACGCGAACCTCAAGTTCGTCGAGACGACCTCCGAGAACCGCGAGACCTATGTCAAGGACGGCACCGTCGACGTCGTCATCGCCTCCTACTCGATGTACCCCGAGCGGCTCCCGAACTTCGACTTCGCCGGACCGTACCTGGACACCGGCCAGAACGTCATGGTCGCGGCCGACAACACCGACATCAACTCGGTGGCCGACCTCGCCGGCAAGGACGTGTGCATCGCCGAGGGCTCGGGCTCGATCGAGAACATGGCGAACGAGAACCCCGACGCCAACATCACCACGCTCAAGGACTACGCCGCCTGCGCCGAGGCCCTGGAGAACGGCCAGACCGACGCGGTCAGCACCGACGAGACCATCCTCTACGGGTTCACCGTCGACAAGCCCGACGCCTTCCGCGTCCTGGACAGCGAGAACAACTTCACCGAGGAGCCCTACGGCGTGGCCATGGCGCTCGGCGAGACCGACGCCCGCATGTTCGTCAACGACATGATCGACGAGGCCCTGGCCAACGGCGACTGGGAGAAGGCGTTCAGCCTCTCCTTCGGCGCCGCGGGCATGGCCGTGCCCGACCCGCTCCCGACCCCCAACCGCTACGAACCCATGTAACCATCCGGCAGTGCGGTGGCGCCTGCTCCGGCAGGCGCCAC
>DASTYG010000047.1:0-19793 GCA_035765105.1 Glycomyces sp.
CTCGGCGGCCTTTCCGCCGAGGGCCAATACCGTCACCGGAGGATACGCCTGCCCCAGATGCGGGATGATCCACTTCTCGGAGTGCATGCGGAGCTCCTCGACAGTGGCAGGGCCGAGTCCTTGCACGCCGCTCGTCACCACGGCCGCGCCCTTCTCTACCCCGTTGACGCCTCCAAGGGCATCACTCACCACGATCGCGAAACCCTCGATGCTTGGTTTCGCAGAGCCTGAAACAGGCTCAATGGGCCTGGAACGACCACAGCGATCATTGTTGTGAGGCAACTGGGTATCACGACGGCCATTCGGCACCCAGCACTGGCATCCCGGCAGGTCACCTCCTGGACTCCCGCTGAAGTGTTAGATCTGCGATCACCTCCGCCGGGTAGGGAAGTGTTCCGGCGGCGAGGTCGGCCAGCGTGCGCCCCACGCGGTCCCGCGAGTCGATGTCGGCGCCGTGGTCGAGCAGCACCCGGGTGAGGACCCATCGCTCGGAGTCGAGCTCCTTCAGCGCCGAGGCAGTCTCCCCTCGGCGGTCGGTGGCGGCGAACAGGGGCGAGTTCCCGTATTCGGCTTGGAGGTTCGGATCGGCTCCGGCCTCCAGCAGCGCGGTCACCTCGGTGAGGTCGCCGCGGGCGACGGCGTGGTGCAGGGGAGACATGCCCCGCTCGTCCAAGGAGTTCGGTCCGTCCTCGCGATCGGTGGGCTGAAGTTCGAAGACGGCCATGGCCTCCTCTTGGTGTGGAGAGGCGGCGCTAGCGCCGTAGAGGGCCCTCGCGCCGGTGAACAACTTGACGGCGCCGCCCATGTAGGGATCGAAGGATTGGGTCTTCGCATCGAAGGCGCTCATCGGCGCGTAGTAGCCGTAGAGCAGGAACATGAGCATTTTCCGGCTGTTGGTGGGCTTCGCCTTCAGCAGGGCGAGAGCGGACTCGTCACCTTTGAACCACCGGTCGAAGTCGTTGGCTTCGAATCCGTCCGGATCGAAGGCGTCCGCCTCGAACTCGTCCTCGTCGAAGTCGTCCCCGTCGTAATCGTCCGTGGCATTCTCGGCTGCTTCGAGGGCGAATTCGTCCACCGTCGCGTCGGCGAGCCCTCTGGCAAGCCTGTCGCCGATCAGGTCGAAGGCCTCGGCCGCGGAGGAGCGGGTGTCCCAGACGACGAGCGACTTGAGGTCTTCGTCGTAGTCCTCGTCCCCTTCGGCGGGCCCGGCCCCTGCCTCGTAGGCGACCACGGCATAACCTCCCGATCGGGCCGGCCCGGCCTGGCGCCCCGCGTCGGCATCGGCCAACAATTGCGCGATCTCCTTGAGTTCCATGGCCTCCACTATGGCAAGGTGGTGCGACATCGAGGTCGCGGTGTGCCTTCCACAACCCCGGGACCCCAGCTCCCCGAGCCGTCGCCGCGACCGCGGCCGAGACCGGGCTGCTCTGGGACAGCGGTGCATCGATCGCCTGGTCTCCCGGTCACGGACCCAAGTCATCGGTGCCTGGGCGGGTTGTGACATCGCCACGTCGAAAGTTCAAGAAGCATCCGCCGGTGGGATAGACGTGCTGTAGCGAGGGTTTTGCTACTGCACAATTCCCTACTTAAATAGTAGGATATAATGGAGGTGCTCTACTCTTTCGCCTTCTTCAGTAAGGGAGAGCCCGTATGGCAACCGGTGACCGCCCGCCCCACGTCCGCCATGGGCACGAGCATGGGCACGAGCAGTCGCATCACCGCGAGGGCGAGCATTGCTCCGAGCATGTGCGCGACCACGCTCATGACCACCGATCGGGCGGCTTCAATCGGCTGCTGCACTCGTTGCGCCACGCGGTGGCCCCGCACTCCCATGACGGCGTCGACAAGATCGACTCGGCCATGGAGTCCAGCCGTCAGGGCCTGCGCGCCCTGTGGATCTCTCTGGCCCTGCTCGGAGCCACCGCGATCGGGCAGCTGGTCGTCTACGCCTTCACCGGATCGGTCGCGTTGCTGGGGGACACGCTCCACAACATCGCCGACGCGCTCACCGCCGTGCCACTGGGCATCGCCTTCCTGCTCGGCCGCCGCGCGGCGAACCGGCGCTACACCTACGGTTACGGCCGTGCCGAAGACGTCGCAGGGGTCATCATCGTCGCGGTCATCGCCGCCTCGGCCCTCGCCGCCGGGCTCACCGCGATCGACCGGCTGCGCCACCCGGCCGAGGTCGACTACCTGTGGGCCGTGGCCGCGGCCGGGCTCATCGGTTGCGTCGGCAATGAGATCGTCGCCCAGTACCGCATCCGGATCGGCCGCCGGATCGGCTCGGCCGCGTTGGCGGCCGACGGCCTGCATGCCCGCGCCGACGGGCTCACTTCGCTTGCCGTGCTGCTCAGCGCCGGCGGCGTGGCGCTCGGCTGGAGTTGGGTCGACCCGATCGTGGGTCTGGCCATCACCGCGATGATCCTCGTGGTGCTCAAGAGCGCCGCCGTGGAGATCTACCGGCGATTGATGGACGCCGTGGACCCCGGGCTGGTCGACCGGGCCGAGGCCGCGTTGCGTCAGACACCCGGTGTCCGGTCGGTCGGGGCCGTGCGGATGCGCTGGATCGGCCACCGCCTGCACGCCGAAGCCGACCTCGCCGTCGACGCCGGTCTGTCGGTGGTGGAGGCCCATGCGATCGCCGTCGATGCCGAACACCGCCTCATCCACGCCGTGCCCCGCCTGATGGCCGCCACGGTCCACACCGACCCGGCCGAGCATGACCAGGCCCACCAGGTTCTGGCGCACCACCGCTGAGGGGGCCGATGCCACTCGAGCGGTCGCCGGGCGATCCGTGCTCGGGAGGGCGCCGCCCGTCGCCTCGGCCGGCCGAGGCGACGGCCAAGCCTGCGTTTGCAGAATCCAATGATATTCATTATCATCAATGAGTGGGCAATGTCGGCATTGTGGGCGAAACGCATGGCGCAGGGCGCCATGCGACACTGCGGTCGGATCTGCGGCTGGGCGCCGTCGACCTCACCTTGGCGCTGATCGCCACGGCCGCCCTCTTCGTGTTCCTGTACTGGCAAGCGCACCAAGGCGATTCCGACACCTACCGGACCATGGGCGACCATATGGACCCCGATCCGGACGTGTACCGTTACTACTGGCTCAGCCAAGCCTTCGGGTGGACCGCGCTGCTGTGGTCATGGACCAGCGTCCTCGCCGGACTCCTGACCGCCGCGTCGGTTTCCGCGCGGCTCCCCGGTCCCCGGCGCGGGCTTGTCCGCCTCCATCGGGCCACCAGTCTCACCACGATCGTGCTCATGGCCGGTCATGCGTGGATACTCGTCTTCGGGAACATGGGCGAGACGCTGCTCACCGTCACCGTCCCCTGGACCGGTTACCCCGGCGGGCGGTTCCCGCTGGCGCTCGGCTTCGGGGCGTTCTACGGCTCCATCCTGCTCGGGCTCACCTTCTATCTTCAGGGGCGCCTTGGATCCCGGGCCTGGCGCGCGGCGCACCGCCTCACCGTGTTGACTTACGCCCTCGGCGTGTGGCACACCCTCGCGTACGGCAGCAACGTCGCCTTCGCCGGCGACTGGGTGCGCACGGTCGTCTGGGCGGCGCAACTGCCTGTCGCGGCACTGCTCCTCGTGCGGCTGGCGCGACCGCTGAGTCGCGCTGAGCGTCTCGGCGGCCGGCCGCTGTGGCGACCGAAGCCACTGGGGCGCGCGGCACTCGCGCTCGCCGCCTCGATCGCGACGCTGGCCTTGGCGTTCGTCGTGCTCGCCGGCCACACCGGAGGCGACCCGTCGCCGGTCGACGAGGCGGAGCACGTCGGACACTGAGCCCGGTTCCGGCCGTCCCAGATGAACGACGGTCGCTCCGTCCCCGCCGGTATGGCGGACACCGCTCCGAGGGGCCCGCTCGACGTCGACTCCATATTTAATGGTATAGGTTTTCATTATCGATAAGAGTTCGTCGTGCGGAGGTCCAGTGAAGAAGCTGCCCGTGACCGTGCTCTCCGGATTCCTCGGAGCCGGCAAGACCACGCTGCTCAACCACGTCCTCGCCCGCCGCGACGGCATGCGGGTCGCGGTCATCGTCAACGACATGAGCGAGATCAACATCGACGCCGACCTGGTCCGCGACGGCGCGTCGCTCTCTCGCACCGAAGAGCGCCTGGTCGAACTCACCAACGGCTGCATCTGCTGCACCCTCCGCGAGGATCTCCTCGTGGAGGTCGCACGGCTGGCCGAGGAGGGGGCCTTCGACTACCTGCTCGTCGAATCGACCGGGATCTCCGAGCCGATGCCGGTGGCCGCCACGTTCGTCTTCGGGCAGACCGCGGACGGGCCGCTGTCCGACCTCACTGAACTGGACACGATGGTCACCGTCGTCGACGCCCCGAACTTCCTCACCGAACTCGCCGCCGGGGACGACCTCGAGACGCGGGGCCTGGCGGCCTTCGAAGACGACGACCGCACCGTCACGGACCTGCTGGTCGACCAGGTCGAGTTCGCGGACGTGTTCGTGCTCAACAAGACCGATCTCGTCACCGGGGCCGAGGCCGACCGGATCGAGGCGGCCCTGCGCCGCATGAACCCCGAAGCGGCCGTGCGCCGGGCAAGGTTCGGGCGCATCGACGTCGACGCGATCGTGAACACCGGCAGGTTCGATCTGCGCCGCGCGGAGTCCGCGCCCGGCTGGGTCAAGGAGATCAACGGCGACCACGTGCCCGAAACCGAGGAATACGGCATCTCCAGCCTGCTGTTCCGCACCGAACGGCCCTTCCACTCCGGGCGGCTGTGGGAGTTCGTATCTGCGATGGACAGCGGGGAATTCGGGAACATCCTGCGCTCCAAGGGATTCTTCCGGCTGGCGGACAGGCCCGGAGTGATCGGCCTGTGGTCCCAGGCCGGGGCCGTCGCCAGGTTCGAGCCGTACGCGGCCCGGACCGGCGACGAACGCCAGGAACTCGTGTTCATCGGCGTCGACCTCGAACGCGATGCGCTCCGGGCCCGCCTCGACGCCTGCCTCGCGGCCGACGGCGAACCGCTCGGCGCCGACCCGTTCCCCGAATGGGACCTCGCCGGTTTCGACGACCATGCCGACCACGGCCACGCGGTGCGCGCCGCGCAGCCGGTCGGATCCCAGCGATGAGCCGGCAGTCCGGCTCACACGACGACGCGGGCGCGCCCCGCAGAAGGGTGAAACCGATGGAGATCGACCACGTCGTGCTAGCGGCTCGGTCCAAGGCCGACGCCGAACGGGCGCTCGGCGAAGCGGGGCTCGGCGTCGCGAGAGGCCGGAACATGCCGGGCCTCGGTCTGTCCAACCTGATCGTCCCGCTGCGACCCGGCCAGATTCTGGAGATCCACTACCCCAACGGCGAGGAGCCCGTCCCCGGCGCTCTTCCGCTGCTCCGACTCGAGCGCGAGTCGTTCGAGGCGCACCCCGAAGCGACCACGGTCGTGATGGCCTGGCT
Source organism: Glycomyces sp. (assembly GCA_035765105.1). GTDB lineage: Bacteria > Actinomycetota > Actinomycetes > Mycobacteriales > Micromonosporaceae > Glycomyces. The sequence goes on from DASTYG010000047.1 coordinate 5,432, forward strand.
CCTGGCGTGCGAGGAGGAACGGCACCTGCGCGAGACCGCCGCGGCGAACGGCATGTCCGTGATAGACGTGCCCACCGAGGGCCCGGACTTCCCTCCCTACGTTCTGGGCGGCTTCGGCGAGAACTTCGATCGGCGCTACCTGCCGTGCCTCATCCACTGGCCCGAGGGCATGCCGCCGCTCAGCGCCGAACACGGCCGCCGCCCCGTCGGCATCACCCGCATCGATGTCTCGGGCCCCGCCGAGGAGATCGAGCGCTGGTGCGGCGGTGAGCCGAACGGTCTGCGCACGCACCCGGGCGATGCCGGACCGCTCCGAGTCGAGATCGGCTTCGACGGCGGCGCCCCCGTCACCCTTGGACTCCCCGAGTAGCCGCCTCCTCGGCGACCATGTGCGCTTTGGCTCCGCCCGCCCATCTCCTCTCACGGCGGAGGCCGGGGCTGACCGAGCCTGGGCGTCCCATCGGTTCCGAGGCTCAACCGAGCGGACGGAACAGGAGCTGGGGGACGCCGTCGATGTCGAGTCGTTTCACGGCGATCTGGTAGACCGGCTCGATGACCTCCGGACGCAGCACCTCGTCGGGGCCGCCGTCGGCGGCGACGAGGCCGCGATCGAGCAGGACCAGGCGGTCGCAGTAGCGGGCGGCCAGGTTGAGATCGTGGAGGACCACGATGGTGCACAGTCCCAGGCCGGAGACGAGCGCGAGGATCTCGTGCTGATAGCGGACGTCGAGATGGTTGGTCGGCTCATCGAGCAGCAAATGCGTCGCAGCCTGCGCCAAGGCCCTGGCGATGAGGGCCCGCTGGCGTTCGCCTCCGGACAGCTCGTTCAGCGCCCGGTCGGCCATGCCGTCGACGCCGGTCTGGCGCAGGGCCTCCGATGCGACGGCCTTGTCCTCGGCGGTGTAGCCGCTCCAGCCGCCGCGGTGGACCGAACGGCCCAGCAGCACCGATTCCCAGACCGTGAGCGGGAAGCCACTGGTCTCTTCTTGGGCGACGGCGGCGAGTCTCCTGGCGCGCTCGCCCGGTTTGAGGGCGTCGACCGGGTCGGCGTCGATCATCGCGCGGCCGCCGCTGCGGCGGATCGCCCCGAGCAGGGCGCGCAGCAGGGTGGACTTGCCGCTGCCGTTGGGTCCGACCAGGCCGGTGACCAGACCGTCCGCGGCACCGAGGTCGACCCCGGCGAGAGCGGCGGTCCGGCCGTACGCGACGGCCAGACCGTCTACTTCGATCATGTGGCGCTGCCCTCCAGGACCGCGCGCAGGCCGCGCAGCGCGCCGGGGTCGGCGTAGAGGTCGCTCGCGGGCACGCCGATGAGCAGGCCGTCGCGAACGGCCTGGAGGTCGTCGGCGCCCGGTTCGGAGAGGAACTGCTCGCGCGCCTCCTCGAAGCTCTCGCCGTAGAGGCCGTAGGCGAGGACGACGATCTCGGGATCGGCGTCGAGCAGCGTCTCGAAGCTGGCTTCGAGGTAGGCGGCCTGCTCGTCGCCGTAGACGTCGTCGAGGCCGGCCCGGTCGAGGATGTCGCTGGAGATGCTCAGGCCCCCGCGAGCGGACATGGAAGCGGCGGCGGAGAAGTAGTAGACCACCGCGGCCGAGCGGCGCTCGGCGGGGACGTCGGATTCGAGTTCGGACATCGCAGCGCGCATCTCCTCCACACTCGTCCGCGCGGCCTCCTCGGTGCCGAAGATCCGCCCCAGGCGTTCGATGTCGGCGAAGACGGCGTCGAAGTCGATCGGCGCGACCGCCGCCTCGTCGTGGTTGCACTCGCCCTCGATGACCACGTTGGGGGTGCCGACGGCCTCCAGGTCCTCGGGAGCGGCGTTGAACAGTCCGTAGCCGACGACGATGTCGGCTCCGGCGCCGATGATCTTCTCGGCGGTCGGATCGGCGGGGTCGACGATCTCGGCGTCGCTCGGCGGCTGCTCCAGTCCTTGCGGCAGCTCGGAGCCGAACTCGCCTGCGCGGGCGATGATCCGGTCGGACGCGCCGGCGGCGTCGAGCAGTGCGATGGCCGAAGTGCCGATGGTCATGACGGTCTGCGGTTCGGATTCGATGACGAGTTCTTCGCCGCAGTTGTCGACCGTGAGCGGATATCCCGCGGCGCTGGAGTCCTCACTGGATTCGTTGTCGGACGAGCAGGCGGCGAGGGCGAGTGCCAGCGCGGCCGTCCCGGCGGCGATGCGGGGGAAGGGGCTTCGGTGCATGGGGGTCGTTCTCCTTCGATTCGGGTTCATCGGGCGTTCAGGCGGCGCACGAGCGCTATGAGCAGCGGTGTGCCGACGAGTGCGGTGAGGATGCCCAGCGGCAGCTCTCGGGGGGCGAAGGCGGTGCGCGCCAAGGCGTCGGCCCACACCAGCAGGAGCGCGCCGATCAGTGCCGAGGCAGGGACGGCGAGGCGGTGGGCCGCGCCGACGAGCCGACGGGAGAGGTGGGGGACGACCAGGCCGACGAAGCCGATCGCGCCGGACACGGCCACGGCGGTGGCGACTGCGAAGGCCACCAGGAGCGCGGCTTTGGCGCGGAAGGCGGTCGGGTCGGTGCCCAGGCTCAGGGCCGCCTCGTCGCCGATGGCGACGGCGTCCAGCCGCCTGCTCCAGAAGACCAGCACGGCGACGGCGATGACGGCCGCCGCGACGGCCATCGGAACGGACTCCCAGCGGGACTGGGTGAGCGAGCCGAGAGTCCAGAACATGACCGCGCGGGCGCCGTCGCGGGAGTCGGCGGTGAAGACCAGGAAATTCGTCAGTGCGGTCAGCGCGAAGCCGACGCTGATGCCGGCGAAGACCAGACGGGAGCCGATGAGCGTCCCGCCGGTGCGGGCGACGGCGAACACCAGGGCGATCGCGGCGAGCGCGCCGACGAACGCGGAACCGGTGAGGGCGAAGACCCCGGTGCCGACGCCGAACAGGATGCTGGTGGCGGCCCCGGCCGAGGCTCCGGAGGCGACTCCGAGCAGGTAGGGGTCGGCGAGCGGGTTGCGCACGAGTGCCTGGACCGCTGTGCCGGCGACCGCCAGCGTCGCGCCGACGCAGGCGCCGAGCAGTACCCGCGGCACACGGAGCTTCCAGACGATGTTGTCGTCGGAGACCGCCCAGCCGCCTTCGCCCGCTCCGAAGAGGTGGTGGGCGAGGATCTGTGTGACCGTGCCGGGGGCGATGTGGACCGGTCCGAGTCCGACGGCCACGGGAATCGAGGCCGTCAACGCCACGGAAAGCAGTGTGACACACATCGCACCAAGTGGGATGCGACGCCTGCCGTGGGGTGCGGCGTGCGGTTCTGCCAGCTCCTCGGCTTGCGCTGTCGCCGTCATGCGCCCGAACCTCCCCGTTAGATGTTATTGACAATCATGTTCATTAAGTTATCATGGTGCGAGTCGTCTGCAAGACGCCGGTCGACCCCGAAAGGCGGACACACGTGATCCATCTGCGGCTGATCCCTTTGGCGCGCAGCGCCAAATCGGCGTTCGCCCTGGTGGTCCTCATCGGACTGGCGCTCAGCGCGGTCGCGATCGGCCAGGCACTGGTGACCGCTGCGATCTTCTCCGGCATCGTCAGCGGATCGTCCATCGCAGACCTCACGACCTGGCTGGGGCTGCTCGCCGCGGCCCTGTGCGCCCGGCCCGCCCTGGTCTTCGCCCGCGAGCTGGCCGTCCACGGCGTCGCCACCCGCTTCAAGTCCGCTTTGCGCGCACGCCTCCTCGACGCCCAGGCCGACGCGGGCCCGATCGCGCTCGCCCGCGAACGCAGCGGGCACCGCCAGTCCCTCATGACCGACGCCGTGGAGAACCTGGAACCGTACTTCGGCCGCTACGTCCCCCACTTGATCGTCACCGCGCTCACCTCCATCGCCGTGGTAGCCGCGCTGTTCGCCGTCGACCCGGTCGTCGGGGCGGTCGTGGGCGCGGTCGCGCTCGCCGTGCCGCTGGCCCCGCGCCTGTGGGACCGCGTCCTCGCCGAGCGCGGCGAGTCGCACTGGAGCGCCTACGCCGACCTCAACGCCGACGTCGTCGACTCGCTGCGCGGCATGGCCGCCCTCAAGGCGTTCGACGCCGCCGACAGGCGCCGCGACGAACTCGCCGCGTCCTCGAACAAGCTCCTCGCGAAGACCCTGAGCCAGCTCAAGATCTCACTGCTCGAATCCGGGCTCACCGCGCTGTTCCTCGTCGCCGGACCCGCCATCGCGCTGGCCGTCGGCGTCGCGCGCGTCGGCGCGGGCGAGTTGGAGGCGGTGTCCCTGTTCGCCGTCGCACTGCTGGCGTTCGAAGCGTTCCGGCCGTTCAGGGAGCTGTCCAACCACTGGCACGCCGGCTACTTCGGCGTCGCCGCCGGACGCCGCGTCCTCGCCGTCCTCGACGCCCCCGCACCGCCCGCGCCGGACACGGCGGCACCGGCGCCGGACTTCAGCGGGGGACAGTCCGCCATTGCAGCGGTCGGACTCGACTTCGCCTACCCGGGCGCCGAGACGCCTGCCTTGACGGGAATCGACCTCACCGTGCCGACCGGCTCGACCGTCGCGATCGTCGGCCCCTCCGGTTCGGGCAAGTCGACGCTCGCCAGCCTGCTGCTGCGCCTGGCCCTGCCCGCCGAAGGCGAGCTCCGCCTCGGCGGCGTCCCGACCGCCGACCTGACCCGCGAACAGTGCACCGACGCGGTCGCCGTGGTCTCCCAGTCGCCGGTGCTGTTCGCCGGCACGATCGCCGAGAACCTGCGCTTGGTCGCGCCCGACGCCGACGACCAGGCCCTGCGTCGCGCCCTTGCAACCGCCGGCGCGAGCGAAGTGGACGACCCGCGCCGAGGCGGCCTCGACGCCGAGGTCGGCGACGGCGGCGCCCTGCTGTCCGGCGGGCAGCGCCAACGCCTGGCCATCGCCCGAGCCCTGCTCAAGGACGCGCCCGTCCTCGTCCTCGACGAGGCCTCCAGCGCTCTCGACGCCCGACGCGAAACCGAGGTCTACGCCGCCCTGCGGGGCCGGCGGACGAGCGACGGCACCCCGGTGACCACGGTGATCATCGCCCACCGGCTCTCCTCGGTCCGCGGCGCCGACACGATATTCGTCCTCGACGCCGGACGCCTGGCCGAGACCGGCCGCTGGGACGAACTGGTCGAGCGCGAGGGCCTGTTCGCCCGGCTCGAACGCGCACAGCGCACGGAGGTGGTCCTGTGAGGACCCGCGACGATGCCGCGCGCGGCAGCACGGCCCTGCTGCGTCCGGTCCTGCGGCTGCTCGGCGTCATCGGCGAGCACCGGGGACTGTTCTGGCGCTCCACGGCGAGCATGGCCGCCTACCAGGCGTCCGCCGCCGTCGCCGCCGGATTGAGCGCCTACATCGCCTCCGTCGTCGTCACCGATCCGGCCGACACCGGTCTGGCCTGGCTGCTGCTGCTCGCGCTGGCCTGCGCAGTGGCAGCGCACGGTGCGTTCGTGTGGATCGAATCCTGGCTCTCCCACGTCATGGCCTACAAGGTCATCGACGGCCTGCGCCTGCGCCTGCACGAGGCGATCGAACGCATCGCCCCCGGCGGCATGAAACGCCGCCGCGCCGGTGCGGTCTCGGGCGCGGCCATGGCCGACATCGAGGCCCTGGAGTGGTTCTACGCCCACACCGTCGGCGCCGGCATCAACGCCGTGGCCGGGCCGCTCGTGGTCGTCACGGCCCTGTTCGTCCTCACCGGACCGGCCGCGTTCATCGCCCTCGCCGGGGTCATGTGCCTACTGAGCGTCCCCTGGCTGATGGGGCCCCTCCAAGCCCGCCAGGGCAAGGCCGTCCGCGAGGAGCTCGCCGAGCTCAAGGCGATCGCCCTCGAAGGCGCCGAAGGACTGCGGGAGATGCTCTCATTGGGTCTGGCCGAGCACCAGAAGCGCCGTGTCCTGGACACCACCGGCCGCGTCCAGCGCCGCAAACGCGCCTTCACGCTGCGCGCCGGCGCCGAGTCGGCCCTGGCCGACCTGATCGTCGCCGCCACCACCATCGGCTTTCTCCTGGCCGTGGCCGCGGCAGTGCGGAACGGAACGCTCGACGCCGCGCTCTTCCCCGCCGCCGTGGTGCTCCTGACCGCCGCGTTCGCCCCCGCCGCAGGAGTCTTCGCGATGTTCCAGCGGCTCGGCGAGATGTCGGCCGCCGCCACCCGCGTCCTCGACGTCCTCGACGCCCCGGCGTCGGTCACCGAGACCTCCGAACCCATCGCACCGGCCACCAGGACCGGAGCCCTGCGCTTCGCGGAGGTCGACTTCGCCTACGAGACCGGCACACCGGTCCTCAAAGGGCTCGACTTCACCGTCGCGCCGGGCGAGCACGTGGCGCTCGTCGGGGCTTCCGGCGCCGGCAAGACCACCATCGCGCACCTGCTCGTCCGCTTCTGGGACCCCGACGACGGCCGGATCGTCCTCGATGGCGCCGACCTGCGCTCGACCAGTCTGGCCGACCTGCGCGGACGGATCGCCCTGATCCCGCAGCAGCCCTACGTCTTCCGCGGCACCGTCCGCTCGAACCTGCGCATCGCCGCCGCCGAGGCCGCCGAAGCGGCCATGTGGAAGGCCCTCGAAGCCGCCCAGCTCGCCGACACCGTCCGCGACTGGCCCCGCGGCCTCGACGAACCCATAGGCGAGAACGGCGCGACGCTCTCGGGCGGCCAGCGCCAGCGGCTGGCGATCGCCCAGGCGTTCCTGCGCGAACCCGACGTCCTGGTCATGGACGAGGCCGCCGCGCACCTCGACGGACTCGGGGAACAGGCGCTGGCCCGCGCCGTCGCCGAGGTCCAAGCCGGACGCACCACCCTCGTCATCGCCCACCGCGTCTCCACCATCCAGCACGCCGACCGGGTCGTCTTCATCGACGGCGGCGCTGTCGCCGCCGAGGGCACCCACCGGGAGCTGCTGGAGACCAGTGCCGAATACCGCTCCCTGCTGGCCAGGACCGAACGGTCCGACCCGGCACCCGAGACCCCCGCAGTCACGACCACGGAAAGGAGGTGACCCATGAAGAAGCAGAAGAAGATCACGGTCAAGCCCGTCGCGACCGAGCGCGCCGAGGCGAAGCTCCTCGCGCCGAACTCCAACAACCACGCTCACGTCTCCACGGCGTTCGCGTGGGCGCAGTAACCCCAAGAAGCCGCTCGAAATGAGCGGACGGCCTTCCCAACAGGTGCTCCGCGGTCCCGCTCTGGGTCGCGGAGCACCCGACGCCAACCCCGACGCGATCTTGGAGCGACCATGCCGACCGACCACACCGCCATCGCCGCGCCGCGAGCCGAGATCCGCGCCCTCAGCGGCGGGCGGACCCTCGTCACCGCGCCCGCCGGCGACTCGTTCGCCGTCGCGGCCGAACCCGGCGAGGTGCTTCGACTCGTCGACGCCCTCGGCGGGAACCCCTCGCCGCTGCTCCCCGGCGACTGGGCCGAGACCGCGGCCGACCTGCGCGGGGCACTGGCCTCCGGAGGCGCCTTCGCGGCGGCGGAGCCCGAGGGCCTGCTCGCGCCCCCGCCGGAGGAGGCGAACTGGGAGCCGGGGGAGGAGTCCGAGGCCCGAGCAGGCGACCTGCTGCTCCTCGGCGACTTCGCGACAGTCTCGGCCCTGCTCCAGGCCTTGCGCCGCCGGGACCGCGCCGCTCGCGGCATCGACGCCTCGGACTGGCAGCGGGTCATCCACCGCGCCTTCCGCACCGGCGAGATCCTCGTCCACTGCGTGCGCGGCGGCGACGAGGCGGCGCTGGCGCTGTTCGACCGCCACTGCGCCGACGCCCGCACCCCGTGGATCGCCGTCGAAGTCGGGCGGTCCGAGATCTGGGCCGGTCCGGCCGTCGTTCCCGGCATCGGCGCGAACTACGAGGACTTCGCCGCCCGCAGGCTCGCCGCCGCGCCCGACCCCGAAGCCCACCGGGCGCTGCGCACCCCCTCGCTCACCGGCGACTGCGGCCTCGCGCCCCACCAGATGGGCACCGCGTTCACCGCTCTCGCCGATCTGCTGCACGCCGGCATCGACGGGGACACCGTCGTCCAGATCGCCGCCGCCGGCACGGCGACCGCCCACCCGGTGCTGCCCCTGCCCGGCAGCGTCGTCGGATCGACCCTGACCCACGCCCCGGCCGACCTCGTCGACCCCGTCTGCGGCCTGGTCCAGCGCACCCGGCTCATCGACCACCATCCGAGCGTCCCGCCCACGCTGACCACCGCCCAGACCGATGTGGCCAACATGCGCCTGATCAGCCGCTGGGCCAACAACACCTCCTGCCAGGGATCGGCCTTCGGCGACCCCGCGCAGGCCGCTGCCAGCGCCGTCGGCGAGGCGGTCGAACGCTACTGCGGCAACCTCCTCGACACCCTCCCGGTCACCTACGGCTCATATGCGGACCTGCGACACGGCGGGGTGCGCGTCCTCGACCCCGACGACCTCGTGCTCTACTCCGAGGCCCAGTACGCCGCCGAAGGCTTCCCCTTCGTGCCGCTGACCCGCGACCTGGAGGTCCACTGGGTGCCGGGGCGCTCCCTCAGTCGCGACGAGACGGTCCTGGTCCCGGCGAGCATGGTATACGTCAACTGGTTCACCGCCGGATACTCGGCCGCGCCCGTGACCAACTTCTGCCCCTTCGCCGGCATCGCGGCCGGCCCCGACCTCGACTACGCCGTCGTCTCCGGCCTCGAAGAGGTCATCGAACGCCACGCGACCATGGTCTGGTGGATCAACGGCCACCCCCTGCCCGCCAGCGAACCGACACCGGAACTCGGACGCCTGTGGGGGAGCGTCGATCCCGTCCACGGCCAGCGGCCCTCGATCATCATGCTGGACAACGAGTACGGCGTGCCCGTCGCCGCCGGCGTCCTCCACGGCGACGCCGAGCGGTTCGTCAACGTCGGCTTCGCCTGCCGCCACACCCCCGAAGACGCGGTCGCGAAGGCGTGGACCGAGGCGCTCACCCTCCAAGAGGGCAGCCGCGACCTCGCCGACCCCGAAGGCGCGCACTGGGCGGCGATGGCCCGCGGCGAACTCAACAGCCGCTCCTTCAAACCCTGGCGCGCCGACCGGCGCTACCTCGACGACTACCGCGAGGACATGCGCGACTGCGACGACCTGATGGTCCAGCAGCAGGTCTACCTCGACCCGCGGGCGGCCGAGCGGATGGCGCACCTGCTGGAGCCGACCGAGACCCGCCCGCTCGATCGGACGCCGCCGCTGCCCGAGCGCACCGTCGACGCCTACCGGGCCGCCGTCGAGGCCCGCGGCCAAGAGGTCATCGTCGTCGACCTCACCACGCCCGACATCGCCTCGACCGGGATGGCCGCCGTCCGCGTCATCGTGCCCGGCACCATCGGCAACGCCCCGGCCGCCTTCCCGTTCCTCGGCGGCGGCGTCCTCCAGAACCTGGCGGTCGACCTCGGCTGGCGCGAGCGGCCCATGGAGGAGTCCGAACTCAACCACTTCCCGATCCCCCATGCCTGACACCGCCGCCGCGTCGCTGTGGGTCTACGGCCTCGACGGCGCCGCGCTCGTGGTCGCCGCCGACGGGTCGCAGTGGATCGTCGACGCCGATCCGCCGACCCTGCTCGGACCCGACGGCGCCGAGCCCCTCGCCGAGATCGCCGCGACCGTGCGACCCGGTGAGCCGCCCCGGCTCGACCCCGGGGACCTCCGGCTCGACTCGAACCGGCACCTGCTCGCGGTCGCCCGAGACACCGACCGCTCGCCGGACACCGGGCAGCGCACCGCCGCCTGGCCCTTCGCCGGCCGGTGGCACCGCCTCGCGCTCGTCCCGGGTCGAGCCGAGGGACTCGCCCGCCAGGCACTCGCCTGCCTGCGCGCCACGGTCCCCGACGCCGACCTCGCCGAAGCCCTGTGCGGCAGCGCCGCCTCGGTCCCCGAACTCGGCCCGGCGTACGGCGCGGTCGAGCCGCCACCGGCGGACACGCTCATGCGCTGGAACGGCACCGGCGCCTCGTGGGAGCCGCACCGGCTGGCCCCCGCACCGGCGGTCGACCCGGTGACCGGCCTGCTGCGCCGCATCGTGCCCCGCCCTCGCGACCCCGCCATGCCGCCGGGCTTCGTCCATGCGCATGCCGAGCTGCCGCACCTGTCCAGCGCCGACCCGCGCCTCCAGGCCGATGCGCTCGCCCCGGCCGGCGCCCTCGACGAGGACGAGGCCCGCGAGGCGGCGACGCTGTCGGGCGTCGAGCACTACTGCGGCGCCGATTTCGGCGGCGGCGAGCGCCGCCTCGCCTCCCTGGCCGAACTGCGCCGCGAGGGCGAACGCGCTGTCGCGATCGACGAGTGGGAGCCGCACGACCCGGCCCTGCATGACCGGCCGGGGTTCCCCTTCGAGCGTTTCACCGCGGACCGGCCGCTGTGGTGGATCGCGGGGGAGGAGCGCGGGGAGCGCTGCTGGGCTCCGGTGAGCCTGGTTCATATCGGTTGGCTCCAGGCCGGGCCGGAGCCCGCCACGGTGTTCCACGGGCACAACTTCGCCGGCATGAAGGCGGGGCGCACTCTCGCCGAAGCGACCGAGCGGGCCTGCGCCCACCTGGTCGCGCACGACGCCGTCGCCGTCTGGTGGTCGAAGGGGCGCGGGGCACGGCTGCGCTCGGCGCCGCTCACCGACGCCGTCCATCGGGCCTGGAGCGGCTGCGAACTGGAACTGCGGCTGCTCGCCGTCCCCTCCACCACCGGTGCGCCGGTGCGCCTCGCCATCGTCGACGACGCGGACCGCGGCATCGTCTCGCTCGGCGTCGCGGCCCACCGCTTCACCGACCGGGCCGGTGAACTCGCCGTCGTCGAAGCGCTGATCCAGCACGCCTCGGCGCGCGACCTCGACTCGCCCGACAGCCTCATCCGCAACGCCGAAGCGCTCGGCAACGGCGCCGTCGTCGGCCTCGCCCCCTACGACCGCGACCGCCGTTACCGCGATGCCTTCGGCTCCGATCACCGAGGCATGATCGACCCCATGTGCCATGTCCAACTCGGACTCGACCCGCGCGTCGCCGATCTGGTCAGAGCGCGCACCCTCCCGGCGGGGCCGATCGCGCCGGTCGAACCCGAAGGCGAACCCGTGCGCTCGGCACTGGAGCGGTCCGGGCACCGGGTGGTCGTGGTCGACGCGACGGCCGAGCGGGCGCGCTCCGCCGGGTATGCCGTGGCGCGTGTCATCGTCCCCGGCCTCGCGCGCATGCAGCCCGCCGCCTTCCCTCTCGACCCGAACGCCCGAACCACCAGCGCAGCGGCTGCACTGGGCTGGGAGGCGGCGGCTCCTCCCGAACCGACCCCGTACCCCGGCTGGTGAACTCCTGAAATCCGGTTCGGCCGGCAGCTTCCGGCCCCCGCTCACGCCTCGAACGCCTCCGGGTACAGGCCGGCGGCGATGCGGCGCACGGCGTCGACGTTGCCCAGGGACCCCGGGTAGGTGTCGGAGGCGGAGATGACGATGAGCCGGTCGTTCGCGACCGCCGGCATCTCCGGGAACGTGCGTTCGAGGTAGTCGCGGGTGGCCTGCTCGTGCTCAGGGCCGTTGACGGCGAAGACGAGTGCGTCCGGAGCGGCCTCGGCGAGCGCCTCGGGGTTGATCTGGGCGGCGAAGAACGAGGCGAACTCGGGGTCGTCGGGACCGAAGGCGTTGTCGCCGCCGGCGCGGTCGACGATGTCGTACTCGATGCCCGCGCCGATGGCGGTCAGGCTCTCGCCTTCGACGTAGATCTGGGCGACCGTGGGCTTCGCGAGCCCGTCGACGCGGCTCGCCACATCGTCCAGTACGGCCTGCGCCTCGGCGGCGAGGTCGGCGGCGGTGTCCTCGATGTCGAAGATCTTCCCGAGATTCTCCAGATCGGTGAACAGGTCGTCGACGGTGCCGCTCATGCGCCGTTCGGGGCAGCCGCCGGTGGCGGTGTAGGCCACGGCTCCGGCCTCGGCGAGCTGCTCACGGCTGGCGAAGCCCTGCTCGGCGGTGAACTCGTAGTCGGTCGGGGCGTATACGAAGTCGGGCTCGGTCTCGAGCAGCGCCTCCCGGGACGGCGGTTCGCCCTCGCTGAGGACCGGGACGTCGGCGGCCTGCTCGGCGGCGTCCTCGCTCAGCGGGGCGGTGGCGGTCTGGGCCTGCCCGACCAGGCGGTCGGCGAGGCCGAGGCGGATGAGGAGCTCGGTCTGGGTGGGGCTGAGGCCGACCACGGCCTCGGGCGGCGAGTCGATGGTGAGCTTCTCGCCGCAGTTGGTGACGGTCACGCCGTCCGCGGCGGTGTCGGCGTCGTCGTCGGTGACGCCGCTGCCGCAGGCGGTCAGCGCGAGGACGGCGCCGAGGGCGGCGAGGCGTCGCAAGGGGGAGTTCATGTCGTGGGTGTCCTTTCCGGGTTGTCGAGCGGACTGAACGCGAAGTGGGGCCGTCCGGTCGCAGGGTGGGTGAGATGGTCGGCTCGCACGGTGAAGACCTCGGCGATGCGGTCGGAGGTGAGGACCTCCTCGGGCTCGCCGCAGGCGACGAGGCGGCCTTCGAGCAGGACCGCGACGCGGTCGCAGTATTCGGCGGCGAGGTTGAGGTCGTGGAGCGCGGCCACGGTGGTGAGGCCGAGTTCGGCGACGATCTGCATGAGTTCGAGCTGGAAGGCGATGTCGAGGTGGTTGGTGGGCTCGTCGAGGACGAGCGCGGGGCAGTCCTGGGCGATGGCGCGGGCGAGCAGGACGCGCTGTTTCTCACCGCCGGACAGGACCGCGAAGGGCCGCTCGGCGAGGGCGGTCGCGCCGACGCGCGCGAGCGCGCGCTCGGCGGCCTCGATGTCGGCCGGGCCGTCGGCGCCGAACCCGCGCTGGTGGGGGACGCGGCCGAGCATGACGACCTCGAAGGCGGTCAGTTCGTGCTCGGCGCCGCTCTCCTGGGCCACGACGGCGATGCGGCGCGCGGCCTCGCGCGGGTCGAGTCGCCACAGCTCGTCGCCGCCGACGCGGACGGAGCCCGAGGTCGGCCGATGGACGCGGTAGAGCCCGCGCAGCAGCGTCGACTTCCCGGACCCGTTCGGGCCCACCAGTGCCAGGCGTTCGCCTTGGGGGACTTCGAAGGTGACATCGTCGACGACGCGGCGCCCGGCCAGGTCGATCGAGAGGTGCTCGACATCGAGTCTCACCGGTTCACCCCCGATCCGGCAGCGCGGCCGCGCCGCATGAGCCACAGGAAGAACGGGGCGCCGACGACGGCGGTGACGATGCCGATGGGGATCTCTGTGGGCGCGGCGGCGGTGCGGGCTCCGAGGTCGGCGGCCATGAGGAAGACGGCCCCGCCGAGGACGGCCACCGGCAGCAGGCGGCGGTGGTCGGCGCCGACAGCGATGCGGCTGATGTGCGGGATGACCAGGCCGACGAAGCCGATCCCGCCGCTGACGGCCACGATCGAGCCGGTCAGCAGCGCTGCGGCGATGAGCAGTCGGCCTCGGAAGCGGTTGACGTCGATGCCGAGCGCGGTGGCGGTCTCGTCGCCGACCTGGAGGGCGTTCAGTGCCCGACTGCGCATCATCGCGTAGGCGAACACGACCGCCAGTGCCGCCGCCGGTACGGCGAGTTGCTGCCAGGTGGCGGCGGCGACGCTGCCGAGCAGGAAGAACAGGACGCTGAAGACGTTCTGCGCCTCGGTGGTGATGGTGAGATAGCTGGTGAGGGCGCTCAGCAGCGAACCGAGGGCGACCCCGGCGAGGATGAGGCGGGTGGGGGCGATCACGCCCCGCTGGCGGGCGAGCAGGTAGACGGCGACGGCGGCGGCCAAGGCCCCCAGGAAGGCCGCGCCGTTGAGCGTGAGGCCGGCGGCCGCGCCGAAACCGAGGGTGATGACGCCGACCGCGCCCAGCCCGGCGCCGGCCGAGACGCCGAGGAGGTAGGGCTCGGCCAGGGGATTGCGGACGATGGCCTGCATCAGCGCCCCGGTGAGCGCCAAGCCCGCCCCGGCGATCCCGGCCAGCAGGGTACGGGGCAGGCGGAACTGCCACACTGCCTGGTCCTGAAGGCGGGTGAGGCTACCGTCGCTCGTCCACGGCATGCCCGGCAGCAGATGCCCGGTGATGAGCTTGACGGACTCGGCGAAGGTGACGTCGACGGCGCCGGTGGCGCCGGAGGCCGCCACGACACCGAGGGCCGCGATGGCGAGCGCACCGACCGCGATGGGGAGCGCACGGTCGCGTGGCCGACTGCGGGTGAGAGACACTCGCGGATCTTAACGCAAATGAAAACGAGTCCCATTAACTTTGATCCGCGGGGGCGTGCTGCGTCACAGCGGCCGTGGCACTCGGTCCGTTCGGTGTGCTGCGCGAGCGGTTCCAGCGCCGCGACGAGCGTTCCCCCACCGGTCTTTCGCGTCCCGGCGAACCGGAGGCGCCTTTCAGGAAGGCCGCGTCGGTTCGGACTTGAGGCCGG
>DASTYG010000048.1:0-86696 GCA_035765105.1 Glycomyces sp.
GGGGGCCGCAAGCCGCGGCTCGCCGGGTGTGTCAGGACCAGACGACTCCCCGGTTGCGGCACAGGCAGAAGGGGTGCCCGACGGGGTCGGTGTAGACCTGCCAGCCGTACCCCTCGGGGTCGATGAAGTCCTGCTGGTGCGTCGCGCCGAGCGCGACGACGCGGCGCCGTTCGGGTTCGAACTCGTCCACTTCGAAATCGACGTGGTACTGCTTGGGGTGCTCGGCGCTCGGCCAGGTCGGGGGACGGTAGTCCTCCACCCGCTGGAAGGCCAGCTCGACCTCGCCGAAGTCGATCCCGGCCCACCGGTCGTCGCTGGTGGCGGTCAGCTCGCGGCCCGCGACTTCGGCGTAGAACGCCGCCAGCCTCATGGGGTCGGGGCAGTCGATGATGAAATCGGTGAGTTTCAGCATCGCCCGATCCTGTCACGGCACGGCCCGCGGCAGGAACCCTTTTTCGGACCGCGCGCACGGGCGGCCCGCGGAGAGAAGGGGCCTGCGCTCCGCTCAGGCGTCCCGGTGCAGGTCCCGGACCTCGGGACGCGGCTCGAAACCGGCCGAGGCGTAGGCGGCCACCGCGATCACATTGGAGCTCGGCGTGCAGACGACCGCGCTCGACGAGCCCAGCTCCCGGAGCATGGCCGCGGCGGCGACGATGACCGCCTTGCCGTGGCCCCGGCCGCGGTGCGCCGGGTCGGCGCCCACCGGTTCGAGCAGTCCGGGCTTGCCCCGGCCCGCCGACCACACCGTCGCCGCCGCCACCGCCGCGCCCGCATCGTCGTACGCGATCAGGCAGCGGGCGTCGGCGTACTGCGGTCCGGACGCCATGTCGCGCCAGCGCTCGTCCGTGAACGTCGACCCGCCGAACGCCGCCCGCTGTACGGCGGTCCGCTCGCTCGCCCGCTCCGGCCCGGCCACCTCGATCCGCACGCCCGGGTCGGGCACCGGCTCGGCGAGGTCGCGGCGCAGCGGCGTCCACGGCTCCTCATGGCGCCAGCCGCGTTCGGGCAGCAGCTCGTGGAGCAGCGCGCCCTTCGGCGCCTCGATGTCCGCCTCGCCCGCGGGCAGCACGCCGTGCCCCGGGTCGGCTATGGTCGCGGCCAGCCGCTGCCCCAGTTCGTCGTCGCGCATCGCGTCCGGTGCGATGGTCATCCGCAGCAGCCGTGGGCCGTCCAGGAGTCCGACGGCGAGTATCCGCCCGTCCCGGCTCCACGTGCGGACCGCCGAGGCCGTCGTCTTGGCGCCGAACCGCCAGAACCAGCCCAGGTCGCCCGGGTGCAGCTGCATCGGCGCCCCCTCGCGCTGCCATTCCCGCAGCGCGTCCAGGGCCTCGTTCAGCTCGTCGATCCTCGGCGTGCGCAACACGATGGTCATACCGACGATCACACCCCACCGGTTCGCCGGGCACAACCGGTTTTCAGGGGCCGGTGCGGCGGTACGGCACGGGCAGGCACCGCCTTCGTGGCGTGCCGCCGCGCGGGCCGCCAAGCCGCGATAGCGGCACCCGAGGCGGCCCTTCCCGCTCAGGCGTTGCGGCGGTAATGGACGTCGGGCAGGCGCTCCTCGTTGTCGCCGCCGTCCCCGCGTCCGGCGACGGTGAAGCCGTGGCGCTCGTAGAAGCGCGCGGCCGCCTCGTTCCGCTCGAACACCCGCAGGTCCCGCGCTCCGGCCTCCATCGCCCTGCCGAGCAGCGCAGAGCCGATCCCCGCGCCCTGACGCCCGGGGGCGACATAGAGGTGGTCGAGCCACGTCCCGTTCAGCGCCGCGAAGCCGACGACGCGCTCGTCGGCCTCCGCGACCCACACCTCGCATTCGGCGAGCACCACGTGCGCGATCCACGCCCGCGTCTGCTCGTCCGAGTGCAGCCGCGGCAGGTAGTCCATGCCCGCGCGCGCCGTGAGGAAGACGTCGCCGATGCCCGCCGCGTCTGCGCGCTCGGCCCGCCGAAGCGTGTGCCGGGCGAGCCTGTCCGGCCGCCGCGTCTCGTTCACGCTCTCAGCCCGCCGTCTCGGCCAGCCGTTCGCGGGCGGCCATGAGCGCGAAGCCGAGCAGGTTCAGGCCCCGCCACGCCGCGGGCGAGTCCGCTCCCGGATCGCCGGCGCCGAGCCCGATGCCCCAGATCCGGTCCTTCGGGCTGGCCTCGACCAGGACCCGGTTCCGCGTCCCGAGCAGGAACCGCCGCAGTTCAGGGTGCTGTCCGAACTTGGCGAGGTTCCCCCGCGTCACGATCGCGGACCGGCGGGCCTTCCAGACCTCGTCGTCGAAGCCCCGCACGCGGCGTCCCAGCCGTTGCGCCTCGGCGGGGTGCCCGGCCCGCAGGACCGCCTCGGCTGCGGCCCCGTCCCCGAACAGCCATGCCTTGTGCGCCATCATGTAGTGCTCGGCCGAGGCGAAGGCGTGCCCGTCCTCGTCGAACTCGCAGGGCCACCACTGGCTGAGGCACCCCGCCCCCACGCCGTCGGGGCCGGGGTCGTGCCGCCAGAAGTGCACGAACCGCAGCCGCGCGCCGGTGCGCTCGGCGGCGATCGCCTCGTCCACATTGCTTGGAAGTCCGTTCGCGAACATCGCATCACCCTGCCATACGGCCTCGGAGAGGGCAATGCGATTGCCGTTCGCGTCAGTCGCCGTGCGGGTCGGCGTACCAGTCCGCGCCGGGCCGTTCGACGTCGGCCGCGGCGCCGCGCCGGAAGGCCGCCGCGGCGAGGTGGCCCGCGGCGGGGCTCAGCGCGTCGAGGGCGCGCGCCGACAGGAACCGCCGGAACGCGCCCGGCAGCGCGGTCGCGAACGCGGCCTCGGCGAACGGGCCCGGCTCCCCGTCGACCGGCTCGGGCTGCACCAGGCCGAGACCGAAGTAGGCCGTCCAGAGCTCGAAGAGGGTCACCTCGTTGACCGTCGCGGGCAGTTCGGGGCCGGCGTCGCCGAGGTCGGAGGCGAACGCCTCGGTGAGGTCGGCCTTGCGCAGCCCCTCGGGCAGGGCGGTGTCCACCGGCGCTCCCACCCACGTGTAGTCCTCGTGCAGCGGACCGCAGTAGCACCATTCGGCGAAGACCCGCATCCAGGAGACGTACGGCAGCCGTTCGAGTTCCGTCCCGGCGACGGGCGTGCCGAAGTCGGCCGCACCGGGATCGGCGGCGCAGGCCGAGCCGCGGCGGCCCTGGAAGCCGTTCGCGGTCAGGCTCGGCCGGTCGTCGTGCTCGAGCAGGTTCGGGACGGTGACCGCGTTGGCGATGCCGCTGCCGCGCAGGAACCGCACGAGCACGTGGTCGTCGGGTTCGCCGGTGTCGTCGAGCCCGGCGAACGCCTCGGCCGCCGCGCGCGGCATGACCAGGCCCTGCGACGGGGTGTACAGGTCGACCGCGCGCGCCCATCCCCAGCCCTGCCAGGCCGCGGCGCGCACCAGGAACGCGCTTCGCGAACCCCATTCGCAGAACAGGCTGACGGCGTCCTCGGGCCGGGCCGCCACGGCACGGCGCACCTGCGCGGCGAAGTTCTCGCAGGGGATGACGTCGTCCTGGAGCACCAGGTGGTGCGTGGCCCCGGCGGCGACCTTCCCCCAGGCGCGCAGCGCGTTCCCGACGTTGCCGGTGCCCGGCGCCGAGCGGTCGACCACGACCACCGGTTCGAGCTCGGGCAGCGAGGCGGCCAGCGCCTCGGCCTCCGCGGCTCTCGCCGGGTGGGTCATGATCGCGGTGGACAGGCGTACCTCGTCGGCGTTCAAGCGTCTCCCCTTCCGTTGCGGCGCCAAGCGGCCTCCATCATGCGGCGGGCTCCTCCAAGGCGAGCGCGCGCGGTGCGCGCAAAGCGATCACGAGGCTCGCGAACGCGAACACCGCGAGCGCGGCCAGCGCCCACCGGGGGCCGATCACGTCGGTGAGCCAGCCGCACAGCAGCGTCCCCAGCGGCACCGACCCCCACACGATCATGCGGCCCACCGCGTTGACGCGCCCCTGGAGGCGCAGCGGCGTCGCCGCCTGCCGCACCGAGATGCCCACCACCAGGAAGCACGTGTGGACGGTGTTCCACAGCAGCACCGCCACCAGCGCCACCGTCCATGAGGGAGCAGCGGCGTACGCCAGCAGCAGCGCCAGCTCGATGCCGATCATCCACTGCGCCGCCGCGATCGGCGGCGCGGTCTTGAACCGGCGGGCCGCGATCGCCCCCAGCAGCGCGCCCGTGCCCGAGGCCGCGATGATCCACGCGAGCCGGTAGTCGTCGGTCGCCAGGCCGAGCGCGCGGGAGGCGAAGACCACGAGCATGCCGTAGACGGCCCCGGCGCTGATGCCGACGCCGACGTTGACGGTCGTGTACACCCGCAGCAGCCGATGCGAGGCGATGTACCGGATGCCGGCCCAGACGGCGCCGCGCTCGGGCGGCCCGGCCGGTCCGGTCCCGCCCGGCGGCCGGATGAGGGCGATGAGGAGCGCCGAGACCAGGTAGCAGCCGGCCAGGACCGCGAACGTCGGCCCCAGCTCCAGCAGGTCGAGCAGGAAGAACCCGACCGGCGCCGCCACGGCGGTGAGCACCGTCGTGGCCATCCACAGGTAGCTGTTGGCGCGGAAGACGCCGTCGCCCCCGGCCAGCACGGGGACCAGCGCCGCGCTGGCGACGTCGAACCACACGTACGCGGTGGCCGAGGCGAAGCCGATGAGGCACAGCACCGCCGGGCCGACGCCGACCGTGTACGCCAGGAGCGGCACGAGCAGCAGCACCGCGGCGTTGGCCACCTCCATCCACGCCATGACCCGCACCGGGGACGAGCGGTCGACGCTCGCGCCCGCGGCGAGCCCGAACAGCAGGAACGGCAGCACGTTCGCCGCCGAGGCGAGCGCCGTGAGCAGGGGCGACCCGCTCGCCTCGTAGACGTACAGGGGCAGCAGCACCCACGAGGTCGCATAGGCCACCGTGGAGGCGAACTTGCTGCCGACGAGCAGGCCCAGACCGGAGTCGCGGGCCTGCTCGGTGTCGGTGGCGGCCACCTCAGCCCGTCCTTCCCACGCGCTTCTCGGCGCCCCTGGGCCGCGGCAGGTCGACCCCGGCCCCGGCCAGGGTCAGGCCCACGTCGATGACGCGGTCCACGGTGCGGTGCAGCGCGTCCAATCCCTCCACATCGGAGGATATGCCCTGTTCGCCTCCGGAGTAGACGGTCACCGGGAAGCCGCTGCCGACGACGATGAAGCGGTTGAGCAGCAGGTTGTGCAGCAGCTGCGCGTGCACGTCGAGGTGCCCGTAGCGGCGGCCGACGACGACCGCGGCGCCGATCGTGTTCGTCAGCGGCCGGTCGAACCGCAGGAAGCCCACGCCTGCCCGCTCGATGAACGTCTGCATCAGCGAGGAGAGCCCGAAGCCGTGCACCGGCGCGGCGAGGAAGACCGCGTCGGCCTCGACCATGGCCGCGACGATCTCGCCGACGTCGTCCTCGACCGGGCACGGGTCGGGGCGGGAGTTGCACCGCCCGCAGGCGCACGCCGTCACGCGGTGCTCGGCGAGGTGGACCTCCCGGGCCTCGCAGCCGCGGCTGCGCGCGTGGGAGAGGATCTCCTGCACGGCGAGCCAGGTGGAGCCCCTGGCCCGCTCGGAGCCGTTGATGGCGAGGATCTTCATCGCCCCGCCCCCGCGCGGGCCGCCTCGACGGCGGCGGCGAAGTTGCCGAACAGCGCCATCCCGGCCTCGGTGAGGATCGACTCGGGATGGAACTGGACGCCTTCGACCAGGTGGTGCCGGTGCCGCAGCCCCATGACGTACCCGTCGTCGACCGAGCGCGCGGTCACCTCGAGCGAGTCGGGGAGCGTCGGCTCCTCCACGATCAGCGAGTGGTACCTGGTGGCGTTGAACTCGTCGGGCGCTCCGGCGAAGACGCCGCGTCCATCGTGGTCGATGCGGCTGGTCTTGCCGTGCATCAGGTGCCGCGCCTGGCGCACGCGGGCGCCGAAGGCGACGCCGATGGCCTGGTGGCCGAGGCAGACGCCGAGGACCGGTTTGACGCCCGCGAGGCCGCGCACCATCTCGACATGGCCGGAGTCCTCGGGGGTGCCGGGACCGGGGCCCAGCAGGACGAAGTCGCCCTCGTGCGCGAGGGCGTCGGCCGGCTCGATCTCGCCGGAGCGGATGACGTCGGTGTCGATGTCGAGGACGCGGAGGTACTGGTAGATGATGTGCGCGAAACTGTCGTAGGCGTCGATGAGCAGTGCTTTCATCGGTTGCCGCCCTTCTGTGAGAGTGCTGCCGTGGCCGCCGTGCCGGCGACGGCGTGGACCGAGGAACCGAGTTTGGCGAGGGTTTCCCGCCATTCGCCCTCTGGTGAGGAGTCGGCGACGACGCCCGCCGAGGCCCGGGCGGTGTAGGTGTCGCCGGAGGCGATCACGGTGCGGATGCTCAAGGCGAGGTTGGTGAACCCGCCGAAGCCGATGACGCCGAAGGCCCCGGCGTACATGCCGCGGCGGCTGGTCTCGGTGGCCTCGATGATCTCCATGGCGCGCAGTTTCGGCGCGCCGGTCATGGTCCCGGCGGGGAACGTCGCCCGTATCACGTCGTAGGCGTCGTAGCCCTCGGCGAGCGCGGCGGTGACCGTGGAGACGAGGTGGAGGACGTGGGAGTAGGACTCGACGCTCATCAGATCGCCGACCTCGACCGTGCCGGGGTCGGCGATGCGGCCGAGGTCGTTGCGGCACAGGTCGACGAGCATGACGTGCTCGGCGATCTCCTTCTCGTCGCCGCGCAGCCGCTGGGCGTGCGCGGCGTCCTGCTCGGCGTCGGCGCCGCGCGGGATGGTCCCGGCGATGGGCCGCATGGTGAGCTCGCCGCCGTCGATGCGGACGTGGAGTTCGGGGCTGGCGCTCAGCAGCGTGAGGTCGTCGTAGGGCACGAAGCCCATGTACGGCGAGGGGTTGTTGGCGCGCATCCGGAGGTAGACCTCGAGGTCGGACCGCTTGCCGTGCATGCGGACCTCATGCCCGAGCTGCACCTGGTAGATGTCGCCGGCGCCGATGTGCCGCAGTGAGTTCTCGACGCGTTCGGCGTATGCGGCGGGCGCGATCGTCGTCTCGGGCTCGGTGTGCGCCAGCGGCGCGGCGGGGGTCTCGACCGGCGCGGGCGCTGCGGGGGACGCCAGGGCCGCTTCGATCCGCCGGTGGACCGCGGCCGGGTCGACCTGGTCGTCCCGGTCCCATTCGGGGCAGTCCGCCACGGTCAGTTCGGCTTCGCCGTTCACCAGGTCGATCTCGATGACGGACCGGTAGATCCGGAAGACCGCGTCGGGGACGCGGCCGGTGGGCTCGATGATCCGCGGGAGGGTCTCGATGTAGGTGACCGCGTCGTAGCTGAGCAGGCTGACGAAGCCGAAGCCGAAGCGGCGGTCGGTGAGTCCGTCGACGTCGAAGCCGTGCTCGATGTGGCGGACGGCCTCCCACAGGTCGGCCCGCTCGTCGAGGCGGAAGCGCCGGTCGCGGTGCTCGTGCGCCCGCGCGAAACGCCGCATCCTCGCCTCGGCCCAGTCGCGCCAGCGCCGGTGCCCGTCGAGTTCGACGACCCCGTCGCGGACGACGACGTCGAGGACGGGGGTCGCGCCGACCACGGCGCGGGTCTTGTCGGCGGCCGGTCCGGCGAGCGATTCGAGGAGGAACACCTCCTGCTCGCCCTCGGAGTCGCGGAGCCGCAGAAAGGTCTCGAAGGGGTCGTCGGCACGGCAGGCGAAGCGGTGCAGGTCGACCCGGAGACGTTGAGGGGAAGCGCTGTTCACAGGGTTCCTTTCAGTGACGGCCGGGTCAGGTTAACACCGGCTACACCGATATTGCGGTAACGCTCCCACGTTCGTGCGCGCTGCTGTGTCGAATGGTGCCCGCGTGCCTCATGTGATGAGTGTGGACGAACGAATTCGTCCACAGTGATCAGACTCAGGCCAGGTGGGCGCGCACTGGGAACCCAAGATCACAAATATGGTGACGGTGGACACTGCACTTGGAATGTGCGGGGCGCAAGGGCCCCGCGGGAAGGGCGCCTGCGGGCGCGCGAACGAGGACCCCTCGCGAGGGTCGCGTTCAATCCCTCCGGATGTCGATGCCCGAGCCGTCGGGGAACACGATCCGGTCGTATCGACCGATCACCTTGGTGCGCTTGAGGAAACGAGTGGTCCTGGTGCGTTCGACCGCGCCCTCGTAGCGCCACTCGCCCGCCGGGAACTCGGCGACGGTCTCGATCGGCGCCGGCCGGTAGTCCTCATGCGGCCCGCCCGGAGCCGGCGCGACGCTGAACAGTCGCGTGCGCGTGCGGGCGCGCACGCCGAGGAACGCCACCCGCCGGTCGGTGAGGACCCACACCCCGGGCCTGCGCAGCGCGGGGACGGCGAGGCTCCCGGCCCGGCTCCCGGGGCCCTGGCCCCAGACGACGGCGGCGGGGCGGCGCGGACTCGACGTCCCAGCGTCGCCGCCGGACTCGGCGACCAGCAGCACGACCCAGAAGGCGAACAGGTACAGCGGAATGCGGGCGACGAACCGTCCCGCCGCGGCCCACACCTGGCCCGCGGTCGGAGGCGGCTTCGGGACGCCCTCGAAGGCCGCGAGCCGCCACGCGGGCGCGCACCCGCGCAGCCACTCGCCCTCCTGGAGCCATTCCCGCTCCAGGAGCGTCTTCCCGTCGCGGCGCAGATCGAACGCAGGCATCGTCCCGGCTCAGCTCTCGAACTCGTTGAGCAGATTGTTGAGCGCGGCGGCGGCCTCGTCGTCCGCCGTCCGGTAGTCGGTCGCGGAGTCCCGGAGCTTCACCGCGTCGCCGTTGAGGGCGTCCTCGATGCCCGTGATCGCCGCGACCATCTCGTCGCAGCCGTCCGTGTACGCCTGCTCGAAGTACAGTGCGCCCGGAAGGCCCCAGGCCATCTCGGCCGCGCCCGCCTCCTCGGCGACGCCGCGAATGGAGCTCGCGTTGCCCGCATGCCCCTCAAGGCTTCCGGCCACCCCGTCGAGCGAGTCGAGGTCCACGGTGACCGGCCCGCTGCCGCCGCCGGGCGAGGAGTACGTCGCCTTCGCGATCGCGTTCCCCGCGAAGCCCTGCCCCGTGGCGATCGCGGTCCCCGCGCCTTGCAGCAGACCGGTGCCGCCCTTGATGGAGGCGGTGATCAGGACGCGCTTCCACAGGTCCTTGCCGCCCAGCTCGAACCCGTTCAGCGGGTTGATGCCGCGGAACGGGTTGCGCTTCAGGCGCTCGATCATGAAGTCGCTGAGCCCGCCGAAGATCTTGAGCACCTTCTGGAACCGGTCCATGACCCGGTTGAACATGGCGAAGCTCTTCGCCACGGCCGACAGCAGGAACGTGGCGACCGACGCGCCGAAGGACCAGGCGCTGTTGGCGAGCGCGACGAGCCCGCGGGTGATGAGCCAGGCCACCAGCTCGGCGAGGATCGACTTGATGCAGCCGTAGATGGCCTCGGCCGCCGCCTGCGCCCAGCCCAGGAGCGTCTGGATGCTCGTCGCCTCGTGGGCGGCCGCCATGATCGCCGCCTCGACGGCGTAGAGCTGCTCGAAGGCCGCGTCGGCGTCCTGCCCCTGCCAGCCGGTCAACTGGCCGCGGACCGTCTCGCCGGTCTCGCCGCTCAACGCCTCCAGCGCCGAGGCGACCTGGCCCCAGACCTCGCCTTGGCGGGCCATCTCGCCGGGGTCGCCCGAGACCATCTCCAGCACGTCGTTGAACGGTTCGACCAGTTCGAGGACGATGGTCAGCCCGGCCTCGGCGAGGGCGTAGATCGGGTCGCGGAGGGCGAAGAGGGCCTCCATCGCCAGCCCCTGGACGCCGCTCGCGACGGCCGAGAGGGCGCCGACGGCGTCGTCGGCCTCGATGGCGCCGTAGACGGCCCCGGCGACGCTGCCGACGACGGGCGTGCCTTCGAGGATGCGCTGTCCGGTGCCGGGGGTGTCGACGTCGGGGTACTGGGTGATGTCGGACCCGTGCTGTTCGGCTGGGTTCGTCATTGCGGTGAGCTCCTTCAAGGGTGCGGTGAGGGCTCGCAGGGATCGGCAATGCCCGGATGCTGAGATTAACGCATGGGGGCAATTCCGATGGCCCGCGAACGAGGGCGGCCGCAGGTGTTGCACGGCGTCCATGTGGATGCCCGGTCCTACCCTGGACGCCGAGGTGTTCGCTGAGGTTGGGGTCTGGGCATGAGAATCGAGGTGCTGTCCGACCACGTCGGCGAGCAGTACGACCGGATAGTGAAAGCGATCGATGACAATGCCCTCCTGCTCGCGAAGCACCGGCGCCGGCTCGAACGGGCCGAGGCCGACCTCCGCGCGGCCCGCCGCCGCAAGGGCCTGCTGAAGCGGCTCTTCCGCATCCGCTCGGCCGAGGAGCGCCGGGTCCAGAAGACCGCCGAGGGCGCGCGGCGCGCGATCGCCGACGCCGGGGATCGCCACCAGGCCCTCCAGGAGCGCCGCTTGCAGACGGCGGGCGGCCTCAAGGGGGAGGAGCGATTCCGCTCGAAGCTGGCGCGCCTGCCTGACGAGTGGACCTACCTGGCGGGCTACAAGAACCGGGCGGGCGAGATCGACGCCATCCTCATAGGACCGAAGAGCGTCTGGGCCGTCGAGGTGAAGTCCCACCGCGCGCATCTGCACGTGGACGGCGACGATTGGTGGTTCGAGAAGTACGACCAGTACGGCAACTCGGTGGAGACACGGCGGGCGGTCGACGGCGGCGGACGCAACTGGGGCCGCCAGGCGTCCGACCCGGCCCGCAGACTCGAATCATGGCTGGAGCGCAACGGCCACCGGGTGCGGATCCGCACCGCCGTCGTCCTGACCAACCACCGGGCGAGCCTGGGCGCCATACGGAACCCGCGGGTCGACCTCATCACCTGCGACCCGTTCGAGGTCGTCCACAGCAAGCGCTTCGACGGGCGGGCGCTCTCCGAGGCCGACCGCGACGCGATCGCATCGCTGATCAAAAGAGACCACCAGCACCACCGCAAACGCCGGCCCAAACCCCGATCCGGCAGGAAGACCCGTGGAAAGGCGCGCTAGGCGCCGCCCACGGCGAACACCGGGCGAAGGCGCATCGACGACGCGGGCGGGGAGCGCCTTTCCGCACCGACGGCCAGTGAGGGGCCGCCCTCGGACCCGCCCGTCCGCTCGGACGCTCAGCACTTGCGGCAGCCGTCGAAGCCGCGGGCGTGAATCCGGCCCCAACTGACTCCCGCGGTTCGCAGCAGCGCGTCGACCGTCTCGACGCGATGCGCGCGCTGCTGGGCCAGGAGCACCCCCGCCGCGGCACGGGCGTCGGCCTCGGCCCGGTGGTGGTCGCTGAAGGCGATCCCGGCGGCGCCGGCCACTCGCGGGAGCGTGTAGGACCCCAGGTCCCACGTCTGGCGGGCGAGCACGAGCGTGCAGGCGTACCGCAGCATCGGATTCGGAATCCCGGTGGCGGCGTTGGCGCCTCGGATGACGGAGGTGTCGAAGGCCGCATTGTGCGCGATGATCGGCGAATCGCCGATGAAGTCGGCCATCTGCGACCACACCCGCCGCCAACTCGGTGCGCCCCGCACGTCGGCTTCGCGGATGCCGTGCACGGCGGTGTTGCGGGTGTCGAAGCGGCCGTGGCCTTCGGGCGGACGGATGAGCGTCGCGAAGACCTCTTTCTCCTCGCCGCCGCTGACGCGGACGAGCGCCACCGAGCAGGCGCTGGCGCGGCTCCCGTTCGCGGTCTCGAAGTCGATCGCCACCCATGAGTCCATCACGGCCTCCAAATCACCTGAGCGGAAACGGCCGGTCCGATGCGGTACGGGGCACCGGACGGCCTGGGTTTAAGGTGTTGCCGCGCAACGGCCTCAATCGGCTCCGTTACGGCAGGAATGTGTCGTGGGCGATATTTTATCGCTAGCATGGAGGGCTCGCGTTCTTCGGGGAGGTCGGTCATGGCAGTCGGATACCGAGCGGTACTGCGGATTGATGAGGACATCAGCGCGGTCAAGGTGGCCCGGGAGCAGCTGTACAGCTGGCTCACCCTTAAACGGAAGGACCGGCGCAGCACCGTCGCCACCACCGATTGGGAAGGAGCCGGCCGGCACCTCTTAGGAGCGCGGGCGGTCCTCGAGGTCGTCCACGAGACCCCGGAGCGGGAAGGCGGGCAGCGCCGCCTCTACCGGTTGACCGAGACCAACGAGATCGGCACATGGCCCGTGACGCTCTACGCGATGGAGGACCGCTCAGGCACCGGGGGCGTCATCGTCATAGAGGCCGGACTCGAAGGGGTCGACGAGACCGACGCCATGGCACGGGTGAGTCCTCCGAGGATCGTCCGCGGCATCCTCGACGCCGTCCGGGTGCGCGACGGCTCGACCGCCCTGCACGGCACTCCCGGAACGGTGCAGGACGCCGAGGCCGTCATCGACGCGATCACCGACCCGCTGCGGTCGGCCGCCGTGATCGTCGCCGCTTCTCCCGGTCCGGAGATCGAAGACCGGTGGCGGGACGTCGTCCGGAGCCTCACCCGCGAAAGCGCGGGTGTGGCCTCGGCGTTCGTGGTCGGCTGGAGCGCCGTCGCCGCGCTCAACGAGCGACTGCCGCACGCGTACCGGGTGGAGCCGGGGCGGGTGCGCACGTACTTGCCGGGCGTGGATCTGGAGAACCCGGCCGGCGCCAAGCGCCATCCCGTCCTCGGGCCGATCACACTGACACGCTCCCTCCGCGGGAGCAAGGTGGCCGAATACCTGGCCAGAGCCCACGCGGCCGCGGTGCGGCGGCGGCTGCTGGAGTTCGAGCTGCCGCACGGCGTGCGCAGAGGCATCGATCTGCTGCGCCGGGCTGAGGCGCGCATGTGGCGGGACCTGGAAGTCCGCGAGCGGGTCTCGGGCGAGCCCGAGCCGCCCGCGCCCGCCTCCGACGAGCTGGACGGCCTCGGTCTGGCCGGGCAGGCGGTCGGCCGCCTGCTGAAACGCTGGCTGAAAACGGAGGACTGGACGCTCGCGGACCTTGATCGGCTCGATGAGCTGCTGCTGACCCGGACGATCGAGGGCCTGGTGGCGGCCGAGGACCTCGAACGCGCTGAGCGGGACGTGCACCGGCTGGAAGGTGAACTGCGCGATGCCAACCGGCGGCGGGACGATCTCGAAGCCGATCTGGCGGACATCGACGAGCAGGCGCAGAAGCACGAGCGAGAGGCGGTGGAACTGCGGCGGCGCCTGTTGAAAGCGGGCCTGTACGAAGAGGCCTACATCGCCCCGGAGGAGGCGGACTGGTCCGCTCCGGGGAGCGTCGAGGAACTGGTCAACCGGCTCACGGCAGGGGAGGACGCCCACCCGGTGCTGCGACGGGTCGAGTTCACCGGTGACAGGGCGAGAGCGCTGGAGATCGACCGGCGCGACAACCTCGGCCGCTGTGCCAGCCGTCTGTGGGAGTACATCCACGCGCTCCATGATTACGCGGAACGGCGCGCGGAGGGATATTCAGGGAATGTGGACACCTATCTGAACAACGACAACGTCGACGGCTACCGGTGCTCAGCGGAGCGCCACGCCTCCAACGAGAGCGAATCGGTCCTGGACCGCCCGAAATGGAGAGGCGAGCGCATCCTGCCGGTCCCCGAGGAGGTCGACCGGAGCGGGAAGGTGCTCATGGCCGCGCACTTCAAGGTCTCATACCTTGGCCAGTTCGCGCCCCGCATGCATTACTACGACGACACGGCCCGCACGCGGAAGATCTACATCGGCTACATCGGACGCCACTTGACGAACACCAAGACGTAGCGTCGGGGGCGCCGCCGTGGCGTGTGGGAGGGGCGGACCGGAACGCGCCGGGGAGCCGCGGTGTCCCCGGGTGCTTCCCCAAAGCGCACACCGACTTTCGGCGAAGACGCTGCCGTGCCGCTGGTCAGTCCGACCACGGCATCCCCAGGCCCCCATCGCCGGCGACGAGGGCTGCATCGCGGAGCGTCCAGGCCGCGATGCCGGCCAGGAGTCCGATGGGGCGGCGGCGAGGCCCTTTCCCGCCGCCGTTCCCTCGGCCATCGGTCAGCTCGCGACGTCCACCACGACCTTGCCGACCGCGCCGCCCTCCACCGCTCGGTGGGCCTCGTCGGTGCGGTCGAGCGGGAAGCGGAGCAGCGGCAGGCCGTGCTCCTCGCCGACCGGCAGCGCCCCGTCGCTCACCGCGGCGGCGACGTCCTCCGCGCCCGCGGCGAGCGCCTCCCGTCCGACCGTGTAGAGCACCAGGAACTGGAGCCGCGTGTTCACCATCATGTTCTGCCGGACGTCCACTTCGACCGGCTTCTCGCCGTCGTTGGCGTAGACCGCGATCGTGCCGCGCGTCCGCAGCACGGCCAGGTCCATTTCGAGGTTCGCGCCGAGCGCCACCTCGGCGATGATGTCCACGCCGTCAGGGGCGATCTCGCGGATGGCGGCGGCCGGATCGCCTTCGCGGTAGTTGACCACGTGGTGCGCCCCGGCGGCGGTCGCGAGCCGCGCCTTCTCCGGGCCGCTGATCGTGCTGATCACGGTGGCCCCGGCCCAGCGGGCGAGCTGGATCGCCGCGTGCCCGACCGCCCCGGCCCCGCCCGCGGCGAGCACCACCTTGCCGTCGAGCGCGCCCGGGCGCAGCCGGGTCGGGCCGTCCTCGGCGACGGTGAGCGCGCGGTGGGCGGTGATCGCGGGGACGCCGAGCGCGGCCCCGAGGTCGAACCCGGCCTCGTCGGGCAGCGGCACGGCCCGCTCGGCGGGCACGACGGCGAACTCGGCGGCGGTGCCGGTGGGCCGCCCCATGACGGCCCCGAACACCCAGACCCGTCGGCCGACCCGGTCCTGGCCGACCCCTTCGCCGACGGCGTCGACCACTCCGGCTCCGTCCAGGTGCGGGGTGAACTCGGGGTACTGCTGAGGACCCATGCCGCCGGCGCGGGTCTTCCAGTCGGTCGGGTTGACCCCGGAGACGGCGATCCGGACGCGGACCTCGCCGGGACCGGGCTCGGGAAGATCGCGCTCGACGAGCCGAAGCACCTCGGGACCGCCGTGCTCGCTGTAGATGATGGCCTTCATGATCCGTCCTCATTCCCTTCGCGTGCTGAACACCGTGGGGCGGTGGCGAGTCCGTGATCGGACCCGTCCCCAGCCTCGGCGTGCCTCTGCACCCTACGACAAGGAATGACAGATAACAATAATTGTCATTCATCTATCATGGGGGTTCGGAGCGCTGACGGCGTTTGACTTGTGTCAGCCGGTTCACGTACCTTCCTCGCTGGAGCGCCCGCCGGAGGCTCGCCACCAGCCCGACAAGGAGGCCCGATGCGCGGGGAACCACTTGATGCGGAGTCGATCGTGTCGGCCACCGAGGAGGTGCTGCGCCGGCACGGCCCTGAAAAGGCGACGGTGCTCGACGTCGCCCGGCTGCTGGGCGTGAGCCACGGGAGCGTCTACCGGCACTTCCCGTCCAAGGCGGCGCTGCGCGAGGCCGTGATACGGCGCTGGCTCGACCAGGTGGAGAAGCTCGTCGCGGCGACCCAGGAGACTGGGACAGCGCCGCCCGAACGGCTGCGCCGCCTGCTCCTGGCCATGTTCGCCGCGAAATGGGCGAAGGCCGGAGAGGACCCCGAGCTGTTCGGCACCTTCGGGGCGCTGGCGGCGGAGCACAGCACCGTCTGCTCCGCCCACACCGCCTTCGTGCTCGATCAGGTCCGCGCCGTGATCGTTGAGGGCGTCGACGCGGGCGACTTCGCGGCCGGGGAGCCGGAGGCGCTGGCGCGAGCCGTCATCGACGCGACCTGCCACTTCCACGACCCGGTGTACGCCGTGAAGTGGAACGCCCCCGATCTCGAGGCCCGAGCCGAGGCGGTCGTCTCCCTCATCCTCAGTGGCCTCCGCACCCGCTGAAAGCCGTACGGGAGGCGGCCACGTTCCCAGACGGACTCGGCGTCGACCCGGTGATCCGGACGGTGACGCGGCACCGGCACGTGCCCGAGGGGCGTCGTATCGCCGCAGCGCTCCATAGGGCTGCTACGGGAAGTTTTGAGTGAGCAAAAGGGCCGGTCGTCGACCGGCCCTGACTGCTGTTTCTGGCGCGCCCCGAGGGATTCGAACCCCCAACCTTCTGATCCGTAGTCAGATGCTCTATCCGTTGAGCTAGGGGCGCATTTGCCCGACCCGTTTTACCGGGCCGCGCACCAGCTTACCCGTGCGCTGATCCGTCCTGCAAGCGGGTAGTGGGCTGTGGGCTGGGTCATCCGGGGTCGCTCCAAGGGGGCGAAGCGGGCCGCTCCGTAGAATGGGCGTTCGGCGTCGCGGAGGGGGAGGCATGGGCAGGCAGTTGCGGGTGAGCACCAGGAACGCCCGGTTCCAGGAGTGGGAGGCGCTTCTGGGCAACCGGAAGAAGCGCAATCAGGTGGGCGGGTTCCTCGTGCAGGGCGTGCGGCCCATCGATCTGGCGCTCGCGCACGGCTGGGAGTTCCAGGACGTGCTCTTCGACTCCGGCAGGCGGCTCTCCGCGTGGGCCCGGGACGTGCTGGAGCGCACCGACGCGGACGTGTACGCCGTCTCGCGGGAGCTCATGGCCGAGCTGGGGGAGAAGGACGCCGACGCCCCCGAGCTGCTCGCCGTCGTCGCGATGCCGGATTCGTCCCTGAAACGGTTCACGGCCGGGCCCCGATTCCTCGGCATCGTCTTCGACCGGCCCGGGAGCCCCGGGAACCTCGGCTCGCTCATCCGATCGGCCGACGCGTTCGGCGCCGACCTGGTCGTCACCACCGGCCACGGCGTCGACCCGTTCGACCCGCGCACCGTGCGCGCCTCCACCGGCTCGCTGTTCTCCACGCCCCTGGCCCGCGCCGACCGGCCCGCGGACGTCGCCTCCTGGCTCGCCGAGCAGGCCGAGCCCGTGCGGACGGTCGGCACCGACGAGCACGGCGGCCGCGAACTCGCCGAGGTGGACCTGACCGGGCCGACGCTGCTGGTCATCGGCCGCGAGACCGACGGCATGTCGCGCGCCTGGAGCGAGACCGTGGACGAGACCGCGCGGATTCCGATCGGCGGGGCCGCCTCCTCGCTCAACGCCGCCGCGGCCGGGTCCATCGCCCTCTACGAGGCCGCCCGGCAGCGCTCCTAGCAGTTGGCCAGGACGGCGCGGGCGAGCTCCCGCCACGCCTCGGGCAACCGCACGGCACGCTCGGCCGGCGCCGCCTCCGCCGCCGCCCACACGGCGGCCTCGGCCTCCGGCACCTCCTCGCCCAGCATGTAGCGCTCGACGTACTCCCTGCGGTGCTCCCGGCCCGGGAAGAAGTGCCCGGCGGCGGCGAACAGGGCCACGTAGGCCCGGTGCAGCCCGCCGGTGAGGGTCTCGGCCAGCTCCCACGGGTCGCTCGCCTCGCCGAGCCGCTTCGCGACCGCCTCGGCCTCGCGCTCGACGGCGGTCCTGGAGGCGTCGGCGAGCGCCTGCGGGAACTCGGTCACCTCGGCCCTGGCCTTCGAGCCCAGCTCGGAGTCGTCGGCCAGCAGGATGCCCTCGGCGAACCGGGCGATCACGTGCAGCGCCTCGGCACTGGGCTCGTACCAGCCCTCGCCGAGCATGAGTGAGTCCAGCAGCTGCTCGAACTCGACGACGGTCAGGTGGTCGGCGGTGTCGTCGACCCCTTCGGGGACCGTCTCGGCGTCCCAGACGCACACCAGGTCGGCGTCGTCGCCGAACTCCGAGAGCGCCGGTCCGTGCGCGTAGGCGAACGCCAACCGCTCGTCGTCGTTGAGATCGGCGAGCACGTCGGTCGATAGCGTCAAGACCGCTTGGGGAAGCGACATGCCACCAGTGTGGCTGCTCTCTGCAACGTTTGTCCACCGGATGAGATCTCTTCACCCCCCTGGCGGCGAGATTCTCTCCGATCGCCCCCGCGGTGCTGACCAGGCCCCGTTCGTCGGGCCCGCATGTCGGACCCCGCCGATAGCATGGCCCGATGACCGCACGCGCCGACCGCCACGACCCGAAACCCGGTGAAGTCGCCGCCTGGCGCGCCCGCACCCAACGCCTGTGGGGCGAGAAGCACGACACCCCGATGGCGGCGTTCGCGCATCTCGGCGCGGTGCAGTCCCAGGAGTACCACCCCTCGAAGCTCACCCCCGCGATGCGCTCGGCCCCCGGCGGCGGCCCGGGCGCGTTCGCCCCGCCCGCCGCCGTCGACGCCCTTATCGACGAGGGCGCCGTCATCAGGACCCACGTCCTGCGCCCCACCTGGCACACCGTCCCCGCCGCCGACATCCGCATGATGCTGGCCGCCACCGCCGACCGCGTCATGCGGCTCGTCGGCTCGGAGCTGCGGCGGCTCGGCCTCGACGCCGCCACGCTCGTCCGCTCCGACGAGGCGCTCGCCGCGGCCACCGCGGGCGGGCGCGGCCTCACTCGCGCCGAGGCCGCCGAGGCCCTCACCGCCGCGGGCGTCCCCGACGCGAAGGGGCAGCGCCTCGGCGACATGCTCACCCACGCCGAACTGCGGTCGGTGATCTGCTCGGGGCCGAGCCGCGACGGGAAGCCGACCTGGGCGAACTTCGACGAGCGCGTCCCCGCCGGGAGGATCGACCGCGAGGACGCGATCCGCGAACTGGCCCGCCGCTTCTACACCTCGCGCGGGCCCGCCACCCTCAAGGACTTCACCCGCTGGGGCACCCTCACCATCGCCGACGCCAAGGCCGCCATCGCGGACCTCGACCTCGCATCGATCGACCTGGGCGGGCGCACCTGCTACTTCGCGGGCGAGCCGCCCGAGCCGTCCGAGGACGGCCCGGTGGTGGACTTCGTGCAGGGCTTCGACGAGATGCTGTGCTCCTACACCGACACCAAGGACTGGGTGCTCCACCACACGCTGCCGATCGCGAAGGCCGCCGAGCGGCCGCGCTGCAACTCGGCGATCCTCCTGGACGGCCAGCTCGTCGGCCACTGGAAGGCCACGGTGAAGGCCGAGAAGGTCGTCATCGAGTCCTACCGCCACCGCGGCTTCACCGCCGACGAGATCGCGGCGACCAGGCGCGGCGCCGACCGCCTCCGCGCCTGGTACGGCAAGGACGAGATGGAACTCGGCCTCGACCGCGCCTGAGCGAGAACGATCCAGGGGGCGGCCGGCGTGCCGGCCGCCCCCTGCGGTGCTCGCGGTCTCCGGGGGCGCGGCGCCCCCGGAGGCGTCGGTTCAGAGGCGCTTGAGCGCTTCGGCGAACGGGGCGAGGCCCATCGAGCCGAGGTTCAAGGCGTCGGTGTGGAACTGCTTGAGCGTGAAGTCGGCGCCCTTGCGGGCCGCGTAGTCGGTGCGGGCCTCCATCCACAGGCGCTCGCCCACCTTGTACGACGGCGCCTGGCCGGCCCAGCCGAGGTAGCGGTTGCACTCGAACTGGAGCATGTCGTCCTCGATGCGGCAGTGGGCGCGCATGAACTCGAACATCTTGTCCGCGTCCCACTGCTCGCCCGGCCGCCAGCCGAACGGGTTGTCCTCGGGGATCGTGAACTCGCAGTGGAGGCCGATGTCAACGACCACGCGCGCGGCGCGGAACGCCTGCGCGTCGAGCATGCCGAGCTTCCCGGCCGGGTCGCCGTCGTAGTAGCCCAGCTCGTCCATGAGGCGCTCGGAGTACAGCGCCCAGCCCTCGGCGTGGCCCGAGGAGAAGATCATGTTGCGCTGGAAGCGGTTGAGCAGCTCGGAGCGGGCCTGCGTCTGTCCGATCTGGAGGTGGTGGCCCGGCACGCCCTCGTGGTAGACGGTGGTGATCTCGCGCCACTTCGAGAAGGTCTGCTGCCCGCTGGGCACCGACCACCACATACGCCCCGGACGCGAGAAGTCCTCGGTCGGGCTGGTGTAGTAGATCGCCCCGTCCTCGGTCGGCGCGAGCATGCACTCGATGCGCCGGACCGGCTCGGGGATGTCGAAGTGCGTGTCGGCCATGTCGGCGATGGTGCGGTCGGCCAGCTCCTGCATCCAGTCGCGGAAGGCGTGCTTGTCCGCGACGTTCTGCTCGGGGTCGGCGTCGAGGTGGGCGATGGCCTCGTCGAGGCTCGCGCCCGGCTTGATCACGTCCGCCACGGCCGCCATCTCGGCCTCGATGCGCGCCAGCTCCTGCCAGCCCCACTCGTACGTCTCGGCCAGGTCGATCTCGGCGCCGATGAAGTGGCGCGAGGCGCGCGAGTACCGCTCGCGGCCCACCGCGTCCTTCTCGGGGGCCTGCGGCGCCAGCTCACTGCGCAGGAACTCGGCGAACTTCGTCGTCGCCCACCGGGCGTACGAGGCGCCGTCGCCCAACGCGACCGCCAGCGGGCCGCTCGTCACCGGCTCGCCGTCGACGGTCACGCGCTTGATCAGACCGGCCCAGAAGTCGTCGCCGTTGGCGCCGTTCCAGTTGTCGCAGTGCTTCGCCACCTCCAGGACCTGCCGCTTCGCGGCCACCCGGCCCGCGGCGGCCTCGGCGCGCAGCGTCTCGATGTACTGGTTGAAGGCGTCCGGGACGGCCGCGAGCCGCTTCGCGACGTTCCGCACGGCCTCCTCGCCCTCCTGGGGCATGAGGTCGAAGATCGTGCGGACGTTGTGCACGCCCGAGGTCAGCACGTTCAGGCTCAGGTAGGCGTCGCCGGCGTCGTGGCGCTCGACCTGGAGGCGCAGCCGCTCGAGCATGGCCTCCTTCGCCACGCGCTCGCGCTCGTCCTGGGGCTCGGTCGCCTCCACGTCGGCGATCGCCTTGCGGGCGAGGTCGGCCTGGGCGGCGTCGCCGGCGGGGGAGAGGTCGTCGAGCAGGTGGTCGGAGCCGGGCACGCCCATGCTGGTGGCCGTTATGGGGCTGAGCGCCAACACATCCTCGACGTATTGCTCGGCGAGCTGATCGATTTTTCTCATGAGGTGGACTTTACGCGAGGGCGACGCGCAGTGGCGACCGCGAAGCCCTCCACGGATTCGATCCAGCCGCCCGCCTCACCGAGCGCCAGCAGGGGTTCGCGGTCGAGCGCGACCCGCTCGGCCCCGCCCGGTTCGGGCGGCCACGACTCGCGCAGGCGCCGCGCCCGGTCGAGCCACTCCCCGGCGCCGCCGGCCTCGCGGGAACGGCCGTCCACCAGGCGCCGCGCCGCCTCCAGCTCGCCGCCGAGCGCGTCGAGCGCGGCCAGCACCTCGTCCCGGTTGTTCGCGACCATGCCCTCGGTCAGGCGGACCGGGCTGGCCGCCACGCGGGTGGCGTCGCGGAACGAGCCCGCCGCCAGCGTCCGCGACAGCGGGTCGTCGGCCGCCAGCGTCAACGCCGCCGCCACCAGGTGCTCCACGTGCGAGACCCGCGCCACGGCCCGGTCGTGGGCGGCGTGCGTCGTCGGCACCACGTGCGCGCCGACGGACAGCCACAGCCGGGCCACGGCCGCCCAGTCCTCCAGCGGGGTGTCCTCCTCCAGGCACAGCGCCCACTTGCGGCCCCGGAACAGGCCCGGCTCGGCCTCGCCGAAACCGGCGGTCGCCTTGCCCGCCATGGGATGGCCGCCCACGAACCGGCGGTGGCCGGCGAACGCGGCCCGGACGCGGCCCTTGATCGAGGCCACGTCGGTGACGATGCCGCCGAAGCGCCGAGGGGCGAAGACCGCGGCGCAATCGGCCATCGCGTCCATCGGCACCGCCAGCACGGCCGCGTCCGCGTCGAGCAGCGCCGCCGGGTCGGCGGCGACCGCGAAGTGCGCCGCGGCCGCTTCGCGCGTGCGCTCCGAGGCGTCGTGGCCGATGACCTCGTGCCCGGCCTCGGTCAGGGCCAGCGCGACGGAACCGCCGATCAGCCCCAGGCCGAGGACCGCGACGCGCATCAGAGGTAGAGCCCCGTGGCGTCCTCGTCGACGCGCTTGGCGGCCACGGCGTGGATGTCGCGCTCGCGCATGAGGATGTAGGTGCGGCCCTGAAGCTCGACCTCGGCCTTGTCCTCGGGGTCGAACAGGACCCGGTCCCCGGCCTCGACCGAGCGGACCAGCGGGCCGACGCCGACGGCCTCGGCCCACGCCAGCCGCCGCCCCATGACGGCGGTCGCGGGGATGACGATGCCGCCCGAGGAGCGGCGCTCGGCGTCGGGGTCCTGTCGCACCAGGAGCCGGTCGTGCAGCAGGCGGATCGGCAGCCCGGTGTGTGCGTCCAGCGGAGTATCGGTCACAGCGAACGAGCCTACCGCCACCCCCGCGGCCCGGGACGCGCCGCGGCGGCGGCGTCGCCCCGCCCACAGGGCGCCGCGTCCGGCCGGGGCGGCGCTGATCACGCTGTGATCACGCTGCGCCGGGCCCGGTCAGACTTTTCGCGCAAGCGGCCAACCGGTACCGTACTGAGGACGTCACACCCGCACCCTCGGCTCCGTGAGCGGAGCCGCAATCCAGTGTCGTTTGGAGACAACGTGAGCCGATTCCGTCGCACCGCCGCACGTGCCCGACAAATGTGGATCGGTCTGCGCCTCAACCCGCACGCCGCGCGCGGCATCGCCGGGCGCGGCGACGACGAGGACGAGGAGTTCGACTCCCGCGACGAGCTGCCGCCCGATGACGCGGGGGCCGACGACGAGTCGCCCGACCGCCGCTACGTCCCGCTGTCCCTGACCGTCGGGGCGGCCTGGTCCTGGCGGATGCTGGTGATCGCCGCCGCCGTGGCCGGGGTGTTCTGGCTCCTGAGCCAGGCCACGGTCGTGGTCATCCCCGTGGCGATATCCTTCCTGCTCGCGGCGATGTTCCAGCCGATCTCGGCCACGCTGATCCGCCACGGCTGGAACAAGTCCCTCGCCTCGATCCTGGTGCTCATCGGCGGGCTCGGCGTCGTGGTCGCCGTCCTCTACTTCGTGGTGGACCAGTTCATCAAGGGCGTCCCGACGTTCTCCGACCAGGTCACGAAGGGCCTGTCCGACGCCCGCGACTGGCTGGAGACCGGCCCGTTCGGCCTCGACGCCGAATTCGTCGTCAACACCCTCGACGAGGCCGAGAGCAGCATCGTCAACTGGGTGCAGAACAACCAGGAGATGCTCGTCCAGAACGGCCTGGACATCGCCGGGTCCACCGCCTCGGGCCTGGGCAACTTCGTCACCGGCCTGTTCCTGGTCCTGTTCACCACCTACTTCTTCATGCGCGACGGCCGCAAGATCTGGCAGTTCCTCACCGGCATGGTGCCGCACGCCGGGCGCGAGCCCATGCGCTACGCCGGCGGCGCCGGCTGGTCGACGCTCGTGCAGTACATGCGCATGACGATCATCGTCGCCGCCGTCGACGCGGTCGCCATCGGCTTCGGGCTGTGGCTGCTGGACATCCCGCTGTGGCTGCCGCTGACGACGCTGGTGTTCCTGGGCGCGTTCATCCCGATCGTCGGTGCGACGGTTTCGGGCGCGCTCGCGGTCGTGGTCGCCCTCGTCGGCACCGACAACGGCCTGGTCAACGCCCTGCTCGTGCTCGCCATCGTGCTCGGCGTCCAGCAGCTGGAGTCGAACCTGCTCCAGCCGTTCCTGATGAGCCGGGCCGTCAAGCTCCACCCGCTCGCCATCGTCCTGGCCGTCAGCGTCGGCGGCTTCACCTTCGGCATCATCGGCGCGCTCATCGCCGTCCCGCTGCTGGCCATCGTCAACGGCACGGTGCGCGCGCTCCACCGCTACCGCGCCAGGCAGCGCGAGGCCGAAGCCGAGGCGGCGGCCGAGGGCGCGGACTCGGCGGACGCCGAGGAGCCGGTGGAACAGCGATGATCACGGCGACCGAAGTGCCCTCCGGCGTCGCCGAGACGGCGCTCGAAGTCCTCGACGCGGCGGTCGCCGCCACCCCGGGCGGCAGCGCCCGGGACGGCCAGCGCCGCATGGCCGAGGCGGTGGCCGAGGCCATCGGCTCCGGCCGCCACCTGCTCGTCCAGGCCGGCACCGGCACCGGCAAGTCCCTGGCGTACCTGTGCGCGGCGCTCGCGGCGGGCGAGACCGTCGTGGTCTCGACGGCGACGCTGGCGCTCCAGCACCAGCTCGTCGCCGTCGACCTGCCGCGCCTGGTGGACGCCGTCGCGCCGGTCCTGGGCCGCAGGCCGACGTTCGCGCTGCTCAAGGGCCGCCACAACTACATCTGCAAACGCAAGATGGCCGGCGAGGAGGACGAGGACGAGGGCGCCCTCGAAGGCACCGAGGAGCTCAAGTGGGCCGGTCGGCAGCGGTCCTTCGCCAAGCAGGTGCAGCGGCTGTACGACTGGGCGAACGACACCGACACCGGCGACCGGGACGACCTCGACCCCGGCGTGAGCGACCGCGCCTGGCGCCAGGCGTCCACCACCTCCTCGGAGTGCGTCGGCGCGAAGGACTGCGCCCAGGGCCCCGACTGCTTCGCCGAGGCCGCCCGGGCGAGGGCCCGCGAGGCCGACATCATCGTCACCAACCACGCCCTGCTCTCGATCGACATGATGAAGGAGCGCGGCGTCCTGCCCGAGCACACCGTGCTCATCGTCGACGAGGCGCACGAGCTGGTCGACCGCGTGACCTCGGCGGCGCGCGCCGAGCTGACGCCCGCGCGGCTGCGCTGGCTCGCCCAGCGCGGGCGGCGCCTGATCGACGCCGACGCGGCCGACCAGATCCGCGAGGCCGCCGACTCGCTGGAGAACGCCCTGAACCTCGCCGGCGAGCGACGCTTCGCCGGGGAGCTCCCCGAGCCCCTGACCGAGGCGCTGCACCTGATCAACGCGGCCTGCGTGAAGGCGACGACGCTGATGGGCACGCTCGACGCCGAGACGAAGAAGCAGCTGAGCGCCCAGCAGCTCAAGGCCGGGCTCGTCGAGACCGTGGAGACCGCGGGGCGCTGCGCCGCGCCCTCGCCCGAGGACGTGATCTGGTCGGAGCCGAACGGGCCGCAGCTGGTGGCCGCGCCGCTGTCGGTGGGCGGGCTGCTCGCGACGATGCTCTACCAGGAGCGCACCGTGGTGGCGACCTCGGCGACGCTCACGCTCGGCGGGAAGTTCGACACCGTCGCCCGCGGCCTGGGGCTGGCGCCCGACTCGGAGGGGGAGGACTGGTCCTCGCTCGACGTGGGCTCGCCGTTCGACTACCGCAGGCAGGGCATCCTCTACGTCGCGGCGGGCCTGCCGCGGCCGACCGCCTCGGGCCTGTCCGAGGAGACCGGCAAGGAGCTGCTGCGCCTGGTGGAGGCCAGCCGGGGCGCGGCGCTGGGCCTGTTCTCCTCCAAGCGGGCCGCCGAGGCCGCCGCGGAGCTGCTGCGCGCGCACGTCGACTACGACGTGCTCCTCCAAGGCGAGGAGACGCTCGGGAGCCTGGTCAAGCGCTTCAAGGAGGAGGAGTCGACGTGCCTGCTCGGCGTCATGAGCCTGTGGCAGGGCGTGGACGTGCCGGGCATGACGTGCCGCCTGGTGGTCGTGGACCGGATTCCGTTCCCGCGCCCCACCGAGCCGCTGACCGCGGCGCGCGCCGAGGCCGCCGACAAGGCCGGGCGGTCGGGCTTCGCGGAGGTCTCGGTGCCGGCGGCGGCGATCCGGCTCGCCCAGGGGGCGGGGCGGCTCATCCGCCGCACCACCGACCGGGGCGTGGTGGCGATCCTGGACTCGCGGCTGGAGACCAGCCGCTCCTACGGGCGCTTCCTGCGGGACTCGCTGCCGCCCATGTGGTACACGACGAAGTCCGACTCCGTGGTCGGTGCGCTGGGCAGGCTCGCCGAGAGCGACGCTCCGTAGTCGGACGGCTCCGACAATGCCAATAGGAATTGACGCCTGCAAATGTCTATGCATATTGCGCAGGCACGCCGCCAGTAAGGTGAACATACGGTGAATTCACGGTGAATTGATGTGTAACCCCAGCTTAGAGCGGTTACGTGTACCTGCACACAGCTGTCTTCGGGCTATTGGAACCAGTTCACCCAGGTGTTACTTTCGGCAGGATAATTTCCCGCCGTCCTGCGACCGGATCGGTACAGTGAGGACAGCCTGACGACGAAAGACCGAGGTGCCCAGTGCCATTCTCGCTGAAACCTCAAGACGACGCGTTCTACGCCTTCTTCACCGAGGCCGCCGAGAACATCCAGCGAGGCGTCGCGATCCTCTCCGAACTGGGCGACGACAAGCCCGAGTTCCAGTCGATCTCCGAACGCCTCGTCGACGTCGAACACGACAACGACCAGCTCACGCACAGCCTCTTCAACAAGATCAACTCGACGTTCGTCACCCCGATGGACCGCACCGACCTGTACCAGCTCGCGGGCAAGCTCGACGACGTCATCGACCACATCGAGGCCGCCGCCAACCTCGTCTACCTCTACGGCCTCTCCGAGCTGCCCACCCTCCCGCGCGAGATGATCGAGCAGATCACCGTGCTCTCCTCCCAGGCCGAACTGCTCCTCAAGTACATGCCGAAGCTCAAGGGCCTCAGCAAGACCATGAAGGAGTACTGGGTCGAGTGCAACCGCCTGGAGAACGACGGCGACCGCGCTTACCGCATGCTCCTGGTGCGCCTGTACTCCGGCGAGTACGAGGACCTCACCGTCATGAAGCTCAAGGAGGTCGCCGACGAGCTCGAAGCCGCCTGCGACGCCTTCGAACACGTCAGCAACGTGATCGAGACCGTCTACGTCAAGGAATCCTGACCTTGGACGCCAACCTCATAGCGGTGATCGTGGCCGTCGGCGCGGCCTTGATGTTCGCCTTCACCAACGGATTCCACGACTCGGCGAACGCGATCGCCACCTCCATCTCCACCCGGGCGCTCAAACCCCGCACCGCACTGGCGATGGCCGCCGTCGGCAACTTCGTCGGCGCCTACCTCGGCGGCGAGGTCGCCAAGACCGTGGCCGACGGCCTGGTCGAACTCCCCATCGGCATGGACGGCCTCATCATCGTCGTGGCCGGCGTGCTCGGCTCCATCGGCTGGAACTACATCGCCTGGTGGTTCGGCTGGCCCATCTCCGCCTCCCACTCCCTGCTCGGCGGGGTCGCCGGAGCCACCCTCGTCGGCGGCGCCACCGTCCTGTGGGGCGGGCTGCTCACCAAGGTCGCCCTCCCGACCGTCATCTCGCCCCTGGTCGGCTTCACGCTCGGCTTCATCGTGATGATCGCGGTCTACTGGATCTTCCGCAAGGGCCGCCCCGACAAGCTCAACCGCGGCTTCCGCCACGCCCAGACCGTCTCGGCCGCCGCCATGGCCGTCGGCCACGGCATGCAGGACGCCGCCAAGACGATGGGCATCATCGTCCTGGCCCTCTACGTCGGCGGCTACCAGGAGAGCGCGAGCCACATCGACTGGTGGGTCTACATCGCCGCGGCCGCCGCCCTCGCGCTCGGCACGTACCAGGGCGGTTGGCGCATCATCAAGACCCTCGGCCGCAAGATCATCGACCTGCACCCCCCGCAGGGGTTCGCGGCCGAGACCGTGGCCTCGGCGGTGCTGTTCGTCAACACCCAGATCGGCGCCCCGATCTCCACCACCCACATCATCACCTCCTCGATCATGGGCGTCGGCTCCACCGGCGGCAAGCGGGCCGTCCGCTGGGGCGTGGCGCGCACGATCGTCATGGCCTGGATCCTGACCTTCCCCACCGCGGGCCTGGTCGGCGCGCTGATGTACTTCCCCATCAGCTGGATCTTCTAGGGCGTCCGGCGGCCCCGCCGGGGGCCGCCGAACCCGACGCCGATTCGCGCATTGCGCTGGGAACGGCCCCACGCTTCGGCTAGCGTGGGGCTTATGTCCATCCAGCGCTACGGGAAATGGGACTTCAGGGCCGTCGACCGCGCCTCGGCCGCCCGGGCCCGAGCCCGCCTCAGGGAGCAGGGCGCGCCGGCCGAGCCCGAGCGCGCCGCGGCCGTGGTGCTGCTGCGGGAGGCGCCCCTGCGCGTCTTCCTGCTGCGGCACACGGCGAAGGAGCCGTTCGGGGCGGTGGTCGAGCGCGGCGGCGGGCAGACGGAGACGGTGCGCGAGCGCTGGGCGGCCGACGCCGAGAACGCCGAGGGGCCGCGGCGCCCGCGCAGCAGCCGCTACGGCTTCCCCGCCGGGCGGCACAAGCCCGACGACCCCGACGTGGCGATGACCGGCGTGCGCGAGGTCGAGGAGGAGACCGGCGCGATGGTGGCCCTCCAGCGCGCCTGGTCGCGCTGGATCACTCCCGAGTACGAGCCGGTCCGCTTCGACGCCTGGATCTACGTGGCGACCCTCGCGGAGGGCTTCCAGCCGCGCATCCGGGTGCGCGAACCGGAGTACGCGACGTGGATCGGCCCCGAGCAGGCCGTGTGCCAGTACGGCGGGCAGATGTCGATGCCGGAGGCGACGACGCTGGCGGAGCTGAGCCGCTACTCGACCGTCGGCGAGGTCTTCGCGGCGGCCGAGCAGCGCGACATGTCGCCGGTCCTGCCGCGCCTGAACACGAACAGCGACCGCCCCCGCCTGGTGCTCCCGGGCGAGGAGGGCTACCCGACGGCCGCCCTCTCCCACGCCTGAGCGGGCGGGCCTAGGTGGTTCCGTCCAGGCGCTTCGCCCACTGGACGTCCGAGCGGGCGAGGTCGAAGCCCTGCGAGCGGTACAGCGCGACCGCGCGGCCGTTGGACTCGTCGACGTAGAGGTCGACCTGCCGGAGGCCGCGGGCGGCCAGATGCGCCAGCCCCGCCAGCGTCAGGACCTTCCCCAGGCCGGTGCCCTGGGCGCGCGGGTCGATGCCGAGCACGTAGATCTCGCCGACGCCGTCCTCGGCCTTCGTCCAGTGGAACCCGAGCATGCCCTCGGCGTCCTCGGCGACGATGAGGCCCTCGGGGTCGAACCACGGCTCGGCCAGGCGGTCCCGCAGGTCCCCGGCCGTCCAGCGGCCCTGCTCGGGATGGTCGGCGAAGGCCGCGGCGTTGACCCGCAGCCACTCGGCGTCGTCCTCGCCGGGCCTGAAGGCCCGCAACGACACTCCCTCGGGCAGGCCCACCGCGGCCGCGGCGCCCCTCGGCCAGTCCTCCGGCGCCCCGGCGGGCCACGCCGAGGGCCACGCGAAGCCCTCCATGCTCCGGCCGAGCTTGAACAGCACGCGGTCCCGCTCGAATCCCTCCGAAGTGGCCAGGGCCCTCGCGGCGGGCAGATCGCCGTGCGCCCATACCCTCAAATGAGTGATCTCCGCCTCAAGCGAGGCGACGACCTCCCGGAGGAGCGCGCGGCCCGTACCGCGCCGCCGGTGGTCCGGGTCGACCGCCAGCTCGGCCGAAGCGTCCGCGCCGACGGTCTCGACCTGGGCGTAACCGATGACGTCCTCATCATGGGGCACAACGATATGCGTGCGCTCCGGCGAGGCGGGACGGGAGAGCCCGAGCGTGGTCTGCTCGTTGAACGGCTCGATGCCGTCCGCCTGGGCGCACCGATGTGCAAGGGTAACGATCTTGTGAATATCTCGACCCGAGAGTGAAGCATGTTGCGACATTCAGCTACTCTAGGTGCCTGGACTCAGCACCGTGCCGGGGTGCTGAGTCCTTTTTCGTGCGCGGAGGCCGTACGACCCGGCTCGCGGGCGTCACGGCGGTGGCGGAGAGGGTGGGATTCGAACCCACGGTGGGCTTTGACACCCACGGCGGTTTTCAAGACCGCTGCACTAGTCCACTATGCGACCCCTCCGGGCATTCGCAAATCTACCAAACGGCCGCGGGCGCTCCGCCCGCCAGGACCGGGGCCGCTCGGGGCGGCGGCGCGGGTCAGTCCCGCTGCACGCAGCAGGTCGAGCAGGTGCCGCAACCGTCGATGGTGAACGCCAGGCAGCAGGTGTGGCGCTGGTAGAGCAGCCGGCCGTGCTCGTCGGCGGACACGTCCACCAGGTCGGCGACGTCGAAGGCGTCCAGCAGCCGCTTCGCGATGTGCTCGGCGGGCTCGCGCCCGGCGCTCGAGCAGTTGGCGGTGGCGTAGGCGATGCCGGAGGCCAAGGACCCCAGCAGCGTGCGCCGCCCGATGCGGACCTCGCGCCGGATCGCCTCCAGCACCGGGTCGAGGTGCGCGTCGAACAGCGAGGCGCGCATCCGCTCCAGCAGCGCGTCCTCGTCCGCGACGACCTCGACGCCGGGCGTCCCCGCCGGCGCGTCGCCGCGCAGGGCCGCGAACCGGGGCCGGATCTGCCGGCCCGAGAACATCGGCTCCTCGTCGCTGATGGTGAAGACGAAGTTGTCGGCCTCCAGCAGCGGCACGCGCCGCGCCGAGATGTAGCCGAGGACGGCGGGCACGAGCACCCAGTAGCAGTAGGTCTTCCAGGCGAGCGCGGCCGAGGCGTGCGACGAGCCGCCCCAGAGCCGGGCCGAGTCGGCCAGCAGCTCGCCGATGCGGCTGCCGTCGGCGAGGGCAGAGCCGGGCAGGTCGACGCCCGCCGGGGCCGCCACGCCGTCGAGCCACGGGCGCATGCCCCGCAGCGGGTGGGGGCCGTGACGGCGCTCGACGCGATCGGCCGCGGTGCGCAGCGGCGCGGCGAGGCTGGGGAAGGAGGGGTGCTGCGGGACGAATTCCCGCACGTCGGAGCGTCGGAGATCGACGGCGGCGGC
This sequence comes from Glycomyces sp., assembly GCA_035765105.1. Classification (GTDB taxonomy): domain Bacteria; phylum Actinomycetota; class Actinomycetes; order Mycobacteriales; family Micromonosporaceae; genus Glycomyces. Next base: position 30,425 of record DASTYG010000048.1, read on the forward strand.
GCTCAGCACGCGAGGCCCTCCACGCATGCGAAATCCATCGTCCAACCCCTCTCAGGTAAGGCTGGGCTAACCTTACCTGATTCGAACTGGGGAATGTCAGGGAGCTGACAGACATGCCGGGGGCCCGGTGCTAGAAAAAGCGAGGTGCTGCGGTGGTGAGCGTCGCCGAGTCGGGATGAGTTGCACAGCACCTCGCCTTTACCGCTCCGAGTCTGCCCGCTCTGCCGGGCCTCCCGTCGCACACGAGGTGCGACCAGCGGCGGCGGCCCCGTCCGGCTCTGGCACGCTTGGCGTTCATGACCAAGCAGTCGGCCCCCGTCATACGGCGCGAGATCGTCATCGTCCTCGCCCTGTCCCTCGGCGCCTCGGCGATCTGGGCCGTGGTGAGCTTCATAGGCACCCTCACCGAGCCCGGCGGCCTGGCCGAGTCGGTCCAGACCATGAACAGCGCCCGCGCCGAGGCCGAGCGCCCCTGGCTGGACCTCGCCCGGCAGCTGGTGAGCCTGACGCTCGCCATGGCCCCCGTGGCGCTGGCGCTCCACCTCCTGTCCCTCGACCGCGGCGACCCCTTCCGCCTCATCGGCCTCGACGGCCGCCGCCCCGGCTTCGACCTCCTCGGCGGCGCGGTCCTCGCCGCCGCGATCGGCATCCCCGGCCTGGGCCTGTACTTCGCGGCCCGCGCGCTGGGACTGAACGCGACGATCGCCGCCGCGAACCTCAACGACGTGTGGTGGGCGATCCCGGTCCTGGTCCTGGCGGCGCTGAAGAACGCCGTCCTCGAAGAGGTCGTCGGCGTCGGCTACCTGGTGACCCGGCTGCGCCAGCTCGCCTGGGGCCCCGTCGCGATCGTCGCCGCCCACGCGCTCCTGCGCGGCACCTACCACCTCTACCAGGGCCTCGGCGGCTTCATCGGCAACGTCGTGATGGGGGCGGTGTTCGCCCTCGTGTTCCTGCGCTGGAAGCGCACCGGGCCTCTGGTGGTGGCCCACCTCATCCTCGACATCGTGGCCTTCGTGGGGTACCTCGCGGTCGCCCCGCACGTGAGCTGGCTCTGAACGACGGGAACCCGCTTCTCATGCACGAGCGCGTACCGGTATGCTCGTTTCTCGGTACGTGCCCATGCCGGGTTCGTCCAGGAGGATTCGCATAGTGGCCTAGTGCGCCCGCCTGCTAAGCGGGTTTCGGTTGATAGCCGATCATGGGTTCAAATCCCATATCCTCCGCCACATGGCTTGTTGACCTGCGGGAACGCTGTCACGACGGACGGCTTCCCCGCAGGTGCCTCCACGACCGACTCGTCGTCCCACTCGACCCCGCCGACCGCTTCGAGCCGGAACGGCCCGCCCCTCAGTCGAGTTCTTCTGCCACGGCCCGCGCCTCGGCCGCTTGGATCTCCGCCGCCCGGCGCTGGTACTCCGCGATCAGCGCCAGCTCCTCAGTGGTGTACTCGGCGTTGAGTTCACCGAGGCCGGCCATCAGGCCGCTGAAAAGCCGCCCGATCCTGGCCGCGCCCTCCTCGGTGGCGACGACGGCGACCTTGCGTCCGTCGCTGGGGTGCGGCTCGCGGGTGATGAACCCCTTGCTTTCGAGCCGGTCCAGGACGTCGCTGATCGAGTTCTTCGCCATGCCGGTGTGCCCGGCGAGGTCGCCCACCGAAGGGTGGTCGTGCCTGCGCACGAGTTCCAGCACCTTCTCCTCGGTCGGACCGAGGCCCACGCGCCGGGACAGGTTCTCGTGGAAGAGGACCATCGCCGTGCTCAGGTGCCGACCGGAATCCGCCAGGGCTCCGAGCACCTCGGACCGGGCGGGGTCCTCGCGCGTTGACGAGCTCATGGCACCATGCTACCTTTCAGTCGTTCGCTCGAACGAACTAATTCATTCGACCGGGAAGTTACATGAAGATTCTCATTATTGGCGGCGGCATAGCAGGTTCCACACTCGCCCTCGCCCTGCGCCGGGCCGGCCTGGACGACATCACCGTCGCGGAAGCGCGCGCCGGCCTCGGCGACACGGGCGGCGCCTTCCTGACGCTGGCCCCGAACGGGGTCAACGCGCTGCGCTCGATCGGGCTCGGGGACGTGCCGGAGGCCGCCGGCGGGTTCGAGCTGTCGGGCCTGGACTTCCACAACGCTCGCGGACGCAGGATCGCCGAGCTCCCCGGAGAAGACGACGCGGCGAAATACGGGGCCCGCGGCGTCGTGCTCAGACGCGCCCGGCTGCACGACGAGCTCGCTTCCCGCGCCCGGCGGGCGGGCACGCCCTTCCTGTTCGACGCCCGCCTCACCGGGCTCCGCGAGCGGTCCGAGGGCCTCACGGCGGTGTTCGAGGACGGCCGCGCCGTCGACGCCGACGCCGTCATCGGCGCCGACGGGATCTGGTCCGCCGTACGGCGTCTCACCTGGCCGGACGCGCCGAAGCCGTCGTACACGGGCATCGTGGACTGCGGCGGCTGGGCGGACGTCGACCTGCCCGACAGCGCGCGCCAGCAGATGTATTTCGGCCGCCGGGCGTTCTTCGGCTACGCCGTCAAGGACTCGGTCGCCTACTGGTTCACCAATGTGCCGCGGGGCGATGAACCCGGACGGCACGAGCTCGACGATCTCGACCAGGGCGCCTGGATGAGGACGATCCGGACGCTCCACGCGCAGGACCCCTCGCCGGTCCGGTCCGTGCTCGACGCGGTCGACGAATCGCTCGGAGCATGGCCGGTGTACGACATGCCCGAGCTCGACGCGTGGGCCACCGGCACCGTGTGCCTCGTCGGCGATGCCGCGCACGCGGTCAGTCCCTCCAGCGGGCAGGGCGCGAGCCTCGCGATCGAGGACGCCGTCGTGCTGGCGCGCCGACTGCGCGAGGCCGCGACGGTCCCGGCCGCGTTCACCGGCTTCGTCCGGGAGCGGAAGGCGCGCGCGGAGAAGATCGTGCGGTTCGGCCGCCGGATCGGCGACCGCAAGGCCTCCTCCGCCGCCGGGAGCCTCTTCCGCGACCTCACGCTCGGATTCTTCCTCCGCATGGGCGCCAAGGCGACCACCGAGCAGTACGGCTACCGCGTCCCCGATCCGCCGAACCCTCGGCGGAGCGCCGCCCCGGGAGCGGACCTTGCCTGAGAAGCCGACATTCGTCTCGCGCGTGAACAGGGCCGTCCGCGCCCTGTTCGCCGTCGGCGCGCTGCTCCACCTGCTGCTCGTCGGCGCGCAGCCGTTCCTGGCCGGCTGGAGCCTCGACGGCGACGGCGACGCCCTCGAACTGCACGGGGTCAACGGATCGGTGATCCTCACCGTCTCGATGGTCCTGATCCCGCTGAGCCTCCTGCGGTGGCGGCCCGGCCGGGGCACCGCCTGGGCGCCGGTGCTCACCGTGCTCCTCTTCGCCGCCGAGACATTCCAACTCGGCATGGGGTACGCGGACATCCACATCGTCCACGTGCCACTCGGCGTCGGCGTCGTCATCGGCTCGTTCGCCCTCGTCGGCCTGGCGTTCAGACGGCGACCCGAGCCCGCTGCCGCTTCGCAGACCGCACAACGTCGAAAGGTCTCTCCATGAACCGCCTCCGACCCGGTTTCGACCGCAGGGCGTTCCTCCGAATCGCCACCGCAGGCGCCGGCGCGGGCGCGGCCGGCATGCTCACCGGATGCGGCCTCTTCGATTCCCGCGACCCGATCGACACCGTCGGCCAGGTCGACTTCGCGCACCCCCTCCGCATCCCGCCCCTGGCCGAGGCCGCCCGCACCGACCAGGTCACCGTCTTCGACCTGACCGCCCGAGCCGGCCGATCCGCCATCGCTCCAGGCGGGGATGCCGATACGTGGGGGCTCAACGGCGCGATCCTCGGGCCGACGCTGCGCGCCCGCCGCGGGGAATCAGTCCAGATCAACGTCACCAACGAGCTCGACGAGGCGACCACGCTGCACTGGCACGGGATGCACCTGCCCGCCGCGGCCGACGGGGGCCCGCACCAGATGATCGACCCCGGCGAGACCTGGTCGCCGACGTGGAAGGTCGACCAGCCCGCCGCCACGCTCTGGTACCACCCGCACCCGCACGGCGAGACCGAGCGCCACGTCTACCGGGGCCTGGGAGGCATGTTCATCCTCGACGACGACCACGAGTCCGGCCTCGGCCTGCCCCGCGACTACGGCATCGACGACATCCCCGTCATCGTCCAGGACAAGACCTTCGACGACCGGGGCCGACTCGTCGAGACCTCCCGGCGCGACAACGGCATGATCGGCGACACCATCCTGGTCAACGGCACCGCGGGTCCGGTCCTCGACGTCACCGCCCAGCGGACACGGCTGCGAATCCTCAACGCCTCCACCGCGCGAAGCTACTCGTTCGGCTTCTCCGACGATCGCGGGTTCGCCATGATCGCCAGTGACGGCGGACTCCTGCGCGAGCCCGTCGAGCTGACCCGCATCCTGCTCACCCCCGGTGAACGCGCGGAGATCATCGTCGAGATGAGCCCGGGACAGACCACGACGCTGCGCTCCCACCCGCAGGACCTCGGCCTCTCGGACAGCCGCGGCCGCAGCACCGGTGCCGCTGACAACCTCGACATCATGCTGCTGCGAGCGGGCGAGAGCCTCGTTCCCTCGGCCGCCGTCCCCGCACGGCTCGCGGCCGTCGACCGCATCGACGAGGCCGACGCCGTCGAGACCCGCGAGTTCGAACTGCGCAACAACCGGATCAACGGCGAGTCGATGGACATGAACCGCATCGACGAGGTCGTCACGGTCGACACCGCCGAGATCTGGGAAGTCTGGAACGGACACCGGCAGCCGCACAACTTCCACGTCCACGACGTCCAGTTCCAGGTGCTCAGCATCGACGGGCGCGACCCCGCGCCGGAGCTGTCGGGATGGAAGGACACCGTCTATCTGCCGCCGGGCCGACGGTTCAGGCTGATCATGCGCTTCACCGAGTACGCGGACCCGACCACGCCGTACATGTACCACTGCCATCTGCTCTGGCACGAGGACGAGGGAATGATGGGGCAGTTCGTGGTCGTCGAGCCCGGGCAGGAGCCCGGCCCCATCGACGCCGACCACGATCATTGAGCCGCTCCGGGCGGTTCGCGCGGCCCCGGGCGTCCCCTCGGTCCGCGGATCAGCGCAGCAGGCGCACCGTCGCGATCCCCGGCGTCGGCCTGCCCTCGGGGGCGGTGAACTCGAGTTCGTAGGCGGCGGCGCGCGGCCCGGCGGTGAGCGCCTCCGGCAGGCCGTAGTCGACCTCGTAGGCGCCCTGCTCGTCGTCCCAGGCCGCCTCCGCGACCAGGACGCCGTTCATCCGCACCGCGACGCCGGTGGGCGCGCCCTGATGCCGGTAGGCCACGCGGAGGACGCGCCCGGCCCGCTCAGGGTCCTTCAGGTCCACCGCCATCCTCTCGGCGGTGGCGCGGGAGCGGCGCCCCTGCGCGTCGGCCGACACCTCGGTGCCCGTCCCCTGGAAGCCGTGGTCGCTCTCGGGCTGCTGCTCGCCGAAGGCCACCTTGTCGACGGTCATGGCGTCGAGCGCGAGCGAATCGCGGTCGGCCGCCGCCAGTTCGCTCCGCCGCCGGTCCGTCTCGTCCGCGGCGGCGACCGGCCGGTAGACGGTGTAGCGGCTGTCGTGCACCTCGAAGAACGGCACCAGCTCGACCGAGCCCTCGGGGTCGGCGAACCGGAGCCGATAGCGCAGCGGCCCTTCGCGGGTGAGCACCTTCTCGGCGGGGGCGTCCGCGACGATCGGGAGGTCGGCGAAGCCGAGCAGCGGGCCGCGGGCGACGTGCCCCATGCGGCTGTCGTCGGCCCGCAGCCCCTCCAGGTGGCGCGCGCCGTCGCGGGAGGCCAGCAGGACCGGGCCGGCGAAGTACGCCTGCCACGGGGAGTCGTCGGGGAGCCGTTCGGCGCGGAGCCCGAGCGGGAGGCGGAAGGCGACCGCGTCCCCTGGCGACCACTCCCGTTCGAGCACGACCGCGCCCGGGACGGCCTCGGGCTCGACGGGGCGGCCGTTGACGGTCAGGTCGACCAGGCCGTCGCTCCACACAGGCACGCGAAGCCGCAGCGGGAAGGCGCGGGGGGCGTCGAGGTCGAGTACGAGTCCGATGTGATCCTCGGCCGGGAAGGCGGTCTCGAGCCGGAACCGGCCGCCGAACTCGGGCGCGTCGAGGACGGCGGGGATGTAGAGGTTGACCGCGAGCGCCCCCTCGTGCTCGCCGAAGACGAACTCGCCGTACTTCGCCTGCGACTCGATGCCGGTGCCCACGCAGCACCACATGCCGTGCGCAGGCTGGGAGTAGACCCGGTAGTGGCGCGGGCGCATCGAGGTGAAGTAGACGAAGCCGCCCCGTTCGGGGTGCTGGGAGGCCAACTGGTGGTTGTAGACCGCGCGCTCGGCGAAGTCCAGATGGGAGGGTTCGAACGCGTCCCGGGCGAGCGCCTTGGTCAGTTTCAGCATGTTGTAGGTGTTGCAGGTCTCGGGGCCCTCGCGGTCCTCGATCATGGGCGTGAAGTCGCCGGGGGCGTGGAAGTGCTCGCGGACGCTGTTGCCGCCGATGGCGACCGTGCGGTGCTCGACGACCTCGTGCCAGAAGCGCCGGGCCGCCTCCAGCAGCGTCCCGTCGCCGAGGGCGGCGGCGGTCGCCGCGTAGCCGACGGCCTTGGGGATCTGGGTGTTGGCGTGGCGGCCGGTCAGCCCGTCGCGGCGTTCTAGGAGCGGGTCGAGGAGGGCGCGGTGGGAGAAGCGCCGGGCCATGTCGGCGTACTCGCCGCGGCCGGTGATCGCCGCCAGGCCGGCGAAGGACTCGTTCATGCCGCCGTATTCGGTGTCGAGCATCGTCTCGAACGCCGCGTCGTCGAGGGCGGCGGCGACGCCGAGCCACCAGTCGGCGAGGTCGACGACCACGGCGAGCGCCCGGTCGTGGCCGAGGAGCCGGTGCGCGTCGATGAGCCCGGCGAAGGTCTTGTGCAGGTTGTACCAGGGCACCCAGTGGTCGCTCGACCCCAGTGCGGCGGCCGCCGCCGCGCCGCCGGTCCGCAGTCCTTCGAACAGGGCGGCGCCGCCGGGGACGCCGCCGACGTATCCGGTGCCGACCGCGTCCTGGGCGCGCGCCAGCTCGTCCACCATGTAGTCGAGCCGGCGCCGGGGTTCGGCCTCCCCGGTCGCGACCGCGAGCAGGGCCAGCGCGGAGAGGCAGTGCCCTCCGATGTGACCGTCCAGGCCGCCGTCCTCCCAGTTGCCGTAGCCGGCGGCCCGGGGCTCCAGGCCCGCCTCGCGCAGGAACGGCGCCAGCAGGCGGTCCGGTTCCAGGGCGAGCACGTAGGCGAGGTCGGTGCGCACCGCCCGCGCGAACGGGCTCTCCAGGAGCGTCACTCGTTCCAGGGGGAAGGTCTGCATCGGTCGCTCCTCTTTCCGGCTTCGGGGGTGCCGCGCGCCGCGCCGACTTTACCGATACATGTCGATCGGGGGCAACCCCTGGGAAGTGTCCGGGCCGCCGTTCAGGCGGCCCCGCCGTTGACGTACAGCACCTGGCCGTTGATCCAGCGGGCGGGCCCGGCGAGGAAGGCCACGGTCTCGGCGACGTCTTCGGGGGTGCCGAGGCGCTGCATCGGGTTGGCCGAGGCGATCTGGTCGATCGCCTCCTGGCTCTTGCCCTCGAAGAACAGCGGCGTCGCGGTGGGGCCCGGCGCGACGGCGTTGACGGTGATGTCGCGGCCCCGCAGTTCGCGGGCGAGGATGAGCGTGATGCCCTCGACCGCGCCCTTGGAGGCGGCGTAGGCGCCGTAGCCGGGGATCTGGAGGCGGGTCACCGACGTGGAGAAGTTGACGATCGCCCCGCCCTGCCTGACGCGCCTGGCGGCGAGCTGGTCGACGACGACGGTGCCGCGCACGTTCGTGCGCTGGACGCGGTCGAAGACCGCCAGGTCGAGTTCCGCGATGGGCGCGAGCGGCATGATGCCCGCGGTGTGCACCACGACGTCGACGCCCCCGAACTCGAGCTCCGCGGTGTCGAACAGTGTCGCCGCCTCGATCTCGTCGGCCACGTCGGCGCCCACGGCGACGGCGCGGCCGCCCTCGGCCCGCACCGCCTGCGCCGTCTCCTCGGCGCGCTGCTCGTTGCCCGCGTAGTGGACGACGACCGCGAGGCCGTCGGCGGCCAGGCGCAGTGCGCAGGCCCGGCCGATGCCGCCGGAGCCGCCGGTCACGATCGCGACCCGTTCCCGATTGTCGTTCATGGTCAGCCTTCCGTTAATATATGGACTAGAAGTACATTAACATCGATCAGGGAAATGTACACCCGGTCCAGAAACGAGGAGTCGATGACCGATCCCGCACCGACCCGGCGCGGACGGGGCCGCCGGCCCGCCGCCGAGGTGCGCGCCGGAGTGCTCGCGGCCGCCGGACGCCTCCTGCTGGAGGAGGGCATGGCCGCGGTGACCTTCGGGCGCGTGGCGGAGGAGGCGGGGTCGAGCAAGATGACCCTGTACAAGTGGTGGCCCTCGCCGGGCGCGCTCGCGGCGGAGGCGTACTTCGCCCGGAGCGAGCGGACCCTCCACTTCACCGACACCGGCGACCTCCGCGCCGACCTCGTCGCGCAGCTCGAGTCGTTCGTCCGCTGGCTGACCGAGGAGGGCGCGGGCAGGCCGGTGTCGGAACTGGTCGGCACCGCGCAGACGGACGCCGACCTCGCCCGCGCCTGGTCCGAGAGCTACGCCCTGCCGCGCCGCGAACTCGCCCGCGAGCGCCTCCGGGCCGCGCGCGCACAGGGGCAGCTGCGTGAGGACGCCGACCTCGACGTCATCGTCGACCAGCTGTGGGGCGCCTGCTACCACCGGCTGCTCGTGCTCAAGGTGCCGTTCGACGAGTCGATCGTCCCGCGTCTGGTCGACCAGGCGCTCTACGGCGCGGCGCCGCCCCGATGAGCCGCCCGCTCGGCTCCCCGGGCGCGACGGCGGCCTGCGGGGGCGGAGCGACCGCCTTCGATGCCAAGGCGATCGCCGTACTGGCTTTCCGACGGCACCGTGACACGACCATGTCCGGCGTTCGTCCATTGCAGCCGCCGTGATGAAACTGAACAAGAGGGCAAAACAGTCGTTTAATATGGACTGTCTCTTCAACAATGGTCTTATTACCGTGGGGTACTTGATGACTAAAATACGATAACGTGTTATTTCATTGGTTTCCATTCAAGGTCCCTGAATGGACTGTCTTTCCAATGTGTTCTAAGCTGTTCGGACTGTGACGGCGAAGAGTTTTCACCCCTGGAGTACACCGTGGTACGCAGTTGGGACGCCAGTCGGCTTTCGCATGCCGCACGCGTATGTTGGGGCAAGTCCTCGCACTCCGACGACCGCGGCTGGATGCCGTTGCACCGGCACCTCTCCGACACCGCTGCCGTCGCCGGACACCTCTACGAGGCATTCCTCCCCGCATCGGTCCAGAACCTGCTCGCCTCCGCAATGCCAGGCGGCAGAGACGACGCACTGCTCGCATGCACATGGCTCGCGGGCGTCCACGACATCGGCAAAGCGACGCCCGCTTTCGCAATGCAAGTGCCGTGGCTGTTCTCCGCCATGGAGTACGACGGACTCACCGCCCGGGCCCAGGTGAAATCCGATCGGCGCCTCGCACCCCACGCGACAGCGGGCATGATCATGCTCGACCGGTGGCTCACCGAACGGCACGACTGGGACGCCGACCGCACGAAGCAGTTCAGCGTCGTCGTCGGCGGCCACCACGGACTGCCCCCACAGTCGGATCAATATGAGTCGGCCAAAGACCGCCCGCACCTGCTCGGCTGGTCGCGCGCCGATGCTCGGATATGGCGACAGACCCAATTCGAGCTGCTCGACTGGGCCGCCGAAGCCACCGGCGCCGCCGACAGGCTCGCCGACTGGCGGCGGGCCGCGCTGCCGCAGCCGGTGCAAGTGCTCCTCACCGGCCTGGTGATCATGGCCGACTGGATCGCCAGCAACCCCGCGTTGTTCCCCTACCGCACCGACACCGCATTCGACCCCGACCGCATCCGAACCGGCCTCGACGAACTCGACCTGACCGCCCCCTGGAACGCCATCGCGGCCGAACCCGCCGAGGACCTGCTCACGACCCGCTTCGGCCTGGACCCAGGGTTCCGGCTCCGCCCCGTCCAGCGCGCCGCCCTGGACGCCGCCGCCACCATGCCCGCTCCAGGACTGATGATCATCGAAGCCCCGATGGGGGAGGGGAAGACCGAAGCGGCCCTCCTCGCGGCCGAGACCCTCGCCGCCCGCTGCGGCGCGGGCGGCTGCTACATCGCACTGCCGACCCGGGCGACCTCGGACGCCATGTTCGGGCGGGCGCTCGAATGGGTCCGGCGCCTCCCCGACCGCCACTTGGGCCGCGGCGACCACAGCGTCGCCCTCGCCCACGCGAAAGCGTTCTTCAACACCCGGTTCACCAGGCTCTTCCACCGCGGCGAACCGCTCGCGATCGCGCAGGACGACGGCGGCGCGGAGGCCCAGTGGCGCGCGAACCTGATCGCGCACTGGTGGATGGCCGGACGCAAGAAGACGATGTTCAACAGCTTCGTCATCGGCACGATAGACCAACTGCTGTTCGGCGCGCTGAAGGCGAAACACCTGGCCATGCGCCACCTCGGACTGGCGGGGAAGGTCGTCGTCATCGACGAGGCGCACGCCTACGACGTCTACATGGGCGTGTACCTGGACAGGGCGTTGGAATGGCTGGCCGCCTACGGAGTGCCGGTCGTCATCCTCTCCGCGACGCTGCCCGCCGAGCGCCGCAGCGACCTCGTGGCCGCCTATGACCGCGGCAGAAAAGGCCCGAGCACGCAGACCTCCCGCAGCGAGCGCTTGGCCGCCGCCGCGGCCGAGCGCCACCCGGAGCTGCTCGGCGACATCGGCTACCCGGCCGTGATCACCAACGCTCCCGGCGGGCCGGCCCGCGTCACCGGCATCGAGTCCTCCGGCCGCTCGATCGCCGTCGAGGTGCGCACGCTCGATGACGATCCCGACGCATTGATCGCGACGCTCCGCGACGAGCTGGCCGACGGCGGCTGCGCCCTGGTCATCCGCAACACCGTTCGCCGAGTGCAGGAGAGCGCGGCGTCGCTGCGCGAGGCGTTCGGAGCATCACTGGTGACGGTGGCCCATTCGCGTTTCGCCGGGCCGGACCGCGCCGACAAGGACGAGCTGCTGCGCAACCTGTTCGGCCCGCCCGGCAACGGCCACGAGCGTCCCGCGACGCACATCGTGGTCGCCAGCCAGGTGGCCGAGCAGAGCCTCGACATCGACTTCGACGTGCTCGTCACCGATCTGGCGCCCGTCGACCTGGTGCTGCAGCGCGCCGGCCGCGTCCACCGCCACCACCGGGCAGGACGCGACAGGCCCCCGCGTTGCCATCTCACCGGCGCCGCATGGGAGGCCGACGTGCCCGAACCGGTGCGCGGCTCGGTCCGCGTGTACGGGCGCTGGGCGCTGCTGCGCGCCGCAGCGGTGCTCCTGCCCTACGCGGCGGAAGGCGAACCGCTGGAACTGCCCGGGGACATCGCCGCACTGGTGCAGCGCGCTTACGGGAGCGAACCGGTCGGACCGGCCGGTTGGCAGGACGCCGTATCGGCGGCGCAGGAGGAAGAGCGCAATCAACGAGCCGGTCAAGAGCACCGCGCCAAGACGTTCCGGCTCGCATCTCCGATGGCCCCCGGAAGACCGATCCTCGGTTGGCTTGAGGCGGGAAGCCCCTTCGACGACGAGGACAGCCCGGGCGGCAGGGCGATGGTCCGCGACATCCCGGTCGACACCGTCGAGGTGCTGCTGATCGTCCGCGACGGCGACCGGTACACCACCCTCCCCTGGCTGAAGCGCCACGGCGGCGTGGTGCTGCCGACCGACGCCTGCCCCCCGGAGCCGGTGGCGAGGACCATCGCCGCCTCCACATTGAACCTGCCGATAGAGCTGTCCGGTGAGGACGTCATCGGCGAACTCGAGGGCCGGCACGACTGGATCGGCGCCTGGCAGTCGTCGCGCTTCCTCGAAGGCCAGCTCGTCCTCGACATCGACCTCACCGACGGCACCGAACTCGCGGGCCACCACCTCGAATACGACCGACACGACGGATTGCGGGTGCAACGGCTGTGAACCCCGGTTTCAACCTCATCGACGACCCCTGGATACTCGCTCAGCGTCATGACGGCGCCGTGGCGGCCCTCTCCCTCACCGAGCTGTTCGGCGACGCGACCGAATACGCCCGCCTGGTCGGTGATCTGCCCACGCAGGCACTGCCGATCTTGCGACTGGCACTCGCGATCATGCACCAGGCCCTCGACGGGCCCGCCGACGAAGCGGCCTGGGCGGCGCTGTGGGAGGCCGAACGGCTCCCCGCCGAATCGATCTCCTCCTATCTGGATGGATACCGGCCCCGTTTCGACCTGCTCCATTCAACGACGCCCTTCTATCAAGTGGCGGACCTGACCACGAAGAAGACCGAGGCAGGGCTGTCCGCGTTCATCGCCGACGTCCCCACCGGCAACCCCAAGTACACGACGCGCGCTGCCGAAGGGCTGCGGCGGATCGGTTTCGGCGAGGCCGCCCGCTGGCTCGTGCACTGCCAGGCGTTCGACCTCTCGGGCATCAAGGGCGCCGCCGATGGCGACCCCCGGGCCAAGGGCGGGAAGAGCTACCCCATCGGACCCGGGGCGCTGGGACGCCTCGGCGCCGTCTACCCCGAGGGCGACAACGTGGCCCAGACGCTGCTGCTCAACCTGATCCCCGACGCCTTCCTCTCAAGGTCCGGCGCGGACATCGTCGCCGAGGACGTCCCGGTCTGGGAGCGGGACCCGCACGGGCCCGCGCCCGAGGAGCGCAGGCCCGAAAGCGTTCCGAAGGGCCTTCGCGACCTGTACACATGGCAGTCGCGCAGGCTCCGACTGGTCTTCGACGACGAGGGCGTCACCGGTGCGCTCATCTGCCAGGGCGACCGCCTCGAACTGCGCGACCAGTTCGCCGTCGAACCGATGACCGCATGGCGGCGCAGCGAGAACCAAGAGCGCCAGTTGAAGTCGAAGCAACCCGTCTACCTGCCGCGCCGCCACGACCCGGCCAGGAACGTCTGGCGCGGCCTGGCCGCCGCGCTCCCGGCGCTCACCGGCGGCCCCGCGAACGGCGACAAGGCCATCGCGCCGCTGGTGACCAGATGGATCGGCGAGGCGTACAGCAGTGGACTGCTTGAACGCGGCAGGCGCGTCGGCTACCACGTCAGCGGCGCCGCCTACGGCACCCAGGAAGCGGTCATCACCGACCTGATCGACGACCGGCTCACCGTCGCCGCCGCCGTCTTCGACACCGGACATCGCGAACTGGCCACCGCCGTCGCCGCGGCCGCCGACGACGCCGAACAGGCCGTCAAGGCGCTGGCCGGTTTCGCCCGCGACCTGGCCCGCGCCGCCGGCGGCCACGACAATGTCGACGGCGCCGGGGCCACGGCCGCCGAATCCGCCTACGCCGCCCTCGACACCGCCTACCGCGCCTGGCTGGCGGGGCTGGACCCCGACACCGACACCGACCGGGCCCGGACCGGCTGGCAGAGGACCGTCCGCGACACGGTGCTCGACATCGCCGCCCGGCTGGCGGCCGCAGGCGGCCGCGCCGCCTGGACGGGCCGCAAACACGGCGACTACTTCCTCACCAGCTCGACCGCGCAGCACACCTTCCGCCGGAAGCTCTCCCGGGCGCTACCGCTCACCGTCCCCGACCCATCGCCCTCAGAGGAGGCCGCCCGATGACCGACGACGCCCACTCCGAACCGCGCACGGCACGACCGCGTTACCGCAGACACCGCGCACCCCTGGGCGAGCACGTCGCCGCCGTCATCGCGGGCCTCCAGCACCGCTACCGCGAGGGGCAGCCCGGGGCGATCGCGGTGCTGGCCCGGCTGCGCCGAGCGGTCAACGAAGCACCCGGCGGCGCGGGCGTGCAGGAGGCATGCCACCTCCCCGAGGAGGTGCTGCAGCGCGAATACCTCCCCGATGACGAACCCAGCCCGTCCGAACGGGCGCTGCACACCACCGTCACGCTCTGGGCGCTGCACCAGCAGTCACGCCGCGACAGGCCCATGCACACCGGCAATGCGACCCTCGCCGAGGCGATCCGCCGACTGGCCGCCGCCAGCCCCAACGAGGAGACCGTGTACCGGCGCTTCACCGCCCTGGGAACCGCGGCGACCTACAGCGAACTCGCCTTCCACGCGCGCGGCATCGTCAAACAGCTCCGGGACGCCCAGATCGGTTTCGACTACGGCCTGCTCGCCGACGACCTGCGCACCTTCCAACAGGGTCTGACGGCCGCAACCGGCCTGACCGGCCCCGAACGCGTCCGTGCGCTGTGGGGACGCGAGTACTGGCGAATCGAACCCTCGCCCACAGCACCTTCAGGAACCAGCACCCCCTCGAATGAAGAGGTATAACGACATGTCCCGCACCGTCATCGAAGTCCACGCCGTCCAGACCGTCCCGCCGGCCAACCTGAACCGCGACGACACCGGCTCGCCCAAGACCGCGCTCTTCGGCGGCCAGCGCCGCGCCCGCGTCTCCAGCCAGTCCTGGAAGCGGGCCATCCGACTCGACTTCAGATCCACCATCGACAGTGCCGACCTGGGCTGGCGGACCAAACGGATCGTCGCCCTCGTCGCCGAACGGATCAAGGCCGCCGCCCCCGACCTGGCGGACCAGGCCCGCGAGCTGACCGTCAAGGCGTTCAACGACGGCGGCATCAAGGTCAAGATCCAGAAGAAGGACGACGAGATCGAGGAACCGGGGTACCTCGTCTTCCTCAGCCGCCACCAGATGGACAATCTCGCCGCCGCGATCGTCGAAGCCGCCCGCACGGGCGAGAAACTCGAGAAGAAGGCCGTCAAGGCCATCCTGGACGAGGACCATTCGATCGACGTGGCCCTGTTCGGCCGCATGATCGCCGACGACGCCGCCCTCAACGTCGACGCCGCATGCCAAGTGGCCCATGCGATCAGCGTCCACCCTGTCGAGCCCGAGTTCGACTACTACACCGCCGTCGACGACCAGAAGGACGAGACGGAGGAGACCGGCGCGGGCATGATCGGCACCGTCGAGTTCAACTCCGCGACCCTCTACCGCTACGCCAACCTGGACGCGGACCTGCTGCGCGAGAACCTCGGCGACGACGCCGCGACGGCCCGCGCCGCCGCGGCGTTCGTGCGCAGCTTCATCACCAGCATGCCCTCGGGGAAGATGAACACCTTCGCGAACCGCACCCTGCCCGAAGCGGTGCTGGTGACCCTCCGCGACACGCAGGCGATCAACCTCGCCGGCGCCTACGAGAAACCGGTCATGGAGACCGAGGGCCGGATCGAGCGGGCCTGTGAACTGCTCGCCGCGCAGCTCGCCGACATCGCCGAGACCTACGGGGAGACGCCGGTCCGCACCTGGGTGGTGCGGGTCGGCGACCGCACTGAGGGCCTGGCCGAAAGCGGCGAGCAGGTCAATCTGCGTGACCTGCTCGCCAGCGTCGAAACCGCCGTGACCGAAAGGATCGGCACGCCCTGATGCCCCAGAAGACACTCCTGCTGCGCCTGGCCGGGCCCCTGCAGTCGTGGGGGACGTCCAGCCGCTTCACCCGCCGTGCCACCGACTACGCGCCCTCCAAGAGCGGCGTGCTCGGGATGCTCGCCGCCGCCAAAGGCGTCCGCCGGACCGAACCGCTCACCGAGCTGCTCGGCGTGCGCTTCGGCGTCCGCATCGACCAGCCCGGCACGATGCTGCGCGACTACCAGACCTCGCGGCCGCTGGACGACCCGACCGCCAACGCGGCCCTCGCCGAACGCTTCTACCTGGCCGACGCGGTCTTCCTCGCCGCGGTCGAAGGCGACGCCTCCCTGATCGACGGACTCGAAGCGGCATTGCGGCGCCCGCGCTACCAGCCGTTCCTCGGCAGGCGATCCTGCCCGCCGCTGTACCCGATCCTCAAGGGCACGACACGCGAGCGGCTGGAGGACGCGCTCGAAGCCCACGAATGGCTCGCCTCGGCCCATCACCGCTGCCGACACGGCGCCGAGGTCAGGCTCCAGGCCGTACGCGACGCATCGCCTCAGGAGCGCGGCGACTCGGTGCGCGACGAGCCGGTCAGCTTCGATCCCCGGCACCGCCGGTACAGCTGGCGGGAAGTCGTCCGGTACACCGTGGACGTCCGCAACCCGGACGAGGCCGTGACCGCACACGACCCGTTCGCGTTCTTCGGAGACTGAGATGTACCTGAGTCGCTTCCGCTTCAACACCGCCCGGATGGGCGCCCGCCGCATCCTGGCCTCACCGCAGCACTTGCACGCCGCGGTACTCCACGCCTTCCCCGAGCCGGAACGGCTGCAAGGCGATGACGCGAGGATTCTTTGGCGACTGGACCACGACTCCAGGCACAGTGCGGTGCTGTACGTCGCCAGCCCTGAAGAACCGGACCTGACCCACCTGGTCGAGCAGGCCGGCTGGCCTGCCCGGGGAACCGCCGAAGGCTGGGACACCCGCCCCTACAGCAGACTGCTTTCCGTCCTCGACGCCGGGCAGCGATGGGCGTTCCGCCTCACCGCCAACCCCGTCCACTATGTGCGCAAAGCACCGGGCAAGCCCAAGCAATGGCTGGCCCACGTCACCCCGGATCAGCAGCTCAAATGGCTGCTCGATCGATCCTCCAAGCACGGTTTCGCCGTGGCCGCCAATGCCGACGGAGATCTGAACGCGGTCGTCCACGACCGCTCCTGGCTCCGGTTCGCAAAGGAGGAGCAGCAGCGCCGCCAGGTGAGCATCAGGCTCGCCACGTTCGAGGGCGTCCTGACCGTCGAAGACCCCGAAGCGCTCCGCCGTGCGCTCGTGCGCGGCATCGGCAGAGCCAAGGCGTACGGATGCGGGATGCTCACCCTCGCACCGCTCGGGGGGAGCCGCGGATGACCGCTATTCCAGGGGTGCCGCCGCCGGATCTGCCGGATCTGGTGCGCGTCGAAGACCGACTTTCGTTCCTGTACACCGAGCGCTCCACCCTCGGCCGGGACGCCAACGCCGTGACCATCAGCGACGCCGCCGGTGTCGTCCATGTGCCCGCGGCGGACCTCGGCGTGCTCATGCTCGGGCCGGGGACGAGGATCACGCACCAGGCGATGCTGCTGCTGGCGGAGAACGGCTCGACCGTGATCTGGGTGGGGGAGTACGGGGTCCGCTATTACGCCCACGGCCGAGCGCTGGCCGAGACGAGCAGGCTCATCGACGCCCAGGCGAAGTTGGTGAGCGACCGTTCCCTGCGATTGGGTGTGGCCAGGCGGATGTACGCGATGCGCTTCCCCGAAGAAGACGATGTCTACGGCCTGACCATGCAGCAGTTGCGCGGTCGTGAAGGGGCGCGTGTGCGGCGCTGCTACAGAGAGCACTCCGAGCGCACCGGTGTCGCTTGGGGCTCAAGGCAGTACGACCCGGAGAACTTCGACGCCGGCGACCCGATCAACAAGGCCCTCTCGGTGGCGCACTCCTGCCTGTACGGGGTGGTCCATGCGGTGACGGTGGCGCTCGGCGCCTCTCCGGCACTGGGGTTCATCCACTCGGGGCACTCGCGGGCGTTCGTGTACGACATCGCGGACCTGTACAAGGCCGAAGTGACCATTCCGGTGGCGTTCGATGTGGTGGCCGCCAGGCCGAACGACGTAGCCGCAGCGGTGCGGCACGCGGCACGGGACGCGTTGAAGTCGGGGAAGGTGCTCGCCAGATGTGTCAAGAACATCCGGGAACTTCTTGTGGCAGAAGATCTTCCGCCGGTGGAGGGAACGCAAGAGGACTACTGGATGCAGACCGCTGAACTCAAGCTGTGGGACGAGTCCGGAACGGAGGTCTCCGGCGGAGCGAACTACGCCGCAGAAGATGACGGTGGCCGAGAGGACGGCGAGCCGGAGGTGCCGTTCTGATGACGGTGATCGTGTTGACGGCATGTCCTGCAGGGCTCCGTGGGCATCTGACGCAGTGGATGCTGGAGATCTCAGCGGGAGTTTTCGTGGGGAAGCTGAGCAGGCGTGTGAGGGAACGGCTCTGGGTAAAGGTACGCGAACTGGCAGGGCCGGGGCGGGCACTGCTGGTGTACCAGACCAGGAACGAACAGGGTTACACCTTTGAGACGCACGATCACCATTGGGAACCGGTCGACTTCGACGGCATCACCTTGATGCGGCGTCCGACCGATGGGAAGCGCAGAGGCGGAACCTTGAAGCCGGGCTGGAGCAAGGCATCGAAGCGGAGGAAGTACGGGGGTAAAGGAAAATGAGAGGTATGGCTGCGTGGGGATGCGGTCAGCATGTACAAATGTCCATAATGGTGACTGATATCGTTCGCTTGGTCGGCGGTTAAGGACCCGAGGACAAGAAGTGTGTTCCCCGCACCCGCGGGGATGAGCCCGTGCCGACCCAGTGGCATGTGCCCTTCATCCGGTGTTCCCCGCACCCGCGGGGATGAGCCCCCTCGACCTCGACGCCGGTGTCAAGACTGAGTGTGTTCCCCGCACCCGCGGGGATGAGCCGGGTCGGCCCGGCGCGGCCCGGTCGACGGGTCGGTGTTCCCCGCACCCGCGGGGATGAGCCCCCGCCGCGGTCACGGTCACCCAGAAGCACGGCGTGTTCCCCGCGCCCGCGGGGATGAGCCCGATGCGAAGTCCGCAGCACTGAACAGGTACGCGTGTTCCCCGCGCCCGCGGGGATGAGCCCCGTGCCAACGGGGACGCCGCTGATGGTGCGGGGTGTTCCCCGCGCCCGCGGGGATGAGCCCTGGACGACCCCGGCCTCATCCTGGGTGTGCTCGTGTTCCCCGCGCCCGCGGGGATGAGCCCGAGGCACGGAAAGAGGCGCGGCGGCTGTGGCGGTGTTCCCCGCGCCCGCGGGGATGAGCCGTCCCGCGTCCCGGAGACCTCGATGTTGGCCGGGTGTTCCCCGCGCCCGCGGGGATGAGCCCTGGTGGAACGTCTCGGGGAACGAGCGGGACGCGTGTTCCCCGCGCCCGCGGGGATGAGCCCGCCTGGAACTGGTCGGTGGTCATGTCGGCAAAGTGTTCCCCGCGCCCGCGGGGATGAGCCGGTCAGCTTGGCCGCGGTCCACTGGTCGCGGAAGTGTTCCCCGCGCCCGCGGGGATGAGCCCGACGCGAAGTCCGCAGCCGAGAACAGGTACGCGTGTTCCCCGCGCCCGCGGGGATGAGCCCTGCCTCGGGGCCATCGCTCTTGAGTAGCCCGGGTGTTCCCCGCGCCCGCGGGGATGAGCCCAGGTCCTGCCACGGGGTCGTTTTGATGGTCATGTGTTCCCCGCGCCCGCGGGGATGAGCCTGGTTCGTGCGCCGCAACGGCCCCCGGTACGACGTGTTCCCCGCGCCCGCGGGGATGAGCCGGACATCGAGAACCGGTCCGAGGCGCAATCGGTGTGTTCCCCGCGCCCGCGGGGATGAGCCGCGCGGCACCATGCGCTCGGGCCTGATCTCCGGGTGTTCCCCGCGCCCGCGGGGATGAGCCTGAATTTGCTGCCAGGCAAAAAGGAAAAATCAGGTGTTCCCCGCGCCCGCGGGGATGAGCCTGGGGGGATGAGTAATCGCCCCTCAGCGTCTCTGTGTTCCCCGCGCCCGCGGGGATGAGCCTCCGACGTCGTCGGGTGTGGTGTGCGCGGTCGAGTGTTCCCCGCGCCCGCGGGGATGAGCCCAGAGGGTGGATGACGCGGGTGTGCTTGAACGGGTGTTCCCCGCGCCCGCGGGGATGAGCCGACGGGGGCGTGCAGCCCGATATCTTCCTGGCTGTGTTCCCCGCGCCCGCGGGGATGAGCCGTTGACCGCGGACGGGATGCTGTGGCGCCGGTCGTGTTCCCCGCACCCGCGGGGATGAGCCCATCGACGGTGACCGTGTCGGTGCCGTTGCTGGGTGTTCCCCGCACCCGCGGGGATGAGTTCGTGGCGGGATGATTGGCGGGGATGGTGTGCATGTGTTCCCTGCCCCCTTAGGGTGGCGGGCCCCTCTCGGGCCGTCCTGAGAACAGTCGGTCTTTTTCGAGTGGTGCTTTCATCCTTCGCCGCGGGGCTTGTCGGCCTGGGACAATGCGGTGTCGGCGGTCGTTCCGCTCGGAGGGGTGTGATGGTCCTCTGCGGCCGGTCAAGAAGGGAGCCCTCATGGAGGTCAGTGAAGTCCTCGCGGATGCGTTCGGTCGGGTGCGGGAGGAGGTCCACGCCGTTCTCGAAGGTCTTTCGCAAGAGGAGCTGGACACTCGCCCCGGGCCCGAGGCGAACTCCATCGGGTGGCTCGTGTGGCATATCGCGCGGGTCCAGGACGACCACGTCGCCGGTGTCGCCGAGCGCGAGCAGACCTGGATCGCGGACGGGTGGCATGAGCGGTTCGCGCTGCCCCTCGCGCCCGAGGACATCGGCTACGGGCACACCAGCGAGCAGGTGGCGCAGGTCAGCGGCATCGCCGCCTCCGAGCTCCGCGCCTACTACGACGCCGTGCACGAGGCCACGCTCGCCTATGTCGCGACGCTCGCTGCCGCCGACCTCGACCGCGTCGTGGACACCGATTGGGACCCGCCGGTGACGCTCGGCGTGCGGCTCGTGAGCGTCGCCAATGACAACCAGCAGCACACCGGTCAAGCCGCCTACGCGCGCGGCCTGCTCGAATCGAGTTGAGCGCGCCGCCGGTTAAGCCGCACGGCACCGGGTAATGGGTCTGCATGAACCGTGAACTGACGGCCCTGGCCCTGATCTGCACGCTCAAGCCCTCGCCCGCTCCGTCGAGCAGCGACCTGATCGCGAGCCAAGTGCTCGCCGAGCTCAGCGGCCTCGGCGTGCGGGGCGACCATATCCGCGTGGTCGACCACGATGTGCGCCCCGGCGTCCAGACCGACATGGGCGGGGGCGACCAGTGGCCGTCGATCCGCTCCCGCATCCTCGCAGCGGACCTCCTGCTGCTGTCGACCCCCACATGGCTCGGGCACCCCTCCAGCGTCGCCCAGCGCGTACTGGAGCGGCTGGACGCCGAGCTCTCCGAGACCGACGACGAGGGGCGCCCCTCCATGTTCGGCAAGGTCGCGGCGGTGGCCGTGGTCGGCAACGAGGACGGCGCGCACAAGATCGTCGCCGACTGCTTCCAGGCGCTCAACGACATCGGCTTCACCATCCCCGCGAACGGGTGCACCTACTGGAACTCCGAGGCGATGAACCCGAAGGACTACCTCGAGCTGGACGGCCCGCCCGCGGCCGTCGACTCGGCCAACAAGACGCTGGCGGCCAACGCGGTCCACCTGGCCCGGCTGCTCCAGGAGCGCCGGTACCCGCCGTCGCAGTGACGCCCCGCCGGGGCTTCAGGTCCCCGCGGGGCGCCCGTACTCCTCCAGCAGCCGCAGCCAGATCTCGCTCATGCTCGGGAAGGCCGGCACCGCGTGCCAGAGGCGGTCGATCGGGACCTCGCCGACGATCGCGGTGGTCGCCGTCTGCACCAGCTCGGCGACTCCAGGGCCGACGAAGGTCGCCCCGATCATGACGCCGCGCCCCTCGTCGACGACCATGCGCGCCGCCCCCTTGTAGCCGTCGCGAGACAGGCTCGCGCCCGCGACGGCGCCGAGGTCGTAGTCCACGACGCGAATCTTCTTGCCGTTCTCGCGCGCCTGCTCGGCGGTGGGGCCGACGGACGCGATCTCGGGGTCGGTGAACACCACCTGCGGCACCGCGCCGTGGTCGGCGGTCGCCACGTGCGCGCCCCACGGCGCGTCGTCCACCGGACGGCCCGCGGCGCGGGCCGCGATCACGTCGCCCGCCGCGCGGGCCTGGTACTTCCCCTGGTGGGTCACGAGCGACCGGCCGTTGACGTCGCCGACGGCGTAGAGCCAGTCGAAGCCGTCGACGAGCAGGGTGTCGTCGGTCCGCAGCCGCGAACCCGGCTCGACCCCGACGTGCTCGAGCCCCACGTCGCCGGTCGCCGGGGAGCGTCCCGTCGCCACGAGCAGTTCGGCGGCGCGCACCTCGCCCCGGTCGGTCTCCAGGCGGACCCCCTCGCCAGTGCGCTCGACGCGCCGCGTCTCGGTGCCGGTCATGATCGTCACGCCCTGGGCGCGCAGCGATTCGGCGACGTGCTCGCCCGCGAAGTCCTCGAAGCCGTCGAGCAGGCCGCTCCTGGCGACGATGGTCACCTCGGTGCCGAAGGCCGCATATGCGGCCGCCATCTCGGCCGCGACCACGCCGCCGCCGATGACGGCGAGGCTCTCGGGCGCCGATTTCGCGCTCGTCGCCTCGCGGCTCGTCCACGGCCGTGCCTCGCGCAGGCCCGGGATGCGGGGAATGTTCGCGACCGAGCCTGTGGCGAGCGCGACCGCGTGCCGGGCGCGCACGACCGTGGCGGTCCCGTCCTCCGCGGTCACGGTGACCTCGCGTTCGCCGCTGAGGCGCCCGTGTCCGCGGAGCAGTTCGATGCCGGCGCTTTCGAGCCACGCCACCTGGCCCCCGTCGGACCATCCGCTCACGAAGGCGTCCCGCCTGCGCAGGACCGCCGCGACGTCGAGCCGGCCGGTCACGGCCTCGGCCGCGCCCGGCACCGCCTCGGCGTCGTGGAGGGCCTGCGGGGAGCGCAGCAGCGCCTTCGAGGGCATGCACGCCCAGTACGAGCACTCGCCGCCGACGAGCTCGCTCTCGACGATCACCGTCTTCAGGCCGCCCTGCGCGGCCCGGTCGGCGACGTTCTCGCCCACCGGTCCCGCGCCGATCACGACCAGGTCCACCTCGTTCATGCGCCCCGTTCCCTCCCGGTCCCGCGCGGCCCGACCCGGGCCGCGTCCGCTGACTCCGACTGGCCCGAATCCGGCGTTCTTAAACGCGCTTCGGGCGCTACTTCGCGTGCTCGGCGAGCCAGTCCTCGGCGATGACCGCGGCGGGCAGCTCCTCCTCGACACTGCGCACGTTCAGCGCGACGAGGTCGGCGGTGTCCAGGCTCGCGCTGATCTCGTCGATGACGGCCGCCGCCTCGTCGTCGACGTTGTCGCTGGCCAGCGGCACCACGTTGGAGGCCAGGAAGAGGCCCTCGGTGTCCTCGAGCGAGACGAGGCCGCCCTCGGCGATCGCGGGCGCGGCGGTGTAGATGACGGCCAGCTGGATGTCCCCGTCCTCAAGGGCCTTCACGGTGAGCGGGCCGCCGCCGTCCTCGATGGGCGTGAAGCCGATCTCGACCCCGTAGGCGTCCATCATGCCCTCGGGGCCGTAGGCGCGCGTCTCGGCCTCGGAGTTCGCGCCCAGCGTCAGGGGGACGGTGACGTTCGCGAGGTCGCCGATCTCGGTCAGGTCCCACTCGGCGGCGAACTCCTCGGTGACGGTGTAGGAGTCCTGGTCGTTCGCGGGCGACTGGTCGAGGACGCGCAGCCCGTCGGGGACGGCGCCCTCCAGCTCGGCGTACACGTCCTCGGCGAGGTTCGCCTCGGTCTCGGGGTCCCAGTACTGGAGGAGCGGGCCGGTGTACTCGGGGAACAGGTCGATGGCGCCGTCCTCGATCTCCGGCAGGTACGCCTCGCGCTGCCCGATGCGGAACTGGCGGTCCACGGTGTACCCGGCGTCTTCGAGCGCCTGGGAGTAGATCTCGGCGATGATCTCGTTGGAGTAGTAGTCCTGGGAGCCGATGACGATGGTCTCGCCGTCGCCGCCCGACCCGGAGTCGAACGGGTCGTCGCTGGAGCAGCCGACGAGCGCGGCGGGCGCCGCGAACGCGAGGGCCGCCGTGAGGAGGCGTCGTTTCATGGTCGAGGGCCTTTCTGTGCGGTCCGGGTCTCGTCCCGGTCGGTTTCGGACGGCCCGGCCGAGCGGGCGGGGTCGGCCAGGCGCGTCGCGGCGTACCGCTGCGCGGCGGCGAAGGCGAGTTCCAGCAGCAGGGCCAGGGCCGCGACGAGCAGTGCCCCGGCGAGCATCTGCGCGTAGTCGCGGGACTTCAGGCCCGCGAACAGGTACCGGCCCAGGCCGAAGTCGGCGATGTAGGCGGCCAGTGTCGCGGTCGCCACCACCTGGAGGGTCGCCGCGCGGATGCCGCCGATGACCACCGGGGAGGCGAGGGGGAGCTCCACGCGGAGGATCACCTGGTGCGGTCGCATCCCGACGGCCTTGGCGGCGGCGACGGTGGCGGCGTCGACGGACTGGACGCCCGCGTAGGCCCCGGCCAGCACCGAGGGGACCGCCAGGACGACGAGCGCCACCACCGACGCCTTCAGGCCGATGCCGTAGGCGAGTCCGAAGAGGGTCAGCAGGCCGAGGGTCGGGATCGCGCGCGCCGCGCCGGTGAGGGCCCCGATCAGGCCTGCGCCCCGCCGGGTGTGCCCTATGAGGACTCCTGCGGGGAGCGCGACCGCGACGGCGGCCCCGACCGAGCCGGCCGTGATCGCCAGGTGCTGCAGCGTCCGGGTCGGGACGCCGCCGTCGCCCTGCCAGTTCGCGGCGTCGCCGAGCCACGCGAAGGCGTCCGTGAGCAGGCTCATCGCGCACCTCCGAAGGCCCACGGCCGGGGCCGGGGCGTGCGCGTCCACGGCGTCAGCGCCCGCCCTGCGGCCAGCACCAGGGCGTCGAGGACCAGTGCGACGGCGATCGTGCCGACCACGCCGACCATGACCTCCTCGGTGATGCCGCGCTGGAACCCGTCGGTGAGCAGCGAGCCGAGGCCGGGCACGCCGATGAGCGCGCCGATTGTCACGAGGCTGACCGTGCTGACGGCGACCACGCGCACCCCCGACAGCAGCACCGGGATCGCCAGGGGCAGGTCGACGCGCCAGAACACGCTGCGCGGCGAGTGGCCGACCGCGAGCGCGGCGGCGCGCACCTCCGCGTCGACCGACGCGAAGGCGTCGGCGGCGGTCCGCACCAGCAGCGCCGTCCCGTACACCGTGAGCGCGGTGATCACTGTGGCCGCCGAGCGCAGCGGGAAGCCGAAGACCGCCGGGACGATGATGAGCAGCGGCAGGGCCGGGACGGCGTACATCAGGCTCGCCGCGCCGAGCACGAGCCCGCCGAGCCGCGGCCGCCGGTAGGCCAGCCGTCCGATGGGGACGGCGATGAGCACGCTCAACAGGATCGCGGGGACGCTGAGCAGCAGGTGGTCCCGCGTCAGTTCGAGCACGTACGGCCAGCTCAGGGCCAGCCAGGTCATGAGTCGAGCACCCCGACGGGCCGGCCCGTGCCGTCCACGGCCACGTCGCGGCCGTCGACCCGTTCGACGGTGAGCCGCCGGTCGGCCCGGTCGGCGCCGATGAAGTCGCGCACGAAGTCGTCGGCGGGGTCGGCCAGGATCGTCGTGGGCGAGCCGCGCTGGGCGACCACGCCGCCCCGGCGCAGCACGACGACCTCGTCGCCGAGCCGCAGCGCTTCGTCCACATCGTGCGTCACGAACACGATCGTCTTGCCCAGGTCCGCTTGGAGCCGTTCCAGCTCGTCTTGGAGTTCGCGGCGCACGATCGGGTCGACCGCGCCGAAGGGCTCGTCCATGAGCAGGATGTTCGGGTCGGAGGCGAGCGCGCGGGCGACGCCGACGCGCTGCTGCTGGCCGCCGGAGAGCTGCGAGGGGTACCGCGAGCCGAGCGCGGTGTCGAGGCCGACGCGTTCGAGCAGCTCGAAGGCTCCGGCGCGGGCGCGCTTGCGGGGCGTCCCGCTCAGGACCGGCACGGTCGCCACGTTGTCCACCACGGTCCGGTGCGGCAGCAGGCCGCCGTGCTGGAGGACGTAGCCGATGGAGCGGCGCAGCGCCACCGGGTCGCGTCCGGCGACGTCCTCGCCGTCGATGGTGACGCGCCCGCCAGTGGGGTCGACCATGCGGTTGACCATCTGGAGCAGCGTCGACTTGCCCGATCCGGAGGAACCGACCAGGGCCACGGTGCGATGGGAGGGGACCGTGAGCGAGAAGTCCGTGACCGCGGCGGTGCCGCCCGGGTAGGTCTTCGAAACCGATTCGAACTCGATCATGTTCGCTCCCGCGTGTCCGCTGGACTTCCGGTCGAGAACTCTACCTCCCGAATACGACGGAAAACGAATGGAATACGCCTTCGGTGCAGTGCGCGGGGGCGCCTTCAGGGACCGGCCGGCCCGTATCCGCTCACTACCAGGCACACTCCGGCCACGGCGGTCAGCGCGGCCAGGACGGCGGCGGTGAACAGCAGCCGCCCTCCCGGCGCCTTGGGGACCGCCTCGCCCGCCTCGCGGGCGCGGAGCCACCGGTCGAACCGGCCCGACCGGCGGGCGGCCGCGGCCATCACGGCCCCTCCGGCGGCCACGGCCGCGAGCGGCAGCACCAGACCGACCCAGGGGTGCGACCCGGTCAGGAACCGCGAGGCCAGCGCCAAGGCGGCGGTGAGCCCGAGCGCGGTGCGCCGCCACGCCAGGTTGCTGCGCTCGATCTGCAAGCCGCTGTCCCAAGGGCCCGGCGCCCCGCCCGCCCGCGTCACCGGCCCGGGCCGATCGCCAAGGCCACGATGATGATCGCGCCGGTGAGCGTCACGCCCACGGCGACCGGCAGCAGCGAGACCGGCGCGGGCAGGGGCCGCCCGAGGCGGATGGCGCGCTCGGTGCGCGCCCAGCCGACCCACGCCTGCACCGGCAGCACGAGCCCGGTGGCGACGAGCACGAGCGCGGCGACGAGCCGGAGCGTGCCGTGCAGCGGCACCGCGAGCGCCTCCAACGCCACGCCCCCAGCGGTGAACGCGAGCGAGGTGCGTATCCATGCCAGGAAGGTGCGCTCGTTCGCCATCGAGAACCGCGGGTCGGGCTCCTCGCCGTCCTCGAACACGCGGCGCGGAAACCGTCGCTCAGTCAACGGCGGCCTCCCGCGGCGGGCTTCCCGACGGGGGAGCGGACACCGGCATATGAGACGTGCATGAGCGGATGGTAACGCCCCGCGGGAGACCCCCGGTGAACTGTGCTGTAACCGGAGACTCGCGCCGGGAGCGACACCCGTGGCGCACGGCGTCCGGTCGGTAAGGTGGCGGTCCCGGACGCGGAGGGGGCGGCGATGGACGGCGGCGAGTTCATGCAGATCGGCGAGGTGGCCGAGCGGACGTGTTTGAGCCTGCGGACGATTCGCTACTACGAGGAAGTCGGCCTGGTCGTGCCTTCGGAGCGCAGCCAGGGCCGGTTCCGGCTCTACACCGAGACCGACGTGCGCCGCCTGTGGCTGATCCGAAGGCTCAAGCCCCTCGACCTCTCGCTGGACCAGATCCGCGACCTGCTCGCCGCCCTGGACCGCGCCGACGCCGACGACCTCGGGCCAGGCGAGGCCGCCGCCCTGCGCTCCACCCTGGCCGCCTTCCACGCGATCGCCCGCGCCAGGTGCGCCCTGATGCGCGAGCAGCTGGTGGGCGCCGAGGAGTTCGCCGCCGACATGGCCGACCGGGTCGCCGCGCTCGAACCGGCCGTCGAGGACGGCGCGCCCGGTTCCTGACCGGTCCCGGCGTCCGTCCGCGCCGGGCGATCAGTGCGCCGAGGTGAGGTTCCCCGAGAGCTCCCCGTGAAGGGCGGCGCTGGGGCGGTTGAGGCCGACGATCTCGACCTCCTTGCCGCGTTTGGCGTACTTCTCGGTGATCGCATCCAGCGCCGCGACGGTCGAGGCGTCCCAGACGTGGGCGTCGGACAGGTCGACGACGACCTTGCCGGGGTCGCCGTCATAGTCGAAGAAATGCACGAGGTCGTTGCTGGAGGCGAAGAACAGCTGCCCGGTGACGGCGTAGACCTCGGTCGAGCCGTCGGGATCGGTGACGCTGGTGACCTTGACCAGGTGCGCGACCTTGCGCGCGAAGGCGATCATGGCGACGACCACGCCGATCCCGACGCCGATGGCGAGGTTGTGGGTGGCCACGGTCGCCGCGACGGTGGACACCATGACGATGGTTTCGCTGACCGGCATGCGCCGCAGCGTCTTCGGCTTGATCGAGTGCCAGTCGAAGGTCACCGCCGAGACGAACACCATCACCGCGACCAGTGCGGCCATGGGGATCCGGGCGACGAGGCCGCCGAGGACGACGATGAGGATGAGCAGGAAGAACCCGGCCGAGAAGGTCGAGAGCCTGGAACGCGCCCCGGACTTGACGTTGATCATGGTCTGGCCGATCATCGCGCACCCGGCCATGCCGCCGAAGCATCCCACCAGGACGTTGCCGATGCCCTGCCCGGCGGCCTCCCGGGTCTTGTTGGAGCGGGTGTCGGTGGCGTCGTCGACGACTTTGGCGGTCATGAGCGATTCCAGCAGCCCCACGGCGGCGAGTCCGAGGGCGTACGGTGCGATGGTCGTGAGCATGTCCAAGTCGAACGGGACGTCGGGCAGGGCGACCCAGGGCAGGCCGGAGGGCAGCTCGCCCTGGTCGCCGACATCGGGGACGGCGATGCCGAAGACGATGGTGACGGCCGTCAGGCCCGCGATGGCCACCAGCGGCGCGGGGATCGCCTTGGTGAGGTACGGCAGGCCGACGATGACCGCGAGCCCGGCGCCGACCAAGGCCCACACGACCCAGCTCTCGCCCCAGAAATAGGGGACCTGGGCCATGAAGATGAGGATGGCGAGGGCGTTGATGAAGCCGGTCAGGACGCTGCGGGGGACGAACCGCATGAGCTTGGCGACGCCGGTCAGCGCCAGGACCACCTGGATCAGGCCCGCGGCGATGGTGGCGGCGAGCAGGTGGCCGACCCCGTGGGAGGCGACCAGCGGGGCGGCGACCAGGGCCATCGCGCCGGTCGCCGCCGAGATCATGGCCGGGCGTCCGCCGAGGAACGCGATCGAGCAGGCCATGACGAACGAGGCGAACAACCCGACGCTCGGGTCCACGCCGGCGATGATCGAGAACGCGATCGCCTCGGGGATCAGCGCGAGCGCGACCAGCAGTCCGGCGAGGAGCTCGGTGCGCAGGAACGGCAGCACCGGTCGAGGAAGCGTGAAGCGGGCACGGCGGAGGACGGGCAGGGCGGCAGAGGACATACGGCACCGTTCATGAGAGGCGGCGAGATCGCACCGAGACGGCGTTGGGACGGTGCCGGGGACGACGCCGATACTACTGCGTCACGGGAGGGCGGCCGAGCCTATCGGATCTGTTGGTGTGTCGTCTAACAATGACGTCGCGGAAGAGTTCGGTCCGGTCGCCGTCTCCGGTGGGTTCGAACCCGAGGCCGCTCTCCGCCGACGTTCGAGGGCGCCCGCCTCCCGGGGGTGGCCGATCCGGGGAGGCGCCCTGTACTGTGCCGCTCAGCCCGCGCCCACCGCGCGGCCCCCCGTCGGCGCTCTGGAAGGAAACCCGTGGACACCACCGCCCGCACCCGCCGCTCCCCGCTGGCGATCCCCGACGTGACCATCGACGACGCCTTCTGGGCGCCGCGCCGCGAGACCGTCCGCACCGGGACCATCCCCCACCAGGAGCAGCAGCTGCGCACCGGCGGCCAGTTCGCGGCGCTCGAACTGGCCTGGAGGCCCGGCGACGAGGGCGAGCCGCACATCTTCTGGGAGTCGGACGTCGCCAAGTGGATCGAGGCCGCCTCCTATGCGCTCGCCCGTGAACACGACGCCGATTTGGATGCGGCCGTGGACGAGGCGATCGCACTGCTCGCCGGGGCGCAGCAGGACGACGGCTACCTGAACGTCTACTTCACCGTCGTCAAGCCGGGCGAGCGCTTCACCGACCTGCGCGACGCCCACGAGCTGTACTGCGCCGGGCACCTCATCGAGGCGGGCGTGGCCCACCACGAGGCGACCGGCAAGACGACGCTGCTGGAGATCGTGCGCCGCTACGCCGACCTCATCGACCGCGAGTTCGGCCCCGGCGGCGCCTGCGAAGGCGGCTACGACGGCCACGAGGAGATCGAGCTGGCCCTCGTCAAGCTCTACCGCGCCACCGGCGAGCGCCGCTACCTCGACCTCGCGCTGCGCCTGGTCGACAACCGCGGCACGCTCCCGCACTACTTCGACCGCGAACGCGAGCGGCGCGGCACCGTGGGCTACTTCGGGCACTTCTTCGCCGACCGCGACCGCCGCGCCGAGTGGTACCGGCGGTACAACCAGTCCCACCTGCCCGTCCGCGAGCAGACCGAGGCCGTCGGCCACGCCGTGCGCGCCGTGTACCTGTACGCGGCCATGGCCGACCTCGCCGCCGAGACCGGCGATGGGACGCTCCGCGAGGTGTGCGAGCGGCTGTGGGACGACGTCGTGGCGACCAAGCTCTACGTCACCGGCGGCATCGGGGCCCTGCCCGAGATCGAGGGCTTCGGCCCCGCCCACCACCTGCCCGACGCCGACGGCTACGCCGAGACCTGCGCCGCGATCGGCCTGGTCTTCTGGGCCCAGCGCATGGCCCTGCTCACCGGCGAGGCGAAGTACATCGACGTGCTCGAACGCGCCCTGTACAACGGCGTCATCTCCGGGGTCTCGGCCGACGGCATGCGCTACTTCTACGGCAATCCGCTTGCGAGCGACGGCACGGTGGAGCGCTCGGGGTGGTTCGACTGCGCCTGCTGCCCGCCGAACCTCGCCCGCCTGCTGACCTCGCTGGAGCACTACGTCTACACCGCCGACGCGGACGGGCTGACGGTGAACCTCTACGTCACCGGCACCGCCCGCATTGACCACAACGGACAGACGGTGCGCCTGGCCCAGACCGCGGACGCCCCTTGGGACGGCCGCGTCCGCCTCGTCCTCGATGCCGAGGGCGCCTTCACGCTCAGGCTGCGCGTCCCCGAGTGGGCCGAGAGCGCCGCGCTCACCGTCGACGGCCGCGAGGTCGAAGTCGAAACCGAAGGGGGCCACCTGGTCCTGTCCCGCGACTGGGCCCCGGGCACCGCGATCGAACTCGACCTGGGCATGGCCCCCAAGCGGGTGCGCGCGAACCAGAAGGTGGCCGCCGTCCTGGGCAAGACCGCGATCCAGAAGGGCCCCGTCGTCTACTGCGCCGAGGAGGTCGACAACGCCGCGCCCGTCCCGGCGCTCGCCGTCCGATCGGACGCGGCGCTCCAGGTGGCGCGCAACGAGACGACCGGTCTCGACGAGATCACCGTGGACGGCGTCATCGACCGCCGCGAGGACGAGGCGCTCTACACTACCGAAAGCCCCACTATGGAGCCGACGACGATCCGCGCCGTCCCCTACTTCTCATGGGCCAACCGCGGCAAGGGAACGATGGCCGTCTGGCTCCGCGAGGCCCCGTAGGCCCAGCGCCGCACGCGGTGCGGCTCAGGGCGGGCGTAGCGGGAGCGGCTCACAGGACGCCGCCGAAGGCGTGGACCGCGTGGACGGGAGGCGCGGCGTGAGCGGTCCTTCGGGCGGTTTCGGCGCGCCGGGGGCGTGGTCGTTCCGAGCCCACAGGGGCGTCCCCGAAACGGGTCGAAGGACGGCGGCGGAGGTGTTTCGGTCTGTTGCGGGAGAGGGTTCTTGGCGTAGGCTGACGCTGACCATGGGAGGTTTCCTTCCAAGGTGTGAAAGGTGGGCCGCCAAACGAGTTGGTAGCTAGAGAGGCGGCCCACCGGTCCATATTCAATTGCCGAATCTGGAGTCCGCGCACTGCGCGTGGGTGCATCTTTGCACACCAGTAGCGGAAATTTAACCCCCGACACGCGCGACGCACCGAAATGACGGAGAGCATATGCGTCGTGGAAGTACTCGTCAACGATGCGCCTCAATCGCGGAACACCGGGCGCACCAGTTCTCCGATCTCCACGGTCACATCCTTGATGGATCTTCCTTCGGGCCCGAAGACTTCAGGGTCGAGGTCGGAGTCTCCCGAGAGGTTCCGATTCGAGACGGTGAGTCGCAGATTGCCCTCGGAGGCGATGCACTTGTATGCGGCATCGGCGCTCGACAGGAACCTGTCGACGCACGTGCCGTGCTCCCAACCGCTGAGCGACTCGTAGTCGGTCCGCCAGCCGTCCGCGGCCGTGTTCGATCGGTCGAAGGGGCCGTATGGACGATCGTCGTTGACTTCGATCTCGATCGTGAGTTCCTGGCCCTCCGCCCCCGCAGCGCTGGACTCCCACCATCGCCACTGGCACAGATAGGCGTTGTACGACGGTTCGAGCCGCGAGACCTCCGGGCCGCCCGCCTCCGCCCCGTCCCACTCCAGCAGCTCCGCCACCGTGTCCGTACTGCCCAGGCACGTCGCCGACCAGCTTTCCGGCACAGCGAAGCGGTAGTCGAGCCGTGAGCGTTCGTACAGCTCATACGAGCCGAGGGCCCCGATGAAGACGAGCAGGATGGCCCCCACCAGGACGAGCCGCCGGTTGGAGCCGGGCTTCCACTTCGCCGACCCGGAAGGTCGGCTAAAGGCTCGACTCATGATGGAAACTCTCGGCGTCGATCTCGTCGGCTCCGGGAGGCGTCGGCATCGCCACTTCCCGCATGCTCCATTCGCTGCGGACCGCCTCGATGCCCGCATGAATCTCGTCGTCCGCGCTCCTCAAGGCGGTTTCGACTTCGCTGAACCTCGCGCTCAGGTCGTCCAGCAGGGAGTCCAGATCCTTCGCGGTCAGCTGATTCTCGGACAAGTGGAAGGAGTACATGCTCCCCGCCAGCCCTGTCGCGCCGCCGCCGATCGCTCCGACGACGGCCAGTGCCCCCGTAGCCGCACCCGCGCTCAGCCCCGCCGCCACCACGCCGAGCACCGCGATGGACACCGTGTGCTGCATGGCCTTCTGCTGCTCCCAGTAGACCTTTATCATCTCGGCTGTGAGCGCGTTCGCGCCCTCGACAAGACTGGAGACCGCCTCCTTGGCAGTGGTAGCCATCGCCTCCAACGAGGCGCACGCGTTGACCGCTGCCGCGAACATCTCCGCCTGCCGCATCTGAGCGGGGCGGTATCCCGCGAAGTACTCCTCGAAGGCTTCGGCCGCCTCGCCGTACCAGTCGCCGATCTTGTTGAGCACATTGCCAGGCGCCCCTTCGAGGTCCGCCATGTCCATGGCCACCGCATCGAGGAGTTCGGCGGCGCTCCCGAACTGCTCCGCATCGACACTGTAGACGTTCCGGCAGAAGTCGGGGATGCTCCTCAGGTCCGGATAGTCCCCACTTGAGATCACCGCACCCTCCTGCTCCTTCGCGGCCTCGTAGTAGGCGGTGAACGGAATGCCGGTGCCGACCGCCGCCGCGGCGGCCGCAATGGGCCCCCAGGCTTTGATGGCGGCTTCGAGCGCTCTGAGCTCGTGGATGTTCACGGCGAGATCGTAGAGGGCTTGCTCGAGTTCTTCGGGTGTGCCAGGGGCTGTCATCGCGACTCGGCTCCAGGGGTCGTGTTGGACGGAGCGGTTCAGTCTTTCGGGGCCGGCCCGTCGCGGTACCGGTCTTCGTCGGGGTAGACCGGGGAGGACGGGGGTTCCGGCGTTTCCCGGTCGGGGAATCCTTCGGCCATGAACGCGTCGAAGTCGGACTGCGTCTCTTCGTCCGCGGCGGCGTAGTCTTCTGCGACGTCGATGAGGGCCACGGCAGCCGCTTCGATGTTCTCGCTGCTCTTGGCAAAGGCGTATTGGAGTTCGTCGCGAAGGGTACAGAGCGCCGAACCGGAGCGGAAGATCCCATTGTTCTTGGACATGGTGCCCGCCACGGCAGTGGGATCCAAGTCGAAGGCGGTCGTCCGATCGACCTCTGCGGAGTATCCACTGTACTGCTCTGCCAGTGGCCGAAGGTCGTTCCGGGCGACCTCGTACAGCTCGTAAAGATCGGCGGCGAACCGGCCGCCTTCGCCGGGTGGATCAGGCACGAGGTGACTCCTCTGCTCGCGGGGGAGAGTCGCGTCATTGCGTGATTACAGGAATTTACCACAGTTATCGCAACGTATGGTGTCGAGGCGAATGCGGTTCGTCATCGCTTTCGGTGTCGCTGCGGAGGTCAGCGGTATTCGGTGCGCTCTTGTCGAGCACGTACGCGTTCGATCAGGTCTATGCCCGGTCGGCCGCGTCGGAGGCCGCCACCCTGGTCGACGCCTTCGACGAACACCGGACATGACCGAGACGGCCGTTCCCCGGCCGATGAGGCGATCGGTGGGCGGGCCAGGCTGCGATTCCGGCACGACGAAGTGGACGCCGCCCGCTCGATGGCGAATCGATTCCGAAATAGGGTCGCGTCGCCTTGGGCTATGCGATGCCGCCGTTGCTGTAGAGGAGCTGGGCGTTGATCCATGCGCCCTCCTCGGAGCAGAGGAAGCCGACCAGGTTCGCGCAGTCCTGCGGTACGCCGATGCGCCCCAGGGGAGTTGCGTCGACCACGCCCCGCTTCTGCTCCTCGGTCATCCAGCCGGTGTCGTTCGGGCCGGGGTTGATCACGTTGGCGGTCACGCCGAGCTCGGCGAACTCGTCGGCGGCGGCCAGCACGATCCGGTCCATCGCGCCCTTGCTGGCGCCGTAAGGGAGGTTGCCGACGGTGTGGTCGCTGGTGAAGCCGATGATCCGCCCGCTGCCGCGGGGGCCGCGGAACCGCCGCCCGTATTCCCGCACCAGCAGCCACGTCGCCCGCGCGTTGACCGCGAAATGCCGGTCGAAGCTCGCCACCGTGGTGTCGAGCAGGCCGGAGTCGACCGACTCGCAATGGCACAGCACGAGC
Organism: Glycomyces sp.; assembly: GCA_035765105.1. GTDB lineage: Bacteria > Actinomycetota > Actinomycetes > Mycobacteriales > Micromonosporaceae > Glycomyces. The sequence goes on from DASTYG010000048.1 coordinate 64,985, forward strand.
GCGGTGACCTCGCCGAGCTCGCGCTCGACACGGTCGAACAGCTCGGCCGGCGCGGCGGGGTCGCTCAGGTCCGCTTCGACCGCGAACGCGTCCGCTCCCGCGGCCGCCGCCTGCCGCCGCAGCGCCGCGGGCGCCTCCGGTTCGGCTCCCCACGGCCGCCGTTCGTCATAGGCGGTCAGGTACGTGAACGCCACGTCCCAGCCGCGCCGCGCCAGCTCCAAGACCACTGCGGCCGCGATACCGGCCGACCGTCCCGCCCCGGTGACCAGCGCCAGCGGGCGTCCCGGCGTCACTGCGCCCGTCTCGTCGTGCATGGTCTTCACCCTGGCCGGGGTTTCCCGGAACGGCAACCGGTTTTCCCGGGCCTCCTCCCGGGGCGCTCAGGCGACGCAGAACTCGTTGCCCTCCGGGTCGGCCATGACCATGTGGTGGCCGGGCGCCTCGTCGACCACGCTCGCTCCGGCCGCCTTCAGCCGTTCGGCCTCCGCGGCGATCCGCGCCCACCGCTCCTCGGCGGTGCCGTCGCCGCCGACGCGGATGTCGATGTGGAGCCGGTTCTTCGCCGTCTTCGGTTCGGGGACGCGCAGGATCGACAGGCGCGGGCCGACTCCGGCCGGGTCGCAGAGCCAGGCGCCCTCGCTCGGGTCGTCCTCGGTCACGCCGTGGTGCCGCAGCCACTCCAAGCGGGTGGCGAACGGCGCCGGAGGCGGCTCGTCCACGTACCCCAGGGCCAGCTTCCAGAACTCGCCCAACCGCACCGCGTCCGCGCAGTCGAAGGTCAGATCGATCCTCGCCGCCACGTCGGGCCTCCTTCCGTAGGAGGCCCGACCGTATCGCCCGGGTACGACATCGGCTCAGCGGACGGTCTTCCCGCGCAGGCCCGGGATGAGGACCGCGCCCACCACCGCGTGCAGCCCGGCCAGGACCGCCACCGTGGCGGCGCCCTCGCCGCCGAGCGGACCCAGCGGCACGGACAGGGCGAGCACGGCCAGGGCGGTGATCACCCAGATCCGGTCCGAGCGCTCGGTGAGCCGCTCCAGGAGCGCCAGGAACGCCCAGCCGAGCAGGCCGGCCACCGCCGTCGCGACCGCCGTCGCGGCCGGACCGACCGTGGTCGCCCCGCCGCCGGAGGCCGCGACGAGGTCCACGCCGCCGACCGGCACCGCCAGCGTCCACAGGGCCAGGGCCGCGGCGGGCGCGGCGATCACGGTGATGACGAATCTTTTGCGCTTGATGTTCATGCCGGTCAGTCTTGACGGCGGGGCATGGCCGCCGCATCGGTCGGACGGCGGCGCCCGCCCCTCCTCCCGGCGCGCCCGCCCCCGACTTCGGTAGGTGTCCGCGGCCCGGACCCGGCGTTAACCTGGCCCGATGCTCACGCGACCGAAGCCGATGCTCCCGCACGCGACCGCCGTCGTCCTGATCATCGGGGCGCTGACGGTGCTGGCGCTGTTCACCGGCACCCCCGCGGGCCCACTGGACGTCGCCGTCGCCGCCTTGAGCGTGGCCGCCGCCCTGACGCAGCTGTGGCGGCCGGTCGCGGGCACGCTCGCCGCCACAGTCCTCGCCGCGTTCTCGCCGATCGCGACCGCGGCCGCCACTGCCGGAGTCCTCCACGTCGCCCAGCGCCGCAGACTCCCCCTCGCCGCGGCCCTCGCGGGCCTCGGCGCCGCCGCGCACGCCGTCCAGGGGCTGGTCCACCCCAACCCCGCCATCTCCTACGAATGGTGGCTGATCCTCGACGTCGCGGCCTACGGCGCGCTCCTCGGTTGGGGCGCGCTGGCCCGCTCCCGCCGCGAACTGCTGCTGTCGCTGCGCGAGCGCGCCCACCGCGCCGAGGCCGAGCAGGGCCGCCGCGTCGCCGAGGCCCGCGAGGCCGAGCGGCGCGAACTCGCCCGCGAGATGCACGACGTGCTGGCCCACCGCCTCTCACTGGTCTCGACCTACGCCGGGGCCCTGGAGTACCGCCCCGACGCCCCGCCCGAGCAGCTCGCCGCGGCCGCCGGGATCGTCCGCCGGGGCGTCCACGAGGCGCTCGACGAGCTGCGGCAGGTCATCGGCCTGCTGCGCGAGCACGACGCGGCCGACGACGAAGGGCTCGTGCCCACGCTCGCCGACCTGCCGCGGCTGCTCGGCGAGGCCCGCCGCGTCGGCCAGACGATCCGCCTCGACGACGAGCGGGCCGAAGCGGCGGTGCCGGTGTCCATCGGCCGCACCGCCTTCCGGATTCTCCAAGAAGGACTGACGAACGCGCGCAAGCACGCCCCCGGCCTCCCGGTCGACGTGGCGCTCCGCGGCGAACCCGGGAAGCGCCTGCTGATCGAGCTGCGCAACCCGCTGCCGCCCCGCCCCGCCGAGGACGCGAACGGCTCCGGCCTCGGTCTGGTCGGGCTCACCGAGCGGGTCCGGCTGGCGGGCGGCGAACTCGACCACGGTGCCGCCGACGGCGGCTTCCGCCTCCGGGCCCGGCTACCATGGCCCGCGTGATCCGCGTGCTCCTGGTCGACGACGACGCGCTGGTGCGCGCCGGGCTGTCGATGATGCTCGACGGCGCCTCCCCCGGCGGCGCCGCGATCAGGGTCGTCGCCGAGGCCGCCGACGGCCGGGAGGCGGTCACCGCCGCCGACGCGCACTCGCCGGACGTGGTCCTGATGGACCTGCGCATGCCCAATGTGGACGGCATCGACGCCACCCGGCGGCTGCGCGATCGCCCCCGCCCGCCCGAGGTGATCGTCCTGACCACCTTCGACTCCGACGAGAACGTCCTGCGGGCCCTGCGCGTCGGCGCCAGCGGCTTCCTGCTCAAGGACACCCCGCCGGGGCGGATCGCGGACGCGGTCGCCCGCGTCGCCGCGGGCGAGCCCATCCTCTCCCCGGACGTCACCAGGCGCCTGATGGCGCGCACCGTGGCCCAGTCCGGCGCCCACGAGCGCGCGCAGGCCGCGCTCGCCGAGCTGACGCCCCGCGAACGCGAAGTGGCGCTGGCGATCGGGCGCGGGAGCTCCAACGCCGAACTCGCCGCCGAACTCGCCATGAGCGTCACCACCGCCAAGGCCCACGTCTCCAGCATCCTCACCAAGCTCGGCCTGGGCAACCGCACGCAGATCGCGCTCCTGGCCCACGACGCCGGGGCGGTCTGAACGGCGCGGGGCGGCCGAGCCTCAGACGACGTCCCGCCGCTCGACCAGGACGAAGGCCAGCACGAGGAAGACCGCCGTGTAGCCGCCCAGCATGCCAGCGGCGGCGGGCCCGGACAGCGCGTCGAGCACGCCAGGCGTGTCCCCGGCCTCCGCCGAGGCCGAGCTGAGCGCCCCGGCGAGCGAACCCGCGCTGGAGCCGGGCAGCCGGTCGACCACGGCCGGGAGGCCGTCGATCAACCGGGCCACCCCGCGCAGCAGGTTCTCCACCACGAGCGTCCACAGAAGACCCAGGCCGACGCTCAGCGCCGGTCCCCGCGTCAGCACTCCCAAGAGCACGCCGCCCGCGGCCCACATGCCGAGCACCAGCGCGGTCCCGCCCACCGAGGCGGCCATGTCGCCCCAGTCGGGCCACACCAGCTCCTGCGACTCCACCACGGCCACCAGGCTCGACAGGCCGAGCGTGAACACGGTGCTGAAGGCCGCCACCCCCGCAGCGCACACGCCGATCGCCGCGACCGTGCCGCCGGTGGCGGCGAGTCGGCCGGGCCCCTGCGTCAGGACTGTCTTCCAGGTGCCCCAGCCGTAGGCGTTGCCCACCGCCAGCGCCGCGAAGATCATGACCACGGCCCCGCCGAACATCGGCGTGCCCTGGATGAGCGTCGCCGGGGCCGCCTGCGGCAGCATCGAGGCCAGGATCTCGGCCGTCGGGCCGCCCTGGAACGCGTCGGGGTCGCCGGTGCGGTAGGCGATGTAGGGGAAGGCGTACGCGAAGGCGAACAGGAGCGTGATCCAGATGCCCCCGAGCACCCACGTCGCGGGCCAGCGCATCAGCCTGCGCAGTTCGGCCCTGGTGCTGTCGGTCCATGCGTTCATCGCCGCGCCTCCGTCATCGTCAAGAACACCGCTTCGAGCGAGCGCTCCCGGACCGCCACGGCGTGGACGTCCACGCCGCCGGCCACGAGCTCGCGGACCATCGCCGGGACGTCGACCCCGGCGGCGTCCACAGTGAGGACCGTCGGCTCGCCCCCGGAACGCTCCACATCGGATCCCGCCGCGCCCGCGACGATCGGCGCCGCCCGGTCGCCGGGCTCGGCGCGCACCTGGAGCACCCGGGCTCCGCGCAGTTCGTCCACAGTGCCCTCGAAGGACATCCGGCCGCCGACGATGACGCCGACGCGGTGACAGCACTGCTGCACCTCGGCCAGCAGGTGGCTGGAGAGCAGCACGGTCTGCCCCTCGCCGCTCAGGTCCCGGATCAGGCGCCGCATCGAGGCCATGCCCGCCGGGTCGAGGCCGTTGGTGGGCTCGTCGAGCACGAGCAGGTCGGGGCGGCCCATGAGGGCGGCGGCGACGCCGAGCCGCTGCTTCATCCCCAGCGAATAGGTGCGGAAGCGGTCCTTCCCGCGCTCGGCGAGGTCCACCCGCTCCAGCGCCTCCTCGGCCTCTCGGCGGCCCAGCCCGCGGTAGCGGGCCACGACCCGGAGGTTCTCCAGGCCGGACAGGTAGGGGAAGAAGCCGGGCCCCTCGATGAGGGAGCCGGTGCGCCGCAGCGCCCCGGGGCTGCCCGGCGGCAGGCCGTGCACGCGCGCCGTGCCGCCGTCGGGCCTGACCAGGCCCAGCAGCATCCGCAGCGTCGTGGTCTTGCCCGCGCCGTTGGGCCCGAGGAAGCCGTAGACCTCGCCGCGGCGCACGGTCAGGCTCACCCGGTCGGCGGCCGCGCGGCCGCCGTAGCGTTTCGTCAACCGGTCGGTCGACACGATGTGGTCGTCCATGCCCCCATCGTGGGCGCGCCGGGCCGCGGCGGCATCAGCTCAGGAACGTATCCGGGCCTCATCGCGGCGGGGTAGGCGAGCGGGGCGCAGCGTCTTCGCGGGCGGACGGCGGGGCGCGGCGGCCGGGGCGCGCTCGCCCCGGCCGCCGTGATCGGGGCCGGCTCAGCGGGCGGTGCCCGGCGGGGGCACGTCGCCGCGCCAGGCGCCGCTCTCGTGGCCGCGCTGCTCGATGAAGTCCTTGAACCGCTGCATGTCGCCCTTGACGCGGCGGTTCAGGACGCCGGTCTTGTCGGCGACCTTCTCGGCGAAGCCCTCGGGGTCGATGTCCATCTGGGCGGTGACCCGCGTGGTGTCCTCGTCGAGCCGGTGGAAGGTGATGACGCCCGCGTGCGTGGGGCCGCCGTCGGACTTCCACGCCACCCGCTCGTCGGGGTGCTGCTCGGTGACGGTGGCGTCGAACTCCCGTTTGACCCCGCCGACCTTGGTCACCCAGTGCGTGTGCGTGTCGTCGACCTGCCGGATCTCCTCGACGCCCTCCATGAACGCCGGGAACGTCTCGAACTGCGTCCACTGGTTGTAGGCCGTGGAGACCGGGACCTGGACGTCGACTGATTCGGTGATGCTGCTCAAGGCACATCCTCCTCTTCGTCGTGGAACGCGCGCGGTCCGCGCTTGGCGGTCACCGGGTACCCCCGGGCCCGCGGCGTACACACCCGGCTCGCGCCGCCGATCCTGTTGGCGCTGACAACACCGTCGTCAAACACTGGTAGCGGTCTCCCGGCGTGCCGACACTTGTGCCCATGCAGCCCAGAATCGCGGTCGTCGGCTCCTACGGCTCGGGCCGGACGACGCTCTCCCGCCTCCTCGCCGAGCGCACCGGCCTCCCCGTGGCCTACGGCGCGGCCATGGCCGCGCCCCTCGGCGGCGAGGACAAGCCGGTCCACGACTGGACCCCCGGCGAGCTCCTCCAGCTCACCGTCCGGCGGTACACCGAGCGCGTCCGCGCGGAGGCGGCCGCCCCGGACGGGTTCGTCTCGGACGGCTCGATCCTCCACGAGTGGATCTACGCGAAGGTCCGCCTCGTCGCGGGCTCCTACCCGCGCGACCTCGCCTCCCTGGGCGACGTCCGCCGCAGCGTGGCGACCGCCGCCTACGAGGACGTGGCCGACCACATCGGCCTCCTCGCGCGGCAGCACGCGCGCACGGCCTACGACGCGGTCCTCCACCTGCCCGTCGAGTTCCCGCTGCGGGACGCCGAACCGCCCGTCAGCGAAGCGTTCCGGCTCCTCACCGACGCGCTCCTGACCGAGGCCGTCGACCGGCTCGGGCTCGTCCGCCACACCCTCCGCGGGGACGCCGGGCAGCGCGCCGCGCAGGCCCTCGCGCTCCTCCCCGCGCCGACCGCCGCGACGGCGGACCGCTGAACCGCACCGACCCCCTCCACCCGCTCTGCCGAACCCTAAGGAGCAGCCATGGCGGAACGCCCCCTCCCCTCGTTCAAGGACAACCCCCACCTCAAGCTCGCCATCTCCGGCACCTACTCCACCGGCAAGTCCACCACCACCGAGGCGCTCGCCATCGCCACCGGCCTCCCCCGCACCCACGCCAAGACCTCCCGCGAGCTGCTGGTCGACCTCGTCCCGGGCAAGACCGTCATGGAGCTCAGCGCGATGGAGCTGGTCAAGCTCGGGCTCCGCCGCTTCGAGGAGCGCGTCCACAACGAGGCCGGGCCGGGGCCGTTCATCTCCGACGGCGGCGTCTTCCACGAGTGGGTCTACTTCGAGGCCCGCATGCGCGTGGGCATCAACCCCGGCGCCACGTGGTGGTTCCGCGCCGTCAAGCAGGTGATGGGCCTGCCGGTCAAGCGGTTCTACCAGCGCTACACCGACACCCTCGGCGACATCACCCGCGCGCGGGCGAAGCGGATCTACGACGCCTACGTGCACCTGCCGGTCGAGTTCGACATGGAGCCCGACGGCCACCGGCCCGTGTCCGAGCCCTTCCGCCGCCTGTCCGACGACCTCCTCATGGACGCCCTGAAGGACATGGGCATCCCGCACCGGGTCATCGGCGGCTCCATCCCCGAACGCATCGAGCGGATCGTCGGCGAGTTCGACATGCCCGTCGTCGTCCCGATCGAACAGGCCATTGAGGAGGCCCGGCACCGAGTCCGGGCCGACATCGAAGACCTCAAGGCCGACGCCCGTTTCCACGAGGCGCAGCGCCGGAAGTCGCTGCTGAGGCGACTGTCGTACGCGGTGCGCTACTGACCGAAAGTTCTAGAGAGGACCCGACATGCCCACCGAAGCCCCGCCGAGGCCGGCGCACCGAGGCGCCGTTCTCGCGCTCCTGGCCTTCGCCCAGATGATCATCGCGATCGACTACAACATCGTGTTCGTGGCGCTGCCCGAGATCGGCCGCAGCCTCGACTTCGGCTCCCAGCACCTGCAACTCGTCGTCTCGGCCTACGCGGTCGCGTTCGGCGGATTCCTGCTGCTGGGCGGTCGCGCCACCGACCTGTTCGGACGCAAGCGCATGTTCATCCTGGGCCTGGTGCTCTTCGCCGGCTCCTCCCTGCTGGGGGCCCTGGCCGTCACGCCGTGGATGCTCATCGCCGCCCGCGCCGTCCAGGGCATCGGCGGCGCGTTCCTGGCCCCGGCCACGCTCTCGCTGGTGACCACCAGCTTCGCCGAAGGGCCCGAGCGCAACCGGGCCCTGGCCGTATGGGGCGGGGCGGGCGGCTTCGGCATGGTCCTCGGCTCGCTCCTGGGGGGACTGCTGACCGAGCTGTTCGGCTGGCAGGGCGTCTTCTACGTCATGGTGGTCTTCACCGCCGCCGCGATGCTGGCCGCCGGTCCGCTGCTGCCGGGAGGCGCGAGCACCTCCCGCGGCAGCTTCGACCTGCCGGGCGCGGTCATCGGCACCGCCGGGTCCATCCTGCTGGTGTTCGGCCTGGTCCAGGGGCCCGAGGCCGGGTGGACCTCGCCCGCGACCCTGCTCATCCTCACCGCCGCGGTGGTGCTGCTGGGGCTGTTCCTGCTCATCGAGGCGCGCTCGCGCGGCCCGCTGATGCCGCTGCGGTTGTTCGGCAACCGCAACCTGTCGAGCGGTTCGGCGGTGTGCTTCCTGTTCATGGCGACGTTCGGGGCGCTGGCGTACTTCCTGACCCAGTTCTGGCAGTCCGTGGAGGGCTACAGCGCCTGGGCGACGGGCCTGGCCTTCATCGTCCCCTCCGGATCGGTGCTCATCGGCACCGTCCTGGGCGGACGCGCCGCCACCGCGATCGGCATCCGCAACGGGCTGCTGGTCGGCCTGGCGCTCGGCACGGTCGGCACGGTCGCGCTCGCGCTGGTGCTGGGCCAGGGCGTCTCCTACGCGGTGCTCGCGGGCCCGCTGGTGGTGCTGTCCCTGGGCCAGGGCATGGTCTTCACACTCATGTTCGCCGCGGCCACGACCGGCGTCGCCGGCGAGGACCAGGGCATCGCCTCGGGCATCGCCACCACCGGCCAGCAGATCGGCGGCGCGGTGGGCCTGGCGGCGCTGATCGCGATCGCGGCCGCCACCGGCGGCGGCGACGCGGCCGACCCGGCCGCCTACACCGACGGCGTCCTCGTGGCGACCTGGGCCATCGGGGCCGGGGTGGCGCTGACCGCCCTGGTGGCGCTGAACCTCAAGCGGCCCACCGACCAGACGACCACCGATGACGACAAGGAGGTCGCCGTGGTGGCAGAACGCGCCTGACCGGCGCGGCAGGCGGCGCTCGCCCCGGCGCCGCCTCCAGCCGCCCGCCCACCCCACTGGGCGGGCATAGCGAAAGGAACCCTTCCATGCCATCGAGCACCATCACATCCACCTCTCCTCTGGCCTCAATAGACGAAGAGCTCGGTCCTCGCGAGACCCGGTTCTTCGGCGAGGGGTTCAAGCGCGTCGCCCACGCGCTGCGGAAGATCGCCGTCGACCCCGGCTGCGGCCGCATCGAGGCCGAAGCGGGCCTGCACCTGCCCGCCGACTGGTCGCGCAAGGGCACCAGGGCCCAGCCGCCCCACCTGAGCACGATCGACGTCATGCTCTTCAGCGCCCAGCTCGCCGGGCTCTACCTCGCCCACACCCGCGTCCTGGGCGCGCAGGACCCCTTCGCGGTGCGGCGGTTCCAGCGGGTCGTCTCGGTCATCGCGAGCCCGCTCCTTCCTTGGTCCTGGAGGCGGCGAAGGGGCGGCGGTACCCGCGGGCGCCGTCGAGCTCGCCGAGCTTGTCCTGGGTGTGCGAGTCGAGCGCGGGCATGAGCAGGTTCAGGGTCAGGCCCGTCTGGCAGGTGAAGGCCAGGGTGGTCCGGGTGAAGGCGAGGTCGCCCAGGTGCGGGTGCACCAGGTTCTGGACGGTGCAGGAGTCCTCGCGGAGGATGAAGTCCTCCCAGAGCCGTTTGAACTCGGGCGAGCGGGCCGTGATGCGCTCGATGAGCGCGTTGAGTTCGGGGTCCTCGGCGGCCGGGCCGGACTGGATGCGGAAGCGGGCGACGGTGGCGGCGGCCTGGCGCTCCCAGTCGAGGTGGCTGGTGCGCACGCACGGGGAGCAGAAGAAGTTCTCCAGGTAGTTCGACGTTCCGGGGGCGAGGTGGAGGAGCTGCCGGGCGGACTTGTTGGCGCTGATGACGTTCCACAGGCCGTCGAGGACGTACGCCGGGTTGGGCTGCCAGTGCTCGACGACGTTCTCGGCGACCGGCAGGTCGTCCGGGAGCGGGCTTGGGGCCGGGGCGGCGGCGGGCTTGCCGGCCAGCTCCATGATGTAGGAGCGCTGGGCGTCGTCCAGCAGGAGCGCTTCGGCTATCGCGGTGAGGATCTCGGCGGAGACGTTCTTGGCGCGCCCCTGCTCGATCCAGGTGTACCAGGAGAGCCCGACGCCGGAGAGCATGGCGACCTCCTCGCGCCGCAGGCCGGGGGTGCGGCGGCGCCCGCCCGATTGCAGGCCGACCGCTTCGGGGGCGATCTGGCTGCGGCGGACGGCGAGGAACTTGCCCAGCTCCATCCGGCTTCTTCGCAATGACGACACGTCGAATACTCCTTTTTGGCGTAACAGGAAGGCCGAGATCTGGAGTGCGAATCTCGTTACCGATAGTGGCACAGCGGTGTGTCTCCTGCATGAACGCGGCGCGCGGTGCCGGTCGCGGCGCTGCGGATCCGGGGCCGGCTTCGACCGTCCGGCTCGGTGAATCCCATGGTTAAACGTATTGGCGCGCGATATGTTCCGTCGCATATACGACACTGATCGTTCTGTCGGCAATGCATGTCTATGGCATGGGTCTGCGAAGATTGCTGGTTTTGAAACCTGCGTTCGACGATATGCCGGGTGGGGAGTCCGGGACCCGAGTGAAGGCGCGCCCGCGCTGGTGCTGTTCGGACGGAACGCGCTTCAGGACTCCGCCTGCGAGATGGCGAACGCGGCCAGGAAGCCGACGACGGTGATCACGCCGATCCACATGTGGGCGTCCTCGAACGCCTCGGGGATCATGGTGTCCGCGATCATCGCCAGCATCGCGCCCGCCGCCAGCGCGGTGATCGCGGCCATCGCCCCGCCCGAGACGCCGCCGAGCAGGCCGTAGCCCGCCGCCGCGGCCAGGCCGCTGACGAGCGCGATCCCGCCCCACATGCCGAAGACGTAGCCGCGCCCGCGCCCGGCCCGGCGCATGCCCGAGGCGCTCGACAGGCCCTCGGGGACGTTGCTGATGAACACCGCCGCCACCGTCGCGGCGCCGACGCCGCCCCCGCCGAGCAGGCTGACGCCGATGACGATCGACTCGGGGACGCCGTCGAGCAGCGCGCCCATCGCGATCGCCGAGCCCGACCCCGGCTGGTCGGGCTCGGAGGGCTGCTGCGAGCCCGAGCGCTTGCGGTGCCTGGCCCCGCGCCGCGCCAGGGCGATGTTCGCGCCCGTGTAGATCAGCGCACCCGCCAGGGCGCCCAGCGTCGTCGGCAGCAGGCCGCCGCGCCGGTGCGCCTCGGCGATCAGCTCGAACGAGACCGCCGAGAGCAGCACGCCGCTGCCGAAGGCCATGACGGCGGCGATGAGCTTGGGCGGCACGCGGACCAGGTAGCCGACCAGGGCGCCCATGAGCAGCGCCGAGCCCGCCAGCAGGCCCCAGCCCCCCGCGATCACCACTCCCGGCATCGCTCACCTCCACCTGTGCTGTGCGACCGGCGGCCTCATGGCGAGAGCCGATCGTCGGACGGCCCGTACGGGCTCAGGAAGACGTACCGGATCGACGGGTAGCGCTCGCGCAGGCGCGCCTCGGCCTCCCTGCCGGTCCGCTCGATCGCCGCGCCGGTGGCCTCGTCGCGGAAGTCCACGCGCGCGACCACGAGGACCTCGGTGGGCCCCAGGTAGAGCGTGAGGAGCTGGCCGACGCCGGTGATGTCGTCGGCCGCCTCCAGCTCCTGGCGGATCATCGTCCGCAGCCGCTGGGGCACCGACCGGCCGACCAGGAGCGAGATGTTCGCCCGGCCCAGGCTCACCGCCACGCCCAGCAGCAGCACGCCGATGAGGACCGAGGCCGTGCCGTCGTAGAACGCCTCCCCGGTGATCTCGGTGAGCATCAAGCCGAGCGCGGCCACCAGCAGGCCGGTCAGCGCCGCCGCGTCCTCCAGGAACACCGCCTTGAGCGTCGTGTCCGGCGTGACGCGCAGCAGCCTGCCCGGCCGGGTGGACCAGCGGCGCGACTCGGCCCGCAACTGGCGCACCGTGCGGAGGAACGAGACGCCTTCGAGCACGAACGCGATCGCGAGCACGATGTAGGAGATCAGGAAGTCGGTCTCGGCCCCGGACTCCATCGAGTGCAGGCCGTGGGTGATGGAGAACAGCCCGCCGGCCACGAAGGTGCAGGCCGCGGCGAGCACCGCCCACAGGTAGGCGGTGCGCCCGTACCCGAAGGGGTGCACCTCGTCGGGCCGCCGGGCGCTGTTGCGCAGCGCCGCGTACAGCATCCCCTGGGTGACGGTGTCGGCCGCCGAGTGGGCGGCCTCGGAGATCATCGCGGCCGAACCCGAGACCACCCCGGCGACGAGCTTGGCGACGGCGATGGAGAGGTTCATCAGCGCCGCCACCACGACGGTGACCACGCTCTCCGACTTCATCGCACCCGTCTCGCCCACGCCCCGAGCCTAGAGTCGCGGCCGTGCCGGGGCGCGGTTTTCGGTCACCACTGCGGCTTTCACGAACTTCGCTCATACCGGCCGCGCCCGTTGTTACGGTGAGCCTGTCCGCCGCACCGACCGACGCGATTCACCACCAGGAGGCCATGGTCATGAAGGCGCTGCAATACCGCGAGATCGGCACGGCCCCCGTCGTGGTCGACGTCCCCACGCCCGATCCCGCGCCCGGCGAGGTGCTGCTGCGCGTCACCGCCGCCGGCGTGTGCCACTCCGATGCGACCGTCATGTCCTGGTCGGCCGAGGAACTGCCGTACGAGCTGCCGCTCACCCTCGGGCACGAGGGCGCCGGCACCGTGGCCGCGATCGGCGACGGCGTCGAGGGCGTCTCGATCGGCGAATCCTTCGCCGTCTACGGCCCGCAGGGCTGCGGGCGCTGCGTCAAATGCGCCGCGGGGGAGGAGAACTACTGCCTGCGCGCCGCCGAACTCGGCATCAACCCGCCCGGCCTCGGCTCGCCCGGCGCGATGGCCGAGTACATGATCGTCCCCGACGCCCGGTTCCTGGTGCCGCTGCACGGCCTCGACCCGGTGCGCAACGTCTCGCTCACCGACGCGGGCCTGACGCCCTACCACGCGATCAAGCGCTCGCTGCCGAAGCTGACGCCCGGCAGCACCGCCGTGGTCATCGGCACCGGCGGCCTCGGGCACGTGGCCGTGCAGCTGCTGCGGGCGCTCACGCCCGCGCGCGTGGTCGCCCTGGACGTCAACGAGGAGAAGCTCTCGCTCGCGTTGCAGGTCGGCGCGCACGAGGCGGTCATGTCGGACGAGAAGGCGGCCGAGAAGGTCAAGGACATGACCGGCGGCGTCGGCGCCCAGGCGGTGTTCGACTGCGTCGGCGCGCCGCCCACCGTCGCGACGGCGGGCGCCTGCGCGGCCGTGGACTCCGACGTGGTGCTCGTCGGCATCGGCGGCGGCACGCTCCCGGTCGGCTTCGGGGCGCTGCCGTTCGAGGTGGCGGTCAGGGCGCCCTACTGGGGCGCCCGGAACGAGCTCATCGAGGTCTTCGAGCTGGCGCGCAACGGCTCGATCGGCGTGCAGGTGGAGACGTACCCGCTGTCGGACGCGCCGCGCGCCTACGAGCGGCTGCACGAGGGCCGGATCAGGGGCCGCGCGGTGATCCTGCCCAACGGCTGAACCGGAGCCGCCGGGCGGCGGCTCAGGCGTCGTTCTTGACCCACTCGGGGTGCAGGGCCGCCCACTGGTCCACAGTGTCGTTGCGCAGCGCCTCCCACAGGGCGTCGGCGGCGGCCTGCTCCTCGCCCTCGTGGGTCCGCACGATCGAGACCTTCTCGCCGTCGAGGTAGACGTCCTCGGGCGAGGAGGGCACCTGGACGGTGTCGATGCTCCTGGGATCGATGTCGCGCAGGCTCACCACCAGGTCCGTCACCGTCACGCCCTGCGGCAGTTGCAGCGTCAGCGAATCGCCGAAGCCGTTGAGCAGCTCCGTCAGCGCGGCCGGGTCCTTGTGGAAGCCCTGGGCCTTCGCTTCGAGCAGGAGCGACTTGATGGCCTGCTGCTGCATCTTCTGGCGGCCGTAGTCGCCGCCCCAGCCCTTCGCCCAGTCCTCGGGGTAGTCGGCGTTGCCCCAGCCCTTGCGCTGGCGGACGAGGTCGAGGGCCTCGTCCTTGTCGTAGCGGGCGCACCCGGCGGGGAAGACCTCGCGGGTGTGGATGGAGGTGATCTCGTGCGGCGGGCACAGCTCGATCTCGCCGACCAGGTCCACCATCTCCAGGAAGCCGTTGAAGTTGGCGGTGGCGGCCATGTGGAACTCGACGCCGGTGAGGTCGTCGATCGTCGCCACCACGTTCCGGCGGGTGACCGTCCAGTCGTCGCTGATCGAGGCGGCGTGGTTGAGCTTGAACTCGCAGGGGCCGTCGCCCCACCCGGGGCCGCAGTCGGGGATCGACACCCACAGGTCGCGCGGCAGCGAGATCATCGTGGCTTCGGTCAGCTCCTTGTTGACGTGCACCATGATCATGGTGTCCGACCGGGTCGAGCCGCCCTGCTCGTCGACGCCGAGCACGAGGATGTCGAGCGGGCCTTCGAGGTCGTCGGCGTCGAACTCGGCCTGGACGTCGCCGAGGATGTCCTCCTGCTCGACCGCCGTGTTGGCCGCGTTCAGCCCGTACTGGGTCACCGCCGCGGCGCCCCCGGCGACGACCGTGGTCAGACCGCCCGCGTACAGCATCATGTGGGCCCACCACGGTGCCCCGCCGTGCTTTCCCATCTGCCCCCCTCGTCGGCGCCTTCCGGTATGTATAACGCCCCGAAGGCCGAGGGGAGTTGCAAACGCGCCCGGCCGGCGGAGACGCGCCGATCGCGCGGGCCACGCCCCGAAGCGCTGTGGCACACCCGGCCGAAGCGGGCGGGGCCGCGCGCCGGAGCGGAGCGACGGCCGCCGCCGCTGCGTTCGGGCAGCGGCGGCGGCCGTTTGGGTCTTCCGCTATGGAGCTGTGCGGGCGCGGGACGGTCAGCCCGCGGCCGTCTCGTCCGCCTGGTCCGTCCCGTCGGTGCCGGCGCCGTCGGCGCCGGTCGTGTCCGGGGCGGTGGTGCAGTCGGGCTTCGTGTCGCCGCTGGTCCACTCGGGGTACTGGCAGATCCACTCGGCGATCGTGTCGTCGTTGATCGCCTGGTACAGCGCCTCGGCCGCGATCTGCTCCTCGCCCTCGTGCGTGACCACATAGGAGGTTCCGTTGATGTCCTCGGCCGTGGACGGCACGCCGATCGAGATCATCGAGTTGGGGTCGATGTCGGCCATCTGCGTGATCATGTCGGTGAGCTTGTAGTTGCCCAGGTCGAGCGTGAGGGACTGCCCGAAGCTCTCCAGCAGGTTGACGGCCTTGGTCGGGTTCGTGTGGTAGCCCTGCGCCTTGGCCTCGACCAGGAGCTGCTTGATGGCGTGCTGCTGCATCTTCTGGCGGCCGAAGTCGCCCCAGGTGCCGTTCTCGTAGTCCTCGTCCCAGTCCCACACGTAGCGCTGGCGCACGATGTCGAGGGCGCTGTCCTTGTCGTAGCGGTTGCAGCCCTCGTCATAGGTGATGTCGGTGTGGATGGAGGTGATCTCGTGCCA
The DNA here is from genome assembly GCA_035765105.1 of Glycomyces sp. Lineage (GTDB taxonomy): Bacteria > Actinomycetota > Actinomycetes > Mycobacteriales > Micromonosporaceae > Glycomyces. The sequence goes on from DASTYG010000048.1 coordinate 80,168, forward strand.
CAGGCACAGCTCGATCGTGCCCAGCTCCTCGACCAGGTCCAGGAAGCCCTCGAAGTTCGCTATCGCGCCGCCGTCGAAGGTGACGCCGGTGAGGTGGGTGATCGTCTCGGCGGTGTTCTGGAACGACTCGCCCCAGTCCTCGGAGTAGGCGAACGCCTCGGTGAGCTTCGTCTGCTGCGCCGGGACGCCGCTGGGGATCTCCACCAGCAGGTCGCGCGGGAGCGAGATGAGGCTTATCTCGGTGAGCTCCTCGTTGACGTGGACGATGATGTCGGCGTCGGTGCGGGCCAGGCCCTCGTCGCCCACCCGCTGGTCGGTGCCCAGCACCAGGAAGTTGAGCGGGCCGGTGATGTCCTGGCCCTCTTCGACCTCGACGCGCTGGTCGCCCAGGAGGTTCTCGGTCCGGACGGAGTTGTTCACCAGGTTCAGGCTGATCTGCGCGGCGAGCGCGCCGCCGCCGGAGATGACCATCACCATCGCGCCGGCGATCACCATCGCCTTCGCCCACCACGGGGACGACGCTCGGGCCGCGTGCTTGATCGGCTCGCTCACTTACCACTCCCAGGGGTTCGTTGTCTGCGGAGAACACGCGCGGACCGGTGGTGGGGTTGCACCGTTCCAGCACCTTAGAACATGCCGCCGCGTCCGCGAAAACGAGCTCCGCTCGTCATGGGGGTCGATCTGAGACTAAACCGGAGAAAAGAGGAATACCAACGCGATGAGCGTCACAATAAGCGGCAACGCGACGGCGGCGGCGACCTTCCCGGCGCTGCGCGGCCGCTCCCCGGCGACGCGCCCGGTCCGCCCGCACACCACGACCTGCCGCGACCGGCCCCCGGCGGCGTACACCGACAGCCACACCGGCACCAGCAGCAGCCGGTACCCCAGCGCCGCGTACTCCGTGTCGATCGAGCGGACCCGCTGCTCGTCGCCGCCGATGCCGCGCCGCACCTCGCGCCCGACCAGCTCGTCCATCCGCAGCTTCGCCTCCGCCAGCCCCACTTCGGGATCCACATCGGAGGGCATGGCGTGCCGCCGGTCCTCCGGCCGGGCCGCCGCCGCCCCTTCGAGCGCCGGCTCGGGCAGCAGCCGCCGCGGCAGGCGCGTCGTCGCGGGCACCGCCACGCCGGTGAACGAGTGCGCCACCGTCCCGGCCGCCGCCTCCCAGCGCGTGCGCCGGAACCGGCGCCCCGCCCCGTCCACCCGCCAGCGGTGATGACCGCGCTCGCCCGAGTAATAGGAGCACGTCTCGGCCTCCCACACCCAGTACGGCAGGTGGAGGCCCATGAGCGACTCGCCCCGGTCCAGGCGCTTGAACCGCCGCGGCGCGAACCGGCGGCCCCGCACCCACGCCCGCAGCGCCCGCTGCGCGCCGACCCGGTCCACCGCGAACGGCGCCGCCAGCTCTTCCGGCCCGCCCGCCCCCGCCACCGACGCCCAGTCGCGGTCGACGACGCGCCGCCCCGGCCACCGGTGCTGCTCGGTGCCGCAGGACGGGCAGCGCAGCGGCGAGTCCGGCCGCGGCGCCAGCGCGTCGCCGCACCCGGTGCACGGGCCGGCGTCCGGCGCGGAGGTCTGCTCGGCCACGGCCCCTCCTACCGCGCCGCCGCGGCCGCGACGTCCGCCGGGGCCGGCGCGTCACCGGGCCACTCGACGAGCTCGGTGAACCCGTCGTGCGTTTTCGAGCACAAGTCCCCACCCCTTCCCTCCGAGAACAGGCGCGCCCGCCTCACTGTAACGCCGAAACGGACCCCGCACGGCCGAGTGCGCCGCGAACGCCCAGCCAGGGCCGCCCGCCCTGTGTCCGAAGAGCGCACAGAACGCTTCGCGCTCAGGCGCATCGAGCCGCCTGACCGGCTGGAAAGCGATCGCCGCCACTAGATATATCCGCTGCGGGGTGGCAGGATAGTGCTGTGACGCCATGGAGGGAGACCACACCTGCGCGTGATTATGTCGAGGAATATCGACGCCTGCGCTCGCTGATGGGGCTGGGGAGGGTGGCCGAAGCCGTCGACTGGGCCACCACCATCGCCTACAACGCGGCCACCGCGCAGCGACGGGCCCAGGCATGGCTGTTCATCCTCCAGGGCCAGATCAACCAGCGGGCCATCGCCAAGATCCCCACCACCCTCGACCAGGCCAACTCCGCCGTCCGCCGCTGCCGCGACTACCGGCTCACCGGCAAGTTCCACGCCCTCGCCGCCTGGTACCACCACCACCACGTCAAATCCCTCCACTTCACCGCCCAGCACCTCGTGCTCGCCCGGCGCGCCCTGCGCTCGATGAACGAGTCCAGCCAGGCCGCCGTCGACGCCTGGTACGACCTCGCCGTGGTCATGAGCAACTGCGGCTACCAGCAGCAGTCCGCCGAGGCCCTCGACCAGTGCCACATGCTCGCCGAGCGCATCGGCATCCCCCGCTCCACGGTCGAAGGCGTCGAGATCCGCGTCCGCGAGGCCCTGCTGTGCTACTACACCGGCGACCCGCACGCCTGCATCGGACTGCTCAGCAAGGAGCTGCGCCGCGTCAAACCCCACCTGCTGGAACTCGACAAGCGCGAACTCGAATGGATCCACTACGCGCTCGCCCGCCTGAGCCTCCTCGGCTTCTCCGAGCGCTGGACCGTCGAGCAGATGCTGCCGCCGACCACCTCCTCCGCCGAGGCGCTCGACCTGCGCGCGCTGGCGCGGGCCTCGCGGCTCATCGCCCAGGGCCGCGGCAACGAGGCGCTGAGCACCCTGGAGGAGCGCGAGATAGGGGACGAGACGATCGGCGTGATGGAGCCCGAGCACCTGCGCTCGCTGGCGCTGGTCGCCAAGGGCGACCACGCCGAGTCGATCCTGGCCGCCCACGCCACCACGTACGCGCTCTACAAGCAGATCAACGAGTTCCACACCATCTACCTGGACTCGGCCGCGGCGCTGGTCGACCACGACCAGTTGCGCCAGGCGGCCGCGGGCTGGGCCGACCGGGCCAACACCGACGACCTCACCGGGCTGCCGAACCGGCGCCGCCTGGACGCCTTCCTCGCCGACGTCGAGGGGGACGGCATGATTGCGGTGCTCGACCTGGACGGCTTCAAGGCCGTCAACGACACGCACGGCCACCAGGCGGGCGACGCGATCCTCCAGCGGGTGGCGGCGCTCCTGTCGAGCGTGGTGCGGGGCGGCGACCTGCTGGCGCGCACCGGCGGCGACGAGTTCATCCTGGTGCTGCCCGGCGCGGGCGAGTACGACGCCGAGGCGGTCTCGGAGCGCATCCGCGTGGCAGTGGCGGCCGAGAACTGGGAGTACTCGGTCCCCGGCACGCCGGTCGACGTCTCGATCGGGTGGGCCAGACTGGTGCCCGGCGGCAACCCCTCGCAGACGCTGTGGGCCGCCGACCAGGCGATGTACCAGATGAAGCGGGCGCGCAAGTCCTATTGAGCGGCCGTTTCGGCCTCGTCCTCCTCGTGGTAGGCGCCGATCCATTCGCGTTCGGGGCGGCGTCCGGCCAGGCCGAAGGCCCAGGCGGCGAGGAGGCCGGCGGCGAAGCCCGGCAGCAGCGAGTACACGCCGCCGGGCGATTCGAGCGCCTCCCACGCGATCACGGTCCCGGCCCCGGCGAGCATGCCCGCGAGGGCGCCGAGCCAGGTCATGCGCGACCAGTACAGCGACAGCAGGATGATCGGCCCGAACGCCGCGCCGAACCCGGCCCAGGCGTAGGCCACGATGTCGAGCACCGTGCCGCCCTGGAGCGCCAGGGCGTAGGCGATCACGGCCACGATGACCACGGCGCCGCGGCCGATCCACACCAGTTCGGCGTCGCGGGCCGCGCGCCGGAGGTAGCGGCGGTAGAAGTCCTCGGTGACGGCGGTGGAGGCCACCAGCAGCTGCGAGTCGGCGGTGGACATGATCGCGGCCAGCACCGCGGAGAGCAGGATGCCCGCGATCCACGGGTTGAACAGCTCCTGGGTGAGCGAGAGGAACACCGTCTCGGGGTTGTCGAGCGGCTCGTCGAAGTAGGCGATGCCGGCCAGGCCGATGAGGACGGTGGCGGCGAGGGTGATCAGGACCCACGTCGTGCCGATGCGGCGGGCGGTGGGGACGTCCTTGGCGGAGCGGATGCCCATGAAGCGGGCGAGGATGTGCGGCTGGCCGAAGTAGCCCAGGCCCCAGGCGAGGAGCCCGGCGATGTAGACGAACGACAGCCCGGAGCCGTCGCCCCAGGCGCCGCCTTCGAAGGTGGGCTCCGCGAACCAGTTGAGCAGGTCGGGGTGGGTCCGCTCGACGTCCCCGAAGAGCGCGTCGAAACCGCCGAGGGCGCCGACGACGACGAGGGGGACGACGACCAGGGCGAGGAACATGAGCAGGCCCTGGATGAAGTCGGTGAAGGACACGGCCAGGAAGCCGCCGAGGAAGGTGTAGGCGACGATGACGACGACGGCCACGGTGATCGCCAGCGTGGGGTCGACGCCGAAGATCTGCTCGAAGAGCAGCCCTCCGGCGACGAGGCCGGAGGCGACGTAGATCGTGAAGAACACGCCGATGATGAGCGCCGAGACGACGCGGAGCAGGTGGGTGCGGTCCTCGAAGCGGGATTCGAGGTAGGCCGAGAGGCTGATGGCGTTGTGGGCGCGCTCGGTGTAGGTGCGCAGGCGGGGGGCGACGAACCGCCAGTTGAGGTAGGTGCCCGCGGCGAGGCCGACGGCGATCCACGCCTCGCCGATGCCGAAGGCGTAGATGGCGCCGGGCAGGCCCATGAGGAGCCAGCCGGACATGTCGGAGGCCTGGGCGGAGAGGGCGGCGGTGGGGGCGTTGAGGCTGCGGCCGCCGAGGGCGAAGTCCGAGAGGGTCTTGGTGCGGTTGTAGACCCACACGCCCACCAGGACCATCAGCAGCAGGTAGGCGATGAAGGTCGTGACGATCGGACCCGAGAGATCGATCATATGGGTACCTCACGATTAAAGGCATTTGTGCGGTGGCGCCGAGCTTACAGCGGTTCATGCGGCAATGGAACTGTTGTTTCCATATTCTTTCGAGATGTGAATAGGCGAATTTATATGCGTGAGCATATCGATGTTCGGTGCGCGGGGCCAGGGTATGCGGCGGCGATGTTTCGGGAGTGTCCCGGTGAAACGGACACCAGGGAACCCCCCACTTCAACACTACGTGCCTACAGTGACACTATCCGTGGTTGCAGGGCGGATCGATCCCGTCGAGCCCGACCGTCGTGACGTAGCCGGTGAAGCCCTCCGCCGCGTAGCGCGCGCACGCCTCGGCCGCGTTCGCCGGTTCGACCGCGTAGTCCACGGCCAGCACCAGCTTCCCCGCCGCGGCGATCGCCCGCACGTGCGCGAGGTTCTCGGCGCACCACGGGGCCTCGCACGGCTCGTCGGCGTCCATGAAGAACAGGTCCTCCACGCCGATCCCGTCGATCGACTCCATGTACCCGGGCAGCTCCCGCAGCTCCGGCGCGTTCTGCGGCAGTACTCGGAACTCCGGCCGCTCGGCCCCCGCGTACGCGTCGATCGCCGCGATGAGGTCGACCATCTTGCGCGCCAGGCTTTCCCGGTCCTCGCCGGGGACCAGCGCCAGGTCGATCTCCTCGTAGGCGCCCGGCACGTCGAGATAGGCCCCGTCGAACCCGGCCGCCATCGCCCGGTCCAGGCGCGGCCGCACCACCAGGTCCCACCAGCGCTGGTCCCAGTAGGCCGCGAAGTACTCGTCGGGCCACTCGTCCCAGTGGTTGAGCACCAGGTCCGTCCCGGCCACCGCCGCGTACTCGGGCCGGTACGTCTCGATCGAGCCGATCGTGAAGTAGGCGTAGACGTCCTTGCCGGAGTCGCGCAGCGCGCCGATCTCCTCGGCGGTGAAGTAGTCCTCCCCGCCGTCGCGCGCCAGGTCGATCACCGCGACGCCCTGCTCGGCGGCGGCCAGCTCGTCGAGCCCGCCGTCCGCGTAGCCGGTGAGCTGGTACACCCAGCCCGGGGCCTCGGCGTCGGCCTCCTCTGCCGGCCCGGCCCCGGCGCCCGCGCAGCCGGCCGCCGCCAGGAGGGCCCCGGCGAGCAGGAGCGGAACGGCCGAAGCGGCGCGGAGACGGATCACGCCGTGCAGCCTAACCCCGCCCCAGCGCGCCGATCGCCTCGGCGACCGCCTCGGCCGCCAGGGCCCGGACCACGTCCGGCGAGGCCGCGACCTTCCCGGTGGCGGCGGCCACGAACGCGTCGCCGTCCATCCGCGTGTGGACGGGGCTGACGGCCCTGGCCAGGCCGTCGTGCGCGCCCTGCGCGAGCAGGTGGCACTCGACCTTGCCCAGGAGCGCGTTCGTCGCCACGACCCCGATCGTGGTGTTGCGGCCGAACCCGACGGGGAAGCCCTCGGGCCTGAGCAGGCTCCGGTCGAGCGGCCCGGGCTCGCCGAAGGCGTTGACCGCCGCGAGCGCGCTCACGACCAGCTCCCCGAGCCGCAGCGTGGCCGAGGCCAGGCCCGAGGGCAGCTTCGCCCCGCGCCACTGCCCGACCGTCGCCCCGCGCCCGGCGCCCACCGGC
>DASTYG010000049.1:0-11741 GCA_035765105.1 Glycomyces sp.
GATGCCGGCACCTACGAAGTCCTGTCGGGGCGCCTCGACGACTTCGCCGCCGAGCTGACCGCCCGGTCCGAGGCGCTCAACGCCGCCCGCACCGAAGCGTTCGGCTCGACCGAGCTGAAGCTCTTGGGCACCAGCCGCATCCGCACCGCCAACAACTGCGTCCCGCGCGACATGGTGCAGGTCGGCGGCCATCTGCTCTTCGGCTACAACGTCCATATGGGACTCAAGTCGCACACCGACGTGTGCGACGTCTTCGCCGTCCACCGGTTCGAGCGCGAGGACGCCGAGGACGGCGCGAGCGCGACGTTCTCCTTCACCGAGGTCGAGCAGGGCGGCCACGTCCTCGACGACGAGCGCTTCACCGCCGACTTCACCGAGATGTACCGGTACTACCGCTCCACCGAACTGCTCCAGGTGCGCCAGGTCGACACCCGGCTCCTCGCCGTCTTCCGCATCGGCGACAACCACGCCGACCAACGCGTCATGCGCTGGCAGCTGCGCCCCGACGGCACCGCCGAGTACATGGACGCCCGCGGCGAGGCCGACCACACCTGGCCCGAGCCCTACGACTTCGAGTGGACCGAGACCACCCGGGACGACCACGTCACCGGCCGCCACCCGCACGTGTCCATCGAGGACGAGATCTTCGTCGAATGCGTCGGCGGCAGCCTCACCGTCAAGGTCGAGGACAACACCGAGAGCGGCGAGGGCGTCTTCTCCGAGCCCGTCGCCGAGCCCCTCCAGTCCCTGGCCGACGCCGCGATCGCCTACGCCCGCGTGGGACCGCTGATCCTGCTGCGCATCCTGCCCTACAAGGAGACGCAGACCCGCTACCTGATCTACAACGGCCGCACCGGCGAGGTCCACCGCGCCGACGCGATCGGCGCGGCCTGCCGCCGCCTCCCCGAGGACCACGGGGTCATCTTCCCCGGCGGCTACTACCTCAACGAAGGCCGACTCAAGACCTTCGAGCACGACACCGAGGGCCTGCGCTTCAAGCGCGTCGTCCGCTCGCCCAACGGCGAGGACGTCCTCTTCGTCTTCTACCACGAGATCGAGGGCCGCTCGCTGCTGCTGCCGTACAACGTCATCCGCAAGGAAGTCGCGGCGCCGATGACCGTCCACGGCTACTCCCTGTTCGACGACGGCACCCTGGTCGCCTTCCGCTTCACCGGCGACCAGGCCACCCGCGTCCACCCCGTGCAGGTGTGGGGTACCCCGTTCGTCTCCGAGGCCCACGCCGCCGCCGGCGAGAGCGGCGACACGCCCATCCACCGCATCGGCAACGCCGAGGCCGTCCGCGCCGTCTCCGACGCGCTCTCGGTGGCGCGCATGGTCCGCGAGATGGAGCCCGGCCAGGCCGTGTTCGAGGCGCTCATCGCCGCCGCCACCCGCTGCCTCGACGACTACCCGTGGCTCGGCGACGAGGGCCTGTTCGGCCTCGACGAGACCCTGCGCAGCGTCCGCGACACCGCCGAGTCCGTCCTCGACGAGTACGCCACCGTCGCCGAGCTCACCGCCGAGGCCGGCAAGGCCCTCGCGCAGGCCGAGACCGACACGCTGAAGCTGCTGCGCCGCGCCCGCGGCGAGGCCCCCAAGTCCGCCGAGGAATGGGTCGTGCTGCTCACCGAGCTGCGCGGCGCCCAAGGCCGCCTGGTCACCCTCCGCGACGTCCGCTACGTCGAGACCGGGCGCATCGACCGCATGGAGGCCGACCTGACCGAGTGCCTCGACGGCACCGGCAGGCGCGCCGTCGCCTTCCTCGAACGCGAGGACGCCTTCGCGCCCTACTTCGCCGAGATCGGCGAGCTGGAGCAGCGGGCCGAGGGCATCGAGACCGTCGCCGAGTCCGCCCCCCTGGTCGAGGACCTCGACGGCCGCCAGCACGGCCTGGAGACCCTCACCGAGGTCGTCTCCACCCTGGAGATCGGCGACGCCACCGTCCGCACCGCCATCCTCGGGCGCGTCTCCGAGGTCCTGGCCGCCGTCAACCGCACCCGCGCCACCCTCGCCGCCCGCCGCCGCGAACTGTCCGTCGGGGAGGGCCGCGCCGAGTTCGCCGCCGAGTTCGCCCTGCTCGGGCAGGCCGTCACCGCCGGGCTCGCCGCCGCGAACACGCCCGCGGACTGCGACGAGCAGCTCGGGCGGCTGCTGCTCACCGTCGAGAACCTCGAGACCCGCTTCGCCGACTTCGACGACTTCCTCACCCAGCTGGCCGACAAGCGCACCGACGTCTACGAGGCGTTCTCCTCGCGCAAGCAGAACCTGCTCGACGAGGCCGCCCGCCGCGCCGAGCGGCTCGCCGCCTCGGCCGACCGCATCCTGGAGGCCGTCGCCCGCCGCGGCGCGAGCCTGACCTCGCTGGACGAGGTCAACACCTACTTCGCGACCGACCCGATGGTCGAGCGGCTGCGCCGCGTCATCGCCGAGCTGCGCGACCTCGACGACACCGTCCGCGCCGAGGAGATCGAGGGCCGCATCCAGGCCGCCCGCCAGGAGGCCGGGCGCGCCCTCCAGGACCAGCTCGACCTGTTCGACGGCGACGCGATCCGCTTCGGCGAGCACCGCATCCCGGTCAACACCCAGCCGCTCGACCTCACACTGGTGCCTTCGGGAGACGCGCTCGCGTTCTCGCTCACCGGCACCGACTACCGCCACGTCGTCGACGACCCCGCCTTCGCGGACACGAAGCCGTACTGGAGCCAGTTCCTGGTCTCGGAGAACCCCGAGGTCTACCGCGCCGAGCACCTGGCCGCCTCGCTCCTGCACGAGCACGGCGCGGCGCGGCTCCTGGCCGAGGCCGACCTGCCCCGCTTCGTCGCCGCCGCCGCGGCCGAACGCTACGACGAGGGCTACGAGCGCGGCGTCCACGACGCCGACGCCGCCGCGATCCTCGCCGAGGTCCTGCGCCTCCACTCCGGCGCCGGGACGCTGCGCTACACGCCCGAGTGCCGCGCGGCCGCCCGCCTGTACTGGGTCCACGGCGTCCCCAAGGAGGACCGGGAGCGGCTCGCCTCCCAGGCCCGCTCCCTGGCGCGCGTCCGCGAGACCTTCGGGCGGCCCGACGCGATGGCCGGCCTCGTCGACGAGCTCGACCGCGAGATCGCGGCGTTCCTCGACGACTCCCGGCTCGCGCTCCACTTCGACTTCAAGCTCCGGCCGCAGACCGGCCTCGCCGCCGAGTACCTCGCCGAGGAGCTCGCGGGCACCGGCGCCTTCGCCGCCTCCGGGCGCGCCCGCGACCTGCTGGCCGCGTTCGAGCGCCAGATCGGCCGGGAGGCGAAGGCCGCGTTCGCGGAGGACCTGCGGGCGCTGGAGGGCGACCTCTACTCGCAGTGGGGCCTGGCCTGGAACTGGCTCGACGCGTTCCTGCGCGGCGGCGATTCCCGCACCGGGGCGGACGCCGACCGCTTCGGCGCGGACGACCTGCCCGAGGCGCTGGGGATGCTGCTGGCCGAGGCCGACTCCTACGAGGTCACGGCCGAACTGGTCAGCGAGGTCACCGGCCTGCTCGGCACCCACGCCCGCGTCGAGGGCCGCGCGCTGCCGCTGCGGCTGGACGAGTTCCTCACCCGCACCGCGCGCTTCCGCACGGTGACCGTCCCCGGCTACCGCGCCTATCAGGGCCGCCGCGGCGAGATCGTCGAGGCGCACCGCCGCGGCCTGCGCATCGACGAGTTCAAGCCGAAGGTCATGGCCGGGTTCGTGCGCAACCAGCTCATCGACGACGTCTACCTGCCGCTCATCGGCTCCAACCTCGCCAAGCAGATCGGGGCGGGCACCGGCGACGCGCGCCGCACCGACCAGTCCGGCATGCTCATGCTCATCTCCCCGCCCGGCTACGGCAAGACCACGCTCATGGAGTACGTCGCCGACCGGCTCGGGATGCTCCTGGTCAAGGTCAACGGCCCGTCCCTGGGGTACGAGACGTCCTCGGTCGACCCGGCCGACGCGCCGAACGCGACCGCCCGCCAAGAGGTCGAGAAGATCAACTTCGCCCTCGAATGCGGGAACAACGTCCTGCTCTACCTGGACGACATCCAGCACACCAACCCCGAGCTGCTCCAGAAGTTCATCTCGCTGTGCGACGCCCAGCGCCGGATGGAGGGCGTCTGGAACGGCCGCACCCGCACCTACGACCTGCGCGGGAAGCGGTTCGCCGTGTGCATGGCCGGCAACCCGTACACCGAGGCCGGGCAGCGGTTCCGCATCCCCGACATGCTCGCCAACCGCGCCGACGTGTGGAACCTCGGCGACGTCCTGTCCGGGCGCGACGAGGTCTTCGCCCAGTCCTACATCGAGAACGCGCTGACCTCGAACGCCGTGCTCGCCCCGCTGGCCGGGCGCGACCGGGACGACGTCCGGCTGCTCATCCGCATCGCCTCGGGCGACCCGACGGCGAACCCCGACGACCTGCACCACGCCTACTCGGCGGGGGAGCTCGACCAGATCCTCTCGGTGCTGCGCAAACTCGTCCACGTGCAGAAGACCGTGTTGCGGAACAACCTCGCGTACATCGCCTCCGCCGCGATGGACGACGCCGCCCGCACCGAGCCGCCGTTCCTGCTCCAGGGCTCCTACCGCAATATGAGCCGGCTGACCGAGCGGGTCGTCCCGGTCATGAACGAGGAGGAGCTGGAGGCGCTCATCGACGACCACTATGCGGGCGAGGCGCAGACGCTCGCCTCCGGCGCCGAGGCGAACCTGCTCAAACTGGGGGAGCTGCGGGGACGACTGGACGAGGAGGAGCAGGCCCGTTGGGCCGCGGTGAAAGAGGCGTTCCGCCGCGAGCAGATGCTCGGCGGCGGAGAGGACGATCCTATGTCGAGAGCGGTCGGCGCCATCACCCTGCTGTCCGACCGTGTCGGGGGCATTGAATCGGCATTGCAGCAAAGGACCCGGTAGCGACGGCGATTCGGCCCTCCACGCTCAGCGAAGTCGGACTGACCGCCCGGTACGCTCAGAGCAGCGTGACAACCAAGACCCGTTGTGCCCCTGTAGCCGAAATCCATCGAATAAGGGAGGTCCCCGTGCCGACGAAGACGGGAGCGAAGATCCGGATCATCGTCCTGGGCACAGGCCCGGACGCCGAAGAGGCCCGCGAGATCGCCGCGGCCGACGCAGATGTCGCGATCGCCGCGAAGTTCACGAAGACGGTGACGCACTTGCTCGTCGACGACACCGTGAAGTCGTCCGAGGCGCGCGTGAAGAAGGCCGAGGAGACGGGCGTGCCCGTCCTCCGGCTCGCCGACCTGAAGGAACTGCTCGTCGCCGACGCCGACGCCGGTGCCGCCGCCGAGCCCGAGGAGGAGGCCCCGGTCGCCGAGACCGCCGCCGAGTCCCCCGCCGCGACCGCCGTCGAGCCCGAGCCGGAGCCCGCCGCCGAGGCGGCGCCGGAACCCGAGCCCGAGCCCGAAGCCGAACCGGAGCCCGTGGCCGAGGTGAAGCCCGAACCCGAGCCCGAGCCCGAGGCGAAGCCCGAACCCGCGGCCGAGACCGAGCCGGAAGCGGCCCCGGTCGAGCTGGAGCCCGAGGACAGGCCCGCCGCCGAGCCCGAGAAGGTCGTCCCGGCCCAGGCCGAGGCGCCCAAGGTGGAGCGCGAGCCCGAGACCGACCGGATCGAGGAGTCGTCCGAGGGCGAGGCCGCGGCCGACGCCGGGGACGAGGACGCGAAGTCCTCCGGGAAGCCGGGCTTCATGGCCAAGCTGAAGTCCATCTTCGGCAAGACGGGCGCCCGCAAGTAGCGCCGGGCCGCCGAGCGGCCCGCCGAACCAACCAGCGAGCCGGTCACGGCCCGCGACATCACCGTGAAAGCCCCGGGCCCGGCCGGCCCGGGGCTTTACGCTGTGGGCGGAACCGCGGATTGGCCGCGAAAACCTGAGTCGGCTAGACTCAACTCTGCGGGGGTTGCGGCCGTCGTGATCGCAATCGCCCAGGACCGACCATCGGCCCGCGAGCCCGCTCGGAGCGCTCGCGAACCGCCGCCCGGAGTCGCCGAGAGAGGAAAGGCAGACAGACACGTGGACGTCAACCGCTTGACCACCAAGAGCCGCGAAGTCATCTCCCAGGCCGCCCGCACCGCCGCCGCCGGCGGCAACCCGGCGGTCGACCCCTGGCACCTGCTCGACGCACTGCTCACCGTGGACGGTTCCACCGCGCCCGGCCTGCTCCAGCTCGTCGGCGTCACGCCCGGCACCGTCTCGGCCGAGACCGAGCGCCGCCTCGACGAGATGCCCTCGGCCTCCGGGCCGTCCGTCTCCGAGCCCTCCATGGCCCGGGAGTCGCTGCGCGCCATCAACGCCGCCGACAAGATCGCCACCGACTACGGCGACGAGTACGTCTCCACCGAGCACCTCCTCACCGGCCTCGTCCAGGCCGGCGGCGAGCTCGGCGACTACCTCGCCGGGCAGGGCGCCACCGAGAAGAAGCTCATCAGCTCCTTCCCCACCCTCCGCGGCGGCGACCGCAAGATCTCCAGCGCCGACCCCGAGCAGGGCTACAAGGCCCTCGAGAAGTACGGCGTGGACCTCACCGAGACCGCCCGCTCGGGCAAGGTCGACCCGGTCATCGGCCGCGACACCGAGATCCGCCGCGTCATCCAGGTCCTGTCGCGGCGCACCAAGAACAACCCGGTCCTCATCGGCGAGCCCGGCGTCGGCAAGACCGCCATCGTCGAGGGCCTCGCCCAGCGCATCGTCGCCGGGGACGTCCCCGAGTCGCTGCGCGACCGCCGCGTCATCCTGCTCGACCTCGCCAGCATGATCGCCGGCGCCCAGTACCGCGGCCAGTTCGAGGAGCGCTTCAAGTCCGTGCTGGAGGAGATCAAGTCCTCCGACGGCGAGATCATCCCGTTCATGGACGAGCTGCACACCATGGTCGGCGCGGGCAAGAGCGAGGGCTCGATGGACGCCGGGAACATGCTCAAGCCCGCCCTGGCGCGCGGCGAGCTCCACATGATCGGCGCGACCACGCTCAACGAGTACCGCGAGCACATCGAGAAGGACGCCGCTCTGGAGCGCCGCTTCCAGCAGGTCTACGTCGGCGAGCCGTCCATCGAGGACACCGTCGCCATCCTGCGCGGCCTCAAGGAGCGCTACGAGGTCCACCACGGCGTGCGCATCACCGACTCGGCGCTGGTGGCCGCCTCCCAGCTCTCGGCCCGCTACATCCCCGACCGGTTCCTGCCCGACAAGGCCATCGACCTGGTCGACGAGGCCGCCTCCCGCCTGCGCATCGAGATCGACTCGCGCCCCGAGGAGATCGACGAAGTCGAGCGGGCCGTCCGCCGCCTGGAGATCGAGGAGACCGCCCTCCAGAACGAGACCGACGACCCGGCCTCGGCCGAGCGCCTCTCGGCCCTCCAGCGCGAACTGGCCGACCACCGCGAGCGGCTCGCGGCGCTCAGCCGCCAGTGGGAGTCCGAGAAGGACCGCATCTCCGCCGTCTCCGAGCTCAAGGAGCAGCTCGACGACCTCCGCACGCAGGCCGAGCGCGCCGAACGCGAATACGACCTGGAGAAGGCCGCGCAGCTCCGCTACGGCAAGATCCCCGAGCTGGAGCAGCGCCTGACGGCCGCCGAGGCCGAGCTCGAGCACTCCGCCGAGCCCGCCGCGCAGACCCCGATGCTCAAAGAGGAGATCGACGCCGACGAGATCGCCGACGTCGTCGCGTCCTGGACCGGCATCCCCGCCGGGCGCCTCCAGGAGTCCGAGACGCAGAAGCTCCTGGGCGCCGAGGGCATCCTCGGCGAGCGCGTCGTGGGCCAGACCGAGGCGGTGTCCGTGGTCGCCGACGCGCTGCGCCGCGCCCGCGCGGGCCTGTCCGACCCGAACCGGCCCACCGGTTCGTTCATCTTCGCCGGGCCCACCGGCGTCGGCAAGACCGAGCTGGCGAAGGCCCTGGCCGAGTTCATGTTCGACGACGACCGGGCGATGATCCGCATCGACATGGGCGAGTACACCGAGCAGCACTCGGTGGCGCGCCTCATCGGCGCCCCGCCCGGCTACGTCGGCTACGAGGAGGGCGGCCAGCTCACCGAGCCGGTGCGCCGCCGCCCGTACTCGGTGGTGCTGCTCGACGAGGTCGAGAAGGCCCACCCGCGGGTCTTCGACACGCTCCTCCAGGTCCTCGACGACGGGCGCCTGACCGACGGGCAGGGCCGCACCGTGGACTTCCGCAACGTCATCCTGATCATGACCTCGAACCTCGGCTCGCAGTCGCTGACCGACCCGACGCTGGAGGTCGCGGCCAAGCGCGAGTCGGTGCTCGGCGCGATCAGGGGCCACTTCAAGCCCGAGTTCCTCAACCGGCTCGACGACATCGTCATCTTCCACGCCCTGGAGCACGACGACCTCACATCGATCGTGGACGTGCAGCTGCGGGGCCTCCAGCGGCGCATGGACGCCCGGCGGCTCAGGCTCGACGTGGACGACGCGGCGAAGTCGTGGCTGGCCGACCGCGGCTTCGACCCGGTCTATGGGGCCCGGCCGCTGCGGCGGCTCATCCAGAGCGCCATCGGCGACCCGCTCTCGCGCGACCTCCTGGAGGGCAAGATCATCGACGGCGACACCGTGAAGGTCGGCGCCCCCGACCAGGGCGAGAAGCTCACCGTCAGCAGGGGCTGACCGGCGCGGCCCCCGCGACCGGGCCTCCCCGCGGGGAGGCATTGTACCCGGCCCGGGGGCCCGCGCTTCCGTGAACGGCGAGGACCGCGAACGGAACCCCTCCTTTCCGTGAAAGTGCCCGGTTCGCCGGACCGCCGCCGCATTGTTGGCCAATATGGAGTTACTTCCGAGTCGGATTCTCCTCGACTCGCCCATCGATCGGGAGTATCGCCATGGTCGCCATCGAGCGTTCGCCGCTGACGCGGCGGACGGTGCTGTCCGGTGCGGCGGCGATGCTCGTCGCGGGTTTCGCCGCCGCGCCGCGCGCCGCCGCGCACGGCCCGGCCCCGGAGATCCGCTCCGCGGCCGACTACGGCGGTGAACTCCTGGCGCTCACCGCCGAAGGCGAGTCCGCATCGCCTTACGCGCTCAGGCGGCTCGCCGCCGACGCCGACCGGCGCGTCAGCCTCGGCGACCGCCTCGCGCTCGACTTCCCCGCCGGCTTCCACCCGCACTCGATGGCCGCCCGCGGGCGCACCCTGTGGGTCACCGGCGCGGTCGACGAGCTGGTCAAGACCGTCACCGTCGACAACCGCAGCGACGCGCTCCCACCCCGGTTCGCCTCCCTCGCCAGCCCCGGCGACGCCGACCCGGCGCTGCCGGACGCCGTGGTCGACGTCGACGTCTACCGCGCCCGCCCGGCCCTGGTGCGGTTCCGGGACGGCCGGGCCTCGTACGTCGACCTCCCCGCCCCCGCACAGATCCGGTCCGGCGCGGCGACGGCCGTCGCGCTGCCCGGGGAGCGCGCCGTCGCGGTCGTCGTCGAAGGCGCCCCCGAGACGGGCCTGGCCATGATCACCCGCAGCCACCTCGCCCTCAGCCCCGACGACGGGCGCACCTGGCGGCACGGCCTGGTCGCCGACGGCCTCGGCGAGGGCTACGGCACCGTGCTCGCCGCCGCGGGCGATCGGCTCTACGCCGTCGCCGCCGACGGCGAGGGGAACCAGAGCGCGTACACCGGCGGCACCGCCGAGGCCGCCCTCGGCTTCGTCGCCGCCCAGGAGGGCGCCGGGCGCCCCATGGCCGCGGTGCCGACCGGCGAGGGCGAGGTCAGCGTCTTCAGCGACCGCGACGGACAGGTGAGCAAAGCCCGCTTCGGGCG
The DNA here is from genome assembly GCA_035765105.1 of Glycomyces sp. Lineage (GTDB taxonomy): Bacteria > Actinomycetota > Actinomycetes > Mycobacteriales > Micromonosporaceae > Glycomyces. The sequence continues at coordinate 9,766 of DASTYG010000049.1, forward strand.
CAGAGGGCGCGTGCTCGGGCCGCCGGACGACGAATGCGGGTGCGCGGGCGAGGTCATCGCGATCCGCGGCCGCCTCGGCGCCTGGCTCGAAGTCGACGGCGGCGTCGTTCGCGCCCAAGGATTGTGATCAGGAGCTGCGATGGGATTCCCGAACAGCAGTGAGGCGTTCTCGTCATCGGCGTGCACGATGGCCGACATCACCCGCAACTGGCTCGGCAAGCAGGAGTGGACGATGCGGTACCGCACCTCGTTCAACGGCAACGGCTACGGCGTCCACCCGTCGGTCACGTCCTTCACCATGCACCAGGAAGTGCACGAGCAGTCCGGCAAGCTCGTCCAGGCGCTCGACGACCTCGGGCGGCACTACCCGCCCGCGGGCGACCCGTGGGGCCTCACCTGGATCGGCGTGGCCGGGGCGAAGGTCTGCAAGCAGGGGTACCACCGCTACGGGGCGGCGATCGACTTCACCAAGTTCGCCTGGGGCTCGGGCCGCTTCGTCGACCTCGCCGTTCACGGCAAGGACGACCGCCTGCGGCTGCGGCGCCGGTATCTCGCGGTCGTGGCGGCGTGCCGCAAGCACTTCGGGACCGTCCTGCACGTCCACAATGATCCTGACGGCTCGCACTGGAACCACATCCACGTCGACCGGGGGCGGCAGGCGGTCGCGCTCGACTGGGACTTCGGCACCGACGTCACGATCGTCCAGTGGGCGGCCCGGGACCTCGCCGGGATGTCCGACATGGTCATCGACGGCCTCTGGGGGCCGCAGTCGCGCTCGGGGTACGAGCTGCTGCGGAGCCGGTTCAAGGCGGGGTCGGTCGATCCGACCGGCTCGTCGGCGGGCGCGCGCGCCTGGCTGGACCTGATCGCCAGGCACGCCATGGGCGATGCGGACGCGGGCGCCTTCACAGCGGAGTTAGGGGACGACATGGCCGATCGCAGACGCGCCCTCGGCGCCATCGCGGGCGGGCTGGTGCTCGCCGCGGGCCTGACCGCCTGCGACGGCGGCTCGGGGAACGGGGCCGGGGCCTCGGGTGAGGGCGGACCGGGCGTCCTGTACGGCGTCGGCGACGACCACCGGCTGTGGCGTTGGGGCGTGGGCGCGGACGAGCCCGAAGCGGTGCTGGACCTCAGCGGCGTCTGGGACCGGCGGGGCGACGTCGGGCTGGTCTTCCAGTCGACGCTGAGCATCGCCCCCGACCAGGGGCACGCCTCGTGGGTCTCGGGCGGCAACCCGGACAGCGACCTCCAGATCGCCGACCTGAGCACCGGCGAGGTGACCGGGAGCGTGCCCTATCCGGTCGACCACGCCTGCTTCGACCCGGTGTGGGCGCCGGACGGCTCGGCGGTGCTGGCGCACCGCGCCGAGGTCTGGGGGGACACCGGCGCGCCGGTCGAGTCGTTCGGCGCCACCGAGTGGTTCTCGCCGGAGGGGGAGCGGCTCGGGACCGAGACGGTGCTGGAGGCGGGCTGCCGGCTGCGGTGGTACTCCGCGGGCGCCGACGCCTCGGGCTCCACCGAGGGGCTCTACCACGATCTCGAAGTGACCGAGCTGTACCGGGTGAACGAGGCCGGCGAGCGCTTCAAGACGATCCCGATAGACTCCCTGAGCGGTGTCGACCCGCAGGTGACCGGGCTCGTGGAGGTGGACCCGAGCGGCCGCTACGTGTGCCTGGCCGACGGGTACACCGCCGAGGAGGGCTATGCGGGCGGCTTCACGATCCGCCCGCAGTCGGGGACCACGGTGATCGACCTGGCGACCGGTGCGGCGGCCGGTCAGGAGGGCGCGGGCTGCGAGTCCCTGACGATGGACGGCTACGTGGCGCGGGTCGGCACCGCCGCGCGCTTCATCGACTATGCGGGCGAGACCGTGTGGGAGGAGGAGCTGCCGCCGGAGCTCGCGAACGCCCCGAACCTGTTCTATTTCGAAGACGACTCGTGACGGCCGCACGGCGAGCCGCGGCTTGCGGCCCCCG
>DASTYG010000050.1:0-50053 GCA_035765105.1 Glycomyces sp.
CTCGCGCGGCCCGGCCCCCGCCCGACCTCAAGGAGCATCGATGGGCCGCTACTTCCGGCGCAAACTCCTCATCTACGGCGTCACCTTCTTCATCGCCGTCACCATCAACTTCGCCGTCCCCCGCCTCATGCCCGGGGACCCCGTGGCGCGCATGCTGACCCGCAACTCGGTGGCCAACCCCGAGACGTCCGAGGCGCTGCGCACCTACTTCCAGAACCTCTTCGGCCTCGACGTGCCGCTGTGGCAGCAGTACCTCAACTACTGGAGCGCCCTCTTCCAGGGCGACATGGGCGTGAGCATCTACGCCTTCCCCTCGCCGGTCGCCGACGTCGTACTCGACGCCCTGCCGTACACGCTCGCGCTGCTGCTGCCCGCGATCCTGCTCAGCTGGTTCGCCGGCAACGGCCTGGGCGCCCTGGCCGCCCGCAACAAGCTGCTCGACAACACCGTCCTGCCGGTCGGCTACCTGTTCACGGCCGTGCCGTACATGTGGCTGGCGATCCTGCTCGTGTGGGCCGGCGGCGTCCTCCTCGGATGGTTCCCCGTCGCGGGCGGCTACAGCTTCGCGCTCACCCCGGCGCCGACGTGGACGTTCTTCGTCGACCTCGTCCGCCACTGGTTCCTGCCGTTCCTGTCGCTGTTCGTCGTGGCCCTGGGCGGCTGGGCGATCGGCATGCGGAACCTGGTGATCTACGAACTCGAGTCCGACTACTCGAACTACCTCCAGGCGCTCGGCGCCCCGCGGCGGCTGGTGCGGCGCTACGCGTTCCGCAACGCCATGCTGCCCCAGATCAGCGGCCTGGCGCTCCAGCTGGGCGTCGTCCTCGGCGGCGCCCTGGTCACCGAGGTGGTCTTCGCCTATCCCGGGCTCGGCCAGCTCATGCTCAACGCCATCCAGAACCAGGACTTCTTCCTGCTCCAGGGCATCCTGATGTTCATCGTGGTGGGCGTTCTGATCTTCAACTTCCTGGCGGACGTCGTCTACGTGCTGGTCGACCCGCGCACCCGCCTCGGACTCGAAGGAGGCCAGTCATGACCGCCGCCGGCGTCACCCCTGACACCGATGTGATCGGCAAGCGCAGCGAGCACCTCTACTTCGCCCTGCGCAACCCCAAGGTCGTCATCGGGCTCGCCATCGTCGTCGGGCTGCTGCTGCTCGGCGTCATCGGCCCGTTCTTCCTCGACGGCAACCCCAACGCCTACGTCGGCCCGAAGTCCGAGGCGCCTTCGGGCGAGTACTGGCTGGGCACCACGTACTTCGGACAGGACGTGTTCTCGCAGTTCGTGCATGGCCTGCGGTCATCCTATGTGGTCGGCGGCCTCGGCGGCCTCCTCGCCTTCGTGATCGGCCTGACCGTCGGCTTCACCGCGGGCTACCGCGGCGGACTGGTCGACGAGTTCCTCAACATGCTCACCAACGTCGTCCTCGTCCTCCCGGCGCTGGCCGTCCTCATCGTCATCAGCTCCTACCTGGAGTCGCGCGGCGTCATCAGCCAGGCGGTCATCATCGGGCTGTTCTCCTGGCCGTGGGTGGCCCGGGCCGTGCGGGCCCAGACCTTCACCCTGCGCAACCGGGACTATGTGGACCTGGCGAAGCTGACCGGCAAGCGCGCCCCGCAGATCATCATCAGGGAGATCATGCCGAACATGGCCTCCTACCTGCTGATGTCGCTGATCCTGCTGTTCGGCGGCGCGATCCTCTTCGCCGCCATGCTCGACTTCATCGGCCTGGGCCCCAGCGACGCCGTCTCGCTGGGCACCATGATGCAGCAGTCGATGGCCTGGAGCGCGCTCCACCTGAAGCTGTGGTGGTGGTTCGTCCCGCCGGGCCTGGCGATCACGGCGATCGTCGGCTCGCTGTACATCACCAACGTCGGCCTCGACGAAGTGTTCAACCCGAAGCTGAGGGAGATGTAGCCGTGGCATTGCAAGTGGAGGACCTCCGCGTCCACTACCGCACCATGCGGGGCGACGTCCGCGCCCTCGACGGGGTCACCTTCGGGCTCGAGGACGGCGAGATCATGGGCCTGGCCGGGGAGTCCGGCTGCGGGAAGACCACGCTCGGCAAGAGCCTCATCCGGCTCGACGGCCGGATGCGCCACGTCGGCGGCACCGCCGTCCTCGACGGCGCGGAGCTGCCGATCGGCGACGACCGCGCCATGAACGCGCGGCGCTTCAGCGACGTGTCGATCATCCCGCAGTACTCGATGAGCGCGATGAACCCGACCCGCAAGATCGGGAAGCTGACCGCGGACCTGCTGCGCGCCAAGGGCAAGTCCTACCGGGAGGTGCGTCCCGAGCTGGAGCGGCGGCTCGAGCTGGTGGGCCTGTCGGCGAAGGTGCTCGACAACTACCCGATCGAGCTGTCCGGCGGCATGAAGCAGCGCATGGTCATGGTGCTGTCGACGCTGCTGGACCCGAGCCTGCTCATCGCCGACGAGGTGACCTCGGCGCTCGACGTGTCGAACCAGAAGGCCGTCGCCGAGACGCTCGTGCGGTTCCGGGACCTGGGCTTCGTCAAGAGCATGATCGTGGTCACGCACGACCTGTCGCTGGTCTACCAGATCGCCGACACGATCATGATCATGTACGCCGGGCAGGTCGTCGAGAAGGCGCCGGCCGCGACGATCATCAACGAGCCGCGCCACCCGTACACCAAGGCCCTCATCGGCGCGCTGCCCGAGGTGGGGCTCGAGTACGGCGACAAGCGGCTCAAGAGCATCCCGGGCAAGCCGCCGCAGCTGCTGAACCCGCCCACCGGGTGCCGGTTCCGGGCCCGCTGCCCGATCGCCGAAGACCGCTGCGCCGAGGAACCCCCCGCGGTGCCGATCGCCGACGACCACGTGGCGTCGTGCTGGAAGGTGGGGAGCTGACATGCTCGAACTCGAGAACGTGTGGAAGTCCTACCGGGTCGGCGCGCTCGGCTCGAAGCGGATGACCGCGGTGCGCGACGTCAGCTTCACCATCGCCCCGGGCGAGGTGCTCTCGGTGGTGGGCGAGTCCGGCAGCGGCAAGACCACGGTCGGGAAGATGGTGCTCCAGTTGATCTCGGTCACACGGGGCACGATCCGGCTCGGCGGCGAGGACATCACCGCGTCGGGGCACGCGCAGCGCAAGGAGTACTACCGGCGCGTCCAGGGCGTCTTCCAGGACCCGTTCAGCAGCTACAACCCGATCTTCAAGGCCGACCGGGTGCTGGAGACCGTCCGGGAGTCCTTCTTCCCGGAGGTAAAGCGCGCGGAGTGGGGGGCCAAGGTCGAGCGGACGCTCCTGTCGGTGGGCCTCGATCCGTCCGCGGTGCTGCGCAAGTACCCCCACCAGCTCAGCGGCGGGCAGCTCCAGCGCATGCTCATCGCCCGGGCGCTGCTGCTCGACATCGAGATCCTGGTGGCCGACGAGATCATCAGCATGCTGGACGCCTCCACGCGGATCGATGTGCTGAACCTGTTGGGGGACCTCAAGGAACGCGGTCTCGGCGTGCTGTTCGTCACTCACGACCTGTCCCTGGCGAACTACATCAGCGAGCGGGTCATCATCATGCGGCACGGCGCGGTGGTGGAGATGGGGGCCACCGGCAAGGTGTTCGGCGACCCGCAGCATCCGTATTCGCGGAACCTGCTGGCCTCGGTGCCGCAGCTGCACCGCAGGTGGTCCGAGGACCCCGTGGACCTCGAGGAGCTCGAACCCGACGGGGACCGCGACGTCCCGCCGCCGCCGCTCCGCGAGGTGAACGAGGGCCACTGGGTGGCCTCGGCGGCGGCCTGAGCCGCGCCGGAGGCCGCACCCGACGAAGGGACGACATGAGCAGACGCACGACCATCGCCGACATCGCCAAAGCGGCGGGTGTCTCCAAAGGCGCTGTCTCGTACGCGCTCAACGGCCGTCCCGGCGTCTCGGCGGCGACGCGGGAGCGGATTCTGGCGATCGCCGCCGAGATGGGGTTCGTGCCGAACCGGGCGGCGCGCTCGCTGTCGGTCTCCTCGGCCCAGGCCGTGGGGATCGCGCTGCGCCGCTCGGCCCGCACGCTCGGCATAGAGCCGTACTTCATGGAGCTCATCAGCGGCATCGAGGCGACGCTGTCGGCCGGTTCGCTCGGTCTGACGCTCCAGATCGTCGGCTCGGTCGACGAGGAGCTGGAGGTCTACCGGCGGTGGTGGGCCGAGCGGCGGGTCGACGGGGTGCTGCTGTGCGACGTGGGCGCCGACGACCGGCGCCTGGAGGCGGTGGCGCGGCTGGGGCTCCCGGCGGTGGCCGTGGGCGGCCCGATCGAGGGCTCGCTGCTGCCGTCGGTGTGGCACGACGACGCCGAGCCGTGCCGCGAGGTGCTGGAGTACCTGTACGCGCTCGGGCACCGGCGGGTGGCGCGCGTGGCGGGCCTGGCCCGGCTGCTGCACACCACGATCCGCGACGCCGCGTTCACCGAGGCCGCGGGCGGCCTGGCGTTCGAGTCGTTCGAGTCGTTCCACAGCGACTACTCCGGCGAGCAGGGCGCGCGGATCACGCGGCGGCTGCTCACGCAGCCGGCGCGGCCCACGGCGCTGATCTACGACAACGACGTCATGGCGATCTCGGGGCTCGGCGTGGCCCACGAGCTCGGTCTGGCCGTGCCCGAGCAGCTGTCGATCGTGGCGTGGGACGACTCGCCGCTGTGCCGCTTCACGCACCCCTCGCTCACGGCGTTCAGCCGCGACATCCCCGCGTACGGCTCCAAATGCGTCGAGCTGCTGCTCGCGATCATCGAGGGCGAGCACGCCGGGACCGACCGCTCGGCCTTCTCGGTGCAGTGCACGCAGGCGCAGCTGTCGCCGCGGGGCTCGACCGGTCCGCTGGCGCTCTAGCGGCGCGCGGGGGCGCGGGGCGCACCGCTCCCCCACCGCACCGGCGGCGGCGCGCGCCGAGCGACTTTCTCGGTTCAGTAACCTCCTGCGCCCCCGTCGCCACATCCTCGCGGAAGCCCTGCACACGCCGATATTGACCTCTAAAGATATTTGTGTTTCTCTATATGAAGATCGGCATTAACCGATTCACCTTAGATCGAAGGATTTACATGAGTAATATCAATTCCCGGGCCGGAACGGCCCCGCCGAAGCGCGCGGCGCGCAAGTGGCTGCTCGCCGCGGCCACCGCGCTCACCGTCGCCCTCGCCGGCATCTGGACGCTGCTGCCGGCCAGCGCCCAGACCGAGGGCGGCTTCTCCGTCGACGGCACGCAGATCCTCGACGCAAACGGCAACCCCTTCGTCATGCGCGGCTCCTCGCACGCCCAGGTCTGGTACCAGGGCGAGTTCGAAAGCTACGGCGAGCTCAGCGACCTGGGCGCCAACACCGTCCGCGTCGTCCTCGGCTCGGGCCAGCGCTGGGGGCCGAGCCCGGCCTCCACAGTCGCGGACATCATCGAGGAGTGCAAGGCCCAGCAGCTCATCTGCGTCCTGGAGGCGCACGACACCACCGGCTACGGCGAGGACGGCGAGGCCGCGACGCTGGAGCAGGCCGTCGAGTACTGGAAGAGCATCAAGAGCGTCCTGGACGGCCAGGAGGCGTACGTGCTCATCAACATCGGCAACGAGCCGATCGGCAACAACGACGCCGCGCAGTGGATCGACGCGACCACCGACGCCATCCAGGAGATGCGCTCGGCCGGCTTCGACCACACCCTCGTCGTCGACGCCCCGAACTGGGGCCAGGACTGGGAGGGCATCATGCGCACCAACGCCCCCGCGGTCTTCGCCGCCGACGAGGACGCGAACACCGTCTTCTCGGTCCACATGTACGAGGTCTACGGCTCGGCGCAGACCGTCATCGACTACTTCGACGCCTTCGAGGCGATGAACCTGCCGCTCATCGTCGGCGAGTACGGCGACGAGCACTACGGCGGGGCCGTGGCGTGGGAGACCATCCAGGCCGAGGCCCAGCAGCGCGGCATCGGGTGGATCGCGTGGTCCTACTCGGGCAACGGCAGCGGCGCGGAGAACCTCGACCAGGTGCTGAACTTCGACCCGAACCAGATGACCGCCTGGGGGGAGCGGGTCTTCAACAGCCAGTACGGCGTCGCCAACACCGCCGAGCGCGCCTCGGTCTACGGCGACGGCCCGGTCGACCCGACCACCGACCCGGACGACCCCACGACCGACCCCGACCCCGACCCGACGACCGAGCCGCCCGAGGGCGAGTGCACCGCCGCGATCACCGTGGCCAACGACTGGGGCTCGGGCTGGCAGGGCAACGTCTCCGTCACCGCCGACGCCGCGCTCTCCGGCTGGACGCTGACGTGGACCTGGCCCGGCGGCCAGAGCGTGCAGAGCCACTGGAACACCGAACTGTCCCAGTCGGGCGGCTCGGTGACCGCCTCCGACGTCGGCTGGAACGGCTCCATCGCCGCCGGCCAGACCAGCGAGGTCTTCGGCTTCATCGGCTCCGGCCCCGCGGCGGCCCCGGCCGTGACGTGCAGCGCCGCGTGATCTGAACCCGCGGGACGACAAGTGCCGCAGGGGGCGGCGGGCACGGCCCGCCGCCCCTTTCCTTTAGCAGCCTAAGTTTTCCTTGCCAACTAATTCCATCTATGCTTATCTATGTTGAGGTTGGGATGCACTGAACCACTTCGTACAAAGGATGCTCATGAGCACTGTCAACCCCACGGCGGGAGCGCTACCGCGTCGACGCGCGGCGCGCAAGTGGCTGCTCGCCGCGGCCACCGCACTCTCCGTCGCCCTCGCCGGCATCTGGACGCTGCTGCCGGCCAGCGCCCAGACCGAGGGCGGCTTCTCCGTCGACGGCACGCAGCTGATCGACGCCAACGGCAACCCCTTCATCATGCGCGGCTCGACCCACCCCGACGTGTGGTTCGAGGGCGAATTCGACAGCATCGCCGAGATCAGCGACTTCGGCGCCAACACCATCCGCGTCGTCCTCGGCTCCGGCGAGCGCGACTGGGGCGTCTCCACCCCCGAGCGCGTGGCCCGGATCGTGGCCGAATGCAAGGAGCAGCGCGTCATCTGCGTCCTGGAGAACCACGACACCACCGGGTACGGCGAGGAGGCGGGCGCGGCCAGCCTCGACCAGTCCGTCGACTTCTGGGAGGGCCTGTACGACGTCCTCGCGGGCGAAGAGGCCTACGTCCTGATCAACATCGGCAACGAGCCGATCGGCAACAACGACTCCGCGCAGTGGACGGACGCGACCATCGACGCCGTCGAGCGCATGCGCGACATCGGATTCGAGCACACCCTCGTCGTCGACGGCCCCAACTGGGGCCAGGACTGGCAGTACGTGATGCGCGACAACGCCGAGCAGGTGTACGCGGCCGACGAGGACGCCAACATGCTGTTCTCGATCCACATGTACGGCGTCTTCACCGAGTCGCAGTCGGTCGTCGACTACCTCGACGCCTTCGAGGCCAAGGGCCTGCCGCTCATCATCGGCGAGTACGGCGACGCCTTCGGCGACCAGCCGGTCCCGTGGGACACCATCCAGGCCGAGGCCGAGGAGCGCGGCATCGGGTGGATCGCCTGGTCCTATTCGGGCAACTCCGACAGCAGGCTCGACCAGGTGCTGAACTTCGACCCGGCCCAGCTCACCGGCTGGGGCGAGCGGGTCTTCGCGAGCCAGTACGGCGTCGGCAACACCGCCGAGCGCGCCACGGTCTTCGGCGAGGACCCCGACGACCCGACCACCGACCCGGACGACCCCACGACCGACCCCGACCCGGCCACCGAGCCGCCCGAGGGCGAGTGCACCGCCGCGATCACCGTGGTCAACGACTGGGGTTCGGGCTGGCAGGCGTCGGTGGCCGTCACCGCCGACGCCGCGCTCTCCGGCTGGACGCTGACGTGGACCTGGCCGGGGAACCAGACGGTCCAGAGCCACTGGAACACCGACCTGAGCGTCTCGGGCGCCTCGGTGACCGCCTCCGACGTCGGCTGGAACGGCTCCATCGCCGCCGGCCAGACCAGCGAGGTCTTCGGCTTCATCGGCTCCGGCCCCGCGGCGGCCCCGGCCGTGACCTGCACCGGGGCCTGACATGCGACGAGGGCGGCGGCACCGGTCCCCCAGTGCCGCCGCCCTCGTGCGAGCGGATCAGCCGTTCTTGGTCGGCAGCTGGAACTTCCCCACGCCGCCTTTCGGCATCTGCGAGCGGGCGTTGGACTTCTTGGTGGCGCCGATGGGCTGCTTGCCGCCCTTCGCGCTCTTCTTGCCGCGGGCCAGGGCCCGGCGCTCCTCGCGGTTGAGCGGCTTGTCGGCATCGTGCGATTCCGGGGTTTCCGGCGATTCCTTGGTCATGTGGATCCCTTCGCGGGTCGAGTTCGAAACGACGTGAGCGCCAGACAGATTCGGCGGCGCGGAACGGCCGCGATCACCCAGAGTGGCCCAGCGTCGAGAAGGTTTGGAGCACTCGGCCGTGCGCAGCGACCCGGCGGGGGTGCGCACGACGGCGGCCGATCAGAATGCGGCCGAATCAATCTAAAGGATCATGCTCCACACTTTAGCGCCCTCGTCCGACGACGGCAACCGAGATGGCGGCCGGTCGCCGCCGACCGGTCCCGGCGCAGCTCAGGCAGGGCGGCGCTGCGCCGCGGCGGGCCGCGGTCCGGCCACCGCCCGACCCGGATCGCGCGAAACGCCCTAGGCTTCTGGGCATGAGCACCTCCCGCCCCGCCGCGATCGCGCGCGTCCGGACCGTCGCGCAGGACGCCATGCGCGGCGGACGCTGGTGGACGCTCCTCGACCTCGAACCGACGCTGCGGGCCGACACCGAGTTCTGGCGCGACCTGTGGGCCCCGAGCCTGGCCATCGCCGCCCACAAGGTCGGCCTGCCCGGCGCGCGCGAGCGCCTGGACGAGGCCGTCGACGCCGGATTCCACCAGGTCGACCTGTTCGAGCCGGAGCTGTCGGCCGCGTTCGGCCGCGACCGGGACTGGGACGGCGTGCTCGAACGGGCCCGCGCCAACGTCCCCGGGCCGCCCCTGCGCATCACCGCCTGGCCCGAGCCCGCCCCGTCCGCGCCGCTGCGGCTCGAAGCCGCGGCCGCGCACCGCGAGCCCGGGCTGCGGCGGCGCCTGCCCGAGCCGGAGGCGGGGGCCTGGGACACCGCCCGCAAGCTCCTGGCCTGGACGAGCGGGCTGTGGCGGCACGCGAACGCGCGGATCAACGCCGGCGACGCGCTCGACGTCCTCGAACAGGTGGCGCTCGGGGCCCGCTACAGCTGCGTGGAGTACTCGATCGTCTTGGCGCAGGGCCTCAACGCCCTGCGCATCCCGGCCCGGCGCGCCGACCTGCGGCGCGCCGACTACCACGACGGCGTCGGGAAGGGCCACGCCGTGGCCGAGGCGTGGATCGACGACCTGGACTCGTGGGTGGTGCTCGACGGCCAGCACGGCGGGTACTGGGTCGACGAGGACGCGCGGCCGCTCGGGCTGCCCGAGCTCCAGGCCCGCGAGCGGCCCGCCCGGCCGGTGAGCCTCGGCCCCCGGGACGGCCTCAAGGACGCGGACCTGTGGTTCGCCTACTTCCGGCACGCCTCGGTGACGGGCGCGGCCTGGGCGCCGGAGGGGTTCGTGCCGACCTTCCAGGAGCGGTTCGTCGTCGAGACCGAGCGGCTGCTGCACGACGCGGCCGACGCGCATCCGCGCCTGTCGGACATCGCCGTCGCGGTCGCCTCGGTCGACGGGGCGCCCGCCGTGCGGGTGGTGCCGACCCACCCGTACGCCGTCGGCGGCGTCATGGCGGGCCGGACGGCCCCGGGGTCCGCGTGGCCGCTGGACCTCGGTCCGGGCGAGCATCGCGCCGAGCTGGCGGCCCTGACCCCGTACGGCGCGCTGGCCCCGCGCGAGCTGCGCTGGACGGCGAGGTGAGCGGCGGGAAGACGGCCGCCGCGACCGGCCCGCCGATCACTCGACTTTGATTCGCATCGATGTATTGACAGGCAAACGCTCCCAAGGTATGTTCATATTCAAATCCCTCGAAATATTTCGAGAATCAACACTCGGACTGCTGGGGCCCTGTTTTTCACTGTTCCTTGGGAGCGCTCCAGTTACACAGCGGCGCTTGACGGCGCCGTGAGGGATGCACCGGTCTGCAGCGAGGGCAACCGTCGGCTCCCGGCTCGTCGGCGGGCCCTCGCTGCACGACCGCGGCGGACCGGGGCGGACGAGGCGCGGAGGCCGCGCCAGCGCTCACCGGAGGGCTTCGTCGAGGATGTAGCGCTCGGCGTCCAGCAGGCGCAGGTCCCGCGCGGGGCGGCGCAGGTGGCCCTTCTGCACGATCCGCTCGAACGCCGGGTCGCCCGCCTGCGCCATGCGGCGAATGCCCTCTATGTGGTCGACGATGCGCTTGCGGATCACCTTGATGAACCTGGCCCGGTCCCGGTCGGTCAACCCGTAGGCGTCGGCGAACATCCGCAGCCGCCTGGCCCGGTCCGGCTTCTTCCAGCCCAGGGTGATCGAGTCCCGGTCGGTGAAGACCGGCACCCACGTCCACGCCGCGTACGCCACGTCGTAGATCCGCGAACCCGGGCTCGCCAGGTCGAAGTCGATGAGCGAGAGCGTCCCGTCCGGTCGCCAGACCACGTTGTGGGGCGCCGCGTCGTGGTGGCAGATGACCTCGGTGTCCGGCGGCGGCGGCCCGAAGGAGCGCCAGGTCGCGCCCTGCGCGGACTGGAACCCGTACTGGGCGTCGTGGAACATCCGCAGCATCTTCGCCACGGCGGTCAAGGTCTCGTCGGTCGTCCAGTGCGGGGCCAGCGGGTACTTCCCCGGCTCGCCCTCGACGAACGACAGGACCTCGCGGTCGTGCTCGTCGATGCCGAGCGGCCTGGGCGCGCCGGTGAACCCCGCCTGCTCCAGATGACGCAGCAGGGCGTGGACCGCCGGCGTCCACGGGCCGGTGTTGCGCCGGACCGTGTCCCCCAGCCGGACCACTGTGCTCGTGTTACCGCCAATAAGCGGAATCTCGTCTTGGCTCACCGGTCCCCGCAGTGCCCGCCGTGGTCTGAATCAGCCATCGGTGCCGTCGACGATGGCGCCGACGAACTCTTCTACTTCGAACGGGGCCAGGTCATCCGGACCCTCCCCGAGTCCGACCAGCTTAACCGGTACCCCCAACTGCCGCTGAACCGCGATGACGATCCCGCCCTTGGCCGTCCCGTCGAGCTTGGTGAGCACCACGCCGGTGATCCGGCAGACCTCGCCGAACACTTTGGCCTGCTGGAGTCCGTTCTGCCCGGTGGTCGCGTCCAGGACCAGCAGCGTCTCGGCCACCGGCCCCTGCTTCTCGATGACGCGCTTGACCTTGCCGAGCTCGTCCATCAGGCCGGTCTTGTTCTGGAGGCGCCCGGCGGTGTCGACCAGGACCACGTCCGCGCCCTCGTCGGCGCCCGTCTTGACCGCGTCGAAGGCCACCGAGGCGGGGTCGGCGCCCTCGCCGCGGCGGACGACCTTGGCGCCCACGCGGCTCCCCCACGTCTCGAGCTGCTCGGCGGCGGCCGCGCGGAAGGTGTCGGCCGCGCCCAGGAGCACCGTGTGGCCGTCGGCGATGAGGACGCGAGCGATCTTGCCGCAGGTGGTGGTCTTGCCCGAGCCGTTGACGCCGACGACCATGACCGTCGCCGGGCCCTCGCCGGTCGGGGAGGCGGTGGCCAGGGAGCGGTCCAGGCCGGGTTCGAGCGCGGCGGTGAGCTCCTCGGTCAGCAGCGCCCGCAGCTCGGCGGGCTTGCGGGTGCCCAGGACCTTGACGCGCTCGCGCAGACGCTCGACGATCTGCGTGGTGTCGGTGATGCCGACGTCGGCGCCCAGGAGCGTGTCCTCGACCTCTTCCCAGACGTCGTCGTCGAGCTTGTCGCTCGACAGGAGGGCGAGCAGGCCCTTGCCGAGGGCGTTGTTGGAGCGGGACAGCCGCGAGCGGAGCCTGACCAGGCGCCCGGCGGTCGGCGCGGGGGTCTCGACCTCGGGGGCGGCGGGCGCGGCCTCCGGTTCGGCGGCCTCGGGCTCGGCTTCGGGCTCGGCCTTCGGCGCCGCTTCGGGCTCGGTGCCGACCCCGGGCTTCGCCTCGGGCTCGGCCTCGACGGCCTTCGACCCGGACCGGCGCGCGAGCAGTATCCCGCCGACCACGGCGGCCACGAGGACGACCGCCGCAACGATCCAGATCCACAGGTTGTCCACGGTTGTTCACCCTCCAGGAAGTCGCAATGCCCCACCACTGTACTGGCGGCGCCGGTGCCCGGCTCGGGAGCTTCGCGGGCCGGGCCCGTCCGGCGCTCGCGCCGCACTCGCGCGCGGCGCGCGCCCTCAGACCTCTTCCTTCGTGAACTTCTGGCTGATCACCTGCGTCACGCCCGAGCGCATCGTCACGCCGTAGAGGGCGTCGGCGATCTCCATCGTGCGCTTCTGGTGAGTGATGACCAGCAGCTGCGACTGGTCCTGGAGCGTGCGCAACAGGTCCAGGAGGCGCCCGAGGTTGACGTCGTCGAGCGCGGCCTCCACCTCGTCCATGAGGTAGAACGGGCTGGGGCGGGCGCGGAAGATCGCGCACAGCAGCGCCAGCGCCGTCAGCGAGCGCTCCCCGCCCGACAAGAGCGAGAGCCGCTTGACCTTCTTGCCCGGCGGCCGGGCCTCGACCTCGACGCCGGTGTGGAGCAGGTCCTCGGGGTCGGTCAGGAGCAGGCGCCCCTCGCCGCCGGGGAAGACGGTCTGGAAGACGTGCTCGAACTCGCGGGCCGTGTCGGCGTAGGCCTCGGCGAAGACCGTCTGGATGCGCTCGTCGACCTCCTTGACCACGTGGTGGAGGTCGGCGCGGGTCTGCTTGACGTCCTCGAGCTGCTCGTTGAGGAACTTGTAGCGCTCCTCCAGGGCCGCGAACTCCTCGAGCGCGAGCGGGTTGACCTTCCCGAGGAGCTTGAGCTCCCGCTCGCCCCGGGCGGCGCGCTTCTCCATGGTCGCCCGGTCGAACGGGTGCGGCTCCGGTTCGGGCCGGCCCTGCTCCTCGGCCTTGGCGACCTGTTCGGCACTGGGCGGGACCGGCCGGTCGGGGCCGTACTCCCCCAGCAGCGTCTCGATGTCGACGCCGAAGTCCGCGCCGGCCTTCTCTTCGAGCTGCTCGATGCGCAGGCGCTGCTCGGCGCGGGCGACCTCGTCCCGGTGGGCCGCCGAGGTGATCCGCTCGAGCTCGGCCGCGGTGGTGCTCGCGCGTTCGCGCAGCTCGGCGAGCTGCGCCTCCCGGCGGGCCTGCTCGGCGGCGATCCGGTCGCGTTCGATGGCGGCGGCTTCGAGGGAGTCGGTGAGGTGGACGCCCGCGGTCTCGGCGGCCTCGGCGACGAGCGCGGCGACGGCGGCGCCGCGGGCCCTGGCGGCGCGCCGGGCCTGCGCGCGGGCTCGGGCGGCGCGCTCGGACTGCGCCTGCCGGGCCAGGGCGTCGGCGCGGCCCGCGAGCGCGGAGGCGCGCTCCTCGGCGGTGCGGACGGCCAGGCGGGTCTCCATCTCGTTCTGGCGGGCGGCCTCGAGTTCGCGGGCGAAGGCGTCGCGCTCGTCGGTGGAGGGCTCTTCGATCTCGGGGGTGTCTTCGAGGGCTTCGAGCTGCGCTTCGAGGTCGGCCAGGCCCGCGGTGTCGGCCTCGCGGGCGGTCTGGGCGCGGTCCTTGGCCTGGGCGAGGCGCGCGACCTCGGCCTCGGCGCTGCGCGCGGCGGCGCCGAGTTCGGCGAGGCGGCGGGTGACGGCGTTGTGGGCGGCCTCGGCCTGGCGCCTGGCGGCGCGGACCGCTTCGGCGGCGGCCTCGGCCTCGCCGAGGGCGTCGCGGGCCTCGTCGAGCTGCTCGCGCAGCTCGGCGGCGAGGGCTTCGGCGGCGATCTTGCGGTCGCGGGCCTCGTCGACGGCGGCCTGGATCTCGATGTAGGACTGCGCCTTGGCGGAGCCGCCGTGGGCGGTGGCGGCGCCGAGGACGTCGCCGTCGCGGGTGACGGCGGTGAGCTCGGGGTGGGCGGCGACGACGGCGCGGGCGGCGTCGAGGTCGTCGGCGACGACCATGCCGGCCAGGACCGCGCGGACGGCGCCGGCGAGGTCGGCGGGGGCCGAGACGGTGTCGGCGACGGCTTTGAGGTGCGGCGGCACCGCGGGGCCCGCGGCGGGGGCGCCGTGTCCGATCAGGAACGACGCCTGGCCGCCGTCCTCGTCGCGGAGGATGCGCAGGGCCTCGGCCGCGCTGTCGGCGCCCGAGACGACGATGGCGTCGGCCAGGCGGCCGAGCGCGGCGGCGAGGACGGCCTCGTAGCCGGGTTCGACGGTGAGCACGGCGGCCACGGAGCCGAGCACGCCGGGGACGGCCTCGCTGCGGGCCAGGAGGGCCGCGGCGCCGTCCTTGCGGCGCAGGCCCACGGCGAGGGCCTCCTCGCGGGCGGTCCACTGGGAGGCTTCGCGGTCGGCGGCGCGTTCGGCCTCGCTCAGCCGGTCGACCTCGGCCTTGGCGGCGGCGAGGCGGGCCTTGGCGGCGGCGTCCCGGTCGTCGAACTCGGTGGCGGTCCAGGCGGCCTCGCCTTCGGCCTCGGCTTCGGCCACGGCCTCGGCGGCGGTCTCGGCGCGCTCCCTGGCCTCGGCCAGGGCGACCGAGGCGCGTTCGAGCTCTTCGGCGGCGGCGGCGGTGCGCGAGCGCAGGGAGTCGACGCGGCCGCGCAGTGTCGCGAGGGCTTCGCGGCGTTCGGCGGCGGCCTTGACGGCGCCGACGATGCGCTGCTCGGCCTCGGCCAGGGCCGCTTCGGTCTCCTCGCGGGTCTCGACGGCGGCGGCGAGGCGCTCGGAGTCCTCGGCGATGCCCTCGCGCAGGTCGATCTCCTGCTCGCGGATGCGTTCGGCCTCGGTCTCCAGGACTTCGGGGTCGCGTCCGGGGCGGTCGTCGCCGGTGTCCTCGGAGAGGTAGCGGCGACGCTCGGCGGCGAGCTGGGCGGTGGAGCGCAGGCGCTCGGCGACGGCCTGGAGGCGGTACCAGGTCTCCTGGAGGCGGGCCAGGCGCGGCTTGTCGGCGGTGTGGGCGGTCTCGATCTCGCCGATGTGGGCGGTGAGGCGTTCGTGCTCTTCGGCGAGGACGCCCTTGCGTTCGCGCAGGGCCTCCTCGTCGGCGAGGTCCTTGGCGATGTCGGTGCGCAGGCCGTGGAGGTCGTCGGCGAGCAGGCGCAGGCGGGCCTCGCGCAGGTCGGCCTGGATGGTCTGGGCGCGGCGGGCGAGTTCGGCCTGGCGGCCGAGGGGCTTGAGCTGGCGGCGCAGTTCGGCGGTGAGGTCGGAGAGCCGGTCGAGGTTGCCCTGCATGCCGTCGAGCTTGCGGAGGGCCTTCTCCTTGCGTTTGCGGTGCTTGAGGACCCCGGCGGCCTCTTCGATGAAGGAGCGGCGGTCCTCGGGGCGGGCGTGGAGGTAGGAGTCGAGCTTGCCCTGGCCGACCAGGACGTGCATCTCGCGGCCGATGCCCGCGTCGGAGAGGAGGTCTTGGACGTCGAGGAGGCGGCAGCGGTCGCCGTTGATCTCGTACTCGCCTTCGCCGGAGCGGAACATGCGGCGGGTGATGGAGACCTCGGTGTAGTCGATGGGGATGGCGCCGTCGGTGTTGTCGATGGTGAGGGTGACCTCGGCGCGGCCGAGGGCGGGGCGGCCGGTGGTGCCCGCGAAGATGACGTCCTCCATCTTGCCGCCGCGCAGGGACTTCGCGCCCTGCTCGCCCAGGACCCAGGCGATGGCGTCGACGACGTTGGACTTGCCCGAGCCGTTGGGGCCGACGACGCAGGTGATGCCGGGCTCGAAGCGCAGGGTCGTGGCCGAGGCGAAGGACTTGAATCCCTTCAGCGTGAGGCTCTTGAGGTACAACGGTCAACTCCGTGCGCGGCTCTGCGTGGCTGGGTCGGTCCAAGAGTACAAGGCGACCCCGACCGGACCTGGTATATCGTCCCCGGCGGCCGGGTGGTCGGCGGGTCCCCAAGGGGCGGTGCGGGAGGGGTTCGCGCCGTCGCGGAGCGGCGCCCGGGGGGGTCCGCTCGCGGAGCGGGGCGGGGGTTTTCGCGTCTCGGCCGGGGGCGGGGGCCCCTGACACGACAATGCGCGCCGGCTGGCGACAGCAGGCGCGCTGATGTTCCGTTGTGCGAGTGACGGCTAGGTCAACGCGGGCTCTGACAGCCGCATCAACTCCTCGGCTTCGTCGTGCTGTACCTCGCTCTCGCGAGCGCGGAGCTCGGCGAGCTCGGACTCGAGGTTGCGCACTCGCGCACGTAGCTGGACCACTTCTTCGAGCAGGCGCTTGTTCGGGGCCTGGCCGATGTGGCCGTAGAGGGCTTTCGCCATAGTTTCTCCTTGCGATCGCGTCGTTTGGTGACGGTGGTGTACGCACCATAAATAACGTCGCATATAGCTTGAGTGAATTTTTTCGCCGCGGGGGCCAGTTGCCCCCACGGACCGATGGAGCACGGCCCGTGAACGTCGGCCGTCTCTCAACATCATCCGCCTACACGACGGTTCACGTCAAGCTTTGCACATGCTTTGCCCCCGCAATTCGACGGGGGTCACACCTTGGGGCTTTCGCGGCGGTTCCGTGCCTGCTAGAGTGCCTAAAAATCGGAACATACCTCACACAACTCCCCGTAACGAGGGCATTGCACACCGATGCGCAGACCCAGGGGCGGGCGCCATCGCAACCCCGCCGAGAGCCGTCGCCGGATATTCCTAGCGGTCCTTCTGGCCTTCGGCCTCAGCGCGGCGGCGACCTCACTGTGGGCGCTCGACTCGCCACTCGACGGGACCACCGCCGCCGGCGAGGAGACCGCCGCCCCGCGGCCCTCGGACGCCGGCGAGGGCGGCGCGCTGCCCGACCTCCAGCTCGGCGACTCCGCCGTCCAGCCCCAGGACGCCGAGGCCGAACCGACGACCGAGGCGCCCGAGGAGGACGAGCCGCCGCCCGAGCCCGATCCCCCCGACGACGGACCCGATCCGGAGCCCGACCGGGACCGCACCACGGAGGAGCACCTGGTGGCCGAGGTCAACCGGGAGCGGTCGGCCGCGGGCTGCGGGCCGCTGGAGGGCGACGCGACCCTCGACGACGCCGCGGACCTCCACGCCGAGGACATGGCGGCCAACGACTACTTCAGCCACACCTCGCTCGACGGGCGCAGCCCCACCGACCGGGCCGCCGAGCAGGGCTACGACGGCGGCGTGGGCGAGAACATCGCCGCGGGCTACCCGGACGTCGCCTCGGTCATGGAAGGCTGGATGAACTCCGAGGGCCACCGCGCGAACATCCTGAACTGCGGCTACGACGTCATCGGCATCGGCCTCGCCGACCGCGGCGGCACCCTGTACTGGGTGCAGAACTTCGGGTGAGGAGGACCGGGCGACGAGCCCGGCCGACGAAGCGCACCGGGTCGACCTCGGCGCGCACGGACCCCCGGGCACCCGCCGAGGTCGGGGCCGGGCCGGGTCCGCGTCGGGCGCCCGGCAGACCCACCGGGCGGCCCCGCGGCCCCGGCCCGGCGTCGCACCGGCGCGGCGGTCACCGTCCGCAACGCGCCGGAACCGCATTATCGCAGCTGGAAGCCCCTTCATACCCAGTTGTGTCGGCCATCTGACTCAAAGCTGGACTCCATGGTTACAACCGGTCATCCTGGGATGGCCGCCTGAAATGGCGCGCGTCTGGGGAGGCGACCAAACACCTGAAGGACGAGGTGCCAACCGTGCGTGTGATGCTGTACGACCCCAATCAGGTATTCGCAGCCAGCATTCGACCGCTGCTCCACCGGCGAGGCGACATCGCGATCGAGGCGAAGAGCGCCAAGGCGCTCGCCGCGGCAGAGCACGTCGACTGCTGCCTGGTCGCCCTGGAGGCGGTATCCAGGAGCAGAGCCCTGACCGACTGCAAGAGACCGGTGTTCCTCATCACCGACCGCGACGACGGATCGGTCCTGCGCAAGGCCGTCTCGGTCGCCGCGGCGGGGATCGCCTGCACCCACATCCTGCCGAAGGATCTGCTCAACGCGATCGACCAGGGCATCGCCAGTCCCCCGTACTACGATCCGCAGCTCCTTCGGGCCGCCCTCCAGCCGGCGCCGATCCTGGGCGATCAGGACGCCCATGAGCTGGCGCATCATCTCACTCCGCGCGAGGACGACGTGCTGCGCCGCATCATCCGGGGCGAGGCCACCAGCCATATGGCCGACGCGATGGGCGTGTCGGTCTCGACCGTCCGCTCACACGTCCAGAACGTCCTGGGCAAGCTCGGCGTGAACTCGCGCCTGGCGGCGATCGCCTTCGCGCTCAACTACGGCCTGGAGTCGGTGCGGGAGCAGCATCCGCAGCTCAGTTAGCGCACCGGTCATACTTGAGCGGTGCCAGAGCTACCCGAAGTCGAGACGGTCCGCCGCGGGGTCGACGCGGCCTTCCGCGGCGGTCGCATCAGCGCCGTCGAGGTCTACAACCCGAGGTCGGTGCGCCGCCATGCGGCGGGCATCGAGGATTTCACCGCGATCCTGCGCGGCCTGACGGTCACCGGCAGCGGGAGGCGCGGGAAGTTCATGTGGCTGCGGCTGGACGCGAGCCCTCCGGCCGCCGGGGAGGCCCCCGGCGGCGACATGGCCCTGGTGTGCCACCTGGGCATGAGCGGGCAGTTCCGCGTCATGGACGCCGGGGCCGAGGCGCACCGGCACCTGCGGGTCCGGCTGCGGTTCGCCGACGAGCGCGAGCTGTGGTTCGTCGACCAGCGGACCTTCGGCTTCCTGGAGGTCGTCGGCCACGACGGGGCGGTCCCGAAGACGCTGGGCCACATCGCGCCCGACGTGTTCGAGCCGGAGTTCGACGCCGAGCGGGCCGCGGCCCGGCTGCGTTCGCGGCGCATCGAGGTGAAGAAGGCCCTGCTGGACCAGGGCTGGATCAGCGGCGTGGGGAACATCTACGCCGACGAGGCGCTGTGGCGGGCCGGGATTCGCGGGCGGCGGCTCGGGGAGCGGCTCTCGCGGCGACGGGCCCTGGAGCTGATCGGGCACGTCCGGGCGGTGCTGGAGGAGGCGCTGGAGGCGGGCGGGACGTCGTTCGACCCGCTCTACGTGCGGGTCAACGGCGAGTCGGGGTACTTCTCGCGGGAGCTGGCGGTGTACGGCAGGGCGGGGCAGCCGTGCCGCCGGTGCGGCACGCCGATCCGCCGGGAGGTCATCGGCGACCGCTCGGCGCACTACTGCCCGCGATGCCAGCGCTGACCGCGCCGGACGACCGGACCACGGGCGCCCCGGGGCGCGACGGCGTCGCGCCCCTCGGCGTCGTCAGCGCTGCTTGACGCCCAGGCGGTCCGACAGGACGCGCCAGGCCAGTTCGGCCGCGATCTGCTCGGCGTCCTTCTTCGAGCCGCCCGTGCCCTCGCCGAACTCCTCCCCCGCGACCACGGCCCAGGCGGTGAACTGCTTGGCGTGGTCGGGGCCCGACTCGGTGATGCGGTACTCGGGGACGCCGAGGCCCGAGTCCGCGGTGAGCTCCTGGAGGCTGGTCTTCCAGTCCAGCGCGGCGCCCTGTCCCGCGGCACGCTCCATGAGCGGGTCGAAGAAGTGGTGGACGACGCGCTTGGCGGTCTCGACGCCGTACTGGAGGTAGACCGCTCCGAGCAGGGCCTCGACCGCGTCGGCGAGGATCGAGTTCTTGTTGCGGCCGCCGGAGGACTCTTCGCCCTTGCCGAGGTAGAGATGCGGGCCGATCCCCCCGGCCCCCATGCGGCGCGCGACGGTCGCCAGCGCCTTCATGTTCACCACCGAGGCCCGCAGGCGGGCGAGCTGCCCTTCGGGGAGCTCGGGGTGGGTGCTGTAGAGCGCGGTGGTGACCACCAGGCTCAGGACCGAGTCGCCGAGGAACTCGAGGCGCTCGTTCGTGGGGATGCCGCCGTGCTCGTAGGCGTACGAGCGGTGGGTCAGCGCGAGACGCAGCAGTTCGGGGTCGATGTCCTTGACCCCGAACACTGCTTCGAAATGTTGAACTGCCTTGTCGCCCATGAGCCTCCCACCCAGGATGGACATATGGAGACGTCAGCTGGGCCGGGCCGTCGGGGCCGTCTCAGGGCAGGTCGCCGAGACTCGTGAGCAGCCGCCGCGTCGGCGGAGCCTGCGAAGCGGCCCCGCGTCGGGGCGAGCCGCCCCTCGGCGAAGTCTGCGAGCCGAGCACGAGGCTCGGCGAGCCGCGCTGAGACGGTCCACCCGGGCCCAAGCGGACCTGTACCCCTTAAGCTTCGAGGACCTGACGGCCCTTGTACGTACCGCAGACCTCGCAGAGCTGGTGGCCGCGCTTCTTGGCGTGGCACTGCGGGCACTCGACCAGACGCACCGGCGCAGCCTTCCACTGCGAACGACGGTGCCGGGTGTTGCTGCGCGACATACGACGCTTCGGAACAGCCACTTTAGAACTCCATACTTTTACGCTGTGCTACTCGGGCCCGTCTTCGCCTTCGGCGTCGACGGACCGCAACTTCTCCAAGGCCGCCCAACGCGGGTCCACCGTCTCGTGACGGTGGTCGTCGGGCAGCTCGTCCCAGGGGACGCCGCATTCGGCGCACAGCCCCGGGCAGTCGGGCCGGCACAGCGGGGTGACCGGCATCGCCAGCACCAGCGCGTCCCGAACCGCGGGCTCCAGATCGAGCAGATCCCCCTGGAGCCGCAGAATCTCGTCGGCGTCAGTGGTCTCTTCGGTGACGGAGCCTTCATAAGCGTACAGCTCCTGCACCCGGACCCTGAGGGCGTCCTCGACGGGTGCGAGGCACCTCGCACACTCGCCTTCGGCGGTGGCCGCGACGTCGCCGTCGGCGAGGACGCCTTCGCTCACCGAGGTGAGGGTGACGTCGATGGACAGCGGCGACGACTCCGGGACCCGGTACACCTCGGAACCGAGCGCGTCGGGTGCGGGGACCTCGCGCTCGACCCGCATGGTCGAGCCCGCGCCGCGCCCGAGTTCCGCGGTGTCGACCACCATCGGAGCAGCGGGGTTCAGAGCAGTGTTGGTCATCGGTGAACGGCAGTCCTTCGTCAGGGAGATGCGCCTCGATCGAGGCCGACCGACAATGCTACCTCAGGGTCGCAGGCGCCTTCAAGCAGGTCGTCGGCCCGGCGGGGCGCGGGCGCGGCCCGTTCCGGCGCGCCCGTTCGAAGGACGCTCCCCGCGCGGCGCCGGCCGACCGGGACCGCTGACTACGGATCAGAAGGTTGGGGGTTCGCCTCCGCGCGCGGGCGGGCCGCCCGCCCCCGCGTTCACAACACTCACAGGGCAATGCACCTAGAGCTGCGGGAGCGGCCGCTCGTCCTCGACCTCTTCGGCCTGGTGGGGGGCGAAGGAGCCGATCTCGCGGAGGGTGTGCATCTTGTCGCGCCCCCGCTCGACGCCGGCCAGGGCCCGCTGGAGGAACTGCTCGAAGTTCGCGAGCGTCGTGTCGACGTACTCGTCCACCTCGTCGCGCAGGCGCTGCGCCTCGCCGCGCGCCTCGGCGATGATGCGGTTGCCCTCGTGCTCGGCCGAGACCGTCACCTCGTGGCGCGAGACGAGCCTGGCGTGCTCGGCCTCGCCCTCGGAGATGATCCGCTCGGCCTCCCGCTCGCCCGCCTCGATGATCTTGTCGCGCTCCTGGAGCATGGCCTCCGCGCGGCGGATATCGCCCGGCAGCTCGCTCTGGAGCTCCTCCAGCATCGCGATGAGCTCGGCGCGGTCAACTTTGCAGCTCCGGGACATGGGGACGGCTTTGGCCGCCTCCACATAGGCGATGATCTCTTCGATCCTGTCGAGCGAACCCACCGATTTGCTCCCGTCGATATCTGTCATGGGGTTATTGTCCCGTATTGGGACGTGGAATATGGGTCAATCCTGACGCATGCGTTCCACCAGTCGCCTTTGGACGATTTCTGGCACATGGGGGGAGATGTCCCCGCCCCACTTCGCGGCGTCCTTGACCATCGAGGATGAAAGGAAAGAGTACAGCGGATTGGTGGGCATCATCACCGTCTCAATGCCTCGCAACCCGTAGTTCATCTGGGCCATTTGCAGTTCGTAGTCGAAGTCCGATACGGCGCGGACCCCTTTGACGATGACGCCGACTCCGTGCGCTTCGCAGAAGTCGACGACCAGGCCGCGGAAGGACGCCACTCGGACGTTCGGCATGTCGGCCGTGGTCTCCCGGAGGAGTTCCACCCGTTCCTCGACGGTGAACACCGCGTTCTTGGAGGCGTTGTGGAAGACCGCGACCCACACCTCATCGTACAACTGCGAAGTGCGGCGGATGATGTCGAGATGACCGTACGTCACCGGATCGAACGACCCCGGGCAGACGGCGTGGCGAGCTTCAGGTTTCACAGCCGGTGACCGTAGCAAAGAGCGGTGGTGCCGTAGCGGCGGACGCGGTCTTCTGCGACCTTCTCGGGCCACGGCACGCTCACGTCGCGCCCGCCCCGCTCGACCACCACGTCGGCGTCGGCCGCCAGCCAGTCGTTCGCGACCAGGGCGGCGAGCATCTCGCCGATCTCCTGATCGGACACCGCGTAGGGCGGGTCGGCGAAGACGATGTCGTAGGGCGCCCCGGGGGGCGCCGCAAGCGCCTTCTCCACCGGGGCGGAGATCACATGCGCGCCCTCGACGCCCAGATCGGCGATGTTGCGGCGCAGCAGCTTCGCGGTCTGCGCGTGGGACTCGACGAACAGGGCGTGCTCGGCGCCCCTGGAGAGCGCCTCGATCCCGACCGCGCCGGAACCGGCGTACAGGTCGGCGAAGCGGAGCCCTTCGAGGTCGCCGCCGGGCGCGAGCGAGTTGAACAGCGCTTCGCGGACCCGGTCGGAGGTGGGCCGGGTGCGGTCCCCCGAAGGCGTGGCGAGGCGGCGGCCCTTGAGGACGCCGGCGATGATTCTGGTCATGAGGTCCCCCACTCTAACGCAGGGGCACCCGCTCAGCCCTTCTCCAGATATTCGCCGCGGTCCTCGGCCAGCTCGTCGACCAGCGCCGCGAAGGCGGGCTCGGCGCGCATCCGGGGGTCGGCGGCGACGAGCGCGGACGCGTCCGCCCTGGCCGTCTCGATGATGTCGGCGTCGCGCAGCAGCGACAGGAGCTTGACGTGGGATTTCGTGCCGGACTGGGCCGCGCCGAGGACGTCGCCCTCGCGGCGCTGCTCCAGGTCGAGCTCGGCGAGCGCGAACCCGTCGGTGGTGGAGGCGACCGCGTCCAGCCGCTCGCGCGAGCTCGTGCCCTCGGCCGCTTCGCTGACGAGCAGGCACAGGCCGGGGTGGCTGCCGCGGCCGACGCGGCCGCGCAGCTGGTGGAGCTGGGAGATGCCGAAGCGCTCGGCGTCGAGGACGATCATGGCGGTGGCGTTGGGGACGTTGACGCCGACCTCGATGACGGTGGTGGCGACGAGGACGTCGACCTCGCCCGCGGCGTAGGCGCGCATGACGCGGTCCTTCTCCTCGGGGTCGAGCCTGCCGTGGAGCAGGCCCAGGCGCAGGCCGTGGAGGGGGCCGCCGCGGAGCTGCTCGACCACGTCGGTGACGGCGAGCGGCGGGCGGCGGTCCTCGGCGCCGGCGTCCTCACTCTCGTCGCCGCCGACGCGCGGGCAGACGACGTACGCCTGGCGCCCGGCGGCGACCTCTTCGCGGACGCGGGTCCAGGCGCGGTTCATCCAGCGCTCGTCGGTGTAGGGGACGACGTGGGTGGCGATGGGGCTGCGCCCGGCGGGGAGCTCGGTGAGGCGGCTGGTCTCCAGGTCCCCGTAGACGGTCATGGCGACCGTCCTGGGGATCGGGGTGGCCGTCATGACGAGCGTGTGCGGCGGTCGCTCGGCCTTGGCGCGCAGCGCGTCGCGCTGCTCGACGCCGAAGCGGTGCTGCTCGTCGACGACGACGAGGCCGAGGTCGTCGAAGTCGACGCCGTCGTAGAGCAGGGCGTGGGTGCCGACGACGATGCCCGCCTCGCCGGACCTGACCGCCTCCAGGGCGGGGCGGCGCTGCGCGGCGGTGGCCGAGCCGGTGAGCAGGGCGACGCGGGTGGCCTCCGCCGGGGCTCCGAGTTCGCCGCCCCGGGCGAGGTCGCCGAGCATCTCGACGATCGAGCGGTGGTGCTGGGCGGCGAGGACCTCGGTGGGCGCGAGCAGCGCGGCCTGGCCGCCGTGGGCGACGACCTGGAGCATGGCGCGCAGGGCCACGAGGGTCTTGCCGGAGCCGACGTCGCCTTGGAGGAGCCGGTGCATCGGGTGGTCCCCGGCGATCTCGGCGGCGATCTCCCCGCCGACGCGGCGCTGCCCGTCGGTGAGCGCGAACGGCAGCGACGCGTCGAAGGCCGCGAGGATCGCGCCGCCCTCGGGGCGCGGCGTGGCGGGCGCTTCGGCGGCCTCGGCCTTGCGGCGCACCAGCACGGCCTGGAGGACCAGGGCCTCCTGCCATTTCAGGCGCTTCTTGGCCGCGCCGAGGAGTTCGAAGGACTCGGGGCGGTGGATCTGGCGCAGCGCGGCGGCGTAGTCCATCAGGTGCTGGCGGGAGCGGATGGCGGCGGGCAGCGGGTCGGCGGGCGGCTCCAGCCGGTCCAGGGCCGTCTGGACGCACTTGCCGATGTTCCAGGTGGGCAGGTCGGCCGTGGCCGGGTAGACGGGGATGAGGGCCCCGGCGAACTCCTCGACGACCTCGGCCGAGTCGGCGGCGCCGTCGGCGAGCATCCGCGACTGGGGCGAGTTCAGCTGCAGGCGGCCGCGGAACTCGGCGACCTTCCCGGCGAACAGGCCCCAGCGGCCGGGGACGAGCTCCTTGGCGCGCCACGCCTGGTTGAAGTAGGTGAGGGTGAGGGTGCGGCCGGACTCGTCGGCGACGACGACTTCGAGGTAGCTGCCGCTGCGCCTGCCGGGCCGGGGGCGCATGGACTTGCGCACGGCGGCGCGGACCTGGGCGAAGACCGTCACCTCCTCGCCGATCCGGAGCGAGCCGAGGTCGGCCTGCTCGCCGCGCTGAGCGTAGCGGAACGGGTAGTGGGACAGCAGGTCCCCGACGGTCTCGAGCCCCAGTCCCTTGTCGAGCGCGGCGGCGGTCTTCGCGCCGACGACGTCGCGCAGGCGGGTGTCCAGGCTTACGGTCAACGGTCACCTCTCCCGATTCGGCGGCCCGTGCCCGGGGCCGTCATTCCGCTCCGATCAGCAGGAGCGGCCGGTCCTGTCCGGCGGGCAGCTGCTGGACCTCCACCAGCGGCCACGCCTTCCCCACATGATCGCTGAGGACTGCGACAGTTTCGGGGTCCGACTCGGCGCCGGCCAGCAGCGTGATCAGTTCGGCCCCGGCCGAGCACAGCCGGTCGACCAGGTCGAGGGCGGCCACGGCCGGGTCGGTTCCGGTGTGGACGACGTCGCCGTCGACCAGGCCGAGGGCGGTGCCGCGCTCGTAGCGGACCTCGGCGGTGCGGCAGGAGGCGGCGGCCTCGGCCATGGCGATGACGTCGTCGTCGAAGGGCCGCTCGGGGTCGTGGACGGCGAACGCGGCCAGGCTCTGCATGATCGAGCCGGTGGGGATGACCGCGACCCGGTAGCCGTCGCCGCGGGCGGCGTGGGCGGCCTCGCGGACGGTGTCGATGGCGTCGGCATCGTCGACCAGGACGGCGGCGTTCGGGCCGCCGCCCGAGCGGACGGCCGTCAGGACGTCGTCGACGCCGCCGGCGGGGGCCGCCACCCGGCAGCCCTCGTTCTCCAGCAGGCCCCGCAGCTGCGGCTGGGCGGTGACGGCGACGACGGCGCGGTCCAGGTCCTGCGTGGGGGGACGCGAGTAGGCGTCGTCGAAGCGGGTGACCGAGATGCGGTGGACGCGGCCGCGTTCGATCCCGGCCTCGATGGCCGCGCCGATGTCGTTGACGTGGACGTGGACGTTGAACGTGGTGGCCGAGCGGGCGGCGCGCGAGCCGATGATGACGACCGAGTCGCCCAGGTCGGTCAGGCGGCGGCGCAGGTCGGCGACCGCGTCGGCCGACGACTCCAGCAGGTATTGGACCTCGTAGTCGTAGGCTTCCGAGCCGGTCTCGCGCGGGACCTCCTCGACGGGCCCGGCGGCCCTGGTGCGGTGGCGCGCGAGCAGGTCGAGCGCGCCGGTCGGCGCGGAGCCGGTGAGCGTCTCGACCAGGGCCTCCAGCAGCAGCGCCAGGCCGAGGCCGCCCGCGTCCACCACGCCGGCGCGGGCCAGGGCGGGCAGCTGGGTGGGGGTGGCGGCGACCGCTTCGGCGGCGGCCTCGGCGGCGGCGCGGGCGGCCGAGACCAGGCCGAACGGCGCGGCCTTCGCGGCGGCCGAGGCGGCGGCCTCGGCGACGGTGAGGATGGTGCCCGCGGTGGGCACCGCGACGGCGGCGGTGGCCGCGTCGGTGGCCGAGCGGAGCCCGGCGGCGAAGCCCTTGGCGTCGACGGTGTCGGCGGTCCAGGCGTCGGCCAGGCCGCGGAGCATCTGGGCGAGGATCACTCCGGAGTTCCCGCGGGCCGACAGGAGCGCTCGTGAGGCGGCCTCGTCGAGCAGCGCGGGCAGGGCGAGGCCCGGCGTCCCGCTCTGGAAGGCCGCGTGGAGGGTGGCGACCATGTTGGTCGCCGTGTCGGAGTCGGCGACGGGGAACACGTTGAGCTCGTCGACGCCGCGCCGATGGCGCGTCAACGTGTCGATGCCGCGCGCGGCCCACTGTCGCATGACGCCGGCGTCGAGACCTTGCAGGCCGTGTTCAGGGATGACTGCCACGGCCCATGAGGATACGCGGTCGGTCCGGCGGGCGGCACCGCCACGGCGGTCGGGGGTCGACTGCCTGCGGCGGCGCCTGCCGGCGGCGCTTAGAGGTCACCGAAGCGCAGGGAGCCGCGCATCGCGTCGAAGGTCTCGGCCTGGGCTTCGGGCCCGTAGGCGACGAAGCCGTCGAAGCGGCCGTCGCCCACTTCGACGATCGCGGCGTAGACCGCGGTCTCGCCGACGGTGAAGGTGTGGAACTGGGCGCCCCGGGCGTCGATCCAATAGCTGACGACCTCGGGTTCGCCGGTGATCTCGCCGCCCAGGTGCTCGGCGATCGCGGCCTGGAAGCCGGGGCCGAGGTCGGCCAGGGCCGCGCCTTCGGCGGCGCCGAGGGCCGCGGGGTCGAGCGCGCCGACGAAGGCGGCGGCCTCGCCGTCCTCGAGCGCGCGGCCCGCGGCGGCGGTGAACAGGGCCGGGGCCTCGGTGGCCTCGGGCCAGGCGGCGCTGTCGGGGACGACGTACTTCAGGCCCTCGGCGTCGGCGCCGACCAGTGCCGGTTCGGGCGGGGCGGGGTTCTCGATGGTCGCGGACTTGTCGTCGCCGGTGTCACCGCCGCCGTCCGGGTTGAACAGGATGAAGCCGCCGACGGCGAGCGCCGCGGCGATCACCACGACGCCCGCGAGCAGCATCCACAGCGGTCCCTTGCCGCCGCGCTTCTTCTTGCGCTGGATCTGGCCCGGCTGGGCGCCGCCCCACGGCTGCCCGGCGGGCCCGGAGACGGGGACCAGTTGGCCGCCCTGGGGGCCGAACTGGCCCTGTCCGGGCGAGACCGGCACGCCCGAGGCGGGCATGCCCGAGACGGGGGGCATCCCGGGGGCCGGCATTCCCGAGACCGGGGGCATGCCCGGTGCGGGCATGCCGGAGACGGGCGGCATCCCGGGCTGCTGCGGGGGTGCGTCGAAAGGGGACACCGGGACGCCGGGGGGCGGTCCGAACGGCGCCTGGGGCTGACTGCCGGGGCCGTTCACGTACTTGACCGTGCCGTCGATGTCCTCGACGGGGACCTGCTGCTGCGGCGGCTGGCTCGTCGGCGGCGACACGCGCTGGCTCTCCGGGGACCACGGCGGGGGCTCCTCGGTCGGGGGTTGCTCGTGTGGCCGGTACACCGGGGGCTCTTGCGGAGACTGCGGCGGCTGCCAGCCGTCGGCCGGAGGCTGCGGGGTGTTGCTCATGATCGACTCACCAACGAAAATATGGGCATCGGCACATCACTGTATGTGGGTAGCCTACGGGATCTGGACCAATCCTAGAGTGACCGACCAGGGCGCCGGGCGGCAGCCGCCACAATGCATGAAGGGCCGCCACCTCGGTGAAGGCTTCGGCCGGGAACGCCTGAATCGTCTGGATTGGGCACCGCCGGGGACTGTGACGCAGCCCCTCGGACCTGGATGGGGAGGTGCCCCGCAGGTCCGTTAGAATTACCGGGTTGCCCGCCGTGGGGGCGGGCCGCTGAATCGTCAATGCAGGAGTTTGGAAAATGTCGAGCGTGTGTGAAGTCTGCGGCAAGCGCCCGGGCTTCGGCAACAACGTCCCGTGGTCCCACAAGAAGACCAAGCGCCGTTGGAACCCGAACCTTCAGACCATTCGCATCGCGACTGGCTCCGGTGACAACAAGCGCCGCGCGAAGGTGTGCACCTCGTGCCTCAAGGCCAACAAGGTGACCCGCTAAGGGACGATCGAGACTTCACGCCGCCGGGGGCCCGCCCCCGGCGGCGTTTCGCCGTGCCCGGCCCCGTCCCCGGGCCTCTACGCGAAGTGGTCCCATCCGGCCGGGCCGGTCCAGGGCGCGCCGTCGACGGTGACGCCGGCGCCTTCGCCGACGGCGCCGATGCGCCTCCAGCCCTCGGGGAGGGGCGCATCGGGCGGGAAGGCGGCGACGAGGGCGTGATCCTCGCCTCCCGAGAGCAGCCATGTGAGCGAGTCGGCGCCGAGCGCCTCGGCGGCGTTGGCCATCGGTTCGGGGACGGCGAACGCGGCGGCGGCGATGTCGACGGCCACGCCGGAGGCTTCGGCGAGGTGGCCGACGTCCGCGAGCAGCCCGTCCGAGACGTCGATCATGGCGCGCGCGCCCGCCAGGGCGGCGTCGCGTCCGGCCGCGTACGGCGGCAGCGGGCGCCGGTAGGCGTTCACCAGGGCGCCCGGCGAGCGGAACCCGCGGGAGAGGACGTGGAGGCCGGCCGCGGCCCAGCCGGTCCTGCCCGCCAGGGCGAGCGTGTCCCCCGGTCGGGCTCCGGCCCTGGTCACGGGCGCGCGGCCTTCGAGGTCCCCGAGGACGGTGACGGTGACGGTGAGCTGCGGGCCGCGGGTGGTGTCGCCGCCGACGACGGCCGCGCCGACGCTCGCGGACTCGGCGGCCAGGCCCGAGGCGAGGCCGTCGAGCCAGGCGGCGGGCGTGTCCTGCGGCGCGGAGACGGCGGCGAGGAGCGCGGTGGGGCGCGCGCCCATCGCCGCGAGGTCGGCGAAGTTGGCGGCGGCGGCGCGGTGGCCGACGTCGGCGGCCGAGCACCAGTCGCGGCGGAAGTGATTGCCTTCGACGAGCATGTCGGTGCAGGCGACGACCCGGCCGTCGGGGGCGGCGACGACGGCGGCGTCGTCGCCGGGGCCCAGTTCGACGGCGTCGGTGCCGGCGAAGTGCCTGGTGAAGCGCTCGATGAGCCGGAATTCTCCGACTTCGGCGACGGTCTCGCTCACGGTGGGCCCCACTTTCGCACAGTTGACGCTCCCCTGCTGCCTGCGTAATCTTCGCTCAACGGCGATCATGAGCCTGTCAGGCCCGCCGACGTCGCCTTCCGGCCGCCGACCCCTGATCGCCCGTGAGCGTGGGGAGACCCGTGGATGGTACAGGCGTACATTCTGGTCCAGACCGAGGTCGGCATGGCGGGACGGGTGTCCGACGCCGTGTCGAAGATCGAGGGCGTGGTCCGCGTCGACACCGTGACCGGCCCGTACGACGTGGTGGTCCTCACCGAGGCCGCCACCGTGGACCGGCTGGGGGCGGCCGTGGTGAGTAGAGTCCAACGGGTGCCGGGCATTACCCGCACGCTGACCTGTTCGATTCTGCATCTCTGAGGAGCGCCGTGGGGAAGTCGAAGCTTCCTGCCGTGGTGGCGACGGCGGTGGCGCTGCCGGTCGCCGCGGTGACGGGCATCGTCGTGTTCAATCTCATCGAGCCGGCCGCCGAGGACTCGCGTTTCGACGAGGACCTGTCGCCGGTGAGCGTCGAGGCGCCGCGGTTGAGCGACGAGGACGCCGTGGTGTGCCTGGCGATGACGGCGAAGGCGCCCGAGAGCGTCGCCGAGCTGCCCGCCAGGCCGGTCGAGGGCGGCGAGCACGCCGCCGAGTTCGTGCTGGCCTACGGTGACCCGGCGGTGGTCGCCACGTGCGGCGCCGAACCGGCCGAGGTGGGCGACACCGATCCGATCTACGTGCTCGACGGCGTCTGCTGGTTCACCGAGGAGGGCGGCGACGGCACCGAGTGGGTGACCGTGGACCGCGAGGTGCCGGTGGCGGTGTCGGTGCCCGAGGCGTACGAGCAGCCCGTGGACGTGCTCAACGGGCTGTCCGGGCCCATCGGCGAGGCGGTGCCGGTATCGGACGAGGCGCCGACGAACTGCTCATGACCGCCCGCTCGTTCTTCGACCGCGACCCGGTGGCGGTGGCGCCGGAGCTGCTGGGCCGCCTCGTCACCGCGAACGGGGTGACGGTGCGCCTGACGGAGGTCGAGGCCTACCGGCAGGACGATCCGGCCTCGCATTCGTTCCGGGGCCGTACCGCGCGCACGGCGGTGATGTTCGGCCCGCCAGGGCACCTGTACGTCTATTTCACCTACGGGATGCATTACTGCGCCAATCTCACCTGCGGGCCGCCGGGGTTCGGCGCGGGGGTGCTGCTGCGGGCCGGGGAGATCGTGGACGGCGTCGCGGCGGCGCGGGCCCGGCGCGGCGAGCGGATCGCGTTCCGGGACCTGGCGCGCGGACCGGCGCGGCTGGCGCAGGCGATGGGCTGGGACCGCGGCGACGACGGCGCCGACATGATCGGCTCGGTGCGCGCCGGGGAGGCCGGGGTCGCGGTGGCCTCGGGCCCCAGGACGGGGATCGCGAAGGCCGCCGAGGTGCCGTGGCGGTTCTGGATCGAGGGCGACGCGTTCGTCTCGCCGTACAAGCGCCATCCGAAGGCGCCCGCCGCCGAGGCGTAGCGTCCCTGGACATCACGCTTAAAGGCTGTCCCGCTATTGAGTCTGGGGTTGGCGATCGCATTGGCTTCGTAGATTGTTGTAGGCGGTTAGGCGGTGCGTGTGAGGTTGTGGAGTCGGGCGATGCCGCTCATCGCGATCGCCACGCCTTCGCCTTTCAGCCGGCAGTCTCGCAGGATCTTCCAGGTTTTCATTCTCGCGAACGCGTGTTCGACCCGTGCTCTGGCTTTCCGGTGGGAGGCGTTGTGTGCCTCCTTCCATTCCGGCAGGTCCTCGCCGGGGCGGCGGCGGTGCGGGATGATCGCACTGGTGGACATATAGCCGCCGTCACCGATGACATCGACGTTGCGGCAGGCGTGTTCTGCACCGGACTCTCCGAACGCCTTGCAGTCGTGGCGGTTGCCGGGTAGCGGTGTCCCGACCGCGACTACCAGTTGGGGGCCGGCGTCGATGACGATCTGATGGTTGGTCGAGTACCGGTAGTTCTTGCTCGGGGCGGCGATCGAGCGGTCGCGGGTGGGCACGAGCGTGCCGTCGACGATCAGCACCGTACCGGGTACGAACCGTTTGCGGTGGCGGAGTGCGAGCCTGGGGCCCGTGTCGTCGATGATCCGGCCAACTGTCGACTTGGAGATGCCAAACAGCACGGCAAGCTGGCGCAAGGTCAGGTTCGTTCGCCAGTAGGCGATGGTCACCAGTGCCCTGTCAGCGAACGGCAGGCTCCATGGGCGGCCTCTCCTGGGTGCATCGGTGCCTTCGCGCTCCAGTTCCCGGACCAGCCGAGCGAACACCCTGGGGCGAAGCCCCGAGAACGGTTCGATCCAGCACTCTTGAGCAGCGGTGACCACACGCGCAGGGGCATCCTCATCTCGGTGCAGGGCAGTCACTCGAATGCCCGAGGTGCGGGTCGACTCATGAAGGGGAGCGGCATTGCCGGGCGGCTATGCGGCCGGTCCTGAGGCCGAAGGGCGTGGCGTGGTGTCGCGGCGGGCGATGGCCTCGGCGACTTCGCTGATCGCAGTGCGGATCAGATCGCCGTAAGCGTCGTCGGCCAGACTGGGGAGGTGCGCCCTCGCCGCTTCGATCTGGTCCGCGGCTGCCGCAAACGAGGCCAGCCTGCGGTAGCCATCGGCCAGGTTGAGGTGCAGGGAGGGGTAGAACCCGGCGATTCGCAGGTCGGCCTGGTGCGCTTGGACGCGTGCATCGGTGAGGGCGTCGGCGGCATCGATCGCCCGCACGTCCCATGTCAGTGCCTCGGCCGGATCGGCGCACAGGTCGGCCAGGTAGTGGGCGAGCGTGCAGCGGTGGAAGGGGTCGCCGCCTGGGCCGATGGACTGCCAGAGGTCCAGGAGCCGGTGCTTGGCGCCGAGTGTGTCGCCGGACCGTCCGGCGGTCACAGCGTCGGTGATCGCTTCCATGGTGGTGTCAGTCATCGAGGTACTCCGGATGGTTCGGTATGGCGGGCATGGCAAGGGTGGTGAGGTCGCCGGTATCGGCGGAGCGGATGGTCGCCGGGGCGCTGGGGCCGCGGAGGTCGATGATGAGGTCGGCGCCGATCGCCGAGCTGATCGCCGGGTAGAGCGTGGCCATGTGGAAGCCGACGTCCGCCTCCGGGCCCGTCGCGGCCGCGGGGATCCGCACCTCCGATCCGCTCTGGTCCGCTGCGGAACGCAGGGCGATCTCCTTACTGGTCGCATTGACGAGCAGGTGGGCGGCGTCGGTTGTCTCCATGGCGCGCAGCAGCGCCGTCTTGTTGACGACCACTCGGGTGCCGGGCTCGGGCAGGCGGGCGATCATCCCCCGGAAGTCGGGGTAGGGATCGGCCAGAAGTCGGCAGTGCCGCTCGCCGCCGTCGACAGACCGGAGCACGAGACTCAGTGGCGATGCCGCCAGTACGAGGCGAGGACTCCGGCGGAGTGTTGGCAGGATCTGGCGCAGGTCGCCCGCGTGGAGGGTCGCCGCCCAAATCGTGGGCGCTGCCGATTCAGCGACGATGGTGCGCGTCGCGAGCCGGTACCGGTCGGTGGCCGTCAACACCACCGACTCCGGACCGGACTCGAACCGCACCCCGTCCAGCACGGCCATCCCAGGTTCGCAGGCGGTCGCGTCCAGGACCTGATCGATTGCCGCCGCGAAGATCGGCCCGCTCAACGAGGCCACCTCCAAGCTCGGCGCGCCGGTCAGCGCAGTTTTGATCGCTGCCACCCGTTCGCGTGCGATCGCGGCGTCGCCGACGAGGAGTTCGAGGTGCGTGTCGACCAGTCCTGCCGCGGTGACCGGATCGGCATCAATCGCCGATTTGACGGCATCCAAAGGCATGCCGATCTCGCGAAGCCGCCGGACCAGTACGGCTCGCTCGATCTGGATCGGATCGTAGAACCGGTAGCCGGTGACCGCGTCGACCTCGGCCGGTGGCAGCAGGCCCGAATCTGCGTAGAACCGCAGCGCACTCGCCGTCAGGCCGCTGTGCTGCGCGAAGACCCCGATCGTCATCAACTCATTGCTGGTCACCCCACGAGTCTGCGGCTTCGACCAGCATGAAGGTCAACAACCAGTAGCCACGCTCACATCAACCAGCCGCCTCGCCCCGGTTACCCAGGCCAATCGCGCAGGCAGTCGATGCCGCTCGATCTGCGCCGCCCAGCTCGACCTAACCAAAAGCGGGACAGCCTTTAGAGGACGGCGGTGAAATGGCGTGAGGCCATGAGGTCCTGGAAGGCCCGGTGGGCTTCGGGGTCCGTGGTGATCTCGGAGTTGCGGCCTTCGGCGTCCGGCGAGGAGAAGTAGACGATGGCCTTGAGCCTCGGGTAGTGGGCGAACTGCTCGGCGGCGGAGGCGAAGACGGTCCGCTGGTGGCCGGGGTGGTCGCTCTCGTGGAACACGCCCCATTCGGCGAGCATCATGGGCTTGCTCGGGTGGTGTTCGCCGATCCAGTGGTAGAAGCCGG
Source organism: Glycomyces sp. (assembly GCA_035765105.1). Classification (GTDB taxonomy): domain Bacteria; phylum Actinomycetota; class Actinomycetes; order Mycobacteriales; family Micromonosporaceae; genus Glycomyces. The sequence goes on from DASTYG010000050.1 coordinate 33,879, forward strand.
GCCACGGGCCGTCGTTGGTCTGGTCGACGATCTCGGCGAAGTCGGAGTGGCCGTCGTCGGCGAGGGACTGGCCGTAGCCGGACACGCCGATCCAGTCGACGACGTCGTCGCCGGGGTAGAGCCGGTCGTGCCAGGGCATCTCGACCCATTTGAGGTAGCCCATGTAGTTCATGACGGTGACGAGGTTGTCGACGCCTTGGGCGCGCAGGAACTCCACGACGTAGCGGAACATCTCGGCGTAGTCGTCGGGCTCCATGCCCGAGCCCGGCTCGTCGACGACGTCGTTCTCGGGCTCGTGGTGGACGGTGAAGAAGAACGGCTTGTCGAAGTTCGCCTTGATGTGCTCGGCGAGGTCGAGGAGGTAGGCGTCGGTCGCCGGGTCGCCCTGGGCGATGGCGGCCCAGTCGGCCTGCTGCGGCTTCCAGTTGATGAACAGGGTGCGCGGGCGCTCGGGGTCCTCGGTGAGCGCGATCTGCTCGGGGGTGGGGAACAGCCGCTCGTCGGCCCGCTCGTAGGCGTGGTAGATCTGCTGGGTGCGTCCGGCGTCCTGTTCGAAGTCGAGGAACGCCTGCTCCTTGGGGAGGGCGGTGTGGGCTCCGGCGGCGGCGCCGACGAGGACGCCGCAGGCGGGGACGAGCTTCCGGTCGACGGTGCAGGTGCCGAGGGCGTCCTCGGCCTGGCCGGCTTCGGGCCGGGGCGCGTCGGCGGTGGGCGAGGGGTCCGGTTCGGCGGCCGGGCCGCCGGGGACGCCGGTGGCGGGTTCGGGCACGGCGGCGGTGCGCAGGGCCGGGCCCGCGCCGGCCCGCCGGGTGCCCTCGAATTCGAGGTAGCCCTCGGTGTCGGGGGTGGAGATCGCGAAGGCGTGGCGTCCGGGCGCGTCGATCGCGCCGGTGACGTCGAGGACGACCTCGGTGGTGGCTGCGTCGACCACGGCGCTGTCCCAGACGCGGCCGTAGGGCGGGGCGGCCTCGGCGGTGAGCGAGCACAGGCACGGGACGGCGCGGACCGAGGAGACCTCGACGGTCATGGGGCCGCCGTCGGGCGCGACGAGGACGGGCAGGCGCAGTTCGGCGGTGTCGTCGGGGGCGGCGGTGGACTCGTCGACGTGGAACTGGAGGTGGGTGACGGCGATGCCGAGGTCGGCGTCGTTGCCCACCGGCAGGGCGGCGGGTTCGGCGGGCGCGGCGCCCTCGCCGGCGGTGGCGATGTAGGTGGCGGCGGTCGGCGGGTGGTCGGCCTGGCCGGGCGGGGCGTCCCAGGCGGGCACGGTGGGGGTCTCGCGGTCCTGTCCGGAGCCGAGGCCGTAGCCGGCGACAAAGCCGACCAGGACCAGGGGGACGGCGGCCAGCAGGGCGGCGAGGCCGCGGCCCGTTCGCAGTGCCGCGCCCTGCGGCGCGTTCGCCTCGTCCATCGTCGTCTCCACTTCACTTCGTCGCCGAACGGGAGTTGCACGCTTATAGACGCCCAAGTATCGTGATTTCACATCATATCGAACATATCGGCGCCGAGCGATCACCTGAATCGGTGACATCGCCCGTCCCGGTGATGCTTTTCGGACGGACGCGCCGCCCGTCACTTTTCCGGGTGCTCAGTCGTTAACCGTGGGAGATCCCACGAACGAGAAAGGCATTCGCGTTGAGGACCCCTGCCGCCCGCACGCTCGCCGATTACGGCATCATCGCCCGCCGCTCGTGGTGGCTCATCGCCGGCGCCACCGCGGCGGCGCTCGCGGCAGGCATCGGCTACACCGCCGTCACCGACAAGGTCTACGAGTCCACCACCTCGGTCCTGGTGATGCCCACCGCCACCGACACCGACGTCACCGGCTCCCGCACCTCCGGTCAGGTCAACCTCGACACCGAAGCCCAGCTCGTCAAGTCCACCGAGGTCGCCCAGGACGCCGCCGAGATCCTCTCGGTGCCGTCCACTGAAGACTTCTCCGAGCGGGTCTCGGTCACCGTGCCGCCCAACACCTCGGTGCTGAAGATCAGCTTCCGGGCCGAGACCCCCGAGGCCGCGCAGGCGGGCACCACCGCCTTCAGCGAGGCGTATCTGGCGCACCGCAGAAGCGCGGCCACCGCGTCCATCGAGGACGCCATCGCCGCCGCGCGGACCAGCCTGGAGGCGCTGGACACCGAGATCGACGGCGTCGAGGGCGAACTGGACGCGCTCGGCCCCGGCGCCGACCGCACCGCGCTCGAATCCAACCTGGACAACCTGAGCCGCGAGGCGGGCGAGGTCGAGTCGGCGATCGCCGTGATGGAGGCCGAGCAGCGCGCCGTCAACCCCGGCCGCGTCATCAACCGCCCCACCGTGCCCGAGACGCCGGTCTCGCCCAACCCGCTGTTCAACCTCGCCGCCGCGCTCGGCGCGGGCCTGCCCGTCGGCGTCATGCTCGCCTGGGCCCGGCACCGCCTGGTCCGGCGCGTCCGCTACCCGGCCGACCTGATCGACCGCTGCGAGCTCGACGTGCTCTGCTCGGTGCCCAAGGCCGTCAAGTTCCAGCGCCGCGAGGTCTTCGGCGCCTACAGCCCCGGCGGGCGCGTCTTCTCGCAGATGCGCAACGTCATCGCCTCCCAGCTCACCGGGGACCAGCGCGTCGTGGTCGTCGCCGGGGTCGCGCCCGGGCCCGCCGCCAGCGTCGTGGCCGGGAACCTCGCCACCGCGATGGCCCGCGCGGGCGACCGCGTCACCGCCGTCGCCGCCGACCCCGGCACCACCGTGGGCCTGCCCGAGCTGTTCGGCACCGCACCGGTCCCGGGCCTGGCCGACGTGTGGTCGGGGCGCGTCCCCCTGAGCGAGGCCATGCAGCCCGCGCCCAGGCAGCCGATCCTGTCCGTGGTCGGCCCCGGCGCCGCCGCCCGGGCCGCCGGGCCCACCAGCGAGGCCGCCGCCGAGACGTTCGCCGAGCTCGCCGAGGCGGGCCGCTTCGTCATCGTCGACGCGCCGCCGCTCTCGTGCTCGGCGGACGCCCAGCTCCTGGCCGCCCACGCCGACGCGGTCATCCTCGCCGTCCGCTCCCAGCGCGACTCGATCGCGGAGACCGCGGCCGCCGCCGTGGCGATGCGCCAGATCGAGACGCCGCTGCTCGGCGCGGTCCTGCTGCCCGGTTCGCTGGGCCCCCTGGGCAACGTGCCGATGCCCGAGGACGGGCCGCCGAGCGGCCCGACGCGTCCGCGGCGCGGCCCCCGGGTGGCCGCCGACGAGACGCCCACCGACACGCTGGAGACCGTCCCCGACGCCACCGAGCCGATCGGCATCGCGCGGGCCCGCCGGAGCGAACCCGCGGCAGAGCCGCGATGACCCTCACCGGAGCGGCCAGGGCCGCCCGCGCCGCCCGGCCGGGCGGGGAGCCCTCCGGGGAGGGCCGGTCGCTCACGTGGCTGCTCGCCGCCTACCCGCTGTGGTGGGCGCTGGGCATGGGCGTCCTCATCATCCCGCTCGTGGCGGCCGCGGCCGCCGTGCGCCTGCTGCGCCGCAGGAGCGTGGCCGTGCCGCCCGCCTTCGGCTGGTGGCTGCTGTTCCTCCTGACCGTCGCGCTCAGCCTCGCCAACCTCGGCGTGGACCCGCCGGGCACCGTCGCGGGCTCGTGGGTCTCCAACCTGCCCGGCGCCGTCTTCCGGTTCGGCTTCTACTGCTGCGTCACGCTCGTCGCCCTGTGGGCCTACAACCTCGTCGTCGAGGGCCGCTACCCCAAGGAGCGGCTCATCCGGCTGCTGGCGTGGCTGTTCGCCGTCACCGTCGCGGGCGGTCTGCTCGGCGTCGTCGCGGGCGGTTTCGAGTACACCTCGCCGGTGGAGGCGCTGCTGCCGGAGTCGGTGGCCGCCGACGGCTTCGTCCAGTCGCTGGTCCACCCCTCCGCCGCGCAGACCATGGACTTCCTCGGGTACGAGACGCCGCGCCCGGCCGCGCCGTGGGGCTACACCAACACCTGGGGCAACAACTTCGCTATCACCGTGGTGTGGCTGGTCGTCGCGGCCTTCTGCCTGCCGCTGGCGGCGCGCTGGCGCATCGCGGCCACCGCGCTCCTGGCGGTCTCGCTCGTCCCGGCCGTGCACTCGATGAACCGGGGGCTGTGGCTGGGCCTGGCCGCGATCGCGGTCTTCGCAGCCCTGCGGATGCTCGTCTCGGGCAGGCCCGCGGGGCTCGCCGCGCTCGGCGGGGCGGGCGCGGCCGCGGTCCTGCTGGTGGCGCTCACGCCGCTGGGGACGGTCGTGCAGGCCCGGCTCGACAACGGCCACTCCGACGACGGGCGCGCCTTCTCCTCGGCGACCGCGACCGAGCTGGTGCTGCGCCACTCCCCCGTGCTGGGCTTCGGCTCGACCCGCAAGACCCTCGGCTCGGGCGACTCGATCGCCGTGGGCCCCACGCCCGAATGCCCCCGCTGCGGGGCCCGCACGCTCGGCGGCAACGGCCAGCTGTGGCAGGTCCTGTTCGCCCACGGCGTCGCCGGGACCGTCGCCTACCTCGGATTCGCCCTGAGCGCGCTGTGGCGCTTCCGCTCCGACCATTCGGCGATCGGCATCGCCGGATCGGCGGTCATCGGCCTGTCGCTGCTCTCGATGTTCTACTACAACGCCCTGGTCACCCCGCTGCTGCTCACCCTTCTCAGTTACGCGCTCCTCGCCGCCAACCGCACTCCGGTGCCACTGGGAACGACTACGGAGAATCCATGAGCAGAGCCCTACAGACCACCGATGAGCTGCGTCGGCGCGCCACCTACCTCGCCGAGGTGGTCGGCCAGCTGTATCCCGGCCCCGTGCCGGACCGCCTCGCGCCTCCGGGCGGGGACGGGGAGCACCGCCCGTACATCGTGGTGCCGAACCGCCGCCGCCCGCGGGTGCTGATCCCGGCGTCGAGCAGGAAGGTCGCCGCCGGGGCGCTGGCGAGGTACTCCAGGCCCGCCGCGCGCGCCGCCCGCGCCAAGCGCGACGCGGCGGTGTGGGCGCTGCGCCTGGGCCTGGACCGGCTGCTGCTGCCGCACCGCATCCAGGTCGAGGCGGCCGAGGGCATCGACGACCACCTCAGCGCGGTGCTCGGCCACGACGTCCACTTGAGCATCCACATCGGACCGGCGCGGGCGAACCGCAAGCCGGTGCTCCAGATCCTCGACGGCGAGGCGCGGACCGTCGCGTTCGCCAAGCTCGGCGTCAACGAGCTGACGCGCGAGCTCGTGGAGGCCGAGACGGCGGCGACGCGGCGGCTCGGCGAGCTCGGCCGCCTGCGCGGGCTCCGTGTGCCCTCGCTGCTGTACTCGGGAACCTGGCGCGGCCACAACGTCATGGTGACCTCGGCGCTCCCGGCGTGGATCGAGCCGGTGGCCGACGGCGGCGCCCGGCGCCTGGCGGCGATGCGGGAGCTGGCGGAGGTCGGCGGCACGACGCGCTCGCCGCTGGGCGAGTCGGACTACGCCGCGCGGCTCCGCGCCAGGCTGAAGGCGATCGCGGAGCGGCACCGGTCGGCGGGCCGCAGGCCGGGCGCGGTGGGCGACACCGACGCCGACACGCTGGTGGCGGCCGGGTCGACGCTGCTGGACCGGTTCGCCGGGGTCCAGTTGACCTTCGGGGCCTGGCACGGGGACTGGTCGCCGTGGAACACCTGCGAGGCCGCCGAGGTGATCTACCTGTGGGACCTGGAGCGGTTCGAGACCGGGGTGCCGTACGGGTTCGACGCGGTCCACTACCGGCTCCAGGACGACATCGTGACGCACCAGGTGGACCCGACGACGGCGGTGCTGCTGCTGGCGGCCAACTCCTCGTCGGTGCTGAGCCCGATGGGGGTCGCGCCGTCGGAGGCGGAGCCGACGACGCTGCTGTACCTGGTGGACCTGGCGACGCGCTACATGAGCGACCAGGCCGAGCAGGCCGGTGCGGCCCTGGGGGCGCTCGGCCGCTGGCTGCTGCCGACGCTGCTGCGGCACATCGCGCGCCAGCGCGATGCATGAAGCACGGCGCGCGCCAGCGCGATGCGCGAAGCACCTCACGCGCGGGCGCCAGACGTGACGCAACGGGGCATGCCGGCGCGGCGCACGGGACACGGCGCGCCGCGGGCACGAAGTCTGATCATTGTGGACCATTAGGAGCACCGTTTGAGCGAGCGAACACTGCGGGAGCGCGTTCCGACTTCCGTCAAGGCCGTCCTCGGCCACTCCACTCGGACCTTCGGGCGGCTGACCGCCTCGTCCCGGATACTGCCGGGCCTGCTGCTGTGCGGCGGGCAGCGCTGCGGCACCACGTCGCTGTACCGCGCCCTCGCTCAGCACCCGGCGATCCTCAAGCCCATCTGCCACAAGGGCATCCACTACTTCGACACCGCCTACGAGCGCGGCATGCCCTGGTACCGGGCGCATTTCCCGACCCAGGCCGCCGCCCACCGCGTCGCCGACCACACCGGACTGGCGCCCGTCGGCTTCGAGTCCAGCCCGTACTACCTCTACCACCCGCTCGCCGCGCGGCGCTTCGCCCGCGACCTCCCGGGCGTCAAGGTCATCGTGCTGGTCCGCGACCCGGTCGAGCGGGCCTGGTCCCACCACGCCCACGAGGTGGCCCGCGGCTTCGAGGACATCGCCGACTTCGAGGCCGCCGTCGCGGCCGAGGACGAGCGGCTCCGCGGCCAGGAGCGGCGGCTGCGCGAGGAGCCGGAGTACTACAGCTTCGACCACCAGCACCACGCCTACACCGCGCGCGGGCACTACGCCGACTACCTGGAGCCGCTCGCCGAGGCGGTGGGCCGCGACCGGGTCCTGGTGCTCGACTCGGGCGAGTTCTTCACCAGGCCCGACGAAGCGTTCGAGCGGGCCCTGCGGTTCCTGGGGCTGCCGTGGATCGGCGAGTTCGCCTTCGCCCGGCACAACGCCCGCGGACGCCCCTCGCCCATGTCGCCGTCGCTGCGCGCGCGGCTGAGCGAGCACTACGAGCCCTACGACGCGAGGCTCGCCGACTGGCTGGGCGGGACGCCGAGTTGGCGGCGCTGACCGATGCCAGGCCCGGCCCCGGCGGTGCCGAGGCCGACCGCGCCGAACTGCGCGGCACCGCGCGCGGCGGCCTGGTCAACCTCGTCGGCGCGGCCGTCGCGGGCGGCGGCGGCCTGGCGGTCACGTGGCTGGTGGCCGTGGCGCTCTCGCCCGCCGACGCGGGCGCGTTCTTCGCGGTGACGTCGGTCTTCCTCCTCGTGGGCGCCCTGGCGCGCCTGGGGACGCCGACGGGGCTGGTGTACTGGGTGGCGCGGCTGCACCGGGCGGGCCGGGAGGCGGCGATCGGCTCGGTGCTGCGGATCGGCCTGTGGCCGGCCCTGATCGCCTCGTCCGCCGCCGCGGTCGCCCTGCTCGCGGCGGCGCCGCTGTTCGAGCGCCCGGACCTGGTGCGTCTCGTGGCGGTCTTCCTGCCCGCCTCGGTGGCGATGGAGGCGCTGCTGGCGGCCACGCGCGGCTACCGCCTCATGGGGCCGACGGTCGTCGTCGACAAGCTGGGGCGGACGCTGGCGCAGTTGGCGGCGCTCGGCGCGGTCGCCTCGGCGGGCACGGCCTCGGCGCTGACCGTCGCCGCCGCCTGGGCGCTCCCGTACCTGCCCGCGGCGGTCATGGCCTGGTGGTGCCTGCACCGGTGCCACGGCGGCGCGGCGGACCCGGGGTTCCCCGACCGGGTCGAGGCGCGGGTGTTCTGGGGCTTCACCGCGCCGCGGGCGGTCGCGGGCGTCGCGCAGATCGGCCTCCAGCGCCTGGACATCGTCCTGGTGGCGGCGCTCGCCGGGCTCGGCCCGGCCGCGGTCTACACGGTGGCGACGCGGTTCGTCATCGTGGGGCAGTTGGCGTCGGGGGCGGTCGGGCAGGCGGTGCAGCCGCGCGCGGCGGCGGCGATGGGCGCCGGCGAGGCGCTGTCGGCGAAGCGGCTCTACCAGGAGTCGACGGCGTGGATCGTGGCGCTCACCTGGCCGGTCTACCTGGTGGTGGGGATCGGCGCGGACTATTACCTGCGGCTGTTCGGCGGCGAGTACGCCACCGAGGCGGCGCGCCTGGTGGTGTGGATTCTGGTGCCCGGGATGATGGCGAGCGCCGCCTGCGGGGTGGTCGACTCGATGCTGTCGATGGCCGGGAAGACCTCGTGGCAGCTCATCGACGTGACCGTCGCGCTCGTGGTCAACGTGGCGCTCAACCTGCTGCTGATCCCCGCGGTCGGGATCGTCGGCGCGGCGATCGCGTGGTCGGCGTCCGTTCTGGTGAATAATCTGATTCCGCTCGCGCAGTTGTGGCGGACGTTCGGGTTGCATCCGTTCGGCGCGTTGACCAGACGGTCGCTGCTGGCGACCGGTCTCGGGTTCGGCGCGCTGCCGCCGGCGCTGGGGCTGCTGGGCGCCCAGTGGACGCTGGCCGCGCTCGCCGGGGCGGGCATCGCATGGGCGGCGGCGCTGCTGCGCTACCGCCGCAGGATCTGAAGTTCCGAGTTGGGGGATATTCGTGGCTGTCAATTACACCGAGGTGTTCCAGGACCCGTCCGCGGCCGAGAAGTACGCCGAGCGCACGTACGCGCCGGGCACGTTCTCGTCGATCGTCAGCGCGCGCCAGACCGGTTGGCTGCGCGGGTTCGTGCCCTCGGCGTTCGCGGTGCCGCCGGTGCACCACGACTTCGCTTGCGGCACCGGGCGGGTGGCCCGGATGCTGGCGGGGCTGGTGGAGGTCTCGCACGGCTACGACACCTCGGAGGCGATGCTGGACAAGGCCCGCGAGTTGGGCACGCCGGGGCGCGCGCACCTGGTGGGGCCGGGCGGGGCGTCCCCCGAGGCCGATCCGGGGCGGCCGGCGCTGGTGACGGCGTTCCGTTTCGTGCTCAATGTGGACGATATATTGCGGGATCAGCTGATGGAGTTCGCCGCGGCGGCGCTGCCCGATGCGGACGCCGGTCTGCTGCTGGTGGAGAACCACGGCAACGCGGCGTCGCTGCGGCACCTGCGCCGGACGTTCGGGCGCGTGGACGCCTCGACGTGGTTCCAGGAGCTGTCGCACGGGCAGGTGCGGGCGCTGTTCGACCGGCACGGCTTCGACCTGGTGGCGGTGCAGGGGTTCACGCTGTTCACGCAGGGCTGCTACCGCAGACCGTGGGCGTGGGCGTCGAAGGGCGTGGACGCGGTGCTCGCCTCACCGATGTCGCGGCGGTGCACCGACGTGGTCTACGTCGCGCGCCGCCGCTGAGGGGCTACCTGCGCCGCGCCGCGGCCTCGGCCAGGAGCCGCAGCGCCTCGGGCACGTCGCGGCGCAGGTAGCGTCCGGCGAGGCGCCGCGGCTCCGAGGCGAGGCGGAACAGCCATTCGGTCCCGCTGCGCCGCATCCACTTCGGGGCGCGGCGCCGGTATCCGGCGATGAAGTCGATGCTCGCGCCGCAGCCGAGGAACCACGCGCGCGGCGCGGCCGACCGCAGCCGCGCGATCACCTGCTCCTGCTTGGGGAAGCCCAGGCCCACGTACACCAGGTCCGGTCCGGCCGCGTCGAAGCGGTCGAGGAGCGCCCGCCACTGCGACCGGTCGCGTTCGAAGCCCATCGGCGGGCACCACGTTCCGGTGATCTTCAGGCCGGGGCAGCGCGCTTCGAGGACCGCCGCGGCCCGCTCGGCGGGGCGGGCCCGCGCGTCCGGCGTGCCGCCCAGCAGGGCGAGCTTGAGGCCGCGCCGCGCGGCGGCCTCGGCCAGGCTCCAGACCAGGTCCGATCCGGCCACGCGCTGCGGCAGGGGCGTCCCGGCGAGCCGGGAGGCCCACACCAGGGGCGCGCCGTCGGCCACCACGAGTTCCGACGCCTCGATGAGGGCGCGCGCCTCGCGGCTGCGCCTCGCCGCGGCCAGGATGTCCACGTTGGGCGTCGCGACCTGCCCGCCGCGCCCGGCCTCGATCGCGTCGAGCACTCTGGCGACGGCGCCGCGCTCGTCCACCGGGTCGACGCCGATGCCGCCCAGTCGTATCCGGGGCCGGTCCGCATCATCGCGTCCGCCCAGCCCCTCGGGGCCGTACCACTCCATGCACTCAGACGCTAAGGGGCGCCGCCGCTTTTTCCGGGATTTTTCACCGCAAGGGCGTGTCCTCCACCCCACCCAGCGTCGTTATACCTGGACAGGGTCCATCCGACCGAGAGGGAGAGGCACCAGTGAGCGTCAAGATCGCCGACACGGCCGAGCAGTCCGATAACCCCGTCAAGGTGGTGTTCATCGGAGGACTGGGCCGCAGCGGCACGACGCTCTTGGAGCGGCTGCTGGGGCAGCTCCCCGGCGTGATGCCGCTGGGCGAGATCACCCACCTGTGGGAACGGGACCTCCTGGGCGACGAGATGTGCGCGTGCGGCGCGACGTTCTCGTACTGCGAGTTCTGGCAGCGGGTCGGCGCGGCCGCCTTCGGGTCCTGGGACGAGGTGGACGTGACGCGGCTGAGCGCCCTCAAGGCCACCGTGGACCGCACCAGGCACATCCCCGCGCTCGCCGCGAAGAAGCTCGCCCCGGCCCAGCACCAGCTGGTCCGCGAGTACGTCTCCCACTTCGAGCGGGTCTACCGGGCCGCCTCGGAGGACACGAACGCCCGCGTCATCGTGGACTCCTCCAAGCACGCCTCGCTGGCCTACTGCCTGCGCTGGTCGCCGAACATCGACCTGCGGGTGCTCCACGTCGTGCGCGACTCGCGGGGCGTGGCCTACTCGTGGACGAAGCAGGTGCGGCGCCCCGAGTCGCCCACCGGCGACCAGATGACCCGCTACTCCCCCGCCAAGGCCGCGATGCTGTGGAACGCGCAGAACGCCGCGTTCAGCCTGCTGGCCCGGCGCGGGGTGCCGGTGCGGCGGGTGCGCTACGAGCGGATCATCCAGCGGCCGCGCCAGGTCGTCGCCTCCCTGGCCCGCTTCTGCGGGCTCGACCTGGCCGAGTCCGACCTCAACTTCATCGGCGAGGGCTGGGCCGACCTGGGCCCGAGCCACTCGGCGGCCGGCAACCCGATGCGGTTCACCGTGGGGCGCATCCCCATCCGTTCCGACGAGGCGTGGGCCGAGGACATGGCGCACGGCACCCGCCGCATGGTCTCGACCCTGACGCGCCCGCTGCTGGGCCGCTACGGCTACCTCGCCGGAGAGCAGCCCGCGGCGCAGGAGCGGGAGCGGCCGACGGAGGTGGCCGCGAGTGAGTGACTGGCCCTCGATCGGGGTGGTCATCCCCACCCACGACCGCCCCCGGCAGGTGCGCGCGGCCCTGCGGTCGGTGCTGACCCAGTTCTACCAGGGCCCGATCGAAGTCATCGTCGTCTTCGACCGCGCCCGGCCCGACGAGTCGCTGGCCTCCGAAATCCCGGACTCGGCGGCCGAACGGCCGGTGCGAGTGGTGAAGAACCAGCGCACGCCCGGCCTGGCCGGGGCGCGCAACACCGGGATCGCCGCCCTGGAGACCGACCTCGTGGCCTTCCTCGACGACGACGACGAATGGCTCCCGGGCAAGCTGCCCGCGCAGGTGGCCGCGCTGGGCACCGAGGCCGAGATGTGCACGACCGCGATCGAGGTCGACTACAAGGGCCGGCGCAACGCGCGCCTGGCCGGGCGGACGTCGGTGCGCCACGCGGACCTGCTGCGCTCGCGGATGATGATGCTGCACTCCTCCACGTTCGTCTTCCGCCGCTCGGCCCTCATGGGCGGGCTCGGGCTGGTCGCCGAGGACGCCCCCGGCAGCCAGAACGAGGACTGGGACATGCTGCTGCGGGCGGCCAGGCGCCGCCCCGTCGCGCACGTCGACACGCCGTTCGCGCTCGTCAACTGGGCCGGTTCGCACTTCGAGACCCGCTGGGACACCAAGATCTCCTCCCTGCGGTGGCTCCTGGAGCGGCACCCCGAGATCCACGGCAGCCCCGAGGGCGCGGCCCGCGTCTACGGCCAGATCGCCTGCTGGCACGCCGCGATCGGCGACCGCGGGGAGGCGCTGCGGTGGGCGGTCAAGGCCACCAGGGCCAGCCCCGGCGAACCGCGCGCGGCCGTCGCCGCCGCGGCGGCGGCCGGGATCGTCGGCGTCCCCACCGTCATGGCAGCGCTCCACCGCCGCGGGCGGGGCCTCTGAGGCGCCGCCGGGGCGGGCGCGCCCGCTCTTGTCCCCCCTTTATTCACCGCTTAGCCGTCTCTTAATGCCCACGCGTTTACGTTCTTCATCAGACTGATCGAGCCCCAGGCCAGGGTCCCATCGTCCACGGTCCGCTCTTCAAAGGAGGAACAACGTGAGTCTCGCGCTCGCACTCGCATTGCCCATCGACCTGTTCGCCATCACGGTGCTGGCGTGCGCCGTCTACTACCGCCGCCACCGCCGCACCGACCTGGCGCTCGCCTACGTGGCGCTCAACGTCGGCGTCTTCGCCGTCTCGGCGCTCATGCTCTCGCAGCAGGTCAGCCTGGGCCTGGCGTTCGGCCTGTTCGGCGTGCTGTCGATCCTGCGGCTGCGATCCGACCAGATCTCGCAGCGCGACGTCGGGTACTACTTCACGGCGCTGGCACTGGGTCTGATCAACGGGATCGGCGCCACCAAGCCCGTCGCCATGATCTCGCTGAGCGTCCTGCTCGTCGCCACCATGTACATCGCCGACCACCCGCGGCTGGCGAACCGGTCCAGGCACCGCGTGGTCGTCCTCGACACCGTCCACCGCGACGAGTCCGCCCTCCAGGCCGACCTGGAGTACCGGCTCGGCGCGCGCGTCAGCAGGTTCGACGTCGTCGACACCGACTACGTGCGCGAGACCATGACCGTCGACGTGCGCTACCGGCCGCTGCCCGCGCCCGTCGCCGTCCCCGAGGAGCGCACCGTGCCGGTCGGGGAGACCTCGTGAGCGCCGCCGACCTCGGCGCCTTCGCGCCCATCGACCTCGCGTCCGTCGTCGAGGCCGCGGGCCTGCTCACCCGCGTCGACTCCAAGTACCTGCTCACGCCCGCGGCCTACCGGCGCTTCCGCGGCCGCCTGCTCGAGGACGGGGACTGGTCGTGCCTGGAGATCGGCGGGCGGCGCCGCTTCGCCTACGAGTCGGTCTACTTCGACACTCCCGACCTGCTGACGTACCGCCAGCACCGCCAGGGGCGCAGGCGCCGGTTCAAGGTCCGCGCCCGCACCTACGCCGACTCCGGCGAGTGCGCCTTCGAGATCAAGCTCAAGGGCTCGCGCCAGGACACCGTCAAGGAGCGGCTGCCCTACCGGGCCGCCGACGCCGAGCGCCTGACCGCCGAGGCCGACGCGTTCCTGGACCGGACCCTCCGGGCCGCCTACGGGATGGCCGCGCCCGTCGGCATGGACTCGCGGCTGCGCACCGACTACCGGCGCCACACGCTGGTGAGCCTCCGCGAGGCCACCCGCGTCACCGTCGACGAGGACCTGACGTGCACCGCCGCGACCGGGACGGCCGCGGCGCGCCGGCTGTGCCTGGTGGAGGTCAAGGCCGCGCGGGCGGGCGGCCGGGCCGACCGGCTGCTGTGGGAGCTGGGGGCGCGGCCCGTCTCGGTCAGCAAGTACTGCGTGGCCGCGGCGGTGCTCTTCCCGTGGCTGCGCGCGAACCCGTGGGCCCGCGCGCTCAGGGAGTGCTTCGGTCCGGTGCGCCCAGTTCGAGGCGGATGAGCGCGCCGCGGCCCCCGGGGCCCTGACCGAAGAAGATCTGCCCGCCGGAGGAGGCGGCCGCCCGGCGGGCGATGTCGAGCCCGAGGCCGGTCGAGCCGCCTTCGCTGCGGCCGCGCTCGAACACCGCCGGGTTCGACAGCCCCGGGCCCTCGTCGACCACGTCGATCGCGGCCCCGCCGCCGTGGCGCGGGCTCAGGCCCACCGCGAAGGCGGTGCCGTCGGCGGTGTGGGCGAAGACGTTGGCGAGCAGCGCGTCCATCGCCGCCGCGAGCTCTTCGGCCGAGAGCCGCACCGGCAGCGGGCCGGGCGCGAGGCCGGCGCGGCATTCGCGGTCGGTGTCCTCGGCCAGCGCCGACCAGAACTCGACCCGGTCGGCGACCACGGCCGCGGCGTCGCAGGAGGCCCCCGAGGGGTGGGGGTTGCGGGCGTCGCGGATCGCGGCGTTGACGGCGCGTTCGACCTCGCCGACGGCCTGGTCCACGGTCTCGCGCTCGACGGGGTTCGCGAGCGCCTCGGATTCGAGGCGGAGCACCGTCAGGGGGGTGCGCAGGCGGTGCGAGAGGTCCGCGACGCGTTCGCGTTCGGCTTCGAGGAGGTCCTTGATGCGGTCGGCGAGCGTGTTGAGCGCGGTGCCGACGTTGCGCACCTCCGGCGGGCCGTCGGCGGCGGCCCGGGCCTCCAGGTCGCCGCGCGCCAGGCGGTTCGAGACGGCCTCCAGGTCCGCGAGCGGCACCAGCATCAGCCGGGCCATGCGCGCGGCCAGGAGCAGGCCGAAGCCCAGGAGGGCGACGGCGATCGTGCCCAGGAGCAGCCAGGACCGGCCGACGCCCTCGGTCAGCTCCGCGTCGGAGACGTAGACCCGGATGACCGCGGTGCCCTCGCGGTTCTGCACCCCGAAGAGGATCTCGCGTCCGCCGTCGGCCTCGGCGGTCAGGGAGCGGCCGGTCGCGGCCAGCTCGACGGCCGCCGAGCGCGGCGCGTCCGTGCCGATGACCGTGCCGTCGGGCCAGAACACCGTGATCGGGTGGTCGACGGTGGCGTTGGCGCCTTGGAGGTAGCTCTCGACCTGGTTCTTGTCGCCGGTGGCGACGGGGGTGGTCAGCGACTGCGCCTCCTGGGAGGCGCTCGCCACGGCCTGGTCGGCGGCGGTGTTGCGCAGCAGGATCGCCGTGGGGATCGAGAACGCCAGCAGGATGAGCGTGGTCGTCGCGGTCACCAGGAGCGTCAGCCGGGCCCTCATGTCGCGGCCCCTTCGCCCGGGTCGACGAGTTTGACGCCGACGCCGCGCACGGTGTGCAGGAAGCGCGGGCGCTGCGCGGTCTCGCCGAGTTTGCGGCGCAGCCACGCCAGGTGGACGTCGACGGTCTTGTCCGCGCCGCCGAAGGGCAGGTCCCACACGTCGGTGAGGAGCTGCCGCTTCGCGACGACCTCCCCGGCGCGGGCCGCCAGGTAGTGCAGGAGGTCGAACTCCTTGGGGCTCAGTTCGAGGACGCGGCCCTCCAGGAGCGCCGCGCGGCCCCGCGGGTCGATCCGCAGGGGGCCGACCTCGACCGTCTCGTCCGCCTGCGGGGCCGCGCCGGAGCGGCGCAGCACCGCCTGGATGCGGGCGTCGAGCTGCTTGGCGGTGAACGGCTTCACCACGTAGTCGTCGGCGCCGACGCCGAGGACCCGCACGATCTCGTCCTCGTCGTCGCGGGCGGTGGCGACGATGACCGGCACGTCGGAGACCCCGCGCAGCATCCGCAGCATCTCGCCGCCGTCGAGGTCGGGCAGGCCCAGGTCGAGCACCACCAGGTCGGGCCGGTGGTCGACCGCGGCGCGCAGGCCGGTCATCGCGTCGGGGGCGGGGGCGACCTGGTGGCCGAGATCGCGCAGGGACCGCAGCAGGGCGGTGCGGACGCGCTCGTCGTCTTCGATCAGGAGCAGTTGGGCCATGCCGGAACTCTATGCGGCCGGACGCGGCCCGGTCCACTGTCGGGAGGTGGTGTGGCGCGGACTTAGACCGGTCTTATCTCCGTCTTAATATTCGGCACGGCAAGCTTGGAGCATGCAGAGGAAGTGGGTAGTGACGGGATGGGCAGCCGCGGCGGCCGTGGCGGTGGCCGCGGGCATCGGGGCGGTGGCGCTGGCGCAGGGCGGGACGCTGGACCCGTCGACCGAGCCGCTGTCGCAGGAGGAGGCGCTCAGCCAGTTGGAGAGCTCGCAGGCCGAGACGCCCGCCGAGTCGGCCTCGCCGAGCCCCGAGGCGACGGCGTCCTCCCCCGCGCCGACCGGTGAACTCGACACGGTGCCTTCGGACGGCGCCGGCGGCGACGAGCAGGCCCTGGCCGTCGAGGGTGGTACCGTCACGGCGCGGTGCGCCGCGGACGGGCGGGTGGAGCTGGTGTGGTGGGTGGCCGCGCAGGGCTGGCGGATCTCCTCGGTCGATCCGGGGCCCGGCGAGGACGCCGAGATCGAGTTCGAGGCCGCCGACGAGATCGAGTACACGGTCGTGTGCGTCGGCGGCGTGCCGCAGATCACCGACGACGACGATGACGACGACTGACCCGGCCCGCTCCCGCCGGCTGCGGGGCGCGGACG
>DASTYG010000051.1:0-14814 GCA_035765105.1 Glycomyces sp.
GCACCTCGGCCGCAGCGGCATGCGCTGGACGGTCCTGCGCCCGGTGCGGTTCATGGAGAACTACCTGATGCGCGAGACCGCCTTCGACGGCGTGCACCGCGGCGTCCACCGGCACATGTTCCACCCCGAGCTGCCGATGCAGGTGATCGCGGTGGAGGACATCGCCGTGTTCGCGGCGCTGGCCTTCGCCGACCCGGACCGCTACGACGGCCGCACGCTCGAACTGGCCGGCGACGGGCCGACCCCGGTCGAGGCCGCCGCGGCGATCAGCGCGGCGACCGGCCGGACGGTGCGCTACGAGCAGGTCCCGTTGGAGGAGGCCGCCGGGTTCGGCCCCGAGATCGCCGAGACCTGGCGGCTCTGGAACGGCGGGCACGTCTGGCGGGCCGACGTCCGGGCGCTCCGGGAGCTCCACCCGGGGCTGCGCACCCTCGAGGAATGGCTGGCCGGTTCGGGTGCGGCCCTGATCAGGGCGCTGCCGGCCGGTTGAGCGGCGCGGGCGCGGGGCCGGGCGGTCACTCCTTGGTGGCCAGGTAGACCGTGTTGGAGGACTGGCCGTCGATGAAGGGGTTGTCGAACCAGATCCGCTCCGCGTCCACATCGGTGAAGACCTCGCCCAGCAGCGCCGTGAAGTCCTTGTCGGGCGGGTCGTCCGACCACATGGCGAAGGTGCCGCCGGGGCGCAGGTGCGCGGACATGGCGCGCATGCCCTCGGGGGTGTAGAAGGACGCGTGCGGGAAGTGCAGGACGTGGCGGGGCGAGTGGTCGATGTCGAGGAGGATCGCGTCGTAGCGGCGGCCGGGCCGCTCGGGGTCGAAGCCCTCGGCGCTCCTGGCGGTGGCGAAGAAGTCGGCCTGGACCAGGCTGACGCGCTCGTCAGCCGCCAGGCCCTCGGTGTCGGGGAGGAGATCGCGCTCGTGCCAGTCGATGACGGCGTCCGAGTACTCGATGACGGTGAGCGTGGCGATGCGCGAGTCCTCCAGGGCCGCGTCGGCGGTGTAGCCGAGGCCGAGGCCGCCCACGATGACGTCGAGGCCGTCGCCGGCGGTCCGGGCGAGGCCCAGGCGCGCCAGCTCGATCTCGGCGACGGGGAAGAGGCTCGACATGAGGAACTCGTCGTCGAGCTTGACCTCGTAGACGTCGGTCGCGAACGTGGGGTCGTATCGGCGTCGCAGGCTGATCTCGCCCATGGGGGTCGAGCGCCAGCCGAGCTCTTCGAATCGCGTGTTCACCTGCCAATCCAACCACCCGCCGCGACGGGCGCGACGGCGCCCCGGCGGGCGGTGTCGCGGGTTATGCGGGCAGGGACGCGACCGTCAGGACGTGGTTGCTCGCGCCCAGCAGGGACGGCTCGGTCTCCAGGACGCGCAGTCCTTCGAGGAGGTGGTCGCGCGCCTCCTGGTCGTCGATGACCTCTTCCAGCTGGGGGATGTAGCCGGGGAAGCCCTGCACCGCGTACTGGACCGGGTCGGCCAGTCCGGCGTCGGCGAACTCGGCGGCGACCTCGCCGGGGTGGTGCAGGTAGGCGGTGGTGAAGACGTCCTGGTCGAAGTAGCGCAGGTCGCCTTCCTTGAGCGTGCGGAGGCTCTCGGCGGCCGAGATGGAGTGGACGGTGCCTTCCGCGTTCCACAGGAGCCAGTCGCACCAGCCGGCGGTGCGGTTGATCGTCACCGCGGCCACCACGCCGCCGGGGCGGGCGGCGCGGCGCGCCTCCCGCAGGGCCCGGACGCGCTGGTCCCGGTCGGTCAGGTGGTACAGCGGGCCCATGAGCAGGACCGCGTCGAAGGCGCCGCTCTCGCAGGGCAGGTCGCGGGCGTCGCCGGTCTTCGCTTCGACGCCGGGCAGTTCGGCGGCCACGGCCACGTGGCTGGCGACGGGGTCGACGAGGGTGACCCGGTGGCCGTCGGCGGCGAGCCATGCGGCGTGGACGCCGGTGGCGCCGCCGACGTCGAGCACGTCGAGACCCGGGCCGGGAAGGTTGCGGCGCAGCAGGTCCTGCATCCGCGTGAACTCCAGGCGGCCGCGCGCGTTCTTCAGCAGGCGCTCGCGTTCGCCGCCGCGTTCGTAATACGCCTCGATCTCTCGTTCGAGTCTCCACTGGTCCATGACCTCGATCCTCGCGCACCGGCCGCGGGGCCGCCATCGGATTTCCCCCGCGCCGCGACACCATGAGTGACGCACATCACCGCAAGATGCTGTCATGGACGCCGCCCCCGTCTCGTTCAGAGGGCGAGCGAGCAGAAGGGAACAAGGCCATGCAGCACCGCATCATCGTCCTCGGCGCCGGGTACGCCGGGGCCTACGCGGCCGGGTACCTCGCCCGGCGCCTCCACCGCGACGACGTCGAGGTCACCGTCGTCAACGCCGAACCCGACTTCGTCGAGCGGCTGCGCCTGCACCAGCTCGCCGCCGGAGCGGACCTGCGCCGCCACGAGCTGGCCTCGGTCTTCGCGGGCACCGGCGTCCGGCTGCGCCTGGCGCGCGTCACCGCCGTCGACCCCGAGCGCCGGACCGTCACCGTCCACGACGGCGAGGGCGCCGACCGGCTCGAATACGACACCCTGGTCTACACGCTCGGCAGCGCCGTCGCCGACCACGGCGTCCCCGGCGTCGCCGAGCACGCCTTCGACATCGCCGGGCGGCCCTCGGCGCTGCGCCTGCGGCGGCGGCTGGACGAGCTGGACGGGCACGGGGACGTCCTGGTCGTCGGCGGCAACCTGACCGCGATCGAGGGCGCCACCGAGATCGCCGACCGGCGGCCGGGGCTGCGGGTCACCCTCGCCACCGAGGGCGAGCTGGGCGGATGGCTCGGGCCCAGGGCCCGCCCGCACCTGCTGCGGGCCTTCGACCGGCTCGGCATCGACGTCCACGAGCACACCGCCGTCGAGCGCGTCACGGCGACCGGCGCCCTCGCCTCGGGCGGCGCCGCCTTCGCCGCCGACGCGACCGTGTGGGCGGCGGGCTTCGCCGTCCACCCCATCGCCGCCGCCAGCGGCCTCGCCGTGGAGGAGGACGGCCGGATCAGGGTCGACCGCACGATGCGGTCGGTCTCGCACCCGGAGGTCTACGCCGCCGGGGACAGCGCCTACGTCCTCGACGGCAAGGGGCGGCCGCTGCCGATGAGCTGCGCCTCGGCCGGGTTCACCTCCAGGCAGGCGACGGCCGCGATCGCCGGGCGCCTGACCGGGCGCGCCGTCGCGAAGGTCCCGCTGGCGTACTTCGGCAACTGCGTCAGCCTCGGGCGAAAGGACGCGGTCTTCCAGGCGCTCGACGGCGACGCGCGCTCGCGGACCTGGGCGCTGCTGGGGCGGCCTGCCGCGCGCTTCAAGGCGGGCGTGCTCAGGGGCACCGTGTGGAGCGTGAGCCACCCGGCCTACGGGCTGCCGATGCGCGTCCGCCGCCTCTCGTCCGCGTCCCGCCCCGCCGATGCGGCGGTCACCGCCTAGGGTTTCCCTCATGGACACCGCCACCGTGGAGCGCTTCGAGGCCAACCGGCCCCGGTTGGCCTCGTTGGCGTACCGTCTGCTCGGTTCGGCGGCCGACGCCGAGGACGCGGTGCAGGACGCGTTCCTGCGCTGGCAGGCCGCCGACCGCGAGCGCATCGAAGTGCCCGAGGCGTGGCTGACCAAGATCGTCACGAACCTGTCCCTCGACCGGCTCCGGTCGGCGCACTCGCGCCGGGAGCGCGCCGTCGGCGACTGGCTGCCCGAGCCGCTCTTGGAGGGCGACCCGATGCTGGGCCCGGCCGACACCGCCGAGCAGCGCGAGTCGGTGACCTTGGCGGTGCTGACGCTCATGGAGCGCCTGCCGCCGATCGAGCGGGCCGTCTACGTCCTGCGGGAGGCGTTCTCGCACAGCCACGCCGAGATCGCCGAGATCCTCGACATCACCGAGTCGGCGAGCCAGCAGCACGCCCACCGGGCGCGGCGGCGCGTCGCCCGCGAGCACCGCGACGCCGCCGCGGTCGACCGGGCCGAGGCGCGCCGGATCGTCGAGGCGTTCGTCGACGCCGCCGCCTCGGGGCGCACCGAGCGGCTGGTGGCGCTGCTGACCGACGACGCGACCGCGATCGGCGACGGCGCCGGGCTGAGCGAGCGGCTGGTGCGGCACGTCTCGCCCGAGCGGGTCGCCGCGGCGCTGCGGGCGGCCTTCAAGCCGACCCCGGCGAAGCGGCGGCTGGCGGGCGGGCCCCTGGCGTTCTACGCGGGCCTGGTCAACGGCGCGCCCGCGCTGATCACCGCGCACGGCGACCGGGTGGCGGGCGTGGTGGTCCTGGAGGTCCGCGGCGGGCGGGTCGCGGTCGTGCGCGGCATCGCCTTCCCGGCTCGGCTCGGCCGCTTCAACGAGGCGTGGCGGCGCGCCGAGCACGGCGAACCGCTCGTCGAGTCGTGGTAGCTGTTTAGTTCGCGGCGACGCGCAGGCCCAGGGCCACCATGACCGCGCCGGTGGCCCCGTTGATCCACGCGCGGACCTTGGGGCGGGTGAGGAAGCGGCGCATCAGCCCGACGAGGTTGGCCAGCGCGAGGAACCACAGGCCGTTCGCGGCCATCGCCACCGCCGCGAGCTCGCCCACGAAGGCCCAGTGCCGGCCGCCGCCGATGAACTGCGGCATCAGCGCCGTGAAGAACACGGCGGCCTTGGGGTTGAGCAGGTTGCACAGCAGCCCCGAGCGGAACGCCTCCCAGCGGCTCATCCGCCGCCCCAGTGCGATCTCGGCGGCGGGCCGGGAGCGGTCTTTAAGCGCGGCGATGATCGAGCGGACGCCGAGGTAGACCAGGTAGGCCGCGCCCGCGAGCTTGACGGCGGTGAACGCGGCGGCCGAGGCGGCCAGCAGCGCCGCCAGCCCGGCGGCGGTCAGCACCACCCACAGGCTCACGCCGAGCGCGATGCCCAGTGCCGTCCACATGCCGCTCGCCCGGCCGCTCAGCATGGTGTTGCGGGTGACCATGACGAAGTCGGGGCCGGGCACGATCGAGGCCACCAGGATCGCCGTCGCGAACACCAGCAGTACGGTCATCGGCGGTCCTCTCCTCGGCGCTGGCCCCTATTCTTCCACCGCCCGGCCGCGGGCGGCCAGGAGCGCGACCGGGACGAGCAGGAGCGCGCCGATCCACAGGACGGACCGCGCGGCGGCGGCGTCCACGACCAGGCCGCCCGCGAGGGAGCCGGCCGCGATCGAGAGGTTGAACATCATCGTGTTCAGCGAGGTCGCGACCTCGGGCTGACCGGGCGCGGAGCGCAGGTACCAGGTCTGGACGGCCGGGGAGACCATGCCGTAGCCGATGCCCCACAGCATCAGCACGGCCGCGGCGGCGACCGTGTCGCCCACGGCCAGGGCCATGAGCGCCATGGCGAGGGACATGGCCGCGGCCAGGCCGACGAGGACGGCCCGCAGGCGGGTGCCGATGAGCGCGCCCGAGGCGGCGGTGGCGGCCAGCGCGGCGATGCCGAAGGCCATGAGCAGGCCGCCCGCGGCGGCGTCGGCGATGCCGTTCGCGGCCAGGATCGCCCTGATGTAGGTGTAGGCGATGAAGTGGGCCGAGACGATGAGGAAGGTCAGGGCCAGGCCGGTGCGCACGCCGGGGTTGGACCGGACCATGCGCGTCAGGGAGGAGAACCGGACCGCGCCGGTCGAGGGCAGTCTCGGGACGAGGAGGGCGATCGCGGCGAGGACGGCCAGGCTCAGGCCGCCGAGGACGGCCAGGGCGGCCCGCCAGCCGAGGTGGCCGCCGATGAACGTGCCCGCGGGGACGCCGAGGACGGTGGCGGCGCCGATGCCGCCGTAGACGGCGGCGGTGGCGCGCGGCACGTACGCCTCGGGGACCAGGCGCAGGGCGATGCCCCCGGCGATCGCCCAGAACGCGCCGATGCTGACGCCGACGAGGACGCGGGAGGCGAGCATGAGCCCGAAGTCGGTGACGAGGGCGGCGGCGAAGTTCGCGGCGGCCACGAGCGCGGCCAGGGCGAGCAGGACGCGGCGGCGGTCGGCGCGGCCGGTCAGGACGGTGCTCACGGGCGCGGCGACGGCGGCGACCAGCCCGGGGACGGTGATCATGAGGCCCGCGGCGCCGGCGCTGACGCCCAGTTCGGCGCCGATGGGCGTGAGCAGGCCGACCGGGAGCATCTCGGCGGTCATGACGGTGAAGACGCCGAGGGCGACGGCGGCCACGGCGAGCCACTGCCTGAGGGTGGGCCGCTCGGCGGCGGCGGAGGTGGGGCGGACGCGTTCGAGGACGCTCACGGCACGGCCTTTCGGTCTCGGTTCTCGGCACGACCCGGCTGGGTCTTCACATGCCGGAACCGGTCCACCACTCGGTCCGTGCGGCGGCGACGCGGGCGGGGCCTGCGCAGGGGCCGGAGGTTCCTCGGCGAGAGGCGTCGGCCGGGGCGGACGGGCCGCCCCCTGGCGGTGCGCAGGGCCGTCGCCCTGTCCGGTCGCCGGAGCGCCCGGGGCGTGGCCGCTCCTTCGAGATTAGCACCGCGCGGCCGCGTCCCGGCCGGTCGCGGCGCCGCGTGGGGCGTCTCACGGGGCGGCCCGCGCCGTGCGTCGGCACGGGCCCGTGGCAGGCCCGTGCCACACTCGTTCTCGCCCCACCCCTACGGAAGGAACGGCGAAGCACATGTCAGCAGAAGGCGGTACCAAAGCGGTCGTCGCGGCCCTTCTGGCCAATACGGGCATCGCGGTCAGCAAGTTCGTGGCCGCCGGGATCACCGGTTCGGCCTCGATGCTGGCCGAGGGCGTCCACTCGGTGGCCGACGCCTCCAACCAGGGGCTGCTGCTCCTGGGCGGCAAGCGCGCCAAGCGGGAGGCGAGCCCGGCCCACCCCTTCGGCTACGGGCGCGAGCGGTACATCTACTCGTTCATCGTCGCGATCGTGCTGTTCAGCGTCGGCGGTCTCTACGCGCTCTACGAGGGCTACCACAAGCTGTCGGACCCGCACGAGATCACCTCGCCGCTGGTGGCGATCATCGTGCTGGTCGTGGCGATCGTCCTGGAGTCGTTCTCGCTGCGCACGGCCGTCAAGGAGTCGAACGCGGTGCGCGGGCGGCAGTCGTGGGTGCGGTTCGTGCGCGGCGCGAAGTCGCCCGAGCTGCCGGTGGTCCTGCTGGAGGACGTGGGCGCGCTCGTCGGCCTGATCGCGGCCCTGCTCGGCGTGGGCCTGGCCGTCATCACCGGGAACCCGGTGTTCGACGCGCTCGGCACCATGGTCATCGGCCTGCTGCTCGTCGCGATCGCGATCGTGCTGGCGGTGGAGATCAAGAGCCTGCTCATCGGCGAGTCGGCCACGCTCGCGGACATCGCCGCGATCGAGGCCGCGATCCTCGAAGGCGACGAGATCACCGACATCATCCACCTCAAGACCCTGCACATCGGGCCCGAGACGCTGCTGGTGGCCGCGAAGATCGGCATCCAGAACTCCGAGACCGGCGCCCAGATCGCCGCCGAGATCGACGGGGCCGAGGAGCGCATCCGCGCGGCGGTGCCGATCGCGTCGCGGATCTACCTGGAGCCGGACCTGCGCCGGGCGGACCCGGCCGGGTAGCGCCTCCCCGGCGGCTCTGGCAAGCTCGTCGCATGGCGAAACTGGTGCTGGACCTGCACGACATCTACAACAAGGGCGATCAGATCGACCGGGCCCTGCGGGACGTGATCGACGAGGCGATCGCCAAGCGGATCGACACCGTCGAGATCATCCCGGGCAAGGGCTCGGGGCAGTTGAAGAAGAAGGTGCTGCGCTTCCTCGACCAGAAGGACGTCAAGGCGCTCTACCACCGCATCGACAAGGACTCGAAGAACTTCGGCCGCCTGTTCGTGCACTTCAGGCACAAGAAGCGGCAGTGACCTCGCCCCGGTGCCGCGCCCCCTCGCGGCACCGGCGGCCGGTCAGGCGTCCTCGGCGCCGAGCAGTTCGAGCAGCCGCAGCACCGGCACCCGGTAGCTGTGCCCGATCCGGAGGACCTGGACGGGGAACTCCCCGTCCTTGGCCAGCCGGTACGCCACGGTCCGGCCGATCCCCAGGACCTGCGCGGCCGTCTCGACGTTCGTCATCACGCCGAGCGCCTTGACGCGCTCGAGGGTCCAGACCTCGTCCGTGGCGACACTCGAAGGCTCCACCTTCACATTCGGTGTCATGCTCGTCCTTTCTCCGCGGCGGTCCCTCCGGGCCGCGAACACGCGTCCGCGCCCCCACCGGCACGGGGTGCGCCGGCACACCGCCGTCCAGAACCAGTCGACCCCGAATGTCACGGCAAGTCCATAGCGCGGCACGGGAATTCACCCGCTCGCGTGTCATCTTCGCCTCGGAGCGTCCAGTCCCCTCGACCGAGCGAAGAGGGTAGGCTAGCCTTACCTACATGTCTGATGACGCCGGACTCAGCGGCCGCGCCCTCCATCTCGCCTACTTCGGCGAGACCGTCGTGCACGGCGCCGACATCGAACTGCGCAGCGGCGAGGTCACCGCCCTCCTGGGCCCCAACGGCAGCGGCAAATCCACCCTGCTGCGCGCCCTGGCCCGGCTCCACCGGCCCGACGAGGGCGACATCGCCTTCCCCGACGGCACGCTCGCCACCGCCCTGGGCCCCAAGGACTTCGCCCGGCGCGTCTCCCTGCTCGCCCAGTCCCGGCCCGTCCCCGGCGGCGTCCGCGTCATCGACGTCGTCGGCTACGGCCGCCACCCCCACCGGGGCCGCTGGCGCTCCGGCGACGCGGCCGGCCCCGCCGCCGTGCGGCGCGCCCTGGACATCTGCGGCGTCGCCGACATGGCCGAGCGCGGAGTCGAGGCCCTCTCCGGCGGCGAGCGCCAGCGCGTCTGGCTCGCCTCCTGCCTCGCCCAGGACACCGGCGTGCTCCTGCTCGACGAGCCCACCACGTACCTCGACCTGCGCTACCAGGTGGAGATCCTCGACCTCATCCGCGACCTGGCCGACGACCACGGCACCGCCGTCGGCGTCGTCCTCCACGACCTCGACCAGGCCGCCGCCGTCGCCGACCGCGCCGTCCTGCTCCACGCCGGGCGCGTCAAGGCCGCCGGGACGCCCGCCGAGGTGCTCACCCCCGAGAACCTCACCCCCGCCTACGGCATCGACATCGAAGTCGACACCGATCCCATCACCGGCCTGCTCACGACCCGGCCGATCGGCAAGCACAGCCGACGACTCGTGGCCGGCCTCGCCGAATAACGAAGGAACCCTATGCCGAACCACCACCTGCGCACCGCCGTGCCCGCGGCGCTCGTCGCGGCCGCCCTCCTCGTCACCGCCGCCTGCGGCACCACCGAGGAGGACGGCGGCGACGAGGCGGCCGCCGCCGACTCCGGCCCGGTCTCCACCGTCGACGCCCGCGGCGAGACCGTCGAGCTCGAAGCGCCCGCCGAGACCGTCGTGACCCTCGAATGGGCCGAGACCGAGATCGTCGCCAGCCTCGGCGTCATGCCCGCCGGCGCCGCCGACCTGGAGGGCTACCAGACCTGGGCCGGGGCGGCCGTCCCGCTCGACGACACCGTCACCGACGTCGGCACCCGCCAGGAGCCGTCCGTCGACTCCATCGCGGGCCTCAACCCCGACCTGGTCGTCATGGAGACCGACGACGAGTCGCTCATCCCCCAGCTCGAGGAGTTCACCTCCGTCCTGGTCACCGCGGGCTCGGACGCCGCCGACAACATCGCCCGCATGAAGTCCGACGTCGGCATGATCGCCGACCTGCTGGGCAGGAACGCCGAGGCCGACGCGCTGCTGGCCGAGTTCGACGCCAAGGTCGACGAGACCGCCGCCGCGATCGCGGACGCCGGCACCGGCGACATCCCCTACCTGTTCGCCGACGGCTGGGACGACGGCTCGACCATCTCCATCCGGCCCTTCGGCGCCGGCTCCCTGCCCGGCGCGCTCGCCGAGGCCGTGGGCCTGACCAACGCCTGGACCGGCGAGACCGACGAGGCGTGGGGCCTGGGCTCCACCGACGTCGAGGGCATGGCCCAGTTCACCGACACCGAGCTGAAGTTCATCTACAACAACTCCTACGAGGACGACATCTTCAACGAGAAGCTCATGGGCAACGCCATCTGGGACGACCTGCGGTTCGTCGAGGACGGCTCGATGTACCAGCTGCCGGTCGGCGCCTGGACCTTCGGCGGCCCCCGCTCCAGCGAACTGTTCCTCGACTTCTACGCCGAGGTCTACGCGAGTTGAGCCGCACCCTGACCCCGCCGGCGCGACCGGAGGCCCCGGCCGCGAACACCACCCGCTTCCTTCCTACGGCGACGGCGTTCACCGTCACCGCCGTGGCCCTGGTCGCGCTGGCGGTCCTCCACCTCACCCAGGGCACGTCCGCGGTGGGCACCGGCGACCTGCTGGACCTGGTCACCGGCACGGCCGACGCCGGTGTGTGGAACGTCCTGTCAGGGTCCCGCCTGCCGCGCCTGGCCGCGGCGGTCCTCGTCGGCGTCGCCCTGGGCGTCTCGGGGAGCCTCCTCCAGTCGATCGCCCGCAACCCCCTGGCCAGCCCCGACACGCTCGCGGTGAACGCCGGGGCGTACCTGGCCGTCACCGTCGTCGCCGCCTTCGGGATCACGCTGCCGATGCTCTCGGGCGTCGGCGTGGCCTTCCTCGGCGCGGTCGCCACGGCCGCGCTCGTGCTCGCGATGGCCTCGGGCGGCGGCACGGCCACCACCCGGCTCATCCTCGCCGGATCGGCGACCATGATGGCCGCCAACGCCATGGTCTCGCTCCTGCTCATCGTGTTCCAGCAGGAGACGATGGGCCTGTTCGCGTGGGGCTCGGGCAGTCTCACGCTCACCGGCTTCGCCCCGCTGCTCCAGACCGCGCCGCTGGTGGCCCTCGCCCTCGTCGCCGCGCTCGCGCTGGGCGCCAAGCTCGACATCATGCGCCTGGGCGACGACACCGCCGCCGGCCTCGGCGTCCACGTGCGCCGGACCCGGCTCCTGGCGGTCGTGGCCGCGCTGCTCCTGGCCGCCTGCGCGGTGACCGTGGCCGGGCCCATCGGCTTCGCGGGCCTGGCCGCGCCGGTCGCGGCGCGCCTGATCGCCCAGCGCGTGCCCGGCCTCATGCCGCACCGGGTCCTGCTGCTCTTCAGCGGCCTGTGCGGCGCGATCGTCATCGTCGGCGCCGACGTGGCGCTGCGGGCGGCGGTCGGCGCCGAGCGGGGCGTCTTCATCCCCGTCGGCATCGCGACCACGCTCCTGGGCGCGGGCGTCATGGTGTGGCTGGCGCGCCGCATGACCGGCTCGGGAGCCGAGGACCGGCCCGCGATGCTCCACGGCGCCGCGAACCGCAGCCGGACCGCGTTCGCCCTCATCGTCGCCGGGCTCGCCGCGGCCGTCGCCGCCGCGGCCGTCGCGGGCATGCTCATGGGCGACCAGCTGCTCCTGGGCGGCGACATCTGGAACTGGGTGCAGGGCCGCACCGGCTCGGCCTACACGTGGATCATCGACCAGCGCTACCCGCGCGTGCTCGCGGCGGTCCTGGCGGGCGCGGCCCTGGCCGCCGCCGGGGCGGTCACGCAGGGCGTGTGCCGCAACCCGCTCGCCGAGCCGGGCATCATCGGCGTCACCGCCGGGGCCGGGGTGGGCGCGGTCGCGATCATCACGCTCATGCCCGACGCGGGCGCGTGGACGATCACCGCGTTCGCGGCGGTCGGGGGCCTGGGCGCCTTCGCGATCGTCTACTCGCTGGCGTGGCGCGGCGGCCTGGACACCTCCAGACTGGTCCTCATCGGCATCGGCGCGGCCGCGATCGGCATGGCGGTCTGCACGCTCATCATCCTCTACTCCGATCCGTGGAACACGCCCAAGGCGATGACCTGGCTGTCGGGGACGACCTACGGGCGCACCGCGGACCGGCTCATCCCGCTGGCCGCGGCCCTGGCGGTGATCGTGCCGTTCCTGGTCGCGCACCGCCGCGAGATCGACCTGCTGTCGCTGGACGACGACACCCCGCGGGTCCTGGGCGTCCGGCTGGAGCGCACCCGGCTGCTCCTGCTCACCGCCGCGGCGGTGCTGACGGCCGCGGCCGTCGCGGTGGTCGGCGTGATCGCGTTCGTGGGCCTGGTGGCCCCGCACCTGGCGCGGGGCCTGGTCGGCTCGCGCCACACGCGGGTGCTGCCGGTGGCGGTGCTCCTGGGCACGCTGCTGGTGAGCGTCGCGGACACGGCTGGGCGCACGGTGATCGCCCCGGCGCAGATCCCGGCGGGGCTGGTGTGCGCGCTGCTGGGGACGCCGTACTTCATCTGGCTGCTGTGGCGCACCAGGATTCGCACCGCCTGACCCCCGGCCCCAGGAGGGGGAACCGCGGGCGTCGCGGCGGCGTCGGATGAGCGTCCGCCCACTACCATTCGTTTGAAGTGCCCCCGCAGGTTTGGAGCCCTCGTCATGACCTATTCGCAGCCGCCCCACTACAGCTTCGGCGACGCCGACGGCGGCCAGCCGCCGCAGCAGCCGAGCAGCGGCCCGCCCGGCTACTCGCCGCAGCCGCCGGAGGCGTACCCGGGGCAGCCGACGGCGCCGACCACGGGGATGCCCGCGGGCATGCCGATGGGGGCCCCGATGGCGCCGGTGCCGCCGCCGCAGCCGCAGCCGCAGCAGGGCGGCTCGCCGCTCATGCCGGTGCTGGCCATCGCCTCGGCGCTGTGCTTCGTGGGGGCCGTGCTGTTCGGCATCCTCTGGTTCCAGGCCAAGGGCGAGACGGACGACGCCGACGCCCGGGCGTCCGACGCCGAGTCCCTCGCCGACGACCGCGCCGACGAGATCGAATCGCTCGAAGCCGACCTCACCGCCGCCCAGGACGAGCTCGGGACGCTCGAAGAGGAGCTGTCGGACCTGGAGTCGCAGATCACCGACGTCGAGACGATGCAGGGGTGCCTCGACGCCCTCGAAGCCTTCTACGACACCGAGGTGGGCTCCGCCGAGGAGGAGGCGGCGGGCGCCGAGCTCACCGTCGCGTGCGCCGAGTGGGTGTACTAGCGGACCCCCCGTGCCACCGTCCGGTCCGCCCCGGCACAGGCGGGCCGTTCCGGGCGCCGCGGCCCGAACGCGAGCGGGAAGCGCGTCGGCCTCAGGTGTAATATTCGAGGCCGTAACGGGTAACCTCTGCCCCTGACCCGACACGACCGGACTCGCCGGGAAGACACCTTCGCAACGCCGATTTCGGCGTCCCGTCGCATCCGCCGTGCGGACTCGCCGAGGCATCGGGTTCCGAACGCGTCCCCCGGGCGCAGCGGCCATACGGAAGTGGAGTGATGGCAGAGCACGCAGTGGGCAGCCGGTCGGGGCCTCGCGCCCCCGCGCAAGTCGTGCACCCGCCCTCGGCGGAGGCGTCCCGCTCGGACGGGCCGCTGCGCATCGCCGAGTGCGGCGTCGGCCTGCGGGTCGCCGGGGAGATCGACTTGAACGGCCACGAGGTCTGGGAGCGGGCGCTGCGGCGCACGACCGAGCGGGGCGGGGAGGTCCGCCTGGACCTCTCGGAGCTGGCCTTCATCGACGTCCACGGCACCGCGCTGCTGGTGGACCTCGCGGCCGCGCTGCCCGAGGACCGCCGCGTCGTGGTGCGCGGTGCGCCCGCGGGCCTGCACCGGGTCATGGAGGTCCTGTGGCCCGGCGGGACGACCGCGATCACGTTCGAAGGAGAGCAATGACCTCTGTGCCCGTACTCGGCACCGAAGATCGGTTCGATCATCCCGCGATGTTCTACTCCAGCGCGGAAGAGTACCTCGAGGGAACGATCCCTTTCATCGAGACCGGGCTCGGCAACGGCGAACCGGTGGCGGTCGCCGTGCCCGAGCACAACCTGGGGGCGGTGCGCCGCGCCCTGGGGACCGGCGCCGAGCGCGTCCTCCTGGTCGACATGAGCGAGGCGGGGGCCAATCCGGGGCGGATCATCCCCGGCGTGCTGCGCACCTTCGCCGACGCCCACCCCGGCCGCCGCGTGCGCATCATCGGCGAGCCGATCTGGCCCGGACGCAGCGAGGACGAGTACCCCGCCTGCGTGCAGCACGAGGCGCTGCTCAACATCGCGTTCAACGGCCGCCCCGTCACCAAGATGTGCCCGTACGACGTCACGGGGCTCGACCGGCGGGCCATAGCCGACGCCGAGGCCACCCATCCGGTGCTGATCGACCGGGCTGGCCGCCGCCGCAGCGACCGGTTCGACCCCGACCGCATCCTCACCGACTACAACCGGCCGCTGACGCGCGCGCCGCTGTCGGCCATCGAACGGGTCGCCGACTACGCCACGCTGGACAACGCGCGCTGGTTCGTCACCGCGTACGGGCGGAGCGTGGGCCTGACGGCGATGCAGCTCATCGACCTGGAGATCGCGGTGACCGAGCTGCTGACCAACAGCATCCACCACGGGGGCGGCCTGGGCACCTTCCGCGTCTGGACCGACCGGCACCACCTGGTGTGCGAGGTGAACGACTCGGGGAGGATCACCGATCCGCTCGTGGGGCGGCGGCCGATCGACGAGAGCGGGGACCAGGGCCGCGGGCTGCTGCTGGTCAACCAGATCGTCGACCTGATGCGGATGCACACCGGCCCGGAGGGGACCACGGCGCGGATCTACCTGCGCCTGCCCTCGCCGGAGCTCGAACCGCCCGAGTGAGCCGCCCGCGCGAAGACGCCGCGGACGGGTCGTCCACGGCGCCGTGCGAGCGGTCGGTCATCGGGGGGTGTCGATCAGGCCCTCCCGCAGATCACTGAGCATCCGATTCAACAACCGCGACACATGCATCTGCGAAATACCCACCTCCGCAGCAATCTGCGTCTGCGTCATATCCCCGAAATACCGCAACGCCAAAATCCGCCG
>DASTYG010000052.1:0-38252 GCA_035765105.1 Glycomyces sp.
GCCAGCGCTTCGGTGAAGTCGCGGGCGCTCTTGGAGTAGAAGGTGACCATGGAGCCGTCCTTTTTGGCGAAGAAGACCGATTCGAGGCCCTTGCGGGGGTGGTAGAACAGCTTCTGCTGGTAGATCCGGCCCGCCTCGGCCTCCAGTTCGGCCGCCCGCTCCCGCAGCGCTTCGAGCCGGTCGGGGCCCGTCCCCTCCGCCAGTTCGCGGCGAATCCGGTTGGCCTCGTTGGACAGTTCGAGGTCGCGTGCGCTCAGGGAGGCTTCGCTCTCGTCGGGCCAATGCTGCTTTCGCCGCGCCGCCTCGGGCCAGTCGGCCTCGGCGCGGGCCTGGGCCACCGACGCGGGGTCGATCTCGCTCAAGGGGATCGCGAGGCGGTAGTACCGCACGTCGTTGTCGGTGATGCGGATGCGAAAGCGCGTTCCGAAGAGGAACCGGGCCGAGAGGGTGACGAGCAGCAGGATCGGACCGTGCAGGTAGAGCAATGGCAGCCATTCGTCGCCGGTGGACGGGAACCGACCCTGGGACAGGCGGACCACGGCCAGGACGGCGAGGTAGACGACGGCGAAGGCGAGGACGAACTTGGGCGGGGTCTTCTCCTGGTAACGCACCCGCTCAAGGCTATCTGACAGCGTCCACCGCCTGAAGTCCAAGCGGGCGAAGGCGTTCGCCGCGCCGAGACGTCCGCGCCCGCCGCGGGCCTCAGTCCGCGCCCCGGCGCCTCGGGCCGGGCTCCGCCGGGCGGCGGTCGTCGTCGGTGAGGTGTTTCTTCCTGTGCCACAGGTCGATTGCGAGGTCGAGGACGGCGAGGGTGCGCGCCGGGTCGTCCTGGTGGAGCCAGGCCAGGTTGTCCGGGGCCGCGACCAGGCGCGGGTGGCCGTCGAGGTGCGTGGCGCGGCCGATGAGGGCCGGCTCGCGCTCGGTGAAGGTGATGCGCAGGCACGGCTGGTGCCAGATCCAGGCGAAGGCCAGGCCGTGGCCCTCGACCTCGCGGTAGCCGAGGACGGGAAGGCGGTCGATGAAGTGCAGGTTCATCCGTCGACCTCCGTCTCGTGCAGGGCGGCGCGTCCCCTTCGTGTCACGCCGGATCGCGGGCGGCCGTCCGGCCCGGCGGCGGCGGAGCCGGGTGGGCGGGACCCGATGCGGCTAATGTATCCGAGGGCGGCGGGCCGAGCCCGGTCCGATGCGCCGCAATCGCACGGACGTGGCCGAGCCGCGCTCGCCTTGCGCTGTGACGCTCCTCCCCAGCGATGAATACGAGCCCTCCGCATCGTCGGTACAGGGGACGCCCCGTCTCCCGATGGGCGCACCGGAGCAACGGAGGAACCCATGACCGCTCGTCCCAAGGGACCGACCTCGTACTTCCCCTCGATCGAGCAGACCTACGGCCGCCCGATCGCCGACTGGCTCGACGACATGCGGCGAAGCGGCCCCGCCGGCCACAAGGCCCTGGTGGACTGGCTCAAGGCCGAGCACGGGCTCGGGCACGGCCACGCCAACGCCCTGGCCGCCTACCATCGCAATCCCGGGAAGTGGCCCGAGTACACCGGCGCGGCCTGAGCGCCGCGGCCGAGTCGTATTCCCGACAGACCGGTCCCGGTGAACCCGGCCGAACGCCGCGCCCCCGGTTGTTACGTTTCCCCGCATCCGACGGTCGGCGCCGCCGACCGGGAACACGAGGGGAACACCATATGCACAGGTCGTACCGAGCCGTGATCGCCGCGGCGGCCGCCGCGGGCGTCACCGTCGTCGCGATGGCGGGAGCCGGGCAGGCCCAGGACGCCGAGGCGCGTGCGTCCGCGGCCAGCGCCTGCATCACCAGCCTCACCGTCCACACGTCCGAGGACTGGGGCGCCGACGGCGACGAGCCCTATCTCAAGGGGCTCTGGAGCGCGCCGGGCTCGATGGACGACGGCTCCACCGCCGCGGTCAACGCGACGGTGGCGGTCGGGGCCGTCGTCGAGGCGTGGGACGCCGACTCGCCCGACCCCGATGACTTCATCGGCAGCGACACGGTCGGCGGCTCCGGCGGGACGCTGACGTTCAGGGGCGACGACGCGCACTACAGCGCCCAGTACGCCGCGGGCGCCTGCTGACAGGCGGCCGCCGGGCGCCCTCTGCGGTTGCGGGCGCCCGGCGGTGTGTTCGCGGCCCGGTCAGTTCGCGGTCTCGGCCCGCGTCGCTTCCCCGTTCTCGGCCCCGTGGTGCGGGTGGCGGCGCTCCAGGGCCGCGCCCTCCACGTCGACGTCCGGGAGGAGCCTGTCCAGCCACTTCGGCAGCCACCACGCCTTCTCGCCGAACAGGTGCATCAGCGCCGGGATGATGAGCATCCGCACCAGGAACGCGTCGACGAGCACGCCGAACGCGAGGGCGAAGCCGATGGGCCGGATCATCGTCGAGTGGGAGAACACGAACCCGCCGAAGACGGAGATCATGATGATCGCCGCGGCGGTGACCACCGCGCGGCCGGCGCGCACGCCGTGGACCACGGCCAGGCGGGCCGGGACGCCGTGGGCGTACGCCTCCCGCATGCCCGAGCCGAGGAACAGCATGTAGTCCATCGCCAGTCCGAACAGGATGCCCACCAGGATGGTCGGCAGGAAGTTCAGGATCGGCCCCGGCGTCTCGACGCCGAAGACGTCGGCCAGCCAGCCCCACTGGTAGATCGCCACGACCCCGCCGAGGGCGGCGAAGTAGCTGAGGATGAACCCGAGCGTGGCGACCACCGGCACGAAGATCGAGCGGAACACCAGGATCAGGATGAGCAGCGAGAGGCCGACGACGACCGCGAGGTAGACGGGCAGTGCGTCGGCGAGCTTCTCGGAGATGTCGATGTTGCCGCTGGCGGTGCCCGCCACGCCGATCTCGTCCACGCCGTCGATCGACAGGTCCCGCAGCGTGTGCACGAGCTGCTCGGTGTCCTCGCTGGTCGGCCCGCTCTCGGGCACGACCTGGAAGGCGGCGATCGTGCCGTCCTCGGAGGCGCCGATCGGCGCGACGGCGGCCACGTCGTCCTCGGCCCCGATGGCCTGGGCGATCTCGGCCTGCGCGGCCGTCAATTCGGTCTCGTCGTGGGGGCCGGGCAGGTCCGTCACCACGAGCAGTGTGCCGTTCTGGCCTTCGCCGAACTTCTCCTCGATGGTGGCGTACGCCTGGTACTGGGTGGTGTCGTGCGGCTCGGAGGAGCCGTCGGGCAGGTTGAGGCGCAGGTCCATGCCGGGCAGCGCCACCGCGGCGAGCGCGCCGACGGCGACGAGCACGCGCAGTGCGGCCCGCGGCGTCGACATGGCCTTGAGCGGCTTCTCGTCGCCGTTGCCGCCGTTCGCCTCGCGTGCGGCGCGCTCCTTGCGGCTGAGGATCTTCATGCCCACCAGCGACAGCAGTGCGGGCAGGAAGGTGACGGCCACGAGCACGGCGACGGCGATGCAGAACGCGCCGACCGAGCCCATCAGGCCGAGGAAGGGGATGCCGGTGATGTTCAGCGCCACGAGCGCGATGAGCACGGTGGCGCCGGCGAAGACGACGGCGTTGCCCGAGGTGCCGGTGGCCAGGGCGATCGACTCGTCGACGTCGTAGCCCTCCTTGAGCTGGCGGCGGTGCCGGTTGACGATGAACAGCGAGTAGTCGATGCCCACGGCCAGGCCGAGCATGAGGCCGAGGATCGGCGTCACCGACGCCATGTCGACCACGTCCGACAGCGAGAGGGTGGCCAGGGCGCCGACGCCGACGCCGACGAGGGCGGTCAGCAGCGGCAGGCCCGCGCCGACGAGGGTGCCGAGCATGACGATCAGGACGACGCCCGCGACGACGAGGCCCACGACCTCGCTCATGCCGAACAGGTTCGGGAGGGCGTCGAGCATCTCGGAGGAGTATTCGATCGCGACGCCGTCGATCGGCTCGGCGTCGAAGAGGTCGGCCACGGCCTCCTTGGTCTCGGGGGTGACCTCCATCTGGGGGTCGGTGAACGCGACGGTGACGATCGCGGCGCTGCCGTCCTCGGAGACGGTGGTGATGCCTTCGGCGAGTTCGAAGAGGATCCGGCCCTGTTCGAGGAGGGTCGCCTGCGCTTCGAGTTCGGCGGTGGCGGCGTCGAGTTCGGTCTGCTGGGCGTCGAGTTCGGCCAGGCCCGCGTCGATCTCGGCCTGCTGGGCGTCGAACTGCTCGGCCAGGGCGTCGGCCTGGCCGGCCTCCTCGGCCTGGGCGCGGGCGGCGTCCAGTTGCTCCTGCGCCCCGGTGAGCTCCTGGCGGGCCGCTTCGAGCGGGGCGATGCCCGCTTCGAGCTGTTCGCGGCCGGTCTCGATCTCGTCCATGCCGACGGCGAGCATCTCCTTCCGTGCGTCGCGATCGGCCTCGGTGAGGAACGGGTCGATGACGGCTTCGACGCCGTCGCTCTCGGCCGCCTCGGCGGTCAGCTCGCTGACGGCGGCCCGCTGCTCGTCGGTGAAGGGCTCGCCGTCGGTCGTGCTGAGCACGATGCTGCCGGTGCCGCCGGAGGCTTCCGGCATCGCCTCCTGGAGGTGCTCGGTCACCTCCTCGGTGGGGGTGCCGGGGATCGAGAACGCGTTGGAGAGCGTCCCGCCGAACAGGGCGAAGGCGCCCGCTGCGACGGCGAGGAGCACGGCCCATGCGGTGATTACGGTCCAGGCGCGCCGGGCGCACCAGCGCCCGACCCGGTAGAGGAACTCAGCCATGGCGGCCTTTCGTACGTAGGGTTTCGGCGGTTCGGAGGGCTATGCGCCCGGTGTTGCTCTGGGTGCCGGTTCGCGGAGGACGGCGGCGAGGCTCGCGATGAGGTCGTCCCAGACCTGTCTGGAGTCCGGCGTGTCGACCGCGCCGGTGGCTTCCATCCACCGGTCGACG
The DNA here is from genome assembly GCA_035765105.1 of Glycomyces sp. Taxonomy (GTDB): domain Bacteria; phylum Actinomycetota; class Actinomycetes; order Mycobacteriales; family Micromonosporaceae; genus Glycomyces. Next base: position 4,861 of record DASTYG010000052.1, read on the forward strand.
AGGCCGAGGATGCCGCCGCTGAAGGCCGCCACCAGCAGTTCGACCTGGAGGGCGTCACTGTCGGGGTGGCGCTGGGTCATCACGGTGGACATCCGCTGTGTGAACAGTGCGAAGGCGCCTTGCATCAGTACGGCTTCGCGGGTGGCCTGGCGCAGTCCCTCGCCGTCGAAGACCCCGGTGAGGGTGACGACGGTCGGCACGAGGTGCTCGCCCGCGACGGTGGCGACCAGGTCCTCCAGGACGGTGCCGACCTCGCGGGTGGCGTTGGCGGCCTCGGCCGCCATGCGGTCGACGACTTCGACGAGCATCTGCCCGGCGACCTCGGTCGCCACGTCGGCCAGGGAGGCGAAGTGGTTGAACACGGTGCGGCGGGAGACGTCGGCGGCGGCGGCCAGCTCGTCCACGGAGAAGTCGGCGCGGTGCCGCCGGAGCATCAGCTCTGCGGCGGCGTCCAGGATCGCCTGGCGGCTCTTGGCCTTCAGTGCGGCGCGGCGGTCGGCCGGATCGGGTATCGCGTCCACGGTTTTTACACTAGATGCAACGATGCACTCAGTGCAAAAGATGAGGGCTGTGTCGATTTCCACAATCTCGCCGCGAGCGAGTCCGAGGCGCGTTCGCGACGCGCGCAGTAGCGCAGTCAGGACTCGTGCCTTCGCAGTGCGCCCGCGCGGCGGAGGTCGTGGCCTCCGCCGCGCGGGCGGTGTTCTCAGGTCTCCAGGTTGCGGATCATCTTGCGCAGCCCGGTCACGACGGCGTCGTATTCGCCTTCGGCCAGGCCCGCCACGGTCCGCTCGCGGACCGCGCGGACGTCGCGGGCGAGCGCCGCGAACCGGTCGCGCCCGGCGCCGGTGAGCGAGTAGACCTCGCCGTCGCGGGCGAGCAGGCCCGCTTCGACGAGCGGGTCGAGGTGGCGCCGCGCGGTCTCGCCGGAGGCCCGGTCGAGGAACGGGGCGACCCCTTCGGTCAGTTCGCCCTCCGTCGCCGTGCCCTTGGCGACGAGGTTGAGCAGCTGCCACTGGCGGCGGGTGACGCCGTGGGCGCCGACGGCCGCCGCGAACCGCTCCTCGATCAGCCGGTCGAGCCCGGCCAGCAGCATGCCGATGGGCGGCTGCGCCGACCGCGAGTCAGTTGTATTCATGCAACTATCGTACCGAGGAAAGTATGATTGTCAAGAGACAACTGTTGTACCGTATCGCGCATGAACGCAGGCGACCGCGATCCTGAGCGGGTGATCGAGCGGGCCCTGGTCCGCATCCGGCGCGACCAGCAGAACCGGAAACTCCAGCGCCGCGCCGCCGCAGGCGAGCCCGGCGCGGTGGCCGCCGAGAACGCGGCGCGCTTCCGCTACCTCGACGTCCTCGAAGGCGCCGAGGAGAGCCTGGCCATCTCCCAGATCGCCGAGGCGATCGACGTGGACCGGCCGCGCGCCAGCCGCCTCACCGGCGAACTGCTCGCCGACGGCCTGATCGAGCGCGACACGGCCCCCGGCGACTCCCGGTACGTCCTCATCCGGCTCACCGCGCAGGGCCGGGAGCTGGTCGACCGCGTCCACCGGTCCCGCCGCCGCGCCGTCGCCGACGCGCTCGCCGGCTTCACCGACGAGGAGGCGCAGACCCTCGCCGCGCTGCTCGAACGGTTCGTCGACGCCTGGCCGCGCGAGCGCCCCCGCTCCTGAGCGCCCCTGGAGGCACGGGAGAGGCGTCAGACGGGCGCCGCCTCACCGAAGGCGGTGCCGCCACCGAGGAGGCGTTCGTCGCGCACTTCACCCGCCTCCGCGGGCGGCCGCCGGAGACGACGGCCTCCTAAGCGATGTCCCGTAAGTCGGTCGCGGGTGCGCTCGGCCGGCGGGCTTTCGGGCGTTAGCCCGCGAGGGTGAGGTTGTGGAGCCGAGCGACGCCGGCCATGGCCTCGGCCGAGCCCGACCCGCGCAGGCGGCAATCCCGCAGGACTTTCCAGGTCTTCATCTTCGCGAAGGCGTGCTCGATGCGGGCGCGAACCTTCCGGTGGGAAGCATTGTGCGCCTCCTTCCAGTCAACCAAGCGGCTCATCTTTGTGCTTGCGGCGGTGCGGGACACGGGCTCTGGTGCCCTGATAGCCGCCGTCAGCGATCACGGTGGCGTTGCGGGTGGCGTGGTCGACGCCGGAGGCGACGAAAGCGACCGAGTCGTTGCGGTTGCCGGGCAACGAGGTGCCGATAACCATGACGAGCTGGGTGTCTGCGTGGATGACGACCTGGTGGTTGGTGGAGTAGCGATAGTTCTTCGACTTCGCCGCCACCTGATGGTCGCGGGTCGGAACCAGGGCGCCGTCCACAATAAGCACGGTCTCGGGCGCATACCGCTGCCGCGACCGGAGCGCGAGCTTGGGCGCGAGGTCGTCGATGACACGATCGGCCGCGGACTTCGAGTTACCGAAGAGCGCCGCGATCTGGCGCATGGTCAGGTTCGTACGCCAGTAGGCCGCGACCAGCAGGACCCGGTCTTCGAAGGCGAGCTTCCAGGGCCGGCCCCGGAGCGCGGGGTCGGCGCCCTCTACGCAAAGTTGGCGGACCAGCTTCGCGAACTGTCGAGCCGAGAGCTCGCTGAACAGCTCGGTCATCGTCGCGTCCGCCGCAGTGATCACAACCGCCACGCGGACATGAATGATCACATGCGCCCCAAGCGCATTCGTCACAGCTCCAAGGTCCTACCTCAAAACGTTAGGATCGCTGCACCGTAGCTGCGCCAACCGGGTTCAGATTGCTGGAGGAGCAAGTGCGACTGCCGAAGAATGCCGTTGGGTTCTGGAATGCCCGTTCGAAGAGGTTTCCCGAGGTCGATCTTGATGCGCTGGTTTCGTTGGTTCGCCGGTCGGCGCGACCGTATGGGGTATGGATCGAGCATGTGGACCGCCTCGAGTACCCACGCAGCTTCCACACCGTTCGGCTCAAGAGCCGCACCGAGCAATACGACCTGCTCTGCCTCCAGCACCTGGCCTGGGTCGGCTTCTGCCGTTCAGCACCAGACTTCATGGGGTTCGACACCGGGGCCACGTTCAGGGACCCGCCGCCGTGGTCAGACCCCCTCGCCGAGGACGGGTATCGCGTGCTGACCCGCACCGAGCTCGCGTTGCCGTCCCCCGAGGTCGACATTTCGGACCTGACCGAAGGCGCGCGGTACTCGTACCGGCATTGGAAGCCCGACACCCTGGCCGCGATCCTCTTCAACTGGTGGGACTGACCGCCTCCTCCATCGTCCCCGGACCGGGCCACACCTTCGTTAGCCGAAACGCCGCGGAAAGCCCATACGCGGTGGAACTTCCGGGACAACCCTTAGGCAACGGCGCGGGCGGCGATGCGGGCGGCCCCCAGCTCGCCCGCGGCGGCGAGGCGGACCTCGGCCAGCGGCAGCGCCGCCGCGATCCGGCTCCTGACCCCCTGCCGGACCGAACGGCACTCCCGCAGGACGCTGCCCGCCAGGACGATCGGGCCGCGATCCTCCCCCGCGCGAACGGCCAGGACGGTGCGGGCGAGGTGCCCGGCCGCGCGGTCGAGCACGGCGAGCGCCTCCCGGTCGCCGACCGAGGCGCACCGGTCGACCAGGGGCGCCAGCGCGGCGAGGCCCACGGCGGGGTCGCGGTAGACGGCCCCGGCGAATGCGTCCGCCGTCGCCGTCTCGGCGCCGGTGACCGCCTCGGCCACCGCGCGCGTCAGCGGCGTCGGCGGCGAGCCCGACTGCAGCGTCTCGGCGGTCAGGGCCGCGGCCTCGCGGCCGATCCAAAAGCCCGAGCCGCGGTCGCCCAGGAGCCAGCCCAGGCCGTCGCCCACCCGGGTCTCGCGGTCGCCGTCGATCTGCGCCGCCGCCGCGCCGGTCCCGGCGATCAGGACGGTGCCGCTCGGCTCGTCGGCGCCCGCGGCGAAGGCGACCACCACGTCCCCGACCGGTCGCACCGCGCACCGCAGTCCGATCGCCTCCCAGGCGTCCTGGAAGGCCGCTGCGGTCTCGGGGCCGTCGACGGTGCCCGCGCCCGCGATGCCCATGACGGCGGCGCGGACGCGGGCGGGGTCGAGACCGGCGAGGGCGGCCCGCGCCGCCGCGGCGACCTGCGCGGCGGCCCGGCGCGGGCCGACAGTGACCGGGTTGCCGCCTCCGGCCCTGCCGCGGCCCAGTTCGCGGCCTTCGGTGTCGGTGACGACGGCCCGGGAGGCGGTGCCGCCGACGTCCAGTCCGAGCACCAGTGGTTCCATGCGTTCCTCCGTGGGGCTCAGGCGCGTCGGCCGGGGCGGCGGGGCTCAGGCGGTGCGGCGGATGCGCCCGGTGTACCGCTCCTCCAGGGCCCGGTTGTGCTCGTCGCCGCCTTCCATATTGGCCGACAGGTAGATCGGCGGCTGCTCGCCGCTGTCGACGAAGCGGCGCGCGACCTCGGCGACGATCATCTGGGCGAGGACGGCGGCGGTGACCGAGGAGACCGCGCCGACCGCGCCGCCGCCGGGCAGGGGCATGGCGGCGTCGCCGTAGGGCGCGCCGTTGTCGAGGACGACGTCGGCGAAGTCGGCCAGGCGCTTGCCCGAGGGGTGGCGGGAGGCGGAACGGGCGCTGTGCTCGGCGGAGGTGAAGGCGATGAGCCTGTGGCCGCGCTCCTTGATCTGGGCGGCGAGTTCGACGACGACGCCGTTGATGCCCGAGTTGGAGGCGATGGCGAAGACGTCGGCCGGGTGCACCGGCGCGGTCTCCAGGAGCCGGTGCGCGACGGCCGGGTCGCGTTCGAGGAAGGGGTCGTCGAGCACGGTGCGGGGCTGGTCGCCGTGGAGGACCATGTCGCGCAGGGCGATGCGGTTGCTCGGCACCAGGCCGCCCGCGCGCCCGGCCAGCTCCATCGCGAGGGCCTCAGAGTGGCCCGAGCCGAACGCCTGGAGGACGCCCCCTTCGTCCAGGCCCGCGGTGATGAGCTCGGCGGCCCGGCGCACGGCGTCGGCCTGACTGCGGCCGACCCGCTGCACGGTGTCGGTGATCAGCGCCAAGTAGGCGTCGGCGGTGACGCTCTCGGTCATTCCTGCTCCTCGGATCGGTTGCGGCGCAAGCACTCGGGTGCGTCAGCGAGGCAGGGTGCGCCGCGTCGCCCCGTCGCTTCGCTCACCGGCGGCCCGCAGTGAAGGTGTCACGAAGGAAACTACGGTCGCGGGCCGGGCGGGTCAAGGGGTCGCCGGCGGGCGCTGTGCCGCGCTCATGCGGCGGGCTCCGGCGCGAATCCGAGGTCGTCGACGAGCACCGAGCCGCTCGCGTCGCCGTCGAACACCAGCGACACCGTGCGCAGTTCGGCCAGGTCGAGGCCGTCCGCTCCGGCGGCCACGGCCGCCAGCGGCACGGTGTGGGTCTGGAGCACCGGTTCGGTCAAGGCGGCGCTGTGCATCCACTCGGCCTTGAGGTACTGGCCGCGCACCAGGTGCTGGAGGGGCATGACCTCGCTCAGCGGCAGTTCGGCGACGGTCCCCGCGGCGTCGGTGAGGCGCACGGTGACCGCGTCGGCGAGGCCGTCCCCTTCGGTCATGGCGACGGCGTCGAACACGAGGGCTCCGGCCGGGTCGGCCGACGCGGCGTCCACGGTGAGCGTCGGGTCCTCGCCGGAGTCCCAGTCGAGCGACCGGACGCGGTCGTCGCCGGGGCCGAGGCGCATCGGCAGGTCGACCGTCTCGGCGGTCGCGAATCCCGCCTCGGTCACGTCGGTCTCGGCGACGGGGACGGTCGCGGTGTCGGCGTACTGGTTGACGTACTCGCCCTCGGGGAGGAAGGCCGCGGCGGCGCGGTGGTCGCGGAGCAGCGCGGCGTGGGAGGGGTCGTCGGCGAGCGTGGCGCGCAGGAACGCCGAGGCGTAGACCTCGGCGATGCGCCGCTGGTCCGCCGGGGGCATGAGCGTCTCGGTGTCGAGGAAGTGCTTGGGGAGGCCGTTGCCCACGTCGTAGTCGCCCCAGCCGGTGTTGAAATGGCCGTGGTTGGCATGTCCGATGTAGAGCGCGGATTTCAGGTACGGCTCCTCGCCGGTGAACGCGATCCGCTCGTACTGGTCGAGCCCGCCGAAACTGGTGACGTCGGCGTCGTGGGAGCCCTGGAGCGCCAGGTAGTTGACGTCTTCGAGGCTGATCGGCCCGTCCTCGGGCGAGTACTGGCCGTCGGAGGGGGCCAGCGCCAGCAGCGAGCGGATGCCGAAGTCGTGGTCGAGCGCGACCGACTCGTCCCCCGGCAGCGCGTCCAGCGTTTCGAGGTGGGTGGCGACGGCGATCGCCTCGCCGCCGCGAGAGTGCCCGATGAGGCCGATGCGGTCCATGTCGACGAGCCCGGCGAACGGCGTGCCGCTGCCCCGGTTCCACTCGTCCCACGCGCGGAGGTGTTCGAGCAGCATCCAGCCGCGTGCGACGTCGACGCCCGCGAGGCCGCCGGAGCGGTCGAGGGGGCCGGTGTTGAAGAAGTTCTGGTCGACCGAGGCGGTGACGAAGCCCTGCCCGGCGAGCAGTTCACCGAGGTAGGCGAAGCCCTCTTCGGAGTCGGTGGCGCTGCTCTTGTTGCCGTGCACGATGAGCACGAGCGGGAACGGGCCTTCGCCCTGCGGGTACCACACTCTGCCGTTCACCGGGAGGTGCTCGATGTCGAAGCCCCACAGGTCTTCTCGCGCCTGGTCCCATCCGGTGACGATCGGCGAGGCGTCCACGGTCGCCGTCTCGATGTCGGCCGCGCTCCCGTAGGCGTCGCGCCGGTCGGTGCCGCTGCCGTAGGTGAGCGTGTCGACCGCGAAGGGCCCCGGGGCGGCCGGGTCGTCCTCGATCGCGGCGGGGGCGGTGCCCTCGCCTGCCGGATCGGGGCGTCCCTGGGTCGCGGTGAGCAGCCAGACCGAGGGGACGGCCAGGAGGACGATCGCGAGGGCGAGCGCCAGGACGCGGCGGTCCTTCGCCCGCACCGGTTCGCGGCCTTCATGGGGCAGCAGGCCGCCGAGGGCGCCGCCGAGCAGCGAGGCGCCCGCGGTGAGCACCGCGATCGCGGCGATCCATCCGATGAGGCTCGCCCCGGCGCCGAGGGTCGCCAGCAGGATCAGGCAGGCCAGGAGCGTCCACAGGTACGCCCACGGGAGGGCCTTGAAGCGTCCGACGGTGACGAACAGGAGGCCGGTGACGAGGCCGGCCCCCGCGACCGCAGTGAGCACGTTGAGCGCGGTGTACGAGGCGAGGGCGGCGGCGGTGCCGGGGAGGTACTGGTCCCAGGTGCTCCAGGCGAGGACGGCGGCGGTGGCGAGGGCCAGCGCCACGGCGGCGCCGCGCCAGCCGGGGCGCTTGCGCCCGGCGGTCTTCCCCAACCGTCTGAGCAGCCCTTTCCGGGGTGGTTCGTGCGTTTCAGTGCGCTGGTCGGTCGACGCCGTCAAGGCCCGTCCTCATTCGTAGGCGACAAGTGAGACCGATGGTAACAACCGCGCATAACGCGACAGGTGTCCCCTTCCGGGTCCTGCGAAGCTCACGAGGAAATCACGCAAACCGCCCTTGCGTCGATTGCGAGGAGACCGCGCGAAACGCCCTTGCGCCGGTTGCGAGCGGGTCACGCGAGCCGCGCTGTGCCGACCCGGTCTCGGCTCGCGCACGGGGGCGTCGGTCGAGCGGATGCCCGAGCATCGTTGCGCTCCCCGACCACCGCTTCCTAGGATGATGCCGGTACACCCGCCTATCGCTCGACGAGGAAGCCGCATATGAAGACCTTCACGCTGCCCGGCACCGACATCACCGCACCGAACGTGGTGCTCGGCCTGATGCGCATCCAGGAGAAGACCGACGAGGAGGTGCGCACGCTCGTGAAAACCGCGACGGACGCGGGCATCACCTTCCTCGACCACGCCGACGTCTACGGGAACGAGACCCACGGCTGCGAGCGCCGCTTCGCCGAGGCGATGCGGCTCACCGCCGCCGAGCGCGAGCGGCTGGTCATCCAGACCAAGACCGGCATCGTGAAGGAGCAGGGCCCGTACTTCGACTTCTCCCACGAGCACATCACCGCGTCGGTCGACGCCTCGCTGGAGGCTCTGGGCACCGACTACATCGACATCCTGCTGCTGCACCGGCCCGACGCCCTGGTCGAGCCCGAGGAGGTCGCCCGCGCGTTCGACGACCTCGCCGCGGCGGGGAAGGTGCGCGCCTTCGGCGTCTCCAACCACACCGCGAGCCAGCTCGCGCTGCTGCGCAAGTACGTGACGCAGCCGATCGTGGCGAACCAGCTCCAGTTGTCGATCACCCACGCGCCCTTGATCGCGCAGGGCGTGGCCGCCAACATGCAGGCCCTCGACCAGTCCGTGGCGCGCGACGACGGCCTCTTGGACTACTGCCGCCTGCACGACATCACGGTCCAGGCGTGGTCGCCGTTCCAGGCGGGCTTCTTCGACGGGACGTTCCTGGACGCGGACCGCTTCCCCGAGCTGAACGCGGTGATCGACCGGCTCGCCGCGAAGTACGGCGTGCCGCCGATCGCGGTCGCGGTCGGGTGGATCACCCGCCACCCCGCGAGGATGCAGGTGGTCATCGGCACCACGAGCCCCGAGCGCGTGGCCGCCTCCGCGCAGGGCTCGGAGCTGCCGCTGACCCGCGCGGAGTGGTACGAGCTCTTCCGCGCCGCCGGGTACACGGTGCCGTAACGCCGCGACGCGTTCGGCTGAGGACGCGCCGGTGGAAACGCAGGACGGGCGTCCCTGCCGCCAGACGGCGGCCGGGACGCCCGTTCCGTGTCTGTCGCGCGGGCCGCCGCTCAGGAGCGGACGAAGGCCAGGAGCGCCTGGTTGACCTCGTCCGCGTGCGTCCACAGCAGCCCGTGCGGCGCGCCCTCGATCTCGACGTACTCCGCTTCGGGCAGGGCCTGGTGGAAGCGCCGCCCGGTGGCGTCGATCGGGAGGATGTTGTCCTCGGTGCCGTGGAGGATGAGCGCGGGCTTGCCCGCGGCGCGGACGGCCGCGACGTCCTCGCGGAAGTCCTCCAGCCAGGCGGGGACGACGGCGTAGGCGGCGACGGGCGCCGAGGCGGTGGCGGTGTTCCAGTTCGCGGTGACGGCCTCCTGGCCGATCCTCTCGCCCAGGTTCTGGTCGAGGTTGTAGAAGTCGCGGTAGAACTGGGTGAACCAGGCGTAGCGGTCGCCGCGGGCGGCCTCCACGATGCCGTCGAAGACGGACTGCGGGACGCCTTCCCGGTTGTCCTCGGTCTGCAGCAGGAAGGGCTCCAGCGAGGCCAGGAAGGCGAGCTTGGCGACGCGCCCGTGGCCGTGGTTGCGCACATAGCGGGCGAGTTCGCCGGTGCCCATGGAGAACCCGACGAGGACGACCTCGCGCAGGTCGAGGTCTTCGAGCAGCTTGTGGAGGTCGGCGGCGAAGGTGTCGTAGTCGTAGCCGGTGCCGACCTTGCTGGACCGGCCGAAGCCGCGGCGGTCGTAGGTGATGACGCGGTATCCGGCGGCGAGCAGCTCGCGGGCCTGGCGCTCCCAGCTGTGGCCGTCGAGCGGGTAGCCGTGGATGAGGACGACCGGCTGCCCGGCGCCGTGGTCCTCGTAGTAGAGCTCGATCGGAGCGGTGTTCTCGTTTCCGACGGTGATGGTGGCCATGTGGCGTCCTTCCCTTCTCTCGAAGAACGATCGTTCTCTTTCGGCGGGAGGCGCACTGGAGAACGGCGGTTCTCGCCGCGGGGATTTTCGCCGCGGCCGGCCGGGGGAAGGGGATGCGGGGCCGGGCGGGGGCGCTGCCGAGTGCGTCGGCGTAGGCAGTGGTCGCAGGGGCGGCGCCGCGCGGGCGGGCCGATCGGCCGGGGCGTCGGCGTCCCGAAAGACGCGGCGCGCCCCGGCGGGTGCGTCAGCGGCGCGAGCCGCGCGGGCTGCCCCGTCGTACGGGGCATGCGCCCAGGCGCGCCCTGTACTCCGTCCGGGCGGGCTCGCGGACCGGCCGCCTCCGCGCCCTGTCAGATCCCCAGCGAGGCGAAGACCCTGTCGACGCTGCGCATCACCCGCATGGTCGCCGCATGGTCGCTCAGCGGGTGCGAGGTGCGCCCTTCAGCGATCGCCTCCGCCGTCGCCCGCAGCATCGGCACGTACCCGCGCCCCTCGATCGGCAGTTCCTCGGTGACCGGGTCGACGCCCGGCCGGTGCAGCGTGAACTTCGAAGCGCACCAGAACGCCGGCTCGATCTCGATCCGGCCCTCAGCGCCGCCGATCGACGCGTTGAGCGGCAGCCACGAGCGGATCGAGCTGGAGCACAGCGCCTGCTGCCCGCCCGCATAGCCCAGCAGCACCGCCACCTCGGCGTCGACGCCGGAGTCGGCGCCCTCGTAGTCGAAGCGCGAACCGGCGGCCGCGACGGTCGCCGGCTCGCCGAACACGACGTCGGCCAGCGCGAGCGGGTACACCCCCTGGTCCAGGAGCGACCCGCCGCCCCGGCTCGGGTCCCACAGGCGCCCCTCCCCGGCGGGGGCGGCGAAGCCGAAGCTCGCGTGCAGTGTGCGCGGCTCGCCGATCGTCCCCTCCGCAAGGAGCGCGCTGACGCGCCGGACGACCGGGTTGAAGCGCATCCACATGGCCTCCATGAGGAACAGCCCGCGCTTGTTCGCCAGCCCGATGAGCTCTTCGGCGGACGCGGCGTCCTCGGTGAACGCCTTCTCCAGCAGCACGGGCTTGCCCGCTTCGAGAGCGGCCCTCGCGAGTTCGGCATGCGAATCGTGCGTGGAGGCGATGTAGACGAGTTCGACCTCGTCGGCCTCCAGGAGCCGCGCCACGTCGAGCGCCTTGGGGATGCCGTGCGCGGCGGCGAACGCCGCAGTGCGCTCCGCGTCGCGTCCGGCGACGGCGACCAGCTCGGCCTCCTCGCAGAGCGCGAAGTCGGGTGCGATGGCCTCGCCCATCCATCCCGTGCCGATCATGCCGACGCGGAGCGGTCTGCCGTTCATTCAGATGTCTCCTCAGATATAGGCGGTGCCCCGCCTTCTTCCCCGCCGCGCCGTCACCGGCGCGGCGGCCTCGACCGACCAGTATCCGCCATCAGGGCAGATCGGGCCGGTCGGGTCGGTCGGTCCTGTCGGTCCGCGCGGGCCGGTCGATCGGCTCCTGGTCGGACAGGTCGTGACGCTCGGGACGGCCGGGCCGGTTGACCGGGTCGGACCTGTCGGACAGGTCGGACCTGGCGGGCCGGTCGGGACTGCCGTGCCGCTCGTGGCGGCCGTGGGCGTGCCCCGTGTCCGTGACGCCCTTGGTCCGCCCGCCCAGCAGCAGGCCGAGCAGGATCATGCCTGCGGCCAGACCCAGGTGCAGCCAGTTGTCGGCGTTGTTGAGCGGTACGAAGTTCGCATCCGAACCGTGGCCGACCACCAGGCCGTAGATCCACAGCACGAGGTAGATCAGACCACCGCCGATGAGATACGCCCGGGCTCCGGCCGCGGAGCGCGCCAGGGCGAATCCGACGACACCGAACAGCAGGTGGACGATGTTGTGGAGGATCGACACCTGGAACACGCCGAACAGCATCGCGGTCGACTCGTGGCCGGCGAACTGCATCGTGTCGTAGTCCGTGGTGATGCCCGGAATGAACCCGAGCACGCCGACCAGCAGGAACACCGCCGAAATGATCATCGTGACCAGTTGTACGGGCGTCCGTGAAGCCCCTGCGGAGCGTTTGGTGTCAGACATCCCAGACTCCTTCCTACGAAGTGAGAGCGCCGTCGGAATACCCGGGACCATGCGATTCATACACTCGGAAACCGCCCTTATCCTGGCGAATCGGCCCCGCCCGCGGCATGCTCGCGGCGCGAGCGGGGGCGGAGCGGCGGGGACGCGGCGCGGGCCGGAGCCGGGGACGGTTTGGGGATCACGGCGGGCCGTAGACGATCGCGCATGCATCGTGGCGTCGCAGCCATGTGCGATCGTCGATCGGCGGGCTTGACTGGTGGTCATGAACAACACCCACGAAAACACCATTCTCGTCACCGGCGCCACCGGCAAGGTCGGGCGCCCGCTCACCGAGCGGCTGCGGGCCGCCGGGCACACGGTCCGCCCCGTCTCCCGCAGCACCCCGGTCCCGTTCGACTGGCACGACGCCTCGACGTGGGCCGCGGCGCTCGACGGCGTCACGGCCGCCTACCTCATCGCGCCCGACGAGCCGATCCCCGCCGAGGAGTTCGCCGCGGCGGCCGTGCAGGCCGGGGTGCGCAGACTCGTCGCGCAGTCGGGCCGACACATCCACCTGCTCACCGAGGCCGCGGGCCTCACGCCAGAGGCGATCGGCATGCACGCGGTCCAGCAGGCGGTGCAGGGCTCGGGCGTGGAGTGGACGGTCTTGCAGCCGAACAACTTCAATCAGAACTTCAGCGAGGGCGACTATCACGGGCCGCTCCTCGCCGGGGAGCTGACCATGCCGCTGGAGGGGGTCAGGGAGCCGTTCATCGACGTCGACGACATCGCCGCGGTCGCCGCCGCCGTGCTGACCGAGGACGGGCACCACGGCCGCGTCTACGAGCTGAGCGGCCCCGAATCGCTCACGCTCCCCGAGGCGGTCGCCATCATGGCGGAGGCGTCGGGGAAGGACATGGTCTTCCGGGCCGACGAGCCGGAGGAGCACACGGCGGCGCTGCGGGCCGCGGGCGCGCCGGAGGGGCTGGTCGTGTTCCTGGACGTCATGTACCGGCTCATGCGCGAGGGCAAGCTCGGGCGCGTTGCCGACGGCGTGGCGACGGTCCTGGGCCGCGAGCCCGTGGCCTTCAAGGACTGGGCGGCCCGCGCCGCCGCCGAGGGCGCCTGGGCGCCGCGGGGGTGAGCTGAGCGCGGCCCGCGGCAGCGGAGGACGCGGCCCGCGGGCCGGGCCCGGCCCGGTCTGCCGCCGAGAGTGCGACGCCCCCGGGACTGCCGGGGCGTCGTCCATTCAGTGACGGGGTTCGGGTGCCGAGGCCGGTCCCGGCCGGCGGTCATGCGGGAGGTGCGGAGCGGCGAAGACGTCGGGCGCGACGAGGCCGGTCCTGCTGACACGGCGTTCCTCCGCTCGTCACTCGAGATCGAGGGTTCCGAGGTCGGTTACGGGGTACTGGGCGACGAGGTCGTCGAAGGCGCTGCTGTAGTTCAAGCCTTCGGGATCTCGCAGATATTCGTCCAGTGCGATGCGGTCGTCCTCCAGCCTCCGCATGAGCAGCCGGAAATCGGTGTCCTCGCCCAATACCGCACGCGCGCCCGGGTGCGCTTCGAGGAACTCGGCCGAGACGGTGATGACGCGGCTGATGACCGAGGCGTAGCGGTCGGCGTCCAGATGCCTGCGCGGATCGAAGACGACCACCAGCATGTCGGTCACGCCGAGGAGGTCGGCGAGCTCGGGAGCTTCGGTGCGGTTGTCGACCCAGGCGGTGATCTGCAGTTCGTCGCTGCCGAGCGACTCGGGATGATGATAGCGCTCGGTGCATCCCAGAGCCTCTCCGAAGAGCGTGAGCGCGTGCGCTGCCGAGACGATGTCGGCGGTCATGAGTTTGAACGATGGCGCTGCCATGCTAATGCTCCTCGCCCCAGGGATAGAAGTCGGTTACCGCACCGTCTTTGACGATCTTGATCTCTTGAAGTCCGTGTATCGGGTCCCGAAGGAGCCGGGACCGGAGCGCCTCGGCGGTCAGGTCCGCATCGTTCAGGTCCAGGACGATGCGGGCGGCCTGCTGCTTCTTGACCTTGTCGCGGATACCGCTGCGTCTGCGGCCCAGCCGCCCTCATCGAGGATGATGCACTGCACGTGTTCGCCACAGGCACCAACGTGCCGACCTCGTGGTGGCAAGCCGCAGCGAAGCGGCTGCGTCGCGGGAACGAGCCCGGCGCTGCCCGATCTCGGCGGGTGGGGTCGCGGGAGGGGCCGGTCGTCCCACCGACGACCGGCCCCGGTGGACGCCCGCCTGCTCCATCGCCCTGATCGCTGCGCAGGCGGGCGGGTCGGGTGCGACGGCTCAGCGAGGAACGCTGCGGAGGGCCGTCCTGGGGACTGGTGACAACGGATTGCCCCGCCGCCGCACCCGAGTCGGTAAGCCCTTGATGGTCTTGCGGGCTTGGAGTTCGATCCAGGCGCACCATTCGTCGCCGTTCCAGGCGCCGTGCCACTTCGGACCGGAGCCGGGACGGTCGGTGAAGGTGCAGACTTCGGACGGGCCGTTGCCGTCGTTGCAGTCGACGCGGAAGGCGCGCGGCGCGAGGGCGGTCTGGAAGACGGTGAAGATGGCCGGGCCGCGCCGGAACTCCCCGAGATAGTGGTCTGTTTCGTCAGCCATTGCAGATGCGCACCCGGCCCTTCATCGGGCGGTCGCCGTTGTGGAAGACCATAAACGCCTTGGCCTCGAACCACTCGCGCCAACCGGTCGATGCGGTGCGCCACTCGGCACCCCACGCGGCCTTGAGATTCTGCGAGTTCAAGCCGGTGACGACCAAGACGAGTTCACGCTGGTACTCATCGGCATAGACCTGGAAGGAGTCCGGGGCGTGCTCAGAGGAAGCGCGGACGCTGAAGGTCCGCGCTCCGTCACTGAAGGACCCTCGTTCCAAACTGTCGGGTTTCCGACGATCAAGTCGACTGGCCTCGGTCATGTTCTGCTCCCCCTGTGGAAATGAAACTTGCACTGCTAGCTGAACACAACGTATGCCCTGGTCAAGGCATGCGAGCACGGAAAGTTTCGCGAATGGAGTGCAGTAAAACCGAAACGGTGTCCCGCTGAGAGCCGTCGAAATCGGAACAGGGAAATGGGACAACAAAAGTGGACTAGTCACCAAGCACAGTCATTTGCAACCATGGACAAGTGAGCACACCATCACTGGCCCAATGGCGCGTCGGCATGATCCTGCGAGGGCTCCGGGAGGATCGCGGCATGACGATCCGTGCGGCAGCGAACATGCTGGGGACCAATAGCACTCGGCTCGACCGTATCGAGAAGGCAGGGAACCAGAAGGTCGATCCAGGGACCGCCGCCGGATGGGCGTTCATGTACGGCGCCTCCCAGCGGGTCATCCATGAAATTGAGGCACTGGCGAAACGCACACGCGAGACCGATGCCAACGGCTGGGAGAGCATCTACACCAGTGTTCCGAAGTGGTTCACCGCCTTCCTGACCTTGGAGTGCGAGGCGATCGCCATCGACTCCTACGAATCGGAGTACGTTCCCGGTCTGCTCCAGATCGAGGAGTACATCGACAGCGCGGCAGCCGCGAGCCCTTCATGACCCTCAGCGAAGCAGAAGAGGCACGACGCCTCAAGCTCCACCGACAGAAGCTCGTTTTCGAACGCCCACCCGGCAAGCTCGCGAAGATGCGCTTCATCATGAACGAAGCTTGCCTGCTCCGAATCAAACGCACCGACTTCTACGAAGCTCAGACCATGCGTCTGCTGGAAACCGCGAAGCTGGAGCCGGTCGAGATCTACGTCCTCCCAATGGAACAGGGCTTCCACGCTTCAATGGCGGGAAGCTTCGAGGTCATGTCATTCGAAGGCCCGTACTCCCCCGAGCTGCTCTACATGGAGTCGATCCACTCGGCCCGCTACATCGATGAGCGCCAAGCCGTTGCCCGCGCCCGCGAGGTACTCTCGGACACGCTGACTCAAGTCGTGTGCATCGAGGAGTACCTGAGCAATGTTGAGCCGTGAATGGCAGAAATCCAGCCGCAGCCAGCCCCAGGGCAACTGCGTTGAGCTGCGCCAGCGCGCTGACGCCGTTCAGATCCGAGACACCAAGCTCGGTGACGCCTCGCCGGTCTTCGACCTGGACAGCGAAACCTACGCCTCCCTGATCGAAGGGCTCAAGCGGGGCTGACCGCCCCGCTCGTCGTCATCGACCGGCGGCAACTCCCTGCTACCAGCACAGGTGGGTGGCGAAAGAGTAGTAGGTGAGGGTGATCGTGTCACTGTAGTTCGCCCTCGTCCCGCCGCTCGGGTTCTGCATCACCACGTCACAGCCGTCAAGGCTGCCATCGCCCTCCTTGCTCATGTGCTGCTGCGTCACAACATCGTTGAAGCCCATCGCGTTCAACTCCGCCTTGGCTTCAGCGACCGGAACGCTGTAGAGGTTCGGCACATTCGCACCGCTGCTCCCGCCATCGTCCCCGCCGTCGTCACCGCCGGTGTCCCCTCCACCGGAATCACCGCCTCCTGAATTCCCGCCCGAGTCGCCACCGCTGTCGCCCCCGGTGCTCCCGCCGGTGTCCCCGCCGCCCGAGTCACCGACCTCATCACCGGAGCCCGCCTCCGTCTCACTGCTCCCCTCGGACGAGTCGGCCTCCTCCGCCTCCTCCGTCACCGCCTCCGAAATGCTCGGCGAGCCGTCCGGCTGCACGGCACCGGATTCGGCGGCCTCGCTCGTCTCCGCCTCCTCCGCAGCGTCCGAACCGTCCTCAGGGAACAGGTCGGGCCCCCACGCGAACACCGCCGTCAACAACAGGATCGCCACCACGGCCACCGTCACGAACCCCAACCGCCACGACCACAGCCCCGGCACCCGGTTCGACGCACGCACGGGCTCGGCGGGCGGCGGCTCCTCCTTGGCCTTGAGCCCCACCAACACGGTCTGGTCGCCGTCCACCGACGCCCGGCACGCCTCGGCGAACGCCGCCGCCGACGCCCACCGGTCCCCCGGGTCCTTCTCCAAGGCCCGCATCACCACATCGGCCACCGGCCCCGGCACCGAATCCGGCAGCGGCGACGGCTCGGCGCTCAAATGCGCGGCCACCACCGCCGTCCTGTCGTTCGACGGGAACGGCGGCTCCCCCGTCAAACACTCATAGGCCACCACGCCGAGCGAGTACACGTCGGCGGCGGCCGTGATCTCCTTGAGGTCCACCTGCTCCGGCGAGGCGTAGTGGAGCGACCCCAGCGCCACACCGGTCGACGTCAGCGACGTGACGTCGTTGATCCGCGCGATCCCGAAGTCCACGAGCTTGACGGTGCCGTCCTCCTCGATGAGGATGTTGCCCGGCTTCACATCCCGGTGGACGATGCCCTCGCGGTGCACGATCCGCAGCGCGTCGGCCACCGCCGCGGCGATCACCATCGTCTGCTCGGGCGTCAAGCGCTCCTCGCGGTCCAGCAGCGCCGACAGCGACTCGCCCTCGACCAGCTCCATCACCAGATAGGCCACGTCCTCGTCGCCGACCAGGCAGGTGCCGTGGTCGTAGACCGTCGCGAACCCCGAGCCCTTCAGCCGCGCCGCCGCGCGCGCCTCGCGTTCGAAGCGCTGCCGTGCCTCCTCGTTGTCGTGGAAGAGCGAGTTCCGCAGCAGCTTGACCGCGACCGGCCGGTCCAGTTGCGTGTCGTGGCCGCGCCACACCACGCCCATGCCGCCGGAGGCGATGCGCTGTTCGAGTCGATAGCGGTCAGCGATGCGGATGCCGGATTCCACCAGGGCTCCTTGCAGGTTCGATGTCAGTTCGCGGGTACGACGCAGAGGACGGCCGGTCGGGCGTCGGTGCCGACGAGGGCCTCACGGTCCCCTTCGGCGCCCCAGGACGGGAGGTGTTCGGCGCAGGCGCCGGCGTCGGCGGTGCCCTCGATGCGCAAGAGCACCTGGTAGCGCTCCCCGAAGACGGCGGGCAGGGCGCACGGCTGCGTCTTCCACCCGCCGGTCGCCGCCGCGTCGGCATGGTGCACGCAGTCGCCGCCGACCGCACTGCGCGCGTCGCCGTTGTAGGCCGCCAGCAGGGAGACGGTCAGCGCCGCGACGGCGGCGAGCGCGCCCGCGCCGATGAGGAGGCGTCGGCGGCGTTTCGGTGCGGGAGCGGGGGCCTCGTCGTGTTCGGCCCCGCTCCGGAGGTCGGTCGCCATGGTGAGGCCCAAATCGAGTTGGGTCCGCTCCTCCCGCCGCTCCCGCCGTTTGCCGCCCAGCAGGTCGAGCACCGTGGACGAGCGCCCGCGCGGGCGCTCGCCGCCGCGCAGGTCGATGACGGTGGAGAGGCGTTCGCGTCGGCCCCTGCGCTTCGGCGCGTCGAGCCGCGTGGTCTCACTGCCGTCGTCGGTGTCCTTGCGCCGCAAGCGGACGGTGTCTCGAGCGGGCAACGGTTCCTCCAGGGGTACGAAGAGCCATACCGGCCGATCGCGCGCCGATGAGGCCGTCGTTCAACGAACTTCCCTTAGATATTAGGAGACCGCGGCCCGCCGGGGCGACGCGTGGCACCGCCCGCTTCCCGTCACGACGCCTGCGAGACCGCCTCGCGACGTCCGCTCTGCGGCCCGGCCGCCTCGCGGTGGCGTTCGACCGCGCCCGTAGCCGGGCCGACGACGAACGCCACCGCGATGAACGGGGCCGCCAGCGCCGCCCAACCCCAGGGGCCGGCGCCGGCCGCCAGTGCCACCGCCAGCGGCCCGACCATCTCCTGAAGCGAGATGCTGACGGTGAACAGGCTCAGGTACGTGGTCCTGGTCTCGGGCACGGCCAGGTTGTAGGACAGCTCCCAGCTCCCGGCGGCGTGCCACAGCTCCCCCGCCGTCAGCAGGACCGTCGCCACGACCGCCACGCCCAGCAGCACCGGCAGCGCGACGTCGAAGGGGAAGGCGAGCACCAGCATCGTCGCCGCGAGCGCTGCGCACGCGAGCCGCAGCGCCCGCACCCCGGCCGCGTTGTCCTTCACGCGCTTGGAGAACGGCACCTGGAAGACCACGGCCAGCACCGTGTTGACGATGACCAGGACGGACACGGTGGCCGCCGGGATCGTCCCGTGGGCGACCACCCACAGCGGCAGTCCCACGGCCAGCACCGTCATGTGCAGGACGACGACGCTGTTCGCCAGGGCCAGCAGGGCGTAGCGCCAGTCCCGCACCACCCGCAGCGCCGCGAAGGGGTTCGCGCGCTTGACCTCGATGTCCCCGGCGGGCGGCAGCCGCAGCGCCAGCAGCAGCAGTGCGCTCAAGGCCAGGGTGGCGGCGGTCGCGAGGAGCACCATGCGGTTGAGCCACAGGCTGTCGGAGGCCAGCATGGGCGCGGCGGCGAGCGCGCCGATCGAGAAGCCGACGTTGCGCACCGAGCGGATGAGCGCCATCATCCGCGTCCGGTCGCCGTCGCGGGTGATCGCGCCGACCAGCGCCTGGTTGATCGGCAGCGAGGCGTGGCCCGCGGCGGTCTGGAGGCTGGCGGCCACGGCGAAGCCGACCGGGCCGGAGACGAACGCGAGCGCGGCGAACGCGCCCGCCCTCCAGCAGTACAGCAGCACCAGCATCGGGCGCGGCCCGATCCAGTCGGCGACCGCCCCGGTGGGGACGGTGACGGCCATGCCGAACACGGCGGCGACGGCGAGGCCCACGCCCAGTTCGACGTTGCTCAGGCCGACGAAGCGGATGAAGAAGATCGTGCCGCCCGCGAGGAACGTGCCGGTGCCGAAGGCGTTGACCAGCATCGCGAGGGTGAGGATTCGGCCGTTGCGCCCCTCGGGGACGTAGTCGCGCCAGGAGAGCGCCATGCGTGCGCCGCCTTTCCCTTCGTGGCTCATCGGTATTCGATCCGGACGGACCGCTCGGCCTCGGCGGCCCGCGCTCTCGCCTCGGCGGCGTCCGCGCCGGTGACGATGACGAAGCCGGGGCGGGAGTAGGAGTCGGCGATCGGGGCGATGACGCTGCCGGGCCGGGCGTCGCATTCGAGGAGGTTGACGCCGGGGCGGTGGCGGGCGGCGTCGAGGCCCCAGACGCGTTCGACGGCGCCGGGGGCGAGGTCGAGGAACGCGATCATGGCCGTGCGGTCGGCCTCGGGGGTCTTGAGCGGCGGGGCGTCTCCGGCGGCGACGGCGACGGCCAGCTCCAGGACGTCGACGCCGGTCGCCAGGGCGATGAGCTTGCTCAGGTGGTCGCCGCCGCAGCGGGTGTGCGTCTCGATGACGCGCGGGCCGTCCTCGGTGAGCATGACCTCGGTGTGGGCCAGGCCGGTGACGACGCCGAGCGCGGTGAGGACGTCCGCGACGTAGCCGTGCATCCGTTCGCGCACCGGCGCTTCGAGCGGCGCCGGGAATATGTGCCCTTGCTCGACCACCGAGCCTTCGTAGAGCAGTTTCTCGGTCACGCCGAGCACCGTGTGCTCGCCGTCGACCGTGACCGTCTCCACCGAGTACTCCTTGCCGGTGAGCAGCTGCTCGGCCAGCAGTGGGAAGGACGCGACTCGTATTTCCTCCCCTGCGGCGAAGCGCCGGACGCCTTGCGATCCGGCGCCGTCCACGGGTTTGCAGACGACGGCGCCGCATTCGCGGGCGAACGCCTCGGCCTCGCTGAGCGAGCGGACCTCCCGGTGGGGCACGGCGAACTCGGGCCGGGAGGCGAGCGCTTCGCGCATGGCCCGCTTGTTCCGGGTGCGGTGGACGGCCGCCGTGCCGTTGCCGACCAGGCCGAACCGTTCGGCCAGGGCCGCGGCCGCTGCGAGCGCGGTCTCGTTGACCGAGAGGACGGCGCGCAGCTCTCCGGCCCGGTGCAGCGGCGCGAGCAGCCGCTCCAGGGCGTCCGTGTCCTCGGGGTCGGCGCCGATGACGAGGTCGGCCAGTCCGGTCACGGGCGCGGTCAGGCGGGCCGGGTGGTCGACGACCAGGAGCCGGTGGCCCAGGGCGCGGACCCGTTCGCAGAGGTTCGGTTTGGGGGCGATCAGCGCTGTGTACGGCGTCATCGCTACCTGTCGCTTTCCGTCGTGTCGAGATAGGCGTCCGCCCGCTCGTCGTCCCTGATGCGCCGGTAGTCGGCTTCGAGGCGCCGCGGGTCGTCCGAGGCGAGGTAGACGAAGCCGGGCGAGCTCAGCAGGTCGCGGGTCTCGGGCAGGGGGTCGCCGGGGACGATGCCGTGGCGTATGTCCACCCAGGATTCGAGGGTGCGCCACCGGTCCAGCCAGTCGAGCGGTCCGGCGGTGCCGGGGCGGCGGTTGACCAGGGCGACGTTGCGCACGGCCGTGCCGCGCCCGCAGAACCGCCGCTCGTCGTGGCGCAGGAACGCCTCGGGGTCCAAGAGCGCGTCGGCGGCCAGGGCCGTCTGGGAGACGCCGCAGTGGCGTTCGACCAGGGCCGGGACGGTGCCGCCGCCGAGGCGCGCCCCGGTCTCGATGAACACCGGTTCGCCCTCGCCGGTCAGGAAGACCTCGGTGTGGGAGGCGCCGTGGCGCACGCCGAGGGCGTCGAGCGCCCGCTCGCAGAACGCCGTCAGCGCGGCCCATTCGGGGCTGCCGGGGCGGACCGGGTCCTCGTGGTCGTAGACCGGGTTGCCCCACGGGTTCACCGACTTGCGGTACTCCCAGACCTCGGCGTGGCGGTGGCGCCCGTCGAGGGAGACCGAGTTGAGGTAGAACTCGCGTCCGGTGATGCGCTCTTGGACCAGGACGCGGGCGTTCAGCTCCCCGTAGACGGTCTGGGCGGCGAGGATCTGCTTCGCCGCCGTGGCGGCGGCCTCGGGCGAGTTGCAGAACCACACGTTGTCGGTCCCGGCGCTGCGCAGCGGTTTGACGACGGTGGCGGCGAGTCCGGCCTCGGCCGTCCAGGCCGCGACCGCGGCCGGGTCGCCGAGCACGGCCCCGCGGGGGGTGCGCAGTCCGGCGGCGGCCACCGCCGCGGCCATCGCGTCCTTGTTGCGGCGCACGTGCTCGCGGCTGGGCCGGTTGCCGGGGAGGCCGAGCGCCCAGGCGAGCGCGTCGGCCAGTTCCACTCCGGACTCGGTGCCGGGGACGACGGCGTCCAGGCCCCAGCGGGCGACGGCGTCCGGCAGTCGCCGGCGGTCTGCGGCGACGAGCTGCCCCAGGTAGAGCTCGGGGCGGTGCGAGGCGGTGAAGAAGCCGTTCATCTGCGGGGAGGAGGCGATGTGGAAGCAGGTCGCGCCCCGCTCGACCAGGGTCGCGGCGAGGGCGGCCCCGGTGGAGAACCCGTCCACCACGCCGATCCTCATGCCGGTGCCGCCTCGTCGGTCTCGTGGAAGCAGCAGCCGACGCGGGCGCCGCTGCCCATGCTGACGACGCCGACGTCGCTGTCGCCGCTGCCGCGGACGATGCACCCGGCCCAGCCGTCCGGGCCGGTGAGCGCCGGGTCGGCGGTGAAGGCGCCCCAGTTGAGGTAGAACGCCTCCGGTTCGCCGTCCTCGCCGGGGAACCAGTCCGGGGCCGGTCGCACCCGGCGCTGGAGGACGTAGGGGCCGTCCGCGGCGTCGGCGAGGGCGGCGGCCCAGGCGTCGCCGCCCGCCTGCCAGCCGGGGACGATGCCGTTGCCGCCGTGGAGGAGCGTGGGTTTGAGGATGAGGTCTTCGCGGTGGGCGAGCGCGAAGGGGACGGGGGCGATGCGCTCGCCGCGCCAGTCGGCGTCGGCCTCGGTCAGGGGGACCGTGGCGGGGAGGAACCGGTCCAGGCATGCGCGTTCGGGGCCGGTCAGCTCCGCCCGGCACGCCGGGTCGGCGAGCATGGCGAGCGCGCCCTTGTTGCCGTACAGCTCGGCGTCGAAGCGGCTGAAGACGGCGGTCCTGCCGTGCTCGGCGGCGGCCGCGAGCGGGTCGATCAGGGCGAAGTCGTCGGCGGTGGCGACCTCTTCGAGCAGGAAGAAGCGCCAGACGGCGTCGACGCGCCTGCCGCGGGCGGTGACCGCAGGGCCGGCGGCGTCGATCTCGCCGACGTGGCAGGGCACGCCGTCGATGCCGAAGCGCCGCAGCAGGCGCGAGAGCAGTTCGAGCCGGGGGCGGTAGGTCTTGTAGCTCTCGGGCCAGTCGGCGAGGGCGACCACGGGTGTGCGCCCGCCGCCGGGCAGGAACGGGGCGCATTCGGCGCGCAGTGCGGCGACGATGACCGCGAGCGTGTCAGCGTAGGCGAGGCCGCGTTCGGTCGTGAACCGCCGCAGCGGTGCGGCGGCGAGCATGGCGCGGTTGATGTCGGCGTTCTCGAAGCCGCCGAGGGCGCTGGTGATGTTGAGTTCGAGGAGCGCGAAGGAATCGGCTTCGCGGTAGATGTCGGCGCGCGCGAGCTGCACGAGCGGGCGCGTCTCGTCGGCGGCGGCGCGGACGGCCAGGTCGACCTGGTGCCGGTTCATGCCGACAGCGCGGGCCATCGCGGCGGTGTCGCCGCCGAAGCGGCGCTTGGGCAGTTCGCGCAGGAGCCGGTACACGGTGGACAGGTCGCGGGCGATGCGCCGCCGCTCGTCCGCGGCGAGGAAGACCGGGGCGGGCAGGAACCGGTCGCGGTAGGCCACGGCGAGCGTCTCGGAGGCGCGGGCCGCGGCGGTGAGCGAGGCGAGGGGCGTTCCGATCCGCCGCAGGTGCGCGAGGTAGTCGGCCGCCAGGCCCGCGCGCGGCGGGCCCGTTTCGCGTGGTGCGGTCACTTCGTGCTCCTCTCAACGTCGTCGCCGGTCCCGGCGGGGTCGATGCCGAGCAGGTCGGCCAGGTGCGCGAAGCAGGCGGACAGGTCGGCGGCCGAGACGATCTCGTCCGGGGAGTGGGCGAGCTCGGGGTCGCCGGGGCCGAAGTTCACCGCCGGTATCCCCAGTTGGGCGAACCGGCCCAGGTCGGTCCAGCCGAGCTTGGGGCGCGCTTCGATGCCGCGGCGGTCCATCCAGGACTTGAGCATCGGGTGCGAGGTCGAGGGCGGGGCCGGCGGGGAGGACAGGGCGACCTCGTGCGACTCGGCCTCGGGGGCGAGGCGCAGCAGCGCCTTCACCGCCTCCTCGGTGGTCACCGTCGGCGGGTGGCGGTAGTTGACCTTCAAGGCGGCCCGGTCGGGGATGACGTTGCCCTGCACGCCTCCCGAGACGCCCACGACGGAGATGCTCGGCCGGTACCGGTGCCCTTCGACCGTCACCGGCGGCGTCGGGTGCGCGGCGATCCGGCCTCCGGCGGCCAGGGCCTTGTGGACGGCGTTCTCGCCCTGCCAGGGCCGGCCCGAGTGCGCGCGCCTGCCGGTGAAGACGAGGTCCACCACGAGGTTGCCCTGGCAGCCCACCTCGGCGACCGCGCCGGTCGGTTCGAGGACGACGGCCAGGTCGCCTTCGAGGAGGTCGGCGTGGTCGCGGCTGATGCGGTGCATGCCGCTCTGGTGCGAGCCGAGCTCTTCGCGGTCGTAGAACACGAACGTCAGATCGTGCGGGCTGTCGAGGGAGCGCTCGGCGAGGGCGATCATCACCGCGACGCCGCCCTTCATGTCGACCGCGCCGCGCCCGGTCACGGTGTCCTCCGGCGCGTCGGGCACGCCGGCCTCCCCGGGGACGGTGTCGACGTGTCCGGCCAGGACGATGCGGCGGCCCGTGCCGCGCGGCGGCGCGACGGCCACCAGGCTGTCGCCGAGGCGGACGAGCTTGAGGTGCGGGGCCGAGGCCGCCAGGCGGCCTTCGATCGCGGCGACGATGCGCGCCTCGTCGCCGCTGACCGAGGGGATGGCGACCAGCTCCGCCGTCAGTTCCAGCAGGTCGTTCACGCCGGGCCCTCCCCTGGGTCGTGCATCTCGTCGGCGGGCAGGCGCCGCAGCACCTCGTGGACGCCCGGCGCCTTCGGGGGCGCGCCGCGCCCCGGCTCCCCGGTGCCTATGTAGAGGAACCCGAGGAGGGTCTCGTTCGGCTCCAGTTCGAGGCATTCGCGAAGCTGCGGCGCGTCGATGAGGGCGCCGGTGCGCCAGCGCGAATGCCACCGGTTCGCGTGCAGCAGGACGCTCAGGTTCGAGACGGCGCAGGCGACGGACGCGAGCTGCTCCCACCTCGGGACCTTGGGGCTCTCGCGCTCGTGCAGGACGATCGCCAGCAGCAGCGGCGCCCGCTGGGGCTTCGCGGCGTCCCGCGGGTTCGCCGTGGCCGCGGCCATGGCCTTGCCGAGGCGGGCGCGGGCGGCCCCGCGGATCTCGATGAAGCGCCACGGGCGCAGGTTGCCGTGGTCGGGCACGTTGACCGCCGTGGCGACGAGGTCGGCGACCTCCTGGAAGGAGGGGCACGGGTCGGTCAGGCGTCCGGCGCTGCGGCGGCTCGTGATCGCCGCGGCGACCGCCCCTGAGTCGATGACGTCTGCGGTCCTCATGTCTGCGCGCCTCCCTTGGCGAACGAGTTGTAGCGGTGCCTGCGGCGCGCCTCGGACAGGTCCAGACCGGACCTGACGTCGGCGAGGACCTTCTCCTCCATCGCCGCGATGCGTTCGGCGGTGCGGGCGACCGCTTCGACCGCGTCGGCCGGGACGCGCACCACGCCGCTGCCGTCGGCGCAGATCAGGTCTCCGGGGGCGACGGTGACGCGGTCGCCCTCGGGGCCGACCTCGACCGGTTCGCCCGCCGCCGCCATGCGCACGCGGTTCTTCCCCGAGCGCATGAAGGCGCCCTTGGCCCACAGCGGATACCCCAGGGCGGCGATGGCGTCGATGTCGCGGCAGTACCCGTCGATGACCGTCGCCGCCACGCCGCGGCGCAGGGCCGTCTCGGCCAGGAGGTCGCCCCAGACCGTGCGGCCCTCGCCCGAGCCGGCCAGGACGACCACCGCGCCCTCGGGCACGTCGTCGATGTAGTCGGCGGCCGGGGCGCTCGCCCCGGGCTCGACCGGCGCGAAGCGGACGGTGTACGCCGGGCCGCAGACCGGGGCCTCGCCTGAGAGCCTGCGCGGCCCCCAGATCTGCCCCGGCAGGTCGTGGAAGTCGAGCGCGTCGCTGACCGTCGGAGTGGACGCGCCGCGGAGGATCGCTGGAATGGCGTTCATTGCACCTCATTCGTAGACCAGGACGGCCGTCTTGCGGCCGCCTTGGAAGACGTTGACCTTGGGGCGGTCGCCGGCCTTGGAGCCGAATCCCGCGAACTCGCCGTCGAACACGTAGCTGTCGAGGCTCACCGTCATCTCCTGGACGCGCCGGAGGTCGGCGTCCGGCACCGGGTAGGCGGCGGGCCGCACGCGCCGCTGGAGCACGTGGCCGCGGGCCTTCGCCTCGGCCACCGCGCTGCGCCACGCTTCCGGCGGGGTGTCGTAGCCGATCGTCACCCCGTCGCCCCGGATGTCGTAGGGGGCCTTGAGGACGAACTCCTCCCGTTCGGCCACGGCCCGTTCGGCGTCGGCCGGGTCGTCGAGCCTGCGGGTCCACGGCAGGAGCTCGCGGACGACCGACCGCTGGCGCTCGGTGAAGTGCGCGGCGAAGGCCGGGTCCTGCACGAAGGCCAGGGCCAGTTTGCTCTCGGCGACATAGCGGGCGGCGAAACCGTTGCAGTGCCGCAGACGCGAGTCGCGTACGGCCCGCTCCCAGACGGCGGTGAACTCGGCGTCGGCGGTGAACTCGCGCCAGGCGACGGTGTTCACCTTGTTCCAGCACACCGCGGCCGGCCGTCCCGCGAAGCGCGCCCGGCCCGCCTCGACGGTGAGCGAGCGGGGGTCGGCCAGGAACGCCTCGGTCCCGCGCGAGCACAGGCGGCGGACCAGCTCGCGCGACTCGCGGTTCGCCCCGCCCTCGGGTTGCAGCACCGCGACCGGGCCGGGGCCCTGGGCCAGCAGCAGGTCGAGGAAGCGGTCCTGGTCGGTGAAGCCGCCCGGCTCGGGCGCCCCCGGCCCGTCGAGGCGGCGGCGCACGCGCGCCACGGCCGCGTTGATCCTCGGGGTGAACAGCGTGCCCGCCGGGGCGTCGGCGTTGTTCTCCAGGACGCGCAGGCGCCCGCTCGACGCCTCCACGTACCCGTCCAGGCGGCACACCAGCGGCCCCGACGGGTCCGCTTCGGCTCCCACGAGCCGCTCGCCCGCCTCGCCCACGTCGAACCACTTCCGGACCCGCTCGTCCGAGCGGAACACGGCGACCACGGTGCCCAGCAGGCGGACGTACTCCTCGGCCAGGGGCGCGACGCGCCGGACGAAATCGGCCCGGACGGCGACCGGGACCGGCGACACCGGCGTCACGCGGTTGTGGAAGGGCTCGGCGGTCTCCAGGACCGAGGCCAGCGCCTCGCGGCTCGCGACAGGGTCGTCGAGGGTGCGGCGGCACAGGTCGTCGGCGAGCGCCCTGAGCAGAGGCGGGCTCATGCGTCCGCGTCCTCCTCGGCGCTCTCCTCCGCGGCCCAGGTGAACCTGGTCTCGGGCTCGGTGCCGCGCACCTGCGCGAAGTAGCGGTCCACCAGCTCGGTGGTGACCGGGCAGGACGGCCACGCCCCCAGGGCGCGGCCGTCGATCTCCTTGACCGTCGCGAACTCGACGCCGGTGCCGCACAGGAACACCTCGTCGCCACCGCGGACGCGGTCGGGCTCGACGGCCGCGGTCTCGACCTTCATGCCGAGCGCCTCGGCGGTGCGCAGCACCCACGCGCGGGTGATGCCCGGCAGCACGAGGTCGCGCAGCCGCGGCGTGACCAGTGTGCCGTCCTCGACGAGGAAGACCGTGGCGGTGGGCGCCTCGCTGACCAGGCCCTCGGGGGTGGTCAGCAGGCAGTTGTCGAACCCTGCCGCGCGGGCCTCGGCGTGGGCCAGCCGCGGCCCGGCGTAGGCGGAGATGTTCTTGGCCGCGGAGGGGAAGGCGCGCACGGGCGTCCGCTGCCAGGTGCTGACGGTCAGGCGCATGCCGTCGCCGTCCCGCAGCCACTTCTTGCGCCCCGACGGGGACACGGTGACCGTCAGGACCGGTTCGGCCGCGGTGGTCAGGTCACCGGCGTTGCCCGCGCTGACGGCGATGCGCGCATAGCAGTCGTCGTCGAACCCGTTGCGCTCCACCAGCGATTGGACGATGGACGGCAGGTCCCACAGCTCGTCGGTGTAGAGCCCCATGGTCTTGCACGAGTGGCGCAGGCGCCGGATGTGGTCGTCCAGCTTCCAGGCGAGGAGGCCGCCCGCAGCGGTGCGGTACAGCCTGACCCCCTCGAACGCTGAGACGCCGTAGCGGACGGCGATGCTGCCCATCGGCAGGACCGCCTCGTGCTCGGGGCGGATCGCCCCGTCGTGGTAGACGAGCCGGTGCCCCCCTGCGGCGGTGGCGCTGTGGTCCATGCTGCTCCCTCGTTCTGCGGCCGTGCGGCGTCGGTGACCGGGCCCGGGCCGGCGGCGGGCCCGGGCCCGGTCGGGCTCCTCAGGCGGTCAGGCGTCCTGCCCGTG
Source organism: Glycomyces sp. (assembly GCA_035765105.1). Taxonomy (GTDB): domain Bacteria; phylum Actinomycetota; class Actinomycetes; order Mycobacteriales; family Micromonosporaceae; genus Glycomyces. The sequence continues at coordinate 32,837 of DASTYG010000052.1, forward strand.
GCGGAACACCGGTTCGGAGGCGTCGTAGGCGCTCTCCAGGATCATGTCGAAGTGGCGGTGGCGCAGGTCCAGTGAGCGGTCCAGGGCGTCCATGGCCTGGGCCTGGAGGAGGTCGCTGGTGCAGTAGCGGTCCAGGACGTCGCGCACGGCCTGGGCGTGCTCGTCCTCCAGGTCGCTGACCGCGTCGGCTCCGGCGTCGGCCGAGGCGTGGTGGACGAAGAACTCGTAGCCCGCCTCCGGCAGGCGGTAGACGTCGCGCATGACGGCGAGCATGCTGCCGCCCTGGTCGTCCACGATGGGCGGCTGGCCCTCCATGAGCAGGACCACCGCGGCGGCACCGGCGGTGAAGTGGACGGCGTCGGAGTTGCACACGCGCGTGTTGTGCGCGACCAGGGAGGCGGTCTCGGGGGCCAGCGGCGGGTCGGCCATCTGCTCGTCGGTGAGGCCGACGGACCGGCCGAAGTCGTAGAACGTCTTGATGTGGCGGTCGGACTCGGAGAGGGCCCCGGTCTCCTCCTCGTAGACGTTCTCCACCAGCAGGCGGCGGAGGTCGTAGTCCTCGACCCTGGCGGCGATGCCGAGCACGTTCCTGGTCCACATCAGCTTGACGGGCAGGCGGTGCAGGACGAACGCCTGGAGCAGCCGCTCGGTGGCCTTGCCGGCCAGGATCAGCTGATACAGGGGTGAGGTCATCTTCTTGCGCTCGTGGATCTTCTGTTCGAGCGCGTTGACGAACTGGTTCATTGCTTCCTTTCGAGGTTGCGGACGTTCACCGGGCTCAGATCGGTGATGAGGCGGTCGTACTCGTTGCGGACCGACGCCGCCTCCAGCAGCGGCGCGTCCTTGAGTCCGAGGTCGAGCAGCCCGGAGACGATGGGTTTGACCGGGCCCTCGGCGACCATGCGCAGGCGCCCGGCCAGGGAGGTCGCGTCCTGCGCGAGGGGCCCGAGCGACAGTCCGGTGGCGCCGCGGGCGACGAAGTGCGCGACGATGAGCTCCAGGCTGAGGTTGCCGCCGCCCTTGCCTATGCCGCTGAGGGAGGCGTCGAGCGCCGCGGCGCCCGCCTCGACGGCGGCCAGGGAGTTCGCGTAGGCCAGCGAGAGGTTGTCGTGCGGGTGGAATCCGATGTCGACGGTCTCGGGCAGCGCCCCCGCCAGCGCCCGGACCCGTTCGGCCGCGCCCTCGGGGTACAGGCTCCCGTTGGAGTCGGCGAGGTAGACGCGACCGGCTCCCATGTGGACCAGTTTCTCGGCGCTGAGCGCGAGCTCGCCGGGGGCGGCCTTGCTGACGTGGGTGAGGTTGCAGGTGACGTGCAGCCCGGCGTCGCGGGCCCGCACGACGTACGGCTCGGCCGCGGGCAGGTCGCCCCTGGGGACCAGCACGCGCACCCCGCGCACGCCCTCGCCGGGGAGCCGGTCGAGGCGGGCCGGGTCGACCTCGCCGGGCCGCACCATGACCACCAGCTCGCACGATCCTGCGACAGTGGACAGTTCTTCGAGGTACTCGGGCGGGCAATGGGCGCTCGGATACAGCGCGTCGTCGCCGTCGCGGAGGTAGCCGACTTCGGCGCCGGGGACGCCCGCCCGCTCCAGTGCGGCCAGGACCTGGCGCGCCTCCTGGTAGGTCCAACGATGCCCGTTGACATATCCGCCGTCACGGATGGTCACGTCCAGAATCGACGGCGTGAGTTGCGTGATCACATTACCACCTAGCGTGAGAGGGACGGCCGCGGCGCGCCCGTGTACTCGACGCCCCCGCAGAGGCGACCCATAGATTCGTTGTGATTCGTTGCGATTCGTCATGAGCCGCCTGCGGGCCCCACCAGTCCCTGCGACCTCCTTCGACAAGGGATCACCTTGCGAAGCAACTCGGTCATCGTATGTGACAAAGCGAATACGCACAGAACGCGTCTCGGACTCTGGGATGAAATCCGAACTTGATGCCACGCAATGCTTTTGATGACGGATAGCAGCAGTTTCGGAGTTGACTCCTTTATGCGAATTATCTGGAGTACGTCTTGAAGCGACTCCAGAGACGCACTGCGCCCCAAAGGACCGCCAATGCGCCTTTCACCTCGGGGCAAGACATATGGGCGCCATTGGTGTAGGTTCATGTCGCTCCACAAGTCACCCCCGCGACGACCCCGAAAGGCGACCGATGAAACGGATACTCCTGGTCGGAGGCGGCGGCGCCCTCCAGACGCGACTCCGGGCCCTCGCGCCCGGCATCGCCACCGCGGTGATCTGCCGCGCCTCGATCCTCTACCGCGTGCCGCGGCCGCAGGAGAACGACGCCGTCCTGGCCCTGTCCGACGACGCGCCGGCGGCCTCCTGGATCGCGGGCGCCCGGTACATCGACGCGCAGTGGCCCGTCGACGCCGTGGCGACCCTCGCCGAGATCGACCAGGACAAGGCCGTGGGCATCGCCGAGGCCCTGGGCCTGCCGTTCCACTCCGCGGAGACGATGGAGGCCGTCCACGACAAGACCGCCATGCGGAAGATGCTGCGCGACAAAGGACTCGACGACCTCCCGAACGCGCGCCTGAACGGCCTGTCCGATCTGGAGCGGTTCTACGAGCGGCACGGGCCGCCGCTGCTGCTCAAGCCCGGCCGTGGGCGCGGCAGCGCGGGCGTCGCCATCGTCCGCGACCGCGACGACCTCGAAGGGGCCTACGCGACCGCCGCGCGCGCGGAGGCCCCGCGGCTCGAACCCTCGCCGCCCGTCGTCGAACGCTTCGTCGAAGGCCCCGAGTTCAGCGTCGAGATGGTCTCGCACGACGGCGTCCACTACGCCTTCGCGGTGACCGAGAAGTTCACCGACCCCCGCACCCGCCTCGAACTGGGCCACGTCGTCCCCGCCAGGATCGCCGAGGACGACCGGGACCGGATGCTCGCCCGCGTGCGGGCATCGCTCACCGGCCTGGGGGTCGCCTCGGGCATCACGCACACCGAGGTGATCCTGGGCGGGCCGGAGCGGACGCCGGTGCTCATCGAGACCCACCTGCGCCACGCCGGGGACGACATCCCCGAACTGGTCCACGGCGCGACCGGCGTGGACATGGTGGAGCTGTTCCTCCGCCAGACCGCCGGAGAGGACCTCGCGTCCGTCCCTGAGCTGATCGAACGCGCAGGCGCGCCCCTCTACTCGGCCGCGCAGGCGATCTGGTTCGTCACCGGCGACCGCCGGGGCACCCTGGAGCGGATCGAGGGACTGCGCGAGGCGGCCGAGAGCGCGTCGGTGGTGGCGGTCGACCAGCTCATCGACGACGGGGCGCCCTGCCCCGAGCCCGTCCACTCCTTCGCCCGCCTGGCCTCGGTCCGCGTCCACGCGGCGGACGCCGACACCGCGATCGACGCGGCCCGGGCGAACGCCGCGCTGCTCAAACCGGTCATCGCCCCCGAGGCGGACGGCCCCGAGGGACGGACGCGCCCCGCACACTCATAGGCCATGACCGCTCCCCTGCCGGGCGCGTCCCGTCGGCGGCATGCAACCCCGCCGAGGACCGGCTCCGTAGAAACAGGGACGGAGACGCGACGAAAGGTCCTCATGACCCCCCAGCAGGAAACCGAGTTCCGCGAGTACGTGGAGGCCCGCCGCAGCGCCTTGCTGCGGACGGCCTTCCTCGTGTGCGGCGACTGGCACCGGGCCGAGGACGCCGTGCAGACCTCGCTGATCAAGCTGTACGGCAGGTGGACCCGGACCAGGCAGGAGACGGCCGACGCCTACGTCCGCCGGATCGTCGTCAACGTGCTGGTCGACGAGTCGCGGCGCAGCTGGTTCCGCCGCGAGCGCTCCTACGCCGAGCCGCCGGACGGCCCGGTCGACCCCGGCTCGCCCGAGGAGCGCCTGGCCGCCGTCGCCGTCCTCGCCGAGCTGCCGCCCCGGCAGCGGGCCACACTGGTCCTCCGCTTCTGGGAGGACCTGTCGGTCGAGGAGACGGCACGACTGCTCCGCTGCTCGACCGGCACCGTCAAGAGTCAGACCGCGCGGGGGCTGCGGACGCTGCGCGACCTGTACGAGACCGCCGATCTCGCGGGCCAAGGAGCCGAATCATGAACCCACACCGCATTCGCGAGCTGTTCGCCGACGCGCTCACCGAGCCCGCGCCGGTCTCGCCGCCCGCCGCCGACGACGTCGTGGCCGCGGGCAGGCGGGCGAAGCGGCGGCGCCGGACCGCGCAGGCCGGATCGGGCGCCCTGGGACTCGTGGCCGCCCTCGCCCTGTTCGCGGCCGCCCCCACGGTGCTCGGCCAGGGCGAGACCGTGCCGAACGCCGCCGAGGAGGACGACGGCGCGGTCCACATCGGCCCCTGCCCGGCCCCCGCCGAAGAGCCGACCGAGGAGCAGGCCGCCATCGCGGCCATGTACGACCGGGCGCTGGACGCCCACATCACCGGCCTCGGCGGCGCCCTGGGCGATTCGTGCATCGAAGGCGAGACCGACTACCACGGCTTCCACTACGACGCCGAGTCCGGCGGCTACCGGTTCGACGAGGTCGCGGTCTTCCCCGAGAGCGACGAGCGCGTGAGCATCACTGTGGACGTGCTCGACCCGGTGGACGGCCCGCTGCCCGACCGCATGGAGGGCCTCGCCGGTTGCGGATCGATCGACGGCACCTGCACCTGGAGCGGCGACCTGCTGCTGGTCGAAGAGGAGCGCACGGTCATCGTGGACGAAGACGAGGACGCGACGGGCGATCGCCTTCCGTACCACGGCGCGCTTCTGGGACTCGCCGACGACACCGTCGTCCACGTGCAGATGGGCGTCTACGGCGGGCCCGGCACGCTGAGCACGACGCCCGAGCAGCTCGGCGAGCTCGCCGCGGCCATCCCCGTCGGCGGCGAGACCACCGGGGGAGACGACATGCCCGTGCAGGGCGAGGAGAACGCGGAGCGCTCGATCGGCACCGACGAGGAGCTGGTCGGCGCGTTCACCGACGCGGTGTCCGCCGCCGTCCCCGGGGCGGTCGTGGACACCGGCACGCCGATCGTGTTCGCCGACCCTGGCCAGGACTACCACTACGGCCAGGACGACACGGCCGTCGCCGCGGTCGCCGCGGTCGTCGACGGGCGGGAGGTGCGCCTGTTCCTCCAGAAGACCCCGATCGACGCCTCCGGCGACGGGGCCGGCCAGGTCGCCGCGGAGCACTACGCGCAGTGCTCCTACGCCGCGGAGTGCGCGTTCACCGAAGTGGACGGGTCCACCTCGCGGGTGCACCGCACGGTGACCGGCGAGGAGATCGAGCTGACCTCGGTCGAGTTCCGCGCCGGGGACGGCTGGGTGCTCGGCGTCGGCGTCGCCTTCGCCGGGGGCGCGCCGCCGCTCGACTTCGCGACGCTGGACGCGATCGTGGCCCAGGTCGGCTGATCCGATCGCCTGCCGGGCGTCCGGGGCCGGTGCGCCGTGCGGCGCACCGG
>DASTYG010000053.1:0-47725 GCA_035765105.1 Glycomyces sp.
CCCCCCCGCCGCGCGTCCGGCGCCGGGAGGCGCGCCCGGCTCAGTCGGCCGGGACCTGCGGCACGTCCTCCTCGTCGTAGTCCGGGGCCGGGACGGCGCGCAGGATGTCGGCGAGGAGGTCGGCGTCGACCGGCAGGTCGCCGTGCCAGCCGGTCCAGATGCCGACCGCCCAGCCGTCGGGCGAGAAGTAGACGCCCTCCAGCTCGTGCTCGGTGTACGGCTCGTTCTGGCCGCTCTCGGCGAACGCCTCCCCGCTCTCGGTCAGCTCCTTGAAGACCCACGTGGACCCGTCGCCGTCGCCCCACATGCTGCACTCGGCGCCGTCGCGGCAGTGCGTGAGGTACGGGCCGCGGTCGCCGGCCTCGGAGCAGCCCGGTATCCAGCCGCCCGGCAGGTAGTAGCGCAGTTCGAAGTAGAGGTCCTGGGTGACGCCGTCGACGCGGTCCTCGTACTGGAACGGCAGGGTGCCCGTGGACCGGTAGGAGCGCTGCTTGACCGTGCCGCGCTCGCCCGAGCCGAGCATGACGGGGATGCCGAGGTCGAGGGTCGCGCCCGGGTGCAGCTCCCGGATCGCCTCGAACGCCCCCGCGTAGGTCTGCTCGGCCAGGGCCACGGCCTCCTCCGAGCGCTCCCAGGTCCGCTGCGGGTCGTGGACCCAACCGGCCGGGACGTCCAGCAGCTCGCCGACCGGCGCCAGGCCGGTCGTGTCGAGGTCGAACTCGGGCGCGGACAGCACCGCGTCGGTGAGCGCCTCCAGCGAGACCGGGTGCGGCGTGCCCTCGCAGTCGGCGTCCCAGCCGACCCGCAGGCCCGTGCCGTTCGGGTAGGCCACGGCCAGGTCGTAGGCGCAGCCGTGGTCGGCGACCATGAGCGTCCGGCCGTCGTCGAGCTCGGTCGCGGTGAACTCGGGCGCCGCATCGGTGTAGTAGGGGACGTCGCCGATCAGGTGCTGCGGGAACAGCTGCTCGGTGACGGGGCCGGGCTCGGCGGTCCAGCCGCCGGGCGCCAGCACCTCCACTCCGAACACCTGCCGCAGGTGGCCGAGGGGGCCGCCGACCTCTTCGGACCGTTCGGCCCGGTAGCTGCGCAGCCAGGTCTGCCCGTAGTTCCCGGGGGCCTGGTCGGCGTACACACCGAGCGCTTCGGGATACTCCTCGCCGCCCCACAGTCCGGCGTCGGTGAGGATCGGCGCGAACACCTCGGTGAGGGCCTCCTCGACTTCGCGGCTCTCCGCGGTCGGCTCCAGGCTCCACCACGCGTCGCTGAACGGGTAGCCGGCCGCCGCGGGATCGTCGACGACGGTCTCGGTCGGCTCGGGGTCGACCGGCTCGCTCTCGGCCGCGTCGAGGCCGCCGGAGGCGCCCCCGGGGGAGAGGGCAACGACCATGGCGATCGCCGCGGTGACGGCCATGACGCTCGCGGTGACCGCGCCGCCGAGCGCGACCCGGTGGCGGCGCCTGGCGCGGTAGCCGTCGCTGACGATCCGGTCGAGGTCGAAACGGGCGGGTGGGGGAGTGTCGGGCATGGCCTTCCCGATGACCTTTCCTGGGTCTTCGTCGTACATGGTGTCTTCTCTTCTCTGCCGCTTAGGCCCGGACGGGGACGGATGACGAACGGGCGAGGAGCGCTTTGAGCTTCTGCAAACCCTTGGCGGACTGGCTCTTCACCGTTCCGGTCGAGCAGCCCATGGCGGTCGCGGTCTCGTCGACCGACAACTGCTCCCAATACCGCAGGATGAGCGTCGCGCGTTGCCGCGTCGGCAGCCGGTCCAGCGCCGCGAGCACTTCGAGGCGCATGTCGACCGCGTCATGAGGGCGGTGCGACGCGGCGTCGGGGAGGTCGGCGGAGGCGCGCTCGCGGCGCACCCAGCTCAGGCGGCGGTGCGAGAGGTAGACGTTGGTGACGATCTTCCGCACGTACGCGGGGGCGCCGGCGGGATCGACCCGGTGCCAGGCCGCGAACAGCTTCGTCAGGGACTTCTGGACGATGTCGTCGGCCTCGAACCAGTCCCCGCACAGCAGGTACGCGTATTTCCGCAGGCTGTCGCGCTGCGCGACGGCGAAGGACCGGAACTCGGCCTCACGCTGCTCCTGGTGTTCCACAGGGCCTCTTTCGGTTGCGACGGGACGGGGGCGGGCCGGGCCGCGGGGGCGCAGACGGCCCGTCATGTCCTGGTACGCCGCCGGGCGGGCCGGGGTTGCCCCGGCCCGGAGGATTTCCCGAAGCGCGTCAGCCGGCCGTCTCCAGGCGGACGCCGAGGACGGCGTCCACCGCCTGGTCGTAGCCGTCGGTGGCGCCGTGGTGGGCGGTGACGGTGCAGCGCGCGGGCGCGAGCTCGCCGCGGTCGATGTAGAGGTAGGCGTGGGCGCGGACGTAGTCGACCGCGGTCGGCCCGGCCTCGGGGTCGTCCCACTGAGTCCAGTGGTACTGGACCTCGACGAGGAACGCCTGGTGGCCGTCGATGACGTAGTCGCCGTACTCGGGTCCGGCGGTGGCGGTGTACTCGTCCCCGGCGGCGCGGTGCTCGTCGTCGCGGGCCTCCTCGGCGGCGAACCAGTCCTCGTGGTCGGTGAAGTCGGCCGGGTAGCGCTCGCGGCCGTCGCGGAGGTCGCCGCAGATGAGGATGACGGTGTCGTCGCCGGTGTCCTTGTGGAAGGTGGCGCTGGTGTCGCCGACGTCCTGGAGGGCCCAGTGCCGGCCCTGGGGCGCGGGGAGCCAGGCGTGCTGCTCGAGGGTGAACGGGTGGTGGCCGCGGGCCTCGGCGGGGTCGAACGCGCCCAGGCCCTCGGTGAGGTCGGTGCCGACCGGGGCGAAGGCCGCCTCCTCGCGTCCGCCGTCGCCCAGGAGCACGAACGCGGCGGTGCCGCCGCCGAGCGCGAGGGCGGCGACGATCCCGGCCATGACGATCAGGGCGAGCCGGGGCTGGCGCGGCCGAGCGGAGGCGGGCTCGGGCGGGGCCAGGGGCGGCTCGGGGGCGAGCATGTCGGGGGCGTCGGGCGGCGGTTCCCCGCCCAGGCGCCGGTGGGGCCCGCTCGGGGCCTCGTCGTCGGGTCGCGAATCGGTGGGCATGGAGCGTCTCACCTGCCTGGCCTCGGGGATTCGACAGTACGCATTCTAAGGGGCCGACCACTGCTCACCCCGCTTCGGCGCGGGCCGCGGCGACGCGCAGCGCCCGCAGCGCCGAGGCGCAGACCCACACGGTGCCGATCAGCGAGGCGACGGTCAGCAGCGGCAGTGCGGCGGGGACGTCGGAGGGCTCGGCGATGAGCGCGATGACCGCGGAGCAGGCGAGGGCGACGCCGACGGCGGCGAACCCCAGGCTGCCGCAGACCGCGGCGGCCCGGCGGTCGAGGCGGCCGGTGAGGACCAGGGCCGCGGCGGTGAACGCGGCGGCGGAGGCCGCGTCGGTCAGCCGCGCGAACACCGTGACGGCGGTGCCGGGGTCGCCGCGGCCGCCGAGGAGGTCCCACAGGATCGTCATGGCCGGGAGCGCGATGACGAGCGTCCAGGCGGTGCGGCGGGCCTGGGCGGCCTCCAGTTCGCGCTGGAAGGCGGCGGCGACGACGGCGGGGGAGCCGAATTCGGCCGCGGCGCGCTCGGCGGCCCGCTCGGGGGCGAGGCCGCGGGCGGTGTGGTCGGCGACGGCCGACGCGAAGCCGTCGGCGAGTTCGGCGAGCATGTCCTCGCGCAGCCGCCGCGGGCCGCGCAGGGGCGCGGCCACGGCGGCGAGGTAGTCGCCGGTCATGACGGGTCCAGGACCGCCGTCATGACCTGGCGGAGGGCGAGCCAGTTCTCGCGGCCCTTCTCCAGGGCCTTGCGGCCGTCGTCGGTGATCTCGTAGACGCGGCGGCGGCGGCCTCCGGCCTGCGTCCACTTGCCGGTGACGTGCCCGGCCCGCTCGAGGCGGCGCAGCGCGGGGTAGACGGTGCCGCTGGGGAGGTCGAGCCGTTCGCCGCTGCGCTCGCGGAGCGCGCCGATGATGGCGTAGCCGTGGGCCTCGCCGCGCAGCAGCGTGGCGAGGATGAGCGTGTCGAGCTGGCCGTGAATGCCGTCTGCGTCCATGGCATACCAGCGTACGCCATCTTAGGTAGACGGTCTTGATATGTAGACGAGCTACATGTAACCTGTCTACATGATTAGATACATGCGTTTCCTCTCACTCATCGCCGGACCGCTCCTGATGGCCGTCTCGACCTTCCTGTGGGAGGCGGACGGGCGCTACGGGGTCTGGGGCGGCGTCGTCATCATGATCGCCAACGCGCTGTGGATATACGGCCTGCTCGGCGTCTGGGAGCGGATCGCGGCCTGGAGGCCGTGGAGCGGAGGGATCGGCATCCTCCTGGCGCTCGGCGGCTGCGTCGGCGGCATCGCCTTCGGCCTCCAGGGCTTCTTCGAAGGGCTCTTCGCCGTCTCCGGAACGGCCTCGCTCGAAGCGGCCGACGCCTACCCCGTCGCCGCGGCGATCGTGCTGTGGATTCCCGGGCCGCTCATGCCCGTGAGCCTGTTCGCCCTCGGCCTGGACCTGGCGCTGTCGAAGCTCGCGCCGCGGTGGATGGCGGCTATGCTCATCGTCAGCGCGGCGGTCTTCCCCCTGAGCCGCATCACCCGCACCGACGCGATCGCCCACCTGGCCGACGCCTTCATCCTCCTCGCCTTCACGGCCCTGGCCGTCCACTACCTGCGCGGCGGAATGGACACGGCCCCCGAAACGGCGCACCGCGGCGACACCCCGGCGCCGCAGCCCGCCGCCTGAACGGGACCGCCCGCCGGCAGTGGCTCCGGTCACGCGAACCCGTTTGCGCCCCCGCAAACGGGTCCGGTACAGTTGGTCCCCGTTGGCGCAATGAGCTTCAGAGCGCGCGAACACCATTGGGGTATGGTGTAATTGGCAACACGGCTGATTCTGGTTCAGTTGTTCTTGGTTCGAGTCCAGGTACCCCAGCAGAGCAAGAGCCGCCTTCGGGCGGCTTTTTCGTGCCGTTGACACGGTGAGGGCAACCCGGCTGCTGTGCCGTCGGGCGCACTCCGTGCGCGTGGTTCAGTCGTTCTCGATCCGAGCCCAGGTATCCCAGCCACTGATTCGTCAAGGGCCGCGTTTCGCGGCCCTTACGGGTTGGCTGCAGGCGCTGGTGCTCCAGGACGCCGCAGATGTAAACGCAGATCTGGGAAATGTCGAGATCAGCGGTTTACATTTCCCACTGTCAACGCCCTGGCGATGTCTGCGAAGTATCGTTCGGCGGCATCAGACGACTCGAACAGGTATCCCGAGCTGTCGCTGTAGCCTTGGTTGACCGCGTCGAGCCACTCGCTGAGGAGCCACAGGTTCTCGCATTCTGTGTAGGCGGTGTCGGGCCGGTTGTCGAACCCGAGGTAGTCCTCGGCAAGGAGCAATTCGGCTACCCGTGTGGCGGCAGGGGTGAATCGAAGTGACCCTGCGAGATAGGCGCTGGCGGCTTCACGAGCCCGAGCGAACACGGCCTCGGGCAGATCTGACAGGCCGATCTCCAGCTCCTCGATGACCGACGGCACGACTTCGCGGACTTCGTAGGTCGCGTCGCGTGCCTGCCCTGCCAGTTCTCTCAGCGCGCGCGAGTCGAGTCCGCGGGCCAACGCATGTGCGGCCTCCATCGGCAGGTCAAGGTTGGGATCAAGGTCGTAGAGGTAGTCTTCCAAGGCACGTCTCATCTGTTTCACGTGATCATCTTCCCGCGCTGCCGTACCGGCACCCAAGCGTTTTTTCTGGCTGCTCGCTGGGCTGCGCTTCGAGGGAGCCTTGGGCGGCGAGTTCGGTACTCTGCCGAACCTATTTTGAGCGCGAAGTCCTCGGCTCCTGGCTACGAGGAACATGAAACGGACCCGGCGGGCAAGCCCACCGGATCCGAATGACGAAACCTGTGCACGTTGCCTGAAGTGGCTCGATCAGCGAGCCTGCATATGATCAGGTTGTCATGGGTACATGGGAAAGAGCCCCATTGGGCGCGCTGGACTGGGTTCGGCAGGTTGCCGGAGACGGTGATGAGGTCATCGGATTCGACCTCGGCCTTCCGACTGAATCGGTCTGGATCCTGCACGCCATGTATGAGCGTGTCGAAGGCGACCTCGGGCTGTCCCACGACGAGGTCCACAACATCGAGCTTGCCGCCGGCACCAGAGAGCGAGCGGTCGTCGGCGGAGCGGACCTCGACGATAAGGCTTGGGTGCCTGGCGGGAGCCTGGGGTGGACCACTGATCCGGGACCTGGGTGGCGCCGCTTGCGGTGGTCCGAGCTGGCAGCGCGGCTGGGGGAGCCCATGCTGCTTCCCGGTTGCGGCCCCTTCTACGGGTGTTTTCCGACGGTAAGGATCGACGGGCGGAGCTGGCCGGCGTCCATACAGCCGCCCGGTGAGGGGAGTCTTGACGTGCAGTCGTGGAGCAGACTCGTGCATATCCTGCGTTCCTTCAGCGCGGTGAACACCGACTGCTTCGCGTTCTATGGCCTGCTCTCGACTCCGAAGTGGGACAAACCGCACCTGTATCGCGGCCCGAGCTCATGCCTGGGGGGTTTGGAGCGGCTGGGCTACAAGTCGAGCCCCTCGAACCTCTGGCCTGACTACCAGGACTGGTTCCTTTACACCGATTACGACCTGTGGGGCACGCGCGTATGGGGGAGCGATGACCTACTCGACGCCCTCGTGTCAGACAGGATCATCGAGGCGTACTTCGCTTCTGAAATCATGGTGCCCCGATCGAGCAGCGGGTAGGAGATGTCCTGCTGCCGCCGGGGTGGTTCAGCCTCCGGGTAGGGTCATGAGGCGGCCGTGCAGAGCGATTACCTGGGAAACAAGTTCCCATAGGTTTCGAGAAGGCCAGCAGAGCGAGAGCCGCCTTCGGGCGGCTTTTTTGTTCTCGCGGCGCGAGTCGGTGCGGTCGTCGGCATCGGCGGCTCGGCCGCCGATGCCGACGTGCGTCATCGGTTGGCGTAGACCAGGTAGAGGATCCCGGCGACGACGATGAGCGCGGCGAGGATCGCGAAGACGATCTTCCAGGTGCTCCAGGGCCGCTCGCCGCTGACCTTGCCGGTCTGGCCGCTGACCAGCACCTGCCAGGACTTGCCGTTGAACAGGTAGGCGAGGAGCCAGACCGGCAGCAGCAGGAGTTTGTAGGTGAGCTTCCCGTACGTGGTGTCCATGTCGTGGACGCGCTGGGCGTCGCCGCCGATGTGGCGTTTGACGTCCCCGCGGATCACCGCGGCCATCTTCTGCTTGGCGGTCTCGAGCGCCGCGTCCGGGCCGATCTCGTAGCGCTGCGTGAAGTGCCCCGAGAGGTACTGCGGCTGGAACGCCGCCGCCCGCTGCGTGTCCCAGTCGCCCGAGAGGTCGTCGAGGTGCTTGCTGCCGACGTGCGCGGTGGCCGGGACGACCACGTCGTCGAAGTCGCGGGAGACGGTGCCGCGCACGTGGTGCCAGCGGGTCCGGCGCTCGCGCTTGCCGTCCCGTTCGACGTAGTAGTGCTCGCCCCGCTCCCCGCGGTACTTCGTCGTGGTCGCGGCGTCCCATGTCCAATGGGGAAGGTAGGTGCTCTTCAGCGACTCGGCCTCGTCGACCTTCTTGAACGCGCCGGGCGCGAACCAGCGGCTCGCCACCCAGTCCTTGAGCGCCTTGCGCGCCCCGTTCTTGTCGACCTGGAACGGGATGAGGCCCTCCGGCGCCACCAGGTCCGGGTTGAACTGGTCGGTGACCACGGGCGCGCCGCAGAACTGGCACAGGTCCGACCAGGCGTCGGACTCGGTGTGGGCCTGGCATCCGGTGCACACGAACAGGTTCGGCGGCACCTCCTGCGGGTTCCGCCGCGGCTTCTCGGCGAGCGCGCTGTAGGAGTGCTCGACGACCTCCCGCTGCCGGGGCGCGATGTCCTGCCGCGCACCGCAGTACGGGCAGGACATCGACGTCGTGCCGGGCGCGAACTGGAGGTGCGCCCCGCAGTCCCCGCACGGATAGGTCTGGTGACTGGTGGGAGCCGGATTCGTCACGGGTCTCTCCTGTTTCGAGGGGGCTTAGGGCAGGGGCGGGGGCATCGCGCCGAACAGGCCCGACAGTTCGGGGATCTGCCCGGCGGGGGTCCATGCGGCCTGCCCCTGCTTCCAGGCCAGGGTCTCCCGGGTCAGCTCGCCGGCGGCGACCTTCTGCTGGAGGGCCGCCACGTCGAACGGCCCGGCCTGCTGCCCGCCGATGCCGAGGTACCACGCCGGAGCGGTCGGGAGCGGCGGCGGCCCCGCCGCCTGCGGAGGCTGCTGCTGGGCCTGCTGCTGCGCGGCCATGTTGGCGGCCATCTGGTTGCCCATGGCCATGCCGGCGCCCAGGCTCATCGCGTCGGCGGCCCCGCCGCCGTTCTGGGCGGCGTCCTCCAGGGCGTTCGCGGCCTGGAACTGCGTGTACGCGCCGAGGTCGCCGACCACGCCGATGGAGGCGCGCTTGTCGATGGCCTCCTCGACCTCCTTGGGCAGGGAGATGTTGGAGATCGTGAAGGAGGGGACCTCGAGTCCGAGCGGGGCGAGCTTCTCGGAGATCGCGGACTTCAGCTGCTCGCCGATCTGGTCCTGGTGGACCGCCATGTCCAGCACCGGGATCCGGGCGGAGGCGACGGCGGGCGCGAAGGCGCCGACGACCTTCTCGCGCAGCCAGTTCTCGATCTCGTCGGTGCGGAACTGCGCGTCGGTGCCCGCGGACTCGCGAAGCAGCAGGGCGGGGTCGGTCACGCGGATGGCGTAGGCGCCGAAGGCGCGGATGCGCACGGCGCCGAACTCGGGGTCGCGGACCAGGACCGGGTTCTTCGTGCCCCACTTGAAGTCGGTGAACTGGCGGGTGTTGACGAAGTAGACCTCGGCCTTGAACGGGGAGTCGAAGCCGTACTTCCAGCCCTTGAGGGTCGACAGGACCGGGAGGTTGCGGGTCTCCAGGGTGTAGGTGCCGGGGGTGAAGACGTCGGCGAGCTGCCCCTCGTTGATGAACACCGCGGCCTGGGATTCGCGCACGACCAGCTTCGCGTTCATCTTGATCTCGTTGTCGTGGCGGGGGAAGCGCCAGACGATCGTGTCGCGCGAATCATCGGTCCATTCGATGATGTCGATAAGTTCGCCGCGAAGGCTGTCGAACAGACCCATGCGCAATCACTGTCCTTCTATGCGAGTACGTGCCCGGACACGCTTGGGCGAACGGGCGGCTTCTCGGGTTGCTACTTGTCGGGGCGGGCGTCGGCGGATTCGAGGGGCGGCGGGACCGCCGCCCCGGGGGCATCCGGCGCGTCGGCGGCCACCGTCGCTTCGATCGCCGGTGTCGGGTCCGCCTCGGCGCGCACCCGTGCGGGCAACATTACAAGAAACCCGCAAGCCCGGGGGTCCCCCGGTGCGCCGCGGCGGCCGGGCGGGGGCGGCCCCGCCGCGGTTCTCATCCCACCGGACGACCTGGTCATGGACGGTCGGTCGCGCCGCTCCCGCCGTTCGGCCGAGGCCGCCGCCGCGGCCCGGCGCTCAGCGGCCGCCGTCCTCGCCGGCGCGTCCGCGCAGGCTCCGGCCGAGGTCGCCCATCAGCTCGATGAGCCGGTCCACCGAGGCGTCGTCCATCTCCGCCACGGTGTAGTCGGCGAGCTCGCAGTACAGCGTCTTGAGCGAGGGGATCACCGATCGCCCTTTGTCGCTGAGGTCGACGATCAGGGCGCGGGCGTCGCCCGGGGACGGGCGCCGGACCACGAAGCCGCCGGTTTCCAGCTTGCGGATCATGACCGTCATGGTCGGCGGCTCGACGTCCGCCGCCGCCGCCAGGCTGCGCTGGTTCTGCGGGCCTTCGGCGTCGAGCGCGAGCAGGACGACTTCATGGCCGATGTGGAGGCCGAGCCCCGCCAGCGCCTGCGCCGCGCGGGCCCGGTGCCTGGCGGCCACGATCCGGATCGAGGCGTTGATCGCATGGGCGCGTTCGTAGATCACAGCGGCTCCTCTGGACACCATGTAGTTAGCATGCTAATAATTAGTGTACTAACCTAGTGTACCGAGCCCAGAAAGGCCGCCACATGAACCTCCTTGCGCACCGGACCGAGTTCGACCGCGCCAGAGCCGACACCGCCAACCTCCGCGTCGACCTGCCTCCGGTCGACGTCAACGCCGTCCTCGCGGCGCGATACCACCTCGACGAGCCGCTCGACTTCACCCGCACCATGCTGTGGGACATGGAGACCCGCAAAGCCCGGCAGCCCGACCGCTACCTGCCCGGCGCCGTCTCGCCCGGTTCGGCCGCGGCATGGACGCCCCCGGCGCTCGAAGCCACCGGCGACGACGTCTTCGTCCGGGTCAGCGAACAGCCCGACTGGTCGGACCCGGCCCGATCCGGCCCGGTCATCGAGCAGGTCGGCCTCGACCACGACGCGATGCAGGCGCTCTTCATCGGCACCGCCGAGCACCCCGGCCCCGACGGCGGCACCCTGCGCACCCTCGCCGACCAGCCGCTGTTCCACGTGGAGCACGGCGCGGGCGGCACTGAACACCGGCCGCTGAGCACCATGCGGTGGGTGTTCCTCACCCCCAGCGGCCACGAGGGCATCGAAGGACGACTGCGGGGCGTGATCGACCGGTCCGGGCTCCTGCCGGAATTCATCGAGATCTACATCCGCGAGGTGCTCGGCGTCGGACTGCGCCCCCGCGGCGGCGTCGGCCGGTGAGCGCGGCCGACGCCGACCCGGTCACGACATCGCCTCCAGCACGAGCCGGGCGGTCCGCGTCGCCGAGGCGGGGTTCTGGCCGGACACCAGGCGGCCGTCGGCCACCGCGTACTCGCCGAAGTCCTCACCGCCCTCCCACCGCGCGCCGCGCTCCTCCAGGCGGCTCTGCAGCAGGAACGGGACGACGTCCTCCCGCTGCATGGCCCGCTCCTCGGCGTCGGTGAACGAGTTGAGCCGCTTGCCCGCCACGAGGTACGAGCCGTCGGAGAGCTTCGCGTTCACCAGGGCCGCCGGGCCGTGGCAGACCGCGGAGACGACCCCGCCGCGCTCGTAGATGTCGACGGCGGCGTCGGTGAGGGCCTTCGCGTCGGGGAAGTCCCACATGGTGCCGTGACCGCCGACGAAGAAGATCGCGTCGTACCGGTCCGGGTCGACCTCGCTCGCCTTCGGCGTCGACCGCAGCCGGTCCCGCTCGCGGTCGAGGAACTCCCGCTGGACCGGGTCCTCCTCGTCGAACCCCTCCTGCGGCGGCTCGCCGCCCTCGACCGAGACGAAGTCGACGTCGACGCCCGCGTCGCGGAAGACCTGCCACGGCCGCGCCGCCTCGGGGACGGTGAACCCGGTCTCCTCCCCGGTGTCGCCGAGCTCGGCGTGGCTGGTGAGCGCCATCAAGACCTTCTTGCTCATCGCTGCTCCCTCCGATAGGTTCCTGCAGGCCGCCGGGTACCCGGGCCGCCGCGATTAATCCCCGAACGCGGCCTCCCGCCGCCGCCGAACTCCTAATATCCGCATATGACCACGGGGGAGATCGTCGCGCAGGGCCTGAAGATCGACTGGGCCCAGATGCCGACCTACAACACCGTCATGTCGGTGGCCGCCGGCGCCGGGCTGCTCATGATCGTCGGCCTCCTGCGCGGCCTCGGCGACCGCGGCAGGACGCTGAACGCCGAGGGCTGGGCGATGGGCTTCGGCGTCGTCGGCACCATCCTCGCGCTGACCGGCCTGCACATGACCCTGACGTGGCCGCTCGCGGCCGGCGGCTTCCCCTTCGACAACGTGATCTTCGGCGAGCCGAGCCTCGCCTTCGGCGTGCTGCTGCTCTTCGCCGCGTTCTACCTGTGGAAACGCGCCGAAGTGCTCGAAGCGGCCCCCGACCGCTTCGCGGCGCTCGCCGCCGCCGCGCGGCCCGTGTCGGTCTTCGTGCTCGGCATGGGCCTGGCCTGCTTCGCCATCGCCGTGGCCGGGGTCGTCTACGAGCTGTTCGCCGCCCCGCCCGAGGAGCCGATCTCAGGCGAGTTCGCCGACTACCCGCTGGTGGAGGCCGTCTTCATCTCCGGCCTGTACGCCCTGGTCGGCCTCGGCGCGGTCCTGTTCCCGCTCGCGCTCAAGCCCGGCCGGAGCGCGGTGACGAAGGTGCTCCTGGCCGCCTGGTTCCTCTCCGGGCTCGCGTTCCTCCTGTTCGGGGCCATGAACTTCTTCACCCACATCGGCCTGATCGTCAACACCATGTAGCCCGCTCCGGGCGGGGCCCGGCCCCGCCCGGCGCCGCTACAGGGCCGGGTCGCGGTTCCAGGTCCAGGCGTAGTCCGTGTCCTCGCATTCCAGGGCCGCCTCGCACAGTTCGAGCGGGCGGAACGCGTCCACCATGACCGCCAGCTCGTCGAAGCGCTCGGCCCCGATCGAGCGCTCGGGCGCGCCCGGCTGCGGGCCGTGCGTGAAGCCCGAGGGGTGCAGCGAGATCGAGCCCTGCTCGATGCCGGAGCCGCGCCGGGCCTCGTAGTCGCCGCCGCAGTAGAACATGACCTCGTCGGAGTCCACGTTGTGGTGGTTGTACGGCACAGGGATCGCGTCCGGGTGGTAGTCCACCTTGCGGGGCACGAAGTTGCAGATCACGAAGTTCGGGCCCTGGAAGACCTGGTGGGCGGGCGGCGGCTGGTGGATGCGGCCGGTGATCGGCTCGAAGTCGTGGATCGAGAACACCCACGGGTACAGGCACCCGTCCCAGCCGACCACGTCGAACGGGTGGTGCGCGTACGTGAACTTCGTCCACAGCGTGGCGCCGCCCCGGCCCCGGTGCTGGACGTAGACGTCCACGTCCTCGCCCTCGACCAGCAGCGGCTCCTCGGGGCCGCGCAGGTCCCGCTCGCAGTACGGCGAGTGCTCCAGAAACTGGCCGCGCACCGAGAGGTAGCGCTTGGGCGGGGTGATGTGCCCGGTCGACTCGATCACGAGGGTGCGCAGCGGCTCGCCGCCTTCGGGGACGACCCGGTAGATCGTCGACATCGGGACGATCAGGTAGTCGCCCTGCGCGACGTCGAGCGCGCCGAAGGAGGTCTCCACGCGCGCCGAACCGGACTCGACGTACAGGCATTCGTCGCCGATCGCGTTGCGGTACAGCGGGGACGGCTTGTCCGCCACCGAGTAGGAGATGCGGCAGTCGGCGTTCGACAGCAGATGGTCGCGGCCGAAGACCGCGTCCCCGGCCCCGTCGAGCTTGTGCGTGCGCAGGTGCCGGGGCTTGAGCGGGTGGTTGGGGACCGGCTCGGCCCGCTCGGGCCGGTGCTCGGTGCTGGAGCTGATCGCGGTGGGCCGGTGCTTGTGGTACAGCAGCGAGGAGTCCGAGGAGAAGCCCTCCTGGCCCATGAGCTCCTCGGAGTAGAGGCTCCCGTCATCTTGGCGGAACTGCGTGTGTCGCTTGTCGGGGATCTGCCCGACCGAACGGTAGAACGGCACGACGACTCCTTTGTCGGTGCGCGGGCCGGTGCGGTCGCGGGCCCGCTACGGGTGGCTATGTCCCCGAGAATAGCGGCCGGCCGGATTCGCGGCCCGAAAGATCCGCCGGGGCGGCCGACCCGGTCGACATCGCGCCGCCGCCGCCGTACCCTCAGGGCATGTCGGACGCCATCCCTGCGGTGCTGCAGGACCTCATCGACGACGCGGCGGTCTTCCCGCCCGGCAACGCGGCCCTGGAGGCCGCCGTCCCGGCGCACCGAGGCCACCGGCACTCCTGGTACGCGCCGATGGTGGGCCCGCTGCTGGTCCCCGCCAGCCGCCTGGAGTCCCTGCGCCCGGGCCGCGAGGAGCTGCGGATCGGCGTCGTGGTCGACGTCGAGCCCGAGGAGGTCGCTGCGCTGGTGGACGCGCTCGACGCGTCGGTGACCGTGGTCCAGTACGAGTCGCGCGCCGCCCTGCACCGCCTCGCCCCGGCCGCGAAGGCGTGGTCCACCGCGGACCGGCCCGTCCCGGTCTACGCCGAGCTGCCCTACGGCGAGGACGGCCTCGACGCGATCGTGGGCACCGGCCTGATCCCGAAGTTCCGCACCGGCGGGCTGGCCGCGGAGTTCTTCCCCTCCCCGGCGTCCCTGGCGGGCGTGATCGTCGGCTGCGCGCGTCGCGGCCTGCGGTTCAAGCTCACCGCCGGGCTGCACCGGGCGGTCCGCCACCGCGACCCCGAGACCGGGTTCGCCCACCACGGCTTCCTCAACGTGCTCGCCGCCGCCGCGGCGGCCTCCGGCGGCGCCGAGACCGGCGCGGTGGCCGCGATCCTGGACTCGGCGGACGCCGAGGACCTCGCGGGCCGCGTCCGTGCGATCGCCGGCCGGCCCAGGCCGCTGTGGACCGGCTTCGGCTCGTGCAGCATCATGGAGCCGCTCGAAGACCTGATGGCACTGTCGCTGTTGCAGAGAGGCGGAGCGGAATAGTGAGCTGGCTCGAAGGCGCCGAAGACGGCCCGTACGGCGTCCACCACCTTCCCTACGGGGTGTTCTCCACTGCGGACGATCCGGCGCGGCGCCTCGGCGTGCGCGTCGGCGACCACGTGCTCGACCTGCGGGCGGCGGCCGCGGCGGAGGGCTTCGGCCCCCGCGTCGGCCCGGCCCTGGCCGCCGACTCGCTGCACCCGCTCATGGCGGCCGGCCGGGACGCGTGGCGGCTGGCGCGGCGGCGGATCACCGATCTGCTCGCCGCCCCGGACTTCGGCGAGCGGGCGCCCCGGCTGCTGACGCCGATCGGCCGGGCGCGGATGCACCTGCCGTTCGACGTGGCCGACTACGTGGACTTCTACGCCTCGGAGCACCACGCGACCAACCTCGGGCGGCTCTTCCGGCCCGACGGCGAGGCGCTGCTGCCGAACTGGAAGCGCCTGCCGGTCGGCTACCACGGCCGCGCCGGGACGGTCATCGCCTCCGGCACCCCGGTCGCGCGGCCCAGCGGCCAGCGCAAGGGCCCCGGCGGCGAGATCGAGTTCGGTCCGAGCCGCCGGCTCGACATCGAGGCCGAGGTCGGCTTCGTCGTCGGAGCGCCCACCGCGCTCGGATCGCCGGTCGCCGCCGACGACTTCGCCGAGCACGTCTTCGGCGTGGTCCTGGTCAACGACTGGTCGGCCCGCGACATCCAGGCGTGGGAGTACCAGCCGCTCGGCCCGTTCCTGGGGAAGTCGTTCGCGACCTCCGTCGGCTGCTGGGTGACGCCGCTGGAGGCCCTGGAGGCGGCGAAGACGGCCGCTCCCGAGCAGGACCCGGCGCCGCTGGCCTACCTCAAGGAGTCCGACCGCTTCGGCTACGACCTGACGCTCTCGGTGTCCTGGAACGGCGTCGAGGTCTCGCGGCCGCCGTTCGCGCAGCTGTACTGGACGCCCGCGCAGCAGCTGGCGCACATGACCGTCAACGGGGCGAGCCTGCGCACCGGCGACCTGTTCGCCTCCGGGACGGTCTCCGGCCCCGGCCGGGACCAGCGCGGCAGCTTCATCGAGCTGACGTGGGGCGGCGCCGAGCCGGTGCACCTGGGCGAGGGCGCCGAGCGGACCTTCCTGGAGGACGGCGACACCGTCACCATCGGCGCCACCGCGCCCGGCCCCGGCGGTACGGTCATCGGCCTGGGCGAGGTCACCGGAACGGTCGCGAGCGCCGCTCGCTGAACCACCCCTAGGGGCGCCCCGTCCGCGGCCCGCGGCCCGCGGCCGCGGCCACGAGCGGGAGCGTCCGGTGGGGGATCTGCTCGGCCAAGGCGATCACCGTGGAGGCCCGCAGCACGCCCTCGCAGGCCAGCACCCGGTCGATCACGCCCTGGAGGCCCGCGTTGGTGCGCGCGACGATCCGGCACAGCATGTCGCCGGTCCCGGTGACGGTGTGCGCCTCCAGCACCTCCGGGACGCGCGCGAGGTTCCGCGCCACCGAGTCGTGCCCCACGGCCTGGCGCAGCTCCAAGGTCACGAACGCCATCACCGGGTAGCCGAGCGCCGCGGGGTCCACGTGCGGCCCGTAGCCGCGGATCACGCCGCGCGCCGCGAGCTTGTCCATGCGCGCCTGCACCGTCCCGCGGGCCACGCCGAGGCGCCGGGAGCACTCCAGGACCCCGATGCGCGGTTCGTCCTCGAGCAGGGCGATGAGCCGCGCATCGAGCGCGTCGATCGATGCATCACTGGTCATATTGCCCAGTCTATGCGGTGACCGACAGGGCCATATGCGCAAGATGCTCACTGATTTCCCGGCGACTTGCCCGAACGTGAGGCTACCGTGATGATCGAGGCCACAACCCGCCTACGACTGGAGGAGACGGCCATGGTCGACACCGCAGCGAACGAAGCCCGCCTCGTCGGAGCCGTCGAGCACGACATCAGCGAAGACGCCTTCCCCATCAAGGGCTGGGACCACGTCAGGTTCTATGTGGGCAACGCCAAGCAGGCCGCCCACTACTACTCCACCGCGTTCGGCATGACCTGCACCGCCTACCGCGGCCCCGAGCAGGGCTACCGCGAGCACGCCGAGTACGTGCTGCGCTCGGGCGGGGTCACCTTCGTGCTCGTCGGCGGCGTCACCGCCGACGCGGCCGCCACCAGGCACTACGCCGCCCACGGCGACGGCGTCATCGAAGTCGCCCTCGAAGTGCCCGATGTGGACGAGAACTACCGCTACGCGATCGAGCAAGGCGCCGTCGCCCTCGAAGCGCCGCACGACCTCACCGACCAGCACGGCACCGTGCGCACGGCCGCCATCGGCACCTACGGCGAGACCCGCAACGTCCTCATCGACCGCTCGGGCTACACCGGGCCGTTCCTGCCCGGCTTCACCGCCCGCGAGCCCATCGTGGACCGTTCGCCCGCCGTCGCCGCCGGACGCGAGCCCAAGCGCTTCTTCCAGGCCATCGACCACATCGTCGGCAACGTCGAACTCGGCCGCATGCGCGAATGGGTCGAGTACTACGAGAAGGTCATGGGCTTCTCCAACATCGTCGAGTTCGTCGAGGACGCCATCGCCACCGAGTACTCGGCGCTGATGAGCAAGGTCGTCGCCAACGGCACCCGCAAGGTCAAGTTCCCGATCAACGAGCCCGCGCCCGGCAAGAAGAAGTCCCAGATCGACGAGTACCTGGAGTTCTACGGCGGCCCCGGCGTCCAGCACATCGCGCTCGCCACGGGCGACATCCTCGCCGCCGTCGACGCGATGCGCGCGAACGGCGTCGAGTTCCTCGAAGCGCCCGACGCCTACTACGACGACCCCGAGATGCGCGAGCGCATCGGCGAGGTCCGCGTCCCCATCGAGGAGCTCAAGGCGCGCCGCGTCCTGGTCGACCGCGACGAGGACGGCTACATGCTCCAGATCTTCACCAAGCCGCAGCAGGACCGCCCCACGGTGTTCTACGAGATCATCGAGCGGCACGGCTCCCTGAGCTTCGGCAAGGGCAACTTCACGGCGCTGTTCGAGGCCCTGGAGAAGGAGCAGGCCAAGCGCGGCAACCTCTAGGGCGTTCGGGCGCGGCCCGGCCGCGCCCGGCCCCCCGTGTCGCACGGTGGCGGCGGGGAACTCTGCAAGACTGGCATCACCTCACACCGAAGGCGGACCGGATGCGCGCACCACACGGCACCACCCTGCACTGCCGCGACTGGCAGGCCGAGGCGGCCTGGCGGATGCTCCAGAACAACCTCGACCCCGACGTGGCCGAACGCCCCGAGGACCTGGTGGTCTACGGCGGCACCGGCAAGGCCGCCCGCAGCCGGGCCGACCTGGAGACGATCCTGCGGACGCTGTGGACGCTCGCCCCCGACGAGACCATGCTCGTCCAGAGCGGCCGCGCCGTCGCACGTCTGCGCACCCACGAGTGGGCGCCGCGCGTGCTCCTGGCGAACTCGAACCTCGTCGGCGACTGGGCCACCTGGCCCGAGTTCCGCCGCCTCGAAGCGCTCGGCCTGACCATGTTCGGCCAGATGACCGCCGGCTCGTGGATCTACATCGGCACCCAGGGCATCCTCCAGGGCACCTACGAGACCTTCGCGGCCGTGGCCGCGAAACGCTTCGGCGGCTCCCTGAAGGGCACCTTGACGCTGACGGCCGGATGCGGCGGCATGGGCGGGGCGCAGCCCCTCGCGGTCACCATGAACGACGGCGTGTGCCTCATCGTCGACGTCGACCCCGACCGCCTCCGCCGCCGCGTCGAGCAGCGCTACCTCGACGCGATCGCCGACGGCCTCGACGACGCCGTGACCCGCGCCCTGGCCGCGAAGCGGGCGGGCGAGGCGCTCTCGATCGGCCTGGTCGGCAACGCCGCCGCCGTCGTGCCCGAACTCCTCGCCCGCGGCGTCCCGGTCGACATCGTCACCGACCAGACCTCCGCGCACGACCCCCTCGCCTACGTCCCCGAGGGCGTCGACCACCGTGAGGCGCCCGCCCTCGCCCGCGCCGACCCCGCCGCGTTCACCGACCGGGCCCGCGCCTCCATGGCCCGGCACGTGGCGGCGATGGTCGGCTTCCAGGACGCGGGCGCCGAGGTCTTCGACTACGGCAACTCCCTCCGCGGCGAAGCCCTCGAAGGCGGCTTCGAGCGGGCCTTCGCGTTCCCCGGCTTCGTCCCCGCCTACATCCGGCCGCTGTTCTGCGAGGGCAAAGGCCCCTTCCGGTGGGCCGCGCTCTCGGGCGACCCGGCCGATATCGCCCGCACCGACGAGGCCGTCCTCGACCTGTTCGGCGACAACCCCTCCCTCCGGCGCTGGATCTCCCTGGCCCGCGAGCGCGTGGCCTTCCAGGGCCTGCCCGCCCGCATCTGCTGGCTCGGCCACGGCGAGCGGGACCGGGCCGGGGTCCGCTTCAACGAGATGGTCGCCGACGGCACCCTCAAAGCCCCCGTCGTGATCGGCCGCGACCACCTCGACTGCGGCTCGGTCGCCAGCCCCTACCGCGAGACCGAGGCCATGCTCGACGGCTCCGACGCCATCGCCGACTGGCCCCTGCTCAACGCCCTGGTCAACACCGCCTCGGGCGCCAGCTGGGTCAGCGTCCACCACGGCGGCGGCGTCGGCATGGGGCGGTCCCTCCACGCCGGGCAGGTCACCGTCGCCGACGGCACCCGCCTCGCGGCCGAGAAGCTCGAACGGGTCCTGTCGAACGATCCGGCCATGGGCGTCATCAGGCACGCCGACGCCGGATACGACGCCGCCGAACGGGTAGCCGAGGACCACGGGATCAGCATCCCGTCCAAGGAAGCGTGACTACAGGACGCCGCACACCAGGGAGAGCAGATGGACGCCGCCGACTTCAGGGCGCTGTGGGACGAGCTGTCGCCGATCGGGAGGTGCCCGCACGGCGGCTACCTCCGGTACTCGTGGAGCGAGGCCGACCAGGCGTGCCGCAACTGGTTCCGCACCCAGGCCGACCGCCGCGGCATGGAGGTCGACACCGACAGGAACAGCAACCTCTACGCCTGGTGGGGCCAGCCGCGGGACGGCGACGCCGTCCTCACCGGCAGCCACCTCGACTCGGTGCCGCACGGCGGCGCCTACGACGGCCCCCTCGGCATCGCGAGCGCGTTCCTCGCGATCGACGCACTGCGCGCCTCGGGCGCGACCCCGCGGCGGCCCATCGGCGTCGTCGCCTTCATCGAAGAGGAGGGCGGCCGCTTCGGCGTGCCGTGCCTCGGCTCCCGCCTCATGACCGGCGCCCTCGACCCCGACCGGGCCCGGGCGCTCACCGACGCCGACGGCGTCACCCTCGCCGAGGCCATGGAGGCGACCGCCGCCGACCCGACCATCCTCGGCCCCGACCACGAGCGCCTCGCCGAGATCGGCGCGTTCGTCGAACTCCACATCGAGCAGGGCCGCGCCCTGGAGGGCCTGAACGCGCCCGTCGGCGTCGCCAGCGCGATCTGGCCCCACGGGCGCTGGCGGTTCACCTTCACCGGCGAGGCCAACCACGCCGGGACCACGGTCCTCGCCGACCGCTATGACCCGATGCTCACCGCCGCGTTCATGATCCTCGCCGCCCGCAAGGAGGCCCGCATCGCCGGCGGCCTGGCGACCGTCGGCCGCCTGGAGGCCGACCCCGGCGCCGCCAACGTCGTCCCCGGGACCGTCCGCGCCTGGCTCGACGCCCGCGCCCCCGACGCGGCCGTCCTGGACGAGATCCTCGGCGCCTTGCGCGCCAAGGTGACCGAGCGGGCCGAGCGCGACCGCACGCGCGTGCGCGTCGAGGCCGAGTCCGAGACGCCCCAGGTCGCCTTCGACGACGGCCTGCGGGACCGGATCGCGGCGCTCCTGGGCGGCGTCCCGGTCCTGGCGACCGGCGCCGGACACGACGCGGGCGTGCTCGCCCCGCACCTCCCCACCGCGATGCTGTTCGTGCGCAACCGCACCGGCGTCTCCCACGCCCCCGCCGAGGAGGCGACCGACGAGGACTGCGCCGCCGGGGCCGCCGCGCTCGCGGCCGTGCTGCGGGAGCTCGCGTGCTGACCTACTGGGCCGAACGGGCCTGGCTCGCCGACGGCCCGGCCGAGGCGGTCGCGATCGAGACCGCCGCGGGCCGCATCACCTCGGTCGTCCCCGGCGTCGCACCCGCCGGGGCGGAGGTCCTGCCCGGCCTGGTCCTGCCGGGCCTGGCCAACGCCCACTCGCACGCCTTCCACCGGGCCCTGCGCGGCCGCACCCACGACCAGGGGGGCACCTTCTGGACGTGGCGGGAGCGGATGTACGACCTGGCCGACCGCCTCGACCCCGACGCGTACTTCCGGCTCGCCAGGGCCGTCTACGCCGAGATGGCCCTCGCCGGGATCACCTGCGTGGGGGAGTTCCACTACCTGCACCACGCCCCGGGCGGGCGGCCCTACGCCGACCCGAACGCGATGGGCCACGCCCTCATCGCCGCCGCGGCCGAGGCCGGCGTCCGCATCACCCTGCTCGACGCGCTCTACCTCGCCGGCGGGTTCGGCGAGCCGCTCGAAGGCGCGCAGCGCCGCTTCGGCGACGGCGGCCTCGAATCGTGGATGAACCGCGTCGACAAGATCGAGGCGGCCCCCCACGCGCTCGTCGGCACCGCCGTCCACTCGGTCAGGGCCGTCCCCGCCGACGCCATCGAGGCGTTCGCCTGCGCGGTGCGAACTTACGGCTCCGCAGGCGTCGCCGAGGGCGAGGGCCGCCCCGTCCACGTCCACGTCGCCGAGCAGCGCGCCGAGAACGAGGCGTGCCGCGCCGCGCACGGATGCGGGCCCGTCGAGCTGCTGGAGCGGCGCGGCCTGCTCGGCGCCGACCTGACCGCCGTCCACGCCACGCACCTGGCGAACCAGGACCTGGAGCTGCTGCGCCGCTCCGGCGCCACGGTGTGCCTGTGCCCCACCACCGAACGGGACCTGGCCGACGGCATCGGCCCGGCCCGCGCCCTGGCCGAGCGGGGCGTGCCCCTGTCGCTGGGCACCGACGGCCACGCCCTCATCGACATGTTCGAGGAGGCCCGCGCCGTCGAGATGCACGAACGGCTCGTCTCGGAGCGGCGCGGCCACTTCGCCCCGGCCGAGCTGCTGGAGGCCATGACCCGCCACGACAGCCTCGGCTGGACCGACGCCGGGCGCATCGCCCCCGGGCGGCGCGCCGACCTGGTGGCCGTCGCGCTCGACTCGCCGCGCACCGCCGGGGCGGCGCCGGAGGGCGTCGTCCACGCCGCGGCGGCGGCCGACGTCACCGACGTCGTGGCCGACGGGCGCCGCGTCGTCGCGGGCGGGCGCCACACCGCGATCGACGTCGGCGCCGAACTCGCGCGAGCGGTGGGGGAGCTGTGGCGATGAGCCTCCTTATCGACGGCATCGGCGAACTGTTCACCGCCGACGAGGCCCACGGCGTCCGGGAGGGCGCGGCCCTCGTCGTCGACGGCGGTGCCGTCGCCTGGATCGGCCCGGCCGCCGAGGCCCCCGCCGCCGACGAGCGGTTCGACGCGCGGGGCGGCGCCGTCCTCCCCGGCTTCGTCGACAGCCACGCCCACCTCGTCTTCGCCGCCGACCGCGCCGCCGAGTTCGCCGCCCGCATGAGCGGCGAGCCCTACACCGGCGGCGGCATCCGCACCACCGTCGCCGCCGCCCGCCGCGCCGGCGACGAGGAGCTGCGCGCCACCTGCGCCCGCCTCACCGCCGAGATGCTCCGCCAGGGCACCACCACCGTGGAGATCAAATCCGGCTACGGACTCACCGCCGCCGACGAGGAGCGGCAGCTGCGCATCGCCGGCGAGTTCACCGACGAGACCACCTTCCTCGGCGCGCACACCGTCCCGGCCGGGGCCGACGCCGACGAGTACGTCGACCTCGTGTGCGGCGCGATGCTCGACGCCTGCGCCCCGCACGCCAAATGGGTCGACGTGTTCTGCGAGCGGGGCGCCTTCGACGGCGACCAGGCCCGCCGGGTCCTCACCGCGGGCATCGCGGCCGGGCTCGCGCCTCGCGTCCACGCCAACCAGCTCACCGCCGGTCCCGGAGTGCGCCTCGCCGTCGAGATCGGCGCGGCCTCGGCCGACCACTGCACCCACCTGACCGACGCCGACGTCGACGCGCTCGCCTCGGGCGGCACGGTCGCCACGCTCCTGCCCGGCGCCGAGTTCTCCACGCGCTCGCCCTACCCGGACGCGCGCCGCCTCATCGACGCGGGCGCGGCCGTCGCCCTCGCCACCGACTGCAACCCCGGCTCCTCCTACACCAGCAGCATGGCCTTCTGCATCGCGCTGGCCGTGCGCGAGATGGGCATGACCCCGACCGAGGCCGTCCTCGCCGCCACCGCGGGCGGCGCCCGGGCGCTGCGCCGCGACGACGTCGGCCGCATCGCCGTCGGCGCCCGGGCCGACCTGGTCGTGCTCGACGCCCCCAGCCACGTCCACCTGGCCTACCGGCCGGGCACCCCGCTCGTCGGGGCCGTCGTCCGCGGCGGCGCCGTCCTCCCGCCCGCCTCCCCGACCCGACCAGTGTGAAGCGTTCAGGAGACCGCGATGACCACCGTGCACATCAAACCCACCGGCATCACCCCCGGCGACGTCGTCGCCGTGGCCAGGCGCCGCGCCCGCGTCGTCATCGACGCCGACGCGGTGGCCGCCATGGAGCGCAGCCGCGCCATCGTCGACGGGATCGAGCGCGACGGCCGCCCCGTCTACGGCGTCTCCACCGGGTTCGGCGCCCTGGCGAGCACGTTCATCGAGCCCGAGCGGCGGGCCGAGCTCCAGCACGCGCTCATCAGGTCCCACGCCGCGGGCGTCGGCGACCCGATGCCGAAGGAAGTGGTGCGCGCGATGATGCTGCTGCGGCTGCGCTCGCTCGCCATGGGCCGCTCGGGCGTGCGCCCGGCGACCGCGGCGGCGCTCGCGGCGCTGCTGAACGCCGACGTCACCCCGTGGGTGCCGAAGTTCGGTTCGCTCGGCGCCTCGGGCGACCTCGCCCCGTTGGCGCACTGCGCGCTCGCGCTGCTCGGCGAGGGCTGGGCGCTGGCCGACGACGGCGCCCGCGTCGAGGCGAGCGCGGCCCTGCGCGCGGCCGGGCTCGCGCCGATCGAGCTGTCCTCCAAGGAGGGCCTGTCGCTGATCAACGGCACCGACGGGATGCTGGGGATGCTGGTCCTGGCCGGGGCCGACGCCGCGCACCTGCTCACCCTGGCCGACGTGTGCGCGGCGCTGTCGATCGAGGCGATGCTGGGCTCGGACCGGCCGTTCATGCCCGAGCTCCACGAGATCCGCCCGCACCCGGGCCAGGCGGCGAGCGCGGCCAACATCCACGCGCTGCTCCAGGACTCCGAGATCATGGACTCCCACCGCGAGGACCTCGCGCACGCGGTGCAGGACGCCTACGCGATGCGCTGCGCGCCGCAGGTCGCGGGGGCCGCCAGGGACGTTCTGGCCTACGCGGGGAGCGTGGCCGACCGCGAACTGGTGTCTATCGTGGACAATCCGGTGGTGCTGACGGACGGCCGCGTCGAGTCCACCGGCAACTTCCACGGCGCGCCGCTGGGCTACGCCGCGGACTTCCTGGCGATCGCCGCGGCCGACGTGGGCTCGATCGCCGAGCGCCGTGTGGACCGGCTGCTCGACGTGACCCGCTCCCGGGGCCTGCCCGCGTTCCTCAGCCCCGACCCGGGCGTGAACTCCGGGCTCATGATCGCCCAGTACACGGCCGCGGGGATCGTCGCCGAGAACCGCCGCCTGGCCCAGCCGGCGTCGGTGGACTCGGTGCCCACCTCGGGGATGCAGGAGGACCACGTCTCGATGGGCTGGTCGGCGGGCTGCAAGCTGCGCGAGGTCCTCGACAACCTCGGGAGCCTCCTGTCGGTGGAGCTGCTGAGCGCGGTGCGCGCGCTGCAGCTGCGCGAGCCGCTGCGGCCCTCGCCCGCCGCGCGGGTCGCGATCGCCGCGGTGGAGCGCATCGCCGACAAGCCCGGCCCCGACCAGTTCATGGCCCCCGTCATCGAGCAGGTGAAGCGCTTGGTCACCGGCCCGAACCTCAGAGCCGACATCGAAGCGGCCATCGGCCCGCTCCGCTGATATAGCGAGTGCGCTATAATCACTTTGTGAACAGACTTTCGTCGCCGGTGGTCGAACGCCTGCGGGCGGCTCGAGTCGAGCGAGGGCTGTCGCAGGCCGCCCTCGCCGAGCGGATCGGTACGACCCAGTCCGCCATTGCTCGCCTCGAATCCGGTCACTCCGATCCGCGGCTCAGTACACTGGAACGGTATGCCCGGGCCGTCGGCGTCGAGCCGACCTTCGACGCCGGGCGCATGGAGGCCCCGGCGTTGGAGCGAACGGCTGACGAGATCCGGGCCTCGCTGAGGGCCGGAGACGCCGGCGAGGCGCTCCGCCACGTCATCCAGTTCCTCGATGACATCGACGGCGCCGATCGCCCCGCAGTGCGGCAGGCCGTGCGTGCCGAGCCGGACGGCACTGGAGACGAGCGCTGGGACGCGCTCTTGGCCGGTGTAGCCGAATACGCCAGTCGCAGGGCGGGCCTGTCCACTCCCGGGTGGGCGAGTGCGCCCGGGCGTTTCCTCCGGAAGTTCTGGTTCGTGGTCGAAGAGCTGATGGGCAGGCCGATGCCCGGACTCGCCGTGCTGTCAGTCGGCTCCGCCTCACCGGAATTGGCGAGCCGCGGTGTCTTCCTCGACCGTGCTTCGCTGGAGAGCGTATGAGCCTGCTCGACCGGGACGCCATTCTGGAGTTGCTGACGGATCTGGGGGCGACGCTCGCCGCGGCGGGCGAGCGCGCAGAGCTCTTCCCCGTGGGAGGAGCGGCTATGGCATTGGCTTACAACACCAGGCGTGCCACGCGAGACCTTGATGCGGTCTTCGAACCGAAGCAGGTCGTCTACGAGGCGGCCAGAGCGGTCGGGGGGCGTCACGGCCTTCGCGATGACTGGCTCAATGACGCGGTGAAGGGATTCCTGCCCGGCGTGGACCCGAACGCGACGGTCCTGTTCGACGCGCCCGGGATCACCGTGCGGGTGGCTTCGCCCCGCTACCTGTTCGCGATGAAGGCCGTCGCCGCCAGGGTCGAGCGGGACGCCGAGGACCTCCTGGCGCTCTACCGCCTATGCGGTTTCACCTCGGTCGATGAGGCTCTCGCCTGCATCGAGGAGACCTATCCGCCGCACCTGCTCCCGTCTAAGACTGAGTCCTTGGTGCGCGAACTCCTCGGCTGAGGACGGCCCGCTCGAAATCGGTCGCTCGGGGCAGTTCGCGGCGGAGGTCGGCGGTGTCGGGGAAGTCGTCGATGCGGGGCGGCTCGCGAAGCAGCGCTTTGCAGGAAGGGGCCGCGTCGCGCCGGTCGCCTTCGTCTCGTGAGGCGGCCGTTCCGCCGTTCAGAGGCCGGAGAGCTTCTGGCCGGCGCGGATGACGGCCATGCCGAGGCGGTCGCCGGGGCGGCGGCCGAGGCGTTCGAGGGGGCCTGAGACCGAGATCGCGGCCACGACGCGGCCGGTCTTGTCCCGCACGGGGGCCGAGACGCTCACCACGCCCGCCTCGCGCTCGGCCACCGACTGGGCGAAGCCCCGGCGGCGCACCTCGGCGAGGGTCTTGGACGAGAAGCGGCACTTCGGCAGCAGCGGCAGGATGCCCTCGGGGGGCTCCCACGCCAGGAGCACCTGCGCGCCCGACCCCGCCGTCATCGGCAGCGTCGCGCCCACCGGGACGGTGTCGCGCAGCCCGGAGGCGCGCTCGGCGGCGGCCACGCAGATGCGCTCGTCGGCGCGGCGGCGGTAGAGCTGCGTCGACTCGCCGGTCTGGTCCCGCAGGAGGCTCAGGACCGGTTCGGCGGCGCTGAGGAGGACGTCGGCGGTGGAGCCGGCGAGCTCGCCGAGTTTGGGGCCGGGGCGCCAGCGGCCCTCGTGGTCGCGCTGGAGCATCTCGTGGGCTTCGAGGGCCTGCGCGAGGCGGTGGGCCGTGGCCCTGGGGAGTCCCGTCTCGTGCACGAGTTCAGCCAGGCTGGCGCCGTTGGTGCAAGCCGTGAGGATGAGCACCGCCTTGTCGAGGACGCCCACGCCGCTGATAGTATTCGTTCTCACGAGCTGAACATTACCTCCCATTATTCGAGAAGTCCAACGACTGGGATAGAAGATGTCACGTACACCACAGGGACCCGAGGGGACGCCGGGCGCGGTTGCGCTTCCGCAGGCGTCGGCGAGGCCGCGTACCCTCGCAGAGAAGGTCTGGGACGACCACGTAGTGCGATCCGACGGCGAACAGCCCGATCTGCTCTACATCGACCTGCATCTGCTGCACGAAGTCACCAGCCCGCAGGCGTTCGACGGCCTGCGCCAGGCGGGGCGCAAAGTCCGCCGCACCGACCTGACCCTCGCCACCGAGGACCACAACACGCCCACCGACAACCTGTTCACCATCGCGGACCCGACCTCGCGCAAGCAGATCGAGACCCTGCGCGCGAACTGCGAGGAGTTCGGGGTGCGGATCCACTCCCTGGGCGACGCCGAGCAGGGCGTGGTCCACGTGGTGGGCCCGCAGCTGGGACTCACCCAGCCGGGCATGACGGTCGTCTGCGGCGACTCGCACACCTCCACGCACGGCGCGTTCGGCTCGATCGCGTTCGGCATCGGCACCAGCGAGGTCGAGCACGTGCTCGCCACGCAGACGCTCCCGCAGGCGAAGCCGAAGACGATGGCCGTCACCGTCAACGGCTCGCTGCCCGAGGGCGTCAGCGCCAAGGACCTCATCCTCAAGATCATCTCGATCACCGGCACCGGCGGCGGCAAGGGCCACATCGTCGAGTACCGCGGGCAGGCCATCGAGGAGCTCTCGATGGAGGGCCGCATGACGGTGTGCAACATGTCGATCGAATGGGGCGCCAAGGCCGGCCTGATCGCCCCCGACGAGACGACCTTCGCCTACGTCCGGGGCCGCGCGCACGCGCCCGCCGGGGCGGACTGGGACGCCGCCGTCGAGTACTGGCGGAGCCTGAAGACCGACGAGGGCGCCGAGTTCGACCGCGAGATCGTCATCGACGCCGCCGAACTGAGCCCGTTCGTCACCTGGGGCACCAACCCCGGGCAGGGCGTCGAGCTCTCCGGCTCGGTGCCGGAACCGGCCTCCTTCGCCGACCCGGTCGAGCGCACCGCCGCCGAGAACGCCCTGGCGTACATGGGCCTGGAGGCCGGCACGCCGATGCGCGAGGTCGGCGTCGACGTGGTCTTCCTCGGCTCCTGCACCAACGGCCGCATCGAGGACCTCCGGGCCGCCGCCGAGGTCATCAAGGGCCGCAAGGTCGCCGACGGCGTCAACATGATGGTCGTGCCCGGCTCGGCCCGCGTGCGCGAGCAGGCCATGGCCGAAGGGCTCGACGCGGTCTTCACCGAGGCCGGAGCCGACTGGCGCTTCGCGGGCTGCTCGATGTGCCTGGGCATGAACCCCGACCAGCTGACGCCCGGCCAGCGGGCCGCCTCCACCTCGAACCGCAACTTCGAGGGCCGCCAGGGCAAGGGCGGGCGCACCCACCTGGTCAGCCCGGCCGTCGCCGCCGCCACCGCCGTCGCCGGGCGCCTCGCCGGCCCGGCCGACCTGTAAGAGAGGACAGCGACATGGAGAAAGTCACGACGCACACCGGCACCGCGGCCCCGCTGCGGCGCTCGAACGTCGACACCGACCAGATCATCCCCGCCGTCTACCTCAAGCGGGTCACCAAGACCGGCTTCGAGGACGGGCTGTTCGCCGCCTGGCGCAACGACCCCGAATTCGTGCTCAACCAGGACGCCTACCAGGGCGCCTCGGTCCTGGTGACCGGAACCGAGTTCGGCACCGGCTCCAGCCGCGAGCACGCGGTGTGGGCGCTGAAGGACTTCGGCTTCAAAGCGGTCATCGCGCCCCGCTTCGGGGACATCTTCCGCGGCAACTCGCTCAAGAACGGTCTGTTGACTGTGGAGCTGCCGGCCGAGGCCGTCGAGGCGCTGTGGGACGCCGTCGAGGCCGATCCGGGCCTGGAGGTCACCGTCGACCTGGTCGAGCGGGAAGTCCGTGCGGGCGAGCGGACCTGGGCGTTCGAGTTCGACGAGTTCGCCCGCTGGCGCCTGATGGAGGGGCTCGACGACGTCGCCCTGACCCTCCGCGACGAGTCCCGGATCGCGGCCTTCGAGTCGAACCGGGACGCTTGGCGGCCTAGGACTCTCCCGAGCGCCGCCTAGCGCCGAGAGGCCGATAATCGCATTGTTCACGTCTGGAGCCGGTGGGGCGCCCACCGGCTCCAGACGTGTTTCGGCCCGTCCCAACGGGGTTGTGAGCGTCGATTTCGGGCGTCCAAATAAAAAAGCCCTGCGACACAAGGGGTTTTTTCCCCGAAACAGTTGCGTTCGCTTTCGAAACGTCATACCGTGCGCTTAACGGCTGGTTTAGCTAGACAACCTTATCGGGAGGGAAGGACTCGTGAACAAGGCAGAGTTCGTAGATCGGATAGCCGCCCGCACGGGCGACCGTCAGGCCGCGAAGGAAGTCGTGGATGTGGCGATCGACGAGATTCAGCGAGCGGTGGTGAAAGGAGAGAAGGTCTCCTTCGCCGGATTCGGTGTCTTCGAGAAGCGCCAGAGGGCCGCCCGCATGGCCCGCAACCCGCGCACTGGTGAAGCGGTGAAGGTCAAGAAGACGGTAATTCCGGCGTTCCGGCCCGGCACCGGCTTCAAAGAACTGGTGACGGGAAAGCGGAAGATGGCTCGGACGGCCGCCGCGAAGAAGAGCGCCGCCCAGCCCGCCTCCAAGTCCGCGGCGAAGAAGACCGCGGCCAAGAAGGCGGCCAAGAAGACCACGCGCGCGGCCGGCTCCGGCACCCGCTCGGTCGCCACCGGCAGGGTCGCGGGCACCAAGCGGGCCGCCGCGAAGAAGACCACGGCCAAGAAGGCCACGCGCAAGACCGCGGCCACGAAGTCCACCGCCAAGAAGACCACGGCCAAGAAGGCTCCGGCGCGCAAAACCGCGGCGCGAAAGACCGCCGCCAAGCGCGGGCGCCGCTGAAGGTCTGCGGCCCGGTGGCATTCCGGGTCTCCGCGAAGCGGCACCATTGCACTCGCACGGGGACAGAGGGCATTCAGGATCCACCTGAATGCCCTCGGCTATGTCCGCCTCACGATATCCCCGGATAGCTCGACACTACGCGTAATCGGGCGCTTCCCCCGAGCAGTTCCGCACAGAAGTCGTTCGCGAACTTCTTCTCGGGATCGACGCTTTCACGCAGTTTCTCGAAGTCCCTCATTCGAGGATATTGCGAACGGACTTCGGGAATGGGAATCGTGAACAATTTCCCCCAATGGGGTCGCGGCGCGAACGGCGCGAGCGCTTCCTCCACCACTCCCATGACCGGACGAACCGATTCATAGTCGCGCACCCACGTGAAGTGGAAGCCCACAGTGTCCCGTCCATAGGCCGGGGAGAGCCACAGGTCGTCGGCCGCCATCGTGCGCACTTCACTGATCTGCACCACCGGCGCGATCCGCTCCGAGACCCCGCGCAGCGCCTCCAGCGCCGATGCCGCGTCGGCCCGGTCCACCAGGTACTCCGACTGGAGCTCCTCGCCCGCGCTGGGCGTGAACTCGGCCCGGAAGTGCGGCAGCCGCTCGTGCGCCGGACCGGTCCGGCCCTGCTGCTCGGTGCACGCCGCCGGGTCGACGCCCGGGATCGGGTGGCGCGGCCCGTCGGCCAGCGGCGCGCCGAACCACTGCGTCGCCGGGAACGGCTGCGTCTGGTCGGCCACGCGCTGCTTGGTCCAGAACTGGAACACGGGGTCGGCGCCCCAGGCGGTGAACATGCTCGTGCTGTACGCCGTCGCCGTCAGCTCCCCGAAGTGGGCCGCGGCCGCGTCGAAGCCGAGCCCGTCGTAGACGTACTGGCGCATCTCGAAGGCCGGCAGCAGGTCCAGCGTGACGGCCGTGACGACCCCCAAGGCGCCCAGATGGACCACCATGCCCGCGAAATCGGGCTCGCCGCGCCTGACGGTGCGCAGCTCCCCGTCGGGGCCGATGAACTCCAATGCCGCCACGGCGGTCGCGAGGTTCCCGCTGCGGTCGCCCGAGCCGTGCGTGCCGGTCGCGATCGAGCCGGCCACCGAGATGTGGGGGAGCGAGGCGAAGTTGTGCAGCGCGAACCCGGCCTCGTGGACGGCCCGCCCCAGCGCCGCGTACGTGATCCACCCCGAGGCCCGCACCTCCCGCCGCTCGGCGTCGATCGACACCTCGGGCGCGATTCCGCTGAGCGAGAGCATGACGGACGGCGAGTCGGCGATGGCGTTGAAGGAGTGGCCCGAGCCGAGCACGCGCAGCCGCGGGGAGGCGGCCACGATCTCGCGGGCGGCCTCGACGCTCGCGGCGGGCGCGAACCGCTCGGGGGCGAAGGCGATATTGCCCGCCCAGTTGGCGAGCGGCGCGTCCTGCGGCCCCCCTGCGGCGCTCGATCCCGCGGGCGAGGCCGGCGAGCCATGTGTGGGCACGATTTCCTCCTAGTGAGCGTTTGCGGAGGCAACCGTACCGCGGCGGCCCTAGATCCGCTCGATGCCGATGACGCCCTGCCCGGCCAGTGAGAGGACCCAGCCCTGGCCCGCGCGCGTCGAGACGTCGGCGACCGCCACGTCGTCCTCGTCGGCGAGGATCGCCACGGTGTCGCTGATGACCTCGGGCTCGGCGCACACGATCGCGCAGCCGCCGGGCGCGGCCAGCTCCCGCAGCCGCGCGGCGGAGCGGCCGGGGCTGCGCCCGTGCGCGTCGGCGTCGAAGACCGAGTCGCCGGTCAGCTCGCAGCGCATCGCCCGCGACACCGGTTCGAGGGTCTGCACGCTCGCCCTGCCGGTGGCGCTCAGCGCCCGATCGGGCTGGTACAGCGCCGCCAGGGCCGCCAGGCGCACCGCCTGCTCCCGCCCGGCGCCGCTCAGGGGCCGGGCCACGGCGGGCCCGTCGAAGTCGCGGTCGACCTCCGCCGGGGCCACCAGCAGCAGCGTGGCGGTCACCGCGGGCAGCGCGGCGAACGCCTTGAGCGCCTGCTGGTCGCGCGGGCGGGTGAGGGTGTCGAGCGCTTCGGCGAGGGCGATCCAGCGCCGTTCGCCGATCTCCTCGTCGGCCACGAAGCCCGCGTCGGGCTTCTCGGTGCGCATCGACCAGAAGTCGACGGTCTTGTACACGTCGCCGGTCGGGTTGGGCAGCACGTAGGCGGCCCGGCACAGCCACATCTGGGGGATGACCGGCACGCCGGTCTCCTCCTCGACCTCGCGGCACGCCGCCGTCAGGAGGTGCTCGCCGTCGTCGAGCTTGCCCTTGGGCAGCGACCAGTTGCCCACCTTGGGCCGCCACACGGCGACCACTTCCACACGTCCGCCTTCGCCGGGGCGCCACAGCACGCCACCGGCCGCGACCACCCGCTTCTGTGTCCCGCTCACGCCTCATACCGTACTGGGGTCGGGCGCCGGACGGGAACCCCCGACACCCTTACGGGCGCATGGTGGGGATGCGGACCGCGACGACCGCGCCGTCGGCGTCGGCGTCGAGCCGCACCCGCTGGCCGGGGCGCAGCAGGCGCAGCCCGGAGGCGGCGAAGGCCGCCGCGTCGAAGGCGACGCGACGGCCGGAGTCCAGGACGACCTCGCCGGAGCCGTCCTCATTGAAGTTCGCGACGGTGCCCTGCAAGGGTGCTACCTGCGGAGCTGCTTGCGGTCGGGCCCGGCGATGGCGTTCTTGGCCTTCCAGCCCAGGAACACCAGGCCGCCGACGACGCCGACGACGAGGGCGATCTTGATGAGGGCGCCGAGGGCGCCGAAGACCCATCCGATCACGGTGGCGACGAGCCAGACCGCGACGATCGCACCGCCGAACAGGGCCGCGAGCCATCCGAGGAGACGCCAGTTCATGTTCATTCACTCCGGTCGAGTTCGAGGTCATTGCCGCCACGGCGTGTCGGCAGTGTCGATGTCATTGTGACTCTATGATGACATCATTCTGTTTTCGGCGCAAGCCGCGCCCGCGAGGCGATCGCGCCGCCTCCCAGACCCTTCCGTACCGGCCGCGTCACGCCCTGTGCAGCGGATGCGCAACCGCTGAGGCAGACCCCACGGCCCGGTTCCCGTCTCCGTCGCCGGCCGGGACGGGCTATAGAGTGCTTCCACACAGACGATCCCACGAACTGAGCCCATCGAGGGAACGCAGGCCACCGGCAACACCTGCGAGCCTTGCAGCGCCGCCACGGCGAAGCCCGCGAGCCGCGCCGCACCGCGGCGGCGAAGCTCGCGAACCGTGAACGCGCAGAGCCGAGAAGGAGCGACCAGGTGACCAAGGAGACGGTCGAGGCGCACTACGCCTTCCGCCGGGCCGGAGGCGACCGCCTGAACGGCCTCGTCCACGCCGTCGGCGGCATCGTCAAAGGCGGCCTGCTGCTCCTGACCAAGCGCACCTGGGCCGGCATGCACCACATCCCGCTCCAGGGCCCGGTCATCCTCGTGTGGAACCACTACTCCGACTTCGACCCCCTCCCGGTGGCCCACTACGTCTACAACTCCGGCCGCCACCCGCGCTTCCTGCTCAAGCACTCCCTCCTCAAGATCCCCGTCGTCGGCCCGATCATCAAGGCCACCGGCCAGATCCCCGTCCACCGCGGCCGCAGCGACGCCGCCGACTCCCTGCGCACCGCCATCGAGGTCCTCACCGCCGGAGGCACGGTCCTCATCGCCCCCGAGGGCAGCGTCACCAAGGAGCCGGACCGCTGGCCCATGCGCGGCAAGACCGGCGTCGCCCGCCTCGCCCTCACCACCGGCGCGCCCGTCGTCCCGATCGCGCAATGGGGCTCCCTGGCCGTCCACGACCGCCACCGCAGCCCCAAGTTCAAACTCGGCCGCCGCAAACCCGTCACCGTCGTCGCCGGGCCCCCCGTCGACCTCTCCCGGTGGCAGGGCGCCGAGATCACCCGCGAGCACCTCACCGCCGTCACCGACACGATCATGGAGGCGCTGCGCGAAGGCGTCGCCGAACTTCGCGGCGAACAGCCCCCGCCGCTGTTCGACCTGCGCGAACATAGAAAGCCCCGACGCGAAGACGAAGAAAGCGAGCCGACAGAGTGAGAGCAGCCGTCATGGGAGCCGGATCGTGGGGAACCGTGTTCGCCAAGATCCTCGCCGACGCGGGCACGCCTGTCGCGCTCTGGGCGCGGCGCCCGGACGTCGCCGCCGCCGTCAACGAGCACCGCCGCAACCCCGACTACTTCCCGGACATCGCCCTCCCTGAAGGCGTCCGGGCCACCGGCGACCCCGCCGAGGCCCTGCGCGGCGCGGGCATCGTCGTGCTCGCCGTCCCCAGCCAGACCCTCCGCGAGAACCTCGCCGCCTGGTCCGGCCACCTCGACCCCGACGCGACCCTGCTCAGCCTCATGAAGGGCATCGAACTGGGCACCACCGCGCGCATGACCGAGGTCGTCGTCGAGGCCACCGGCGCCGACGAGAAGCACGTCGCGGTCCTCTCCGGACCCAACCTCGCCCGCGAGATCGCCGAGGAGCAGCCGACCGCCTCCGTCGTCGCCTGCATCGACCATGACCGCGCCGTCGCCGTCCAGCGCGCCGTCACCACCGCCTACTTCCGCCCCTACACCAACACCGACGTGGTCGGCTGCGAGCTCGGCGGGGCCACCAAGAACGTCATCGCGCTGGCCTACGGCATGGCCGCCGGGATGGGCATGGGCGACAACACCAAGGCTACGATCATCACCCGCGGCCTCGCCGAGACCACCCGCCTGGGGCTCCGCCTCGGCGCGGACCCCGCCACCTTCGCCGGACTCGCCGGCCTCGGCGACCTGGTCGCCACCTGCTCCTCCCCGCTCTCGCGCAACCACACCTTCGGCGAGCAGCTCGGGCTGGGCGCGACCCTGGAGGAGGCCGCCCGCGTCACCAGGCAGACCGCCGAGGGCGTCAAGAGCTGCCGGTCGATCACCGACCTGGCCCGCAAGGTCGGCGTCGAGATGCCGATCTGCGAGGCCGTCGTACGCGTCTGCCACGAGGGGCTCGACCCCCGGGCCGCCGTCGCCGAGCTGATGGGCCGCGAGACCAAACCGGAAACCGACACATTGAGGTCAAACAATGTCTAAGCCAACCGTCGCCGTGTACTTCGGCGGGCGCAGCGTCGAACAGCCCGTCTCGTGCGCGTCCGGCTCCGGAGTGGCCGAGGCGCTGCGCAAACGCGGCTACGAGGTCACCGCCATCGGCATCACCCGCTCGGGCGACTGGGTCCGGCTCCCGGGCGACCGCTCGTTCGCCATCGACGGCCCCGACGCGCTGCCGGAGATCACCGCCGACTCCGGCGAGGCCGTCGCCCTCGAACTCGGCCCCGGCGCCCGCCCGGTCGCCGACGTCGCCTTCCCGGTGATGCACGGCCCCTACGGCGAGGACGGCACCATCCAGGGCCTGTTCGAGATGGCCGGCCTGCCCTACGTCGGCTCCGGCGTGCTCGCCAGCTCCATCTGCATGGACAAGGAGTTCACCAAGCGCCTGCTCGACGCCGAGGGCGTCCCGCAGGGCGCGTGGGCCGTCCTCAAGCCCGGCGAGGAGGTCGACGCCGAGGCCGTCATCGACAAGCTCGGCCTGCCGGTCTTCGTCAAGCCCGCCAGGGCCGGCTCCAGCCTCGGCATCAGCAAGGTGAAATCGGGCGCCGAGCTCGTCGCGGCCGTCGCCAAGGCCCGCGAGGTCGACGACAAGGTCGTCTTCGAAGCCTCCTTCGAAGGCGTCCGCGAGATCGAGATGGGCGTGGTCGCCACGCTCGACGGCGAGCTCGAGGTCACCTACCCGCTCGAAGTCCTCGCCGCGGGCGCGGACGGCTGGTTCGACTTCGACGCGAAGTACCTGGACAACCCCGAGCCCTTCGACCTCAAGCCCGACTACCCCGCGGGCGTGGCCGAGCAGGCCCAGGAGCTGGCCCGGACGGTGTTCCGGCTGCTCGACTGCCGCGACCTGGCCCGCGTGGACTGCTTCCTGACCGCCGACGGCACCGTCCACCTCAACGAGGTCAACACCATGCCCGGCATGACGCCGATGAGCGGCGTCCCGCAGGCGTTCGCCGCCGCCGGGATGGAGTACGGGGACCTCGTGGAGCGCCTGGTCACTCTCGCGGCGGCCCGCGCTCGACGCTCCTGAGCTCGGCGCGTACCCTGGTCCGGTGGTCAACGCCCCGCATCGGGGCGGGGGCCGAGCCGCATACCCGTGTCCGTGCCGAACGAGAGCACACGACACTCCCGCGTTTCCGCACGTCGGAGGCGACCTGTGCCCCGGATCGGGGCTCGATCATGAATTACTGGAGATTGCATTGCAAGCGAAGGCGAAAGTCAAGCTTTCCCGTTCCCTCGGCATCGCGCTGACGCCGAAGGCCGCCAAGTACATGGAGCGCCGCCCCTACCCTCCGGGGCAGCACGGCCGCGGCCGCAAGAAGGAATCGGACTACAAGAACCAGCTCGTCGAGAAGCAGCGCCTCCGCGCGCAGTACAACATCAGCGAGCGCCAGCTGCGCAACGCCTACGCCGAGGCCGTGCGCAAGTCCGGCAAGACCGGTGAGGTGCTCATCGGCCTCCTGGAATCCCGCCTCGACGCCTTCGTGCTCCGGGCCGGTTTCGCGCGCACCGTCTACCAGGCGCGCCAGTTCGTCAACCACGGCCACTTCACGGTCAACGGCCGCAAGGTGGACATCCCCTCCTACCGGCTGAAGCCGAACGACTTCGTGCAGGTCCGCAAGAAGTCCCGCACGATGACGCCGTTCCAGCTGGCCGCGGCCGGCGCGTGGGCGGGCGAGCAGACCCCGGCCTACATCGAGGCCCACCTCGACGGCCTGGTGGCCCGCTTCATCCAGGTGCCCGAGCGCAAGCAGGTCCCCGTGATCTGCGACGAGCAGCTCGTCGTCGAGTTCTACTCGAAGTAAGCGGCGCGACCCGCGCGGGCGCTCAGGCGAGCCCCGCCCGGCACACGCGTGCAGCGAGGCGGCCCCCGCTCCGGCGGCGGGCCGCTTCGTGTACGCGGCAGTGCCGTCCGTCACGGTCTACCCCCTGGTAGGCGCTTCGCGGGCGCGAGTAGACTTAGCCAGCGGTGCAGTCCGCTCTGTCCCGAGTTCGCCCGCGCTCCGGCGAGCTGTGACAGAGACTTGAGACGAGCTGTACCGGTGCGACCAGCGCGGCCACGTGCCGCACCGCGGTCGCGAGCGGCCCCAGAGGTGCGAATATCACTCGCTCTCGACCGGGCCGCGGAACAAAGCCCGATCAGCGCAGGCGGGCCCGTCGAGGGCTCCGCGACGCTGCGCGGGCTGCCAGTTGCTCCGGACCCGGACGGGTGCGGAGTTTCGGACCGAGTTGTCACGGTAGCGGAGGACATGCCGAAAAAAGACGGTGCCATCGAG
This sequence comes from Glycomyces sp., assembly GCA_035765105.1. Taxonomy (GTDB): domain Bacteria; phylum Actinomycetota; class Actinomycetes; order Mycobacteriales; family Micromonosporaceae; genus Glycomyces. Next base: position 36,790 of record DASTYG010000053.1, read on the forward strand.
ATTGAAGGCAAGGTCGTCGAGTCCCTCCCGAACGCTATGTTCCGGGTGGAACTCACCAACGGCCACAAAGTACTCGCTCACATCAGCGGCAAGATGCGGCAGAACTACATCCGGATCCTCCCCGAGGACCGCGTAGTCGTCGAACTCTCGCCGTACGACCTGTCGCGCGGGCGGATTGTCTACCGTTACCGCTGACCTGACGACTACACGTAAGTAGGACTCGTGAAAGTCAAACCGAGCGTCAAGAAGATCTGCAAGAACTGCCGCGTGATCCGCAGGCACGGACGAGTGATGGTCATCTGCTCGTCCGACCCGCGCCACAAGCAGCGTCAGGGCTAGCACTTCACACGCCATGAGCAAGGCCCCACGCTTGATGAGATGGGGAACCGCCGCCAGTGCGCCAGCCGCGCACAACCCCCGGCTCGGAGGCCGGGGCTCGCATCGCCCATCAGGGCAGGGAGCTCGACTCCCGGCGGGACGGCGGCGGTCAGACCTCCGAGAACGCTAGGAGAACGCCTAGATGGCACGCCTGGTTGGGGTGGACCTCCCGCGCGACAAGCGCCTGGAGATCGCACTCACCTACATCTACGGTGTCGGCCGCACGCGCTCGCTGGAGACGATCGAGGCCACCGGCCTCGACCGCGACAAGCGGGTGAAGGACCTCACCGACGAAGAACTGGTGCAGCTCCGCGACCACATCGAAGAGCACTACCAAGTCGAGGGCGACCTGCGCCGCGAGGTGCAGGCCGACATCCGTCGCAAGATCGAGATCAACTGCTACCAGGGCCTGCGGCACCGCTACGGGCTCCCGGTCCACGGTCAGCGCACCAAGACCAACGCGCGGACCCGCAAGGGACCCAAGAAGACTGTCGCCGGAAAGAAGAAGGCCCGCTAGGGCTGAGGAGCGCAAGAGATGCCACCGAAGACTCGCGGCGGTTCGAAGAACCCGCGCGCAAAGAAGAAGAACGTCCCCCAGGGGCAGGCTCACATCAAGAGCACCTTCAACAACACCATCGTGTCGATCACCGACCCGACCGGTGCCGTGGTCTCCTGGTCCTCCGCGGGCCAGGTGGGCTTCAAGGGCTCCAGGAAGTCGACCCCCTACGCCGCGCAGATGTGCGCCGAGGCCGCCGCCCGCAAGGCGATGGACAACGGCATGCGCAAGGTCGACGTCTACGTCAAGGGTCCCGGCTCCGGCCGCGAGACCGCGATCCGCTCCCTCCAGGCCGTCGGCCTCGAGGTCGGCTCGATCAACGACGTGACCCCGCAGCCGCACAACGGCTGCCGTCCGCCCAAGCGGCGCAGGGTCTGACCGCCCGCGCGTCCCGAGTGCCCGCACCCGGGACGCCGGCGGTCCGCCGTCACAACTGAAACCGTCAGGGAGGCACACGGGCGACGCAGCCCTCGTGTACTCGCCATTTCTCGGCGCCATATAGCGGGCGCCCTGAACCGAAGGAATCAATCACGTGCTCATCACTCAGCGGCCCACGCTCTCTGAGCAGCAGATCAGCCCGACCCGCTCGAAGTTCACCATCGAACCGCTCGAGCCCGGCTTCGGCTACACGCTCGGCAACTCGCTGCGGCGCACGCTGCTGTCGTCCATCCCGGGCGCGGCGGTCACCTCGATCAAGATCGACGGCGTGCTGCACGAGTTCTCCACCATCCCCGGCGTCAAGGAGGACGTCGTGGAACTGGTGCTGAACGTCAAGCAGATCTGCGTCTCCTCGGAGAACGACGAGCCGGCCACCATGTACCTGCGCAAGGAAGGCCCCGGCGAGGTCCTCGCCGGCGACATCCAGCCGCCCGCCGGCGTGCAGGTCCACAACCCCGAACTCAAGCTCGCGACCCTCAACTCGAAGGGCCGCCTGGACATGGAGTTCGTGGTCGAGCGCGGCCGAGGCTACGTCTCGGCCCCGCAGAACAAGGCCGACACGAACGAGATCGGCCGCGTCCCGGTCGACTCGATCTACTCGCCGGTCCTGAAGGTGGCCTACTCGGTCGACGCCACCCGCGTCGAGCAGCGCACCGACTTCGACAAGCTGACGGTCGACGTCGAGACCAAGGCCTCGACCTCGCCGCGCACCGCGCTCGCCTCCGCCGGCTCGACCCTGGTCGAGCTGTTCGGGCTCTACCGCGAGCTCGACACCGAGGCCGAGGGCATCGACGTCGGGCCCAGCCCGGCCGACCAGCAACTGGCCGCCGACCTGGCGCTCCCCATCGAGGATCTGGACATGACCGTCCGGTCGTACAACTGCCTCAAGCGGGAGGGCGTCAACACCGTCGGAGAGCTCATCAACCGCACCGAGGCCGACCTGCTCGACATCCGCAACTTCGGGCAGAAGTCGATAGACGAGGTCAAGATGAAGCTCGCCGGCATGGGCCTGAGCCTGAAGGACTCGCCCGGCACCTTCGACCCGTCCGAGGCCGCCGCGGCCTTCGGGTCCGAGGAGAGCCCCGAGCCCGAGGAGTACGAAGACGATGGCGAGGACCTCCGCGAGACCGAGCAGCTCTAGCGCTGCGCGGCCCCGCTCCGGCGGGAGCCGACCAAGACCACAGGAGCAAGACAATGCCTAAGCCTTCCAAAGGCCCGCGCCTGGGCGGTTCCCCGGCACACGAGAAGCTGATGCTGGCCAACCTCGCGGCCTCGCTGTTCGAGCACGGCAGCATCACGACCACGCTGACGAAGGCGCGCCGCCTGCGTCCCTACGCCGAGCGCCTGATCACGTACGGCAAGAAGGGCAGCCTGCACCACCGCCGCCTGGCGCTGGCCAAGCTGCGCAACAAGGACGCCACGCACGACCTGTTCGAGCAGGTCGCCCCGCGCTTCGCCGAGCGCGAGGGCGGCTACACCCGGATCATCAAGGCCGGGAACCGCAAGGGCGACAACGCGCCGATGGCGATCATCGAGCTCGTCGACTAGCGAGGCCGCTCGGGCCCTGGGGCCGAGCGGCACGGCACGCGACCGCGCGCAGGGCACCGCAGCTCTGCGCGCGGTCGTGTGCTATCCCCTGGACAAGAGGCATACGGCCCCGCGACCTGAGGCCGTGACGACGGGAGACCACGTGGAGGACAGGACGCGACTGCGGCTCGGCGTCGCCTACGACGGCGCCGCCTTCTCCGGCTGGGCGCTGCAACCGGGACGGCGCACCGTCGCCGCCGAGGTGATCCGCGCCTGCGAGCTGCTGTTCGGGCGCATCGAGGACTTCACCGTCGCCGGGCGCACCGACGCCGGGGTCCACGCGGTCGGGCAGGTCGTCCATGTCGACGTCCCCACCGCGAAATGGGAGGCCCTGGCCGAGAAGCTGCTGTGGCGCATGCGCGGCATCCTGCCCCCGGACGTGCGCGTCACCTCCGCCGAAGCCGTGGACCCCTCGTTCAACGCCCGTTTCGCGGCCCGCTGGCGCCGCTACGTCTACCGCGTGTCCGACGCGGTCTGGGGCGTCGACCCGCTGCGCCGGGCCGACACCCTCGCCTGGCCCCGGCCCCTCGACGTCGAGCGCATGCACGCCGCCTGTCAGCGCCTGATCGGCGAGCACGACTTCGTCGGCTTCTGCAAGCAGCGCGAAGGCGCCACGACGATCCGCGAACTGCTCCAGTACGACTGGGTCCGCGACGGCGACGGGGTCGCGGTGGCGACGGTCCGCGCCGACGCCTTCTGCCACTCGATGGTCCGCAGCCTCGTCGGCGCCGCGCTCGCCGTGGGCGACGGCCGCCGCGACGAGGAATGGCTCGCCGCGATCCTTCGCCTGGGCGAGCGCGCGAACGACGTCCACGTCGTCGGCCCCCACGGCCTCGCCCTCGTCGAAGTGTCCTATTCAGACGACCCGGAGGACTGGCGGTCCCGCATCGACCTCACCCGGAGGGTCAGGACCCTGTGAGGCCGTGACCGGGCCGTGACTTCATGACGGGACGGCCACGGTTCCGCCCGACTTGCTCACCGGCACGTCACGGTTCGGGCACAAGGGGAACCGCGGCGCCCGAAAAGCAGTCTCATGGACATATCCCCGCTGCCCCGACCACGAAGGGACGAGCCATGAGACCCCTGTCGAAGGCCGTGAGCCTGTCCGCGGCCCTGCTGCTGGCATCGGCCGCCTGTAGCAACGACCGCGGCGACGGCGCCGCCGACGCCGAATACGCCCAAGCCCCCGACGCGGCGCAAGCCGAAGAGGAGGCCGTCAACGGGCCGGTCGACCCGGCCGACGACGCCCAGTCCACCTTCGCGGTCGACATCGACACCGCCTCGTACGACTTCGCCCGCCGCTCGCTGCGCGACGGCGCGCTGCCGCCGTCCGACCAGATCCGGCCCGAGGAGTTCGTCAACTACTTCGACCAGGACTACCCCGAGCCCGAGGGCCCCGGCTTCGCGATCACCGTGGACGGCGCCGAGCTGCCGGAGTGGTACGACGCGGGCGACGCCACGCACGTCATGCGCGTCGGCCTCCAGACCCGCACCGAGGACGACGAGGCGCGCAAGGACGTGAACCTGACCTTCGTCATCGACGTCTCCGGCTCGATGTCCGGCGACCGCATCGACATCGTCCGCGACTCCCTGCACACCCTCATCGGGGAGCTGCGGCCCGCCGACTCGGTCGCCGTCGTCACCTACGACTCCGCCGCCGCCGTCCTCAAGGACATGACGCCGGTCGGGGACGGCGAGGAACTCCACGCCGCCGTCGACGACCTGAACGCGGGCGGCGCGACCGACATGCACAAGGGGCTCGTCTACGGCTACGAGATCGCCGGGGAGTCCTTCGACGCCGCCAAGGACAACCGGGTCGTCCTCCTCTCCGACGGCGAGGCCAACGTGGGCCTCACCGAGCACGACGCGATCCTGGAGGACCTCGAACCGCGGATCGCCGAGGGCATCACGCTCCTGACCGTCGGCGTCGGCGACTCCTACAACCAGGAGACGCTGGAGCAGCTGGCCGACAACGGGGACGGCTGGGCCGTCTACTTCGCCACGGCCACCCAGGCCGAGCGCGTTTTCGGCGACCGGCTCACCTCCACGCTCGGCGTCGCCGCGCGCGACGCGAAGATCCAGGTGACGTTCGACCCGGAGACGGTCGCCGAATACCGGCTCATCGGCTTCGAGAACCGCGCCCTCGAAGACGACGAGTTCGAGGACGACAGCGTGGACGGCGGCGAGGTCGGGCCCGGCCACAGCGTCACCGCGCTGTACGCGCTGACGCTCACCGGCGAGGCGGGCGACCTCGCCACCGCCGAGGTGCGCTGGCTCGACCCCGACACCCGCGAGGCCGACACCGCGGCCGCGACGTTCACCAGCGAGGATCACACGGCGTACGGCGAGGCCGCCCCGAGCTTGGGCACGGACGTGCTGGCCGCGGCCTTCGCGGAGGTGCTGCGCGGCAGTGCCGAGGGGTTCGACTGCGCGGCGCTCCTGCCCGCGGCGGGCGAACTCGCCGCCGCGAGCGAGGACCCGGACGTGGACGAGCTGGCCGAACTGATCGCCCTCGCCTCCGACCTGGGCGCCTGACCTCTAGGCGCTGACGCGGAACTCGCGCAGGGGGCGGTTGCGCAGGGCGATCCACAGCACGCCCGCCGCGCAGAGCAGCCCGCCGGAGACCAGGGCGACCGGTGCCGAGGTCAGGCCGGCGACGGCCCCGGCCCGGGCGTTGCCGACGTCCGGGCCGGCGACGCCGATGACGTGCTCGGCCGAGGAGACCCGCCCGCGGAGGGCGTCGGGGGTGACCAGCTGCACCAGCGTGCCGCGGGCGATGACGCTGACGGTGTCGGCGGCCCCGGCGACCGCGAGCGCGCCGAGCACGGCCCACAGCGGTTCGGCCAGCCCGAAGACGGCCAGGGCCGCGCCCCACGCTCCGGCCGCCCACAGCTGCACCAGGCCGAGGCGGTCGGCGCGGGAGACCAGGCCCGACAGCAGTCCCGCGGCGATGCCGCCGACCGCGATCGCCGAGGGGAAGAGTCCGAGGGTCTCCGGCGCGCCGCCGAAGCGGAGCTGGTTGACCATCGGGAACAGTGCGACCGGCATCGCCAGGAGGGTCGCGAACAGGTCGGTCCCGAACGACCCGCGCACGGCCGGGGTGCGGAGGACGTGCCGCAGCCCCGCCGCGATGGACCGCAGGCCCGCGCGGTGGCCTTCGGCGCCCAGCGGCGGCAGCGACGGCAGACGGAGGACCGCGTACAGGGCGGCGGTGAAGGCGACCGCCTCGACCGCGTAGCAGGCCGTCAGCCCCCACCGGCCGATGATGAGACCGGCCAGGGCCGGCCCCACCAGCATGGCGCCCTGGAAGCTCAAGTGCTGCAAGGCCAATCCGGCGGGCACGAGCTCGCGGGGCAGCAGCCGGGCCGGGAAGGTGCGGCGGGAGGGGGCGCCGAGCGCCGAGCATGTCGCCTGCGCGGCCACGAGTGCGAACACGATCCCCAGATGGTGCGTCTCGGCCAGTGCCTGGAGGGCCAGGCCGGCCGCGCACAGCATCTGGCCGAGCGTCGTCCACCGGACCAGGGTGCGCCGGTCGACCGCGTCGGCCAGCGAGCCGCCGACGATGCCGAAGACGATCAGCGGGACGGCCGAGGCCAGGCCGATCATGCCGGTCCACATGGGGCTCCCGGTCAGCTCCCAGACCTGGAACAGGACGGCGACGACCGTCATCTGGTGGCCCAGGCCCGACAGGGAGGTGCCCGCCCACAGGCGCCGGTAGTCGGCGCTGGCGGCGAGGGGCCGCGTGTCGACCAGACCGGTCCGCAGGCTCACCGCCCGTCCTCGCGGGGGTCGACGAGCCGCGCGGCGATCCGCTCGCGGAAGCCCTGCTCCGCCAGCGCGGTCGCCATCGCCTCGACGTAGTCGGCCAGGTGGACCGGCAGTTCGGCGTCGAGCGCCTCGATGGCGTCCTCGGTGGCGCGCCACTCGGCCTCCAGGAACGGCACCAGGCCTCGGCCGCGTTCGGTCAGCCTGACCACGCGTGTGCGCGCGTCGGGTCCGGGCGCGGTCTCGACCAGGTCCTCCTCGCGCATCGCCGCGACGGTCTGGCTCAGCGCCGAGTGGGTCCGTCCGAGGCTCTCGGCGAGGTCGCGGATCGTCATCGGGCCGCGGTGGGCCAGCCGGATCAGTGGGTAGGCGAAGCGGGGGCGCACGCCGCGCAGTCCGCGCTCGGCGTACAGGGCGGCGATCTCGGCGTCCAGGCGCTCTTGCAGCGCTGTCAGGGGGCGCCAGTAGCCGCGCTCGGTGGGGTCGATATTCGTCACAGCACTAATATAACAGCGCTGTTGGAAGTGGTGCCCGCGCCGGCCCCGGCCGCAACGCCCTCGGCCGAAGCGTCCGGGCACAAGTTTTTCGGCCGATTTTCTTGGGCGAGTTCATGGCCCCGAACGTTTTGCGGAGACCGAGGCGGCCCGCGGCACTACCGCGCCGCGGGCCTATTCATTCACTCACCGCGCGGTGGAGCCGCCGTCGAGCGACAGCGCCGCGCCGGTGATGAACGACGCCTCCTCGCTCAGCAGGTGGCACACCGTCGCCGCGAGCTCCTCGGGCCTCGCGACGCGCCCCAACGGGTGCAGGCCCCTGACCATCTCGCGGCCCTCGGCCGTCGCCCCCGTGGTCGCCCCGAACAGCGGCGTGTCCACCCCGCCCGGCAGCACCGCGTTGACCCGCACGCCCCGCCCGGCGGTCTCCGGCGCGGCGGCCCTCCTCCGATGTCGCTAGACCTCGATCGTCCAGCCGTGCAAGGTGCCGGTCGAGCCGCCCGCATAGGTGTCGGCCACCCGCAGCGACCAAGCGCCCGAAGCGTCCTCGCTCGCGAGGTCCACGGTGTACACGGTGTCGATGTCGTCGCCGGCGTCGTCGCTCGCCTCCTTCAGCGGGTAGACCGTGCCGTCCGGTGCGACCAGGGCGACGGTGACGTCACCGCGGTAGGGGTGGGCGATGTCGACGCCGACCCGGCTCTCGCCGGAGGCCGCGCGGTCGCAGTCGAGCGCGATCTCGGCGCTCACCGTCCGGCCCTCGGTGATCCGGACCGGCCCGTCGAAGGCCCCCGAGCACTCGCCGGTGCTCGGCCCGCCGCCGGAGGTGCCGCAGTACTCGCTCATGTGCGACTGGAGGGCGCTCGCCTCGGCGCTGTCCACGGTGAGGTCGTAGAGGTGCTTGACGTGAATCCACGCCTTGACGTAGTCGCAGCGGACCGCGGTGTTCGGCGGCATCCACTCGGCGGGGTCGTAGGAGCCCTTGGAGGAGTTGACCGAGGTGGTGGCGATCCACAGCTGCGGCGAGTCGACGTCGTTGGCGAACGCCTCGCGCTCGGCGGTGCTCCACTCGCTGGCCCCCGAGCCCCACGCCTCGGCGAGGGCCACGACGTGGTCGATGGTGGCGTTGGAGACGGTCGAGGTCCACGTGTCGTCGAAGTCGGACTGCCAGGAGCCGGAGTCGGGCTGGCAGTCGGAGCCGGTCTCGACGTTCGAGCCGTCGCGCAGCAGCACGTACTGGCGCGCGGTGCAGCCGTCGCCGACGCTGGACCAGTGGGGGAACAGGCTGCGGTCGTACGAGTCGTTGTTCCGCTCGGGGGCGACGGTCAGCGAGTCGAGCTCGCTCTGGGCGGTGGCGTCCGAGGGGATGCCCGGCGGTCTGACGGCCGCGGCGGGGTCGGTGTCGAGGGCGATGACGCCGAGGACGGCCAGTGAGGCCGCCGCCAGCACCGCCGCACCGCGGTGCGCGAAGCGCTTCACGATCTGCATCTGATGCTCCTGGGGGAGTCGGTGAGGGGAACCGGACGGCATGACACGAGCCGGGGACAGGATCAAGCCCATCGACTCTCATCGATCAAAACATAGGATGATGGGCTGAAGCAAGGGGCAAAGCACAATGTTAACGACATTGACTCGTATTTCTCACTGAACCGTTTCGTCTCGGACATTTGCCGCCGCGGTCGCAGGGCCGAAAGGCGGCGGTCGCTACGCCTTCCGCGCGAAGGGAACTCGGCGAAGAGGGCGCGCCTTCTGGCGGCGGCCCTGTGGTCGGGCGCTGCCTCCAGGGGGCGGCGCCTCTGCTGGATGCTGCCTTTATGAGACCGCGCCTTTACTGGACGACGCCTTTATAGGAATGCACGACTATAGGACACTGCATATATATGCCAGTGCTGCTACCGGCCCGTGCGGCTATTCGACCGTGCGGCGGGGGAGCAGCTGGTCCACCAGCCACACGTCCACGATGTCGTTCACCACCGTCAGCACCGCCTCGTCGGCGTCCTCGAGCGCCTCGCCGTCGGTGCTGCCGATGACCACGTACATCAGATAGTGCCCGTACGTGTTGTAACCGACCATCGTCGCGGCGTGCCCGAGCTCGGCGCCCGCGCCCTCGCTCCGCAGTGCCGCGAACCCGCCTTCGAGACCCGCCTCGATCGCCTCGCGCAGCCCCTCGGCCTCGTCGGCGTCCTCCAGATTGAGCACCCCGGCGGTGGCCGCGTACTTCCCGTCCGGGTTGACCAGCGTCGCCCGCACCGTCTGCGTGCAGCCCGAATCGGCCAGCAGTTCGGCGAGCTCGTCGAGACCCGCGTCGGCGCAGTCGCTCAGCTCCTCGGTCGCCAGCACCTCGTACGGCCCGGCCGCCGCGGCCGGTGTGATCGAATCCGAACCGAACAGCTCGGCGACCGTCAGCGGCGCGGGGTCGGTCGCGCGCCGCTCGATCGGGTCGACGACGTCCGGCGCCGCCGAATCCTCCCCGGAGGGCGCGGCCGAATCGTCCTCGGCCCCCGGCTCGCCCTGCGCCGTCGGAGCGGTCTCGCCCTCGCGCAGCACGATGAACGCCCCTGCGGTGCAAGCGGCCACGACGGCGAGGCCGCTGACCACCGCGAGCACGATCATCCACCAGCGAGTGCGGCGATGGGCGCGCTGCGCCGCGCGGCGGAGCGGACGCGACGCCTGGATGCGCTCCAGGTGGTCTTGCATCTCCTCTTCCGCGGAACGCTGCGCGGGCATCGCCGGGAGCGACATCTCCTCCGGACTGAGCCGCATCGTCGGCGCGGTGTGGCGCGCGCGGGCGATGTGTCCAGCCCGGTCGAAATCCTCGGCGGTGTCCTCATGCCGCCGCTCGCGCTGCGGGACGCCGAAGGGGGACGGGCCATGTGCCATGAGGGCAGCATAGACCCGCTCCGGTGCGAACTCGGGGAATGTTCCCTCTGGGGGAGTACGCCGAGCGCTGCGGACGGGACGGGAGCCCCGGCCGTGACGCCGCGCGGGCGCCCGGCATGGCCGAATTCACGGTCCGGTCCGCGGCGCGCGCCCGCGGCGGAAAGGCGACAATGGGAAGGTGTCCGAGCAGCCAGAGCACTACTTCAGCGAACAGCCCGCCGTCGACGACCGCGAGCGCACCATCGTCTTCGAACTGGACGGCGTGCGCCACGAGCTGACCGCCTCGACCGGCGTCTTCTCCGGCAACCGCCTCGACCCGGGGACGAGCGTGCTGCTCAACAAGGTGGTCCCGCCCGAGTCGGCCGGGACGTTCCTGGACCTGGGCTGCGGTTACGGGCCGATCAGCGCCGTGCTGGCGCAGCGCGAGGACGCGGAGGTGTGGGCGGTCGACGTGAACCGGCGCGCGCTCGACCTGGCGCGGCGCAACACCGCGAAGGCGCCGGGCACGGTGCGCGTCGCCGCCCCGGACGAGGTGCCGGAGGAGATGGCGTTCGACGAGATCTGGTCGAACCCGCCGATCAAGGTGGGCAAGGAGGCGCTGCACGAGCTGCTGGAGACGTGGCTGCCGCGCCTGAAGCCCGACGGCGTGGCGTGGCTGGTGGTCTCGAAGCACCTGGGCGCCGACTCGCTGGCGCGCTGGCTCGCCGAATCGGGCTGGGCGGTCGGCAAGCACGCCAGCGCCAAGGGCTACCGGGTGCTGAAGGTCCAGCGGCGGTGAAGGGCCGCAACGCCTGAGACGGGCACGGCCCGCCTCAGGTATTGCGCCCCTTCGGGGAACGGT
>DASTYG010000054.1:0-8183 GCA_035765105.1 Glycomyces sp.
GTTCAGCAACCAGCATGTCTCAAGGAAAAGACAGTCAAAAACAAAACCAACCAGCAAACCCAGCCCAAAGACTGCAAGTCCACCAGCCAGCCCACACGCTGACCATCCAAACACCCTGTTGAGTTCTCAAACAACACGCCACAACCGAGTCTTACACTTTCGTGATTGGCCTCAGCCGAAGCAACCTCTCAACTCTAGCAGTCTCGGATCTTTGTGCAAGTCCCAGGCTGATTAACCTGTGTCACACACGATCGAGCCTCTTCGAGTCTCTGAGATGTCCCGCGAATCAGCTTCCGGACCGCGCCAACGCTTCTGAGAGCTTGTCGCTGGTCTCCGGCGGCTTCCGGACCGGCCTTGTTCGGCTGTTCCGTTCCCCCGCGGGCAAGAACAAATATACATGGGCTTAACCGTGCCTGAAACGGGGGGTACCCCTCTCCGCGAGGAGCGCTCTGAACTGGGACGACAATCGCGCGGCCCGCAAATCGGCGAATGGAGCGGGGGTCGCCGGGCACCGGACCGCGCAACCCACTTCGTCGCGATACCGCGCCGATCCTCCGACCGCTTTCGCAAATCCCGGCCGCTCGGTCGTGAATGTGCTCTGCGCCATTCACCCGCCCGAGTCGAAATGGCCTCAGGGGTAAGGACGCGACTACTCGGCGACCATTGCATTCGGTGACGACCGGGGCACCGCTCGGCCCGAGTGCCGGACTGCTCCGGTCCGAACGCGCTTTTTCCGCGCCTGCCGCGACTCGCGGCGCTCGCCGGCGCCGCTTCACGTCATATGCGCGCCCGTTCGGGGGTCCGGCGTTCCGGTCTTCCGCGACCGCCGGCGCCCGCGTCCGGTCCCCGGATACACAGAACCGGGGACCGCCTTTCGGCGATCCCCGGTTGCGCAAAGCTCCGCGCGCTGGCTTTATGCCTCGCTCGGGACGATGTTCACGAGCTTGCGGCCGCGCTTGCTGGAGAACAGCACCTCGCCCTCGGCGAGGGCGAACAGCGTGTCGTCGCCGCCGCGGCCCACCAGGTCGCCCGGGTGGTACTTGGTGCCGCGCTGGCGGATGAGGATCTCACCGGCGCTGACGTGCTCGCCGCCGAAGCGCTTCACACCGAGGCGCTTGGAGTTGGAGTCGCGCCCGTTACGGGAGCTGGATGCACCCTTCTTGTGTGCCATCGGTCAACCCCTTACTTCTCGATCCCGGTGACCTTGACGCGGGTCAGCGGCTGACGGTGCCCCTGGCGCTTGTGGTAACCGGTCTTGTTCTTGTACTTGTGGATCTTGATCTTCGGGCCCTTGGTGTGCTCGAGAAGTTCACCGCTCACCGTGACGCCGGAGGCGTCGGTGACCACAGTGCCTTCGTCGACGAGCATTACCGCAGGCAGCGTAAGCGTGTCGCCGGGCTCGCCCTGAAGCTTCTCGACTTCGAGGACGTCGCCCTCGGCGACCTTGTACTGCTTTCCGCCAGTCTTGACGATTGCGTACATGTCGACGCTGGTCTCCTTGGGTCCTCCCCGGTGCGGGGAAACAAGTTCCCCGCAGGGGAACGGTGTCTGTCAAATATCGCGGTGCGCGCACCGTGCCTCACGGCTCCGCGGGCGTCGCCGTGATGCCGAACTACGGCTCCGCACTCGTCGCCGCGGGTGTCGACTCACGGCTCCGCGAGCGTCACCTCGGCAGGCCCGCCGACCGGGCTCCGAATCCGCCCCCGCGAGTGCGGGGAATCGGGTCTGGCGCCAGATCAACCTCTGCATCGATGTCGATCCTCCCCCGCTTGCGCGGGGCGCGGACGCTCCCCGCCGGAACGGGGAGGAAAGCTGAAGGCTCTTGCAGGCCGCTCACTAGCGTACGTCATGTACGCGCTGGTTTCAGCATTGGGATCAGATCGACGCCGCGAACGTCACAGTCCGCGGCGTCGCCCCGCAATCAATCCGAGTCGTTCTCGGATTCGCTCGGTTCCTCGTCGTTCTCGCCCAGCGAGGCCGCGATCTTCGCGGTCTGCTCCGCGGCCGACTTGGGCTCGGAGGACTGCTCGGCCTTCTGCCCGGACTGCTTGGAGCCGGACTTGGAGCGCTCGCGCTTCTTCTTCCCGCTCCCGCCGTTACCGTTACCGTTGCCATTGCCGTTCGAAGACCCGCCGCCCCGCTTCTTGGAGGAGCCGGTGCCGAGGATCTCGTCGGTGTGGATGAGCACGCCGCGGCCCTTGCAGTGGTCGCAGGGCTCCGAGAACGCCTCGATGAGGCCCTGGCCGACGCGCTTGCGCGTCATCTGGACCAGCCCCAGCGAAGTCACCTCGGTGACCTGGTGCTTGGTGCGGTCGCGGCCCAGGCACTCGGTGAGCCGGCGCAGCACGAGGTCGCGGTTCGACTCGAGCACCATGTCGATGAAGTCGATGACGACGATGCCGCCGACGTCGCGCAGCCGCAGCTGGCGGACGATCTCCTCGGCCGCCTCGAGGTTGTTGCGGGTGACGGTCTCCTCGAGGTTCCCGCCCTCGCCGGTGAACCGGCCGGTGTTGACGTCGATGACGGTCATCGCCTCGGTCTTGTCGATGACCAGCGAGCCGCCCGAGGGCAGGTAGACCTTGCGGTCGAGGGCCTTGAGCAGCTGCTCGTCGACGCGCTTCTCGGCGAAGACGTCCTTGGTGCCGGTGTGGCGCTTCAGGCGCGGCAGCAGCTCGGGCGAGACCGACTCCAGGTACTTGTGGATCTCGTCGTAGGCGTCGTCGCCTTCGACCAGGAGCTCTTTGAAGTCCTCGTTGAAGACGTCGCGGACCACCCGGATGAGCACGTCGGGCTCGGAGTGGAGCACGGACGGGGCGTTGCCCTTCTTCGCCTTGGCCTGGATCTCCTCCCACTCGATCTGGAGGCGGGAGATGTCGCGGGCCAGGTCCTCGGGGCCGGCGCCCTCGGCGGCGGTGCGGACGATGACACCGGCGCCCTCGGGCACGAGCTTCTTCAGCGCCGCGCGCAGCCGGGTGCGCTCGCGGTCGGGGAGCTTGCGGGAGATCCCGGAGGCGTTGCCGCCGGGGACGTAGACGAGGTGGCGGCCCGACAGCGCGATGTGGCTGGTCAGGCGCGCGCCTTTGTGGCCGACGGGGTCCTTGGTGACCTGGACGAGCACCGAGTCGCCGGGGCGCAGGGCCTGCTCGATGGAGCGGGCCTTGCCGGCCAGGCCGGTGGCGTCCCAGTTGACCTCGCCGGCGTAGAGCACGGCGTTGCGGCCGCGGCCGATGTCGACGAAGGCGGCCTCCATCGAGGGGAGGACGTTCTGGACCTTGCCGAGGTAGACGTTGCCGACCAGGCCCTGGGAGCCGGACTTGGAGACGTAGTGCTCGGCGAGGATGTCGTCTTCGAGGACGGCGGCCTGGGCGCGGCCGCCCCGGACGCGGACGACCATCTGGCGCTCGACCGATTCGCGGCGGGCGAGGAACTCGGCCTCGCTGACGACCTGGACGCGGCCCCGGCCGCTCTTGCGGCCGTCGCGGCGGCGCTGGCGCTTCGCTTCGAGGCGGGTGGAGCCGGAGACGCCGCGGACGTCGTCGTTGGAGCTCTTCTTGGGGGTGCGGACCTTGACGACGACGTCGGCCTCGGCGTCGTCGGGCTTGGTCCGGTCGGAGTCTTCGGAGCCGGCCCGCTTGCGGCGGCGGCGACGGCGGCGGGTGACCTCGGGGCCCTCCGAGGAGCCGGACTCGTCGTCGGACTCGGACGGGCTCTCGCCGTCCTCGTCGTCGAAGTCGTCGTCGGCGGCGCTGTCGCCGCCCTTGCCGCGGCCGCGGCCTCTGCGGCCCCGGCGGCCCCGGCGGCGGCGGTGCTCATCGCCGTCCTCGTCGTCGTCGAAGTCGTCGTCGGCGTCGTCGACCTGCGGCGGTTCGGGGTCTTTGGGCTGCTGGGACCTGGTCTTCTGGGGCTGCTTCTGCTGGCCCTTCTTGGACTGGGCCTTCTTCTGGGTCCGCTTGGGCTCGGCCGGCTCGTCGCGGTCATCGCGGTCGTCCCGCTCGGACCGGCGGTCGGTCTTCTCGACCTTGGGGGGCGGGGCGAAGACCGCCGCCGCCTGAGGGGCCGCCGCGGGGGGACGGGTGCGCTCAGGTTTGGGCGCGGATTCCGCGGGTTCGTCGTTCTTGGGTTTCTGCGGCGCCATGAAGGTGACCGCGGCAGCGGCCACCTGTTCGCGCGGCTCGTTCTCGCGCATGCGAATAAATCTCCATTCCAGCCGCCGCCCGGGCGCTGACGCCATCTGCGTCCGCTGCCGCACGGGCACGGCATCAGTAGTACGGTCTTCCCACCTCGGCGACGCTTGCGAGCCGTGTACCGACTCAACGTTCCGTGCCGTTCAGACCGCACCGAAAGCCTCGACTCGCACCGGGAAAACACCTCTCCCCCGGCCGAGCGCCGTCACGCCCGCTACCGTGAGCAGTGCGGACAGGACATCTGCGGTCACACCGTCGTCTGTATGTGCGGTGCGCCAAGGTCGAGTATCGCACACTCTGCGTCATTCGCCGAGCCGGACGGCGAGCCGGTGCCCCTCCTCTCAGTGTCCGCGCCCGACTACGCCGGGGAACAGCGGAAGACGCCTCACATCGGCCGCTGTGGGCCGAACATGAGGGACCTCACGATCGGGTGAGACTTCCGCACCCTCTGTGGTTGGCACGGCCGCGCCCTGGTCCGCGTCCGATGTACTCGATAAGCTGGCTGCGTTTGGCTCGCGGGCCGCCGTCCGGGCCCGCGGCGCGCCCCGACGCACGGAGGTCACGGACATCGCAATGCAGGTCATCGACTCCGAGGAGTCCGACGAGCCCCAAGGTGACGGCAAGCCCGACACCTACCAGGGGCGGCATCGCGGTGCCGACCGGGTGCGCCAGCTCGCCAGCGCCGGCGGCGTCCTCGCCGCGGTCGTGCTCCTGCTGGCGGGCGGCGGGACGGTGCTGTTCTGGCTGAGCGGCTTCGGCGACGCCGAGCCGGACGTCCGCGCCGACGGGATCGGCGACCTGTGCGAGCTGTTCGTCGACGAGGAGCTCCTGACGCCGTGGGCGGACGTGGAGCAGGCGCGGGAGGGCTCGGACCGGTCCAAGGACGAGGTGCGCACCTTCGACTGCACCTACGCGGCCGAGTACACCGGCAGCGACGCCTACCGGCTGGTCACGTTCTTCGCGACGGTGCAGGTCTACGAGTCCGCCGCCGACGCGAGCGCGGCGCACGCGGGCGTGCTCGAATTCGAGGCGTCCAAGGGGACCGAGGCGTCGACGGTGAGCGGGATCGGCGAGAAGGCCGCGGTGGCCGTCGTCGAAGGCGCCGAGGAGACCGAGGTGCGCCTGCACGCCCAAGAGGCGAACGCGACGATCAGCATCAACTCGTTCTTCACCGGGGCGCCCCCCGAAGGCGGCGACCAGCGGCAGCTGACGACGGATCTGGCCTCGGGGCTCGTCGACGCGCTCCCCCGGGACGGGAAATGACTCACTCCCCTTTAAGCTGACCGGGGACTACCTCGGCGTCAAGCCGACGCGCCGAGCATCACTCGCGGAGGAAATATTGTGAGCGCCACACCACCCTTTGGCCCGGCTTATGACCCGCCGCCGGACGACGGTCCCCGCCGGGACGCGAACCAGTGGCGGCCTCAGGCGGGCGGCCCCCGCGGGGCGCAGGGTGGTCACGGGCAGGCGCCCGGTCCCGACCGGGACGGCCGGCGCCGCCCCGGCGCCGGACAGGACCGGCAGATGCCCGCGGCGGGCGGGCGACCGCAGGGCGGCGGCCCGGCGGCGGGCGGCCCGCAGGCCGGCCGCGGCCAGGCCAGGCCCCAGCAGCCGGCGTACGGATCGCCGCCTCCCGCCGGCGGCCGCGCGCAGCCGCCGCAGCCCCCGGCCGCCCCGCCGCAGTCCTCGCCTCCGCGGGCCGGACGGCCCTACCAGCAGCGGCCGGAGCAGCCGGAGTACGCCTCGCCGTCCTCGCCGGGGCGGCCCGGCCCCGCCGACGAGACGCGCTCGCCCGAGCCGTTCGAGGAGGCCGCCTTCGCCCAGGAGCCGACCGACTCGTGGGGCGGCGAGGAGGGCACCACCGCGATCGGCAAGCTCGGCTACGTCCCCAAGGAGACCCGCAGGCGCTCGGACTTCCAGAAGAAGCGCAGCCGCGCCCGGAAGACCAGCCCGGTCCCGAAGATCATCGCCGCGGTCGTCGCGCTGGGCCTGCTCGGCGGGATCGGCTGGTGGTGGTTCAACCGCGAGGACACCGGCGAGGCGACGCAGGAGGCCGCCTCGGACCTGACGTACACCAACAGCGAGGACCCCTGCTCGCTCGCCGACGCCGGGATGCTCGCGGACTACACCGGGGGCGTGGAGCCGGAGACGAGCGCCGAGGCCGAGCAGAAGAGCCGCGGCTGGCAGCAGCTGTGCGTGCTCACCTACGGGGCGCCCGACAGCTCCGTGGCGCTGCTGGAGTTCGAGGCCCTGGCGTTCGAGTCGGACGGGAAGGCCTCGGTGAACTTCGAGCTCGGGGCGCGCGAGGTCGCCGAGCTCACCGACTCGTGGACGCAGGTGGACCCCGCGCCCGAGGTCGGCGACCAGGCCGCCGCGGTGGCGGCCGTCGTCGACGAGGGCACCTCGAACTACCAGCTGCACGTCCAGGACGACAACGTGTACCTGGTGGTGCGGCTGGCGCTGGTCGACTCCGGCCTCGACCAGCAGGGCCTGACGGACCTGACCGCGGGCCTGACGGACGACTACCTGGCCGCGTGGCGCGACGCGTCCTGACGCGGACGTGACGGAGGCGGCGGTCCACCGGACCGCCGCCTTCGTCGTCAGAACGTCAGTAGGTGCGCATGGGCGCGCCGAACATCTGCGCCTCGATGGAGGTCGGGGCGCACCACAGGTACTTCTCCTTCTGGCCCTTGCGGAGCATGGCGATCATGTCGTCGTGGAGCATCTGGAGCCACTGCAGGACCTCCTGGTTGACGCGGATGCTCGAACGCGCGATCTGGGCCTCCTCGGCGGTGAGCCGCTGGAGGACCGTCATGTGGGCCTCGGAGGTGAGGTCGTCGGCGAAGTTCGTCAGGCGCGGCAGCACGGTCAGCTGCGTGCGCCAGGGGCCCAGGACCGGCTTGGTCTGGGAGCCGCGCTCGCCGACGTCGTAGACGTACAGCGCCGGGGAGTGCTGGCTGGCCTCGACGGTGACCGGCTGGTCGCCGTGGAGGACAGCGAGCCGGTCGTTGCGGTTGGTGGCCGACTCGCCCAGGCCGTTCCACTCCTGCGGGCGGGTGGTGCACACCGCGACGCGGGTGCCGAGCGCGAGGGCCCGGAAGACCAGCAGCCGCGCCAGGTAGACGCCGCCGATGAGGTTGATGCGGGTCTCCTCGGGCCGGAAGAACGGCGCGACGACCGGGACCTGCTCGGCGTCGCGGCCGATGACGAGCCCGGCGGGCGGGCTGGCGGAGGTCATCAGCTCCAGGGCCCGCGCGGTGGGGATCTGCGGCATGGAGCGCAGCGGCTCGATGGCCTTGCCCGCGTCGGAGGCGGTCTCGACGGCGCGGTCGGTGACCGGCAGGCCGTACACGGTGCCCTCGGTGGGGCCCGCGGAGACCTGGGAGACGCCGAACAGGCCCGCCGAGGTGGGCATGGCGCTGACCGGGCCGCCGCTCATGGGGGCGGCGCCGGAGTAGGGCATGCCCGAGTACGGCTGGGCCGAGGCGGGCTGGCTCGAGAACGGCTGCCCCGAGACGGGCTGCCCGGAGACCGGCTGGGCCGAGACCGGGGCGACGCTGGAGACCGACGGGCCCGAGACGGGCGCGGCCGAGACCGGCGCGGAGGCCGGGGGCTGCGACGGCGTCGGGGGCATCGGCGGCTGCGAGGTGGACGGCGGCATCGGCGGCTGGGACGTCGTCGGCGGCGCCGGGGGCTGCGCGGGCTGCCGCGGGGCCGAGGGCGGCGCGGCCGGGGGCCTGGCCGCCGGGGGCTGCGCGGGCGCCGCGGGCCGGTTCGGGGGCGGCCCCGGGGGCTGCGCCCCCTGCGGCGGCCGGGGCTGCTGCGGGGCGGCGCCGCCGCGGGCCGGAGACGCCGGCGGCTGCCCTTGGCGCGCCGGGGAGGGCGGCTGGGCCGGGGGCCGCATGCCGTACGCCGGCTGCGCGCCGGTCGCGGGCTGGGGCGGGGCCTGCTGGGGCGATCGCGGCTGCTGGGGCGAGACGGCGGGCGGCGGCGCGGCCG
>DASTYG010000055.1:0-16818 GCA_035765105.1 Glycomyces sp.
CGCCCGGGCCGGAGCCGATACGAGTGTCTACGTGAGGGCGTCGGCCGCGGCCGGGTCCGAATCACGCAGGAACTGGGCGCAGCGCGCGGCCTCGTCGGCCTCGCCGATCGCCGCGGCGGCACGCGAGAGCTGGTGGAGCGATTTGAGGAATCCCCGGTTCGGCTTGTGCTCCCACGGGATCGGGCCGTGGCCCCGCCACCCGCTGCGCCGCAGCTGGTCGAGGCCGCGGTGGTAGCCGGTGCGGGCGAAGGCGTACGCCGCCACGTCGTCGCCGTCCTCCAGGGCGTTCTTGGCGAGCCTCGCCCAGGCCGCGCAGAACCACGGGTACTGCCGGGCCGTGTCCTCAGGGGAGTGCTCGTCGAGGTGCCTTCTGGCCTCGGTGTCCTCCGGGAGCAGGGCGGCCGGGGGCTGGGCCATGAGATTCTGCGGAGCCAATGCGGTGTCCTCACTCTAGGATCGAGTCGCTCGTGCAATCAATGCGCCCAGCCTAACGCTCCCCGTTCGCGTCCTCGCGGCGCTCACCGCGACGCGGCGCGGCAGCGTTCAGCACCGCCGCCCCGGCGACGGCGGCGATGAACGAGCCGCCCAGAACGCCGATCTTGGCCTCGTCGGTCAGCAGCGCCGCGTCGCCGCCGCCGAAAGCCAGCTCGGTGATGAACAGGGCCACGGTGAAGCCGACGCCCGCGACGGTCGCCAGGCCCGCCATGAGCCGCCACGTCGTCCCCTCCGGCAGGCGGCCCAGGCCGGACTTGACGACCAGCCAGGTCGTGGCGGTGATACCGGCGACCTTGCCGACCACCAGGCCCGCGGCGACGCCGATCGTCACCGTCGAGCCGAAGGCCGCGGCGAGCACGTCGCCCGACAGCGCCACCCCGGCGTTCGCGAGCGCGAACAGCGGCAGCACCACGTACGAGGAGAGCGGGTGGAAGCGCTCTTGGAGGCGCTCGGCGGGGGGCGAGGCGTCGCGGGTGAGCTTGACGAGCCGCTCGGTCTCAGCGGCGGTGAGCCCGCCCTCGGCCATCTCCTGGGCCTCGGCGTGGGCGACGGCGGGGTCGAGCAGGGGCTTGGCGCTGATGAGCAGCCCCATGATGACGCCCGCGATGGTGGCGTGCACGCCCGATTCGAGCATCGCCACCCACAGGGCGATGCCGATGACGATGTAGACCGGGGCCGACCAGACGTTGAGCAGCCGCATCGCGACGGCGGCGAGGACCAGCCCCGCGGCGACCGCGAGCCAGGCCGCCGAGAGGCGGTCGGTGTAGAACACGGCGATCACGGCGATGGCGCCGAGGTCGTCGACGATGGCGAGGGTGAGCAGGAAGATCCGGGCCGGGGAGGGGATGCGGCTGCCGAACAGGGCGAGGATGCCCAGCGCGAAGGCGATGTCGGTCGCCATCGGGACGCCCCAGCCGTGCGATCCCTCGCCGCCGAAGTTGAAGGCGGTGTAGATCAGGGCCGGGACGGCCATGCCGCCGAGGGCGGCGGCCATGGGCGTGACGGCGTTGCGGACGTTGCGCAGCTCCCCCGAGACGATCTCGCTCTTGATCTCCATGCCGACGACGAAGAAGAAGACGGCCATCAGGCCGTCGTTGATCCAGTGCGCGAGGTCGTGCGAGAGGGTGAAGTCGCCGAACCGGAGCGTGATCTCGGTGGCCCACAGGTCGGTGTAGGACTGGCCCCACGGGGAGTTGGCCCACAGCAGGGCGATGACGGCGCACGCGAGGAGGACGATGCCCGCGGCCGGTTCGATCTTGAGGAACTCGGCGGCGGGGCGGCCGACGTAGCGGGCGAGGGGCTTTCGCGAGTACAGGAACGCGGGTCCGGAGCGCCATATGGGGGATTTCCAGGGTTCCTTCGTCAGCCTCATGCGTGGAAGCCTAACGAGCGGCGCGGTGCGGCGGCGGCCCGAACGCCGTTCGGCGCGTTCGGCGGTGGCGCCGCCCGCCCGGGCCGGTCAGCCGTTCGCGGCGCACTCGGGGCAGCGGCCCCGGAAGGTGATGGAGGCTTTGGCGACGGTGAAGCCGTGGCGCTCGTCGCCGGGGAGCCAATCGAGGGGGTCGGCGACGGTGTGGACGTCCTTGGTGACCCCGCAGCCGTCGCAGATGAGGTGGTGGTGGTCGTGGTCGACGTTGGGGTCGTAGCGCTTGGAGCGGCCGTCGAAGTTGAGTTCGAGGACCTCGCCGAGGGCCACCAGCTCGTTGAGGGTGTTGTAGACGGTGGCGCGGGAGATCTCGGGCATGCGCTCGCACGCGCGGTCGAGGATCTCGTCGGCGGTGTAGTGCACGTGAGCGCCGTCGAGCGTCTCGGCGATGACGCGGCGCTGCGGCGTCATGCGCCATTGGTGCCGGCGCAGCCGGGTAACGAGGTCGCTCATGGTCGTCTCTCAGGATGGTCTTCGGGAGGTGTACCCAGCCTAGCAGCAGGAACACTGTGGCACCACTTACCTGAGACTGGATCTTTCATTAGACGCAGTCTAAGCTAGGATCGACTCGAAGGAACCGAGGCCCGGCCGATCGCACGTATCCGAGCCGGTCTCAGATGCATCACAGCGAGGAAGGACGCTCTATGAGCGAGCAGTTCGACAACACCGCGGGGCCGATGACCACCGAGTCCGGCGCGCCGTTGGCCGACAACAACCAGAGCGAGGCGGCGGGAGTTGGCGGACCGCTCCTCATCCAGGACCAGGTGCTGCTGGAGAAGCTGGCGCACTTCAACCGCGAGCGCATCCCCGAGCGCGTCGTGCACGCCCGCGGCGCCGGCGCGTACGGCACCTTCACCGTGACCGGCGACGTCTCGCAGTACACCCGCGCCGCCTTCCTGAACGGGGTCGGCAAGGAGACCGAGACGTTCCTGCGCTTCTCGACCGTGGCGGGCAACCTCGGCGCGGCCGACGCCGTGCGCGACCCGCGCGGCTTCGCCCTGAAGTTCTACACCGAAGAGGGCAACTACGACCTGGTCGGCAACAACACGCCCGTCTTCTTCATCCGCGACGCGATCAAGTTCCCCGACTTCATCCACACGCAGAAGCGCGACCCGTACACCGGCAGCCAGGAGGCCGACAACGTCTGGGACTTCTGGAGCCTGAGCCCCGAGTCGGTGCACCAGGTGACCTGGCTGTTCGGCGACCGCGGCATCCCCGCCTCCTACCGCCACATGGACGGCTTCGGCTCCCACACCTTCCAGTGGGTCAACGCCGAGGGCGAGCAGTTCTGGGTCAAGTACCACTTCAAGACCGACCAGGGCATCAAGTGCCTCACCCAGGACGAGGCCGACGTCCTCGCGGGCAAGGACCCCGACTCGCACCAGCGCGACCTGCGCGAGGCGATCGAGCGCGGCGAGTTCCCGTCGTGGACGGTCTACGTGCAGATCATGCCGGCCGCCGACGCCGCGACCTACCGGTTCAACCCGTTCGACCTGACGAAGGTCTGGCCGCACGCCGACTACCCGCGGATCGAGATCGGCAAGCTCGAACTCAACCGCAACCCCGACAACGTCTTCGCCGAGGTCGAGCAGTCGATCTTCTCCCCGGCGCACTTCGTGCCGGGCATCGGGCCGAGCCCGGACAAGATGCTCCAGGGACGCCTGTTCGGCTACGGCGACGCGCACCGCTACCGCGTGGGCATCAACGCCGACCACCTGCCGGTCAACCGCCCGCACGCCACCGTGGCGCGCAACAACAACCGCGACGGCTACGGCTACGACGGACGGCACGGCCGCAGCAAGAACTACGAGCCGAACTCGTTCGGCGGCCCGGACCAGACCGGTCAGCCGCTGTGGGCCCCGGTCCAGGTCAGCGGCGCCACCGGCACGTGGGAGACCCCGCGCCACGCCGAGGACGACGACTTCGTGCAGGCGGGGAACCTCTACCGGCTCATGACCGAGGAGGAGAAGGACCGCCTCATCGCGAACATGGCCGGCGCGCTCGCCGGGGTCACGCACGACCACATCATCGAGCGGGCGATCGCGAACTTCGCGAAGGCCGACGAGGACTACGGCAAGCGGCTCACCGTCGCCGTCGCCGAGCTGCGGCAGTAGAACGCGGCGGCGTGCGGCTTCCGATATCGCCGCCGAGCTGCGACAGTGAAGATGCGGGCGCGACGCTCCCGCCCAAGTGAAGAGACGCCGAGCGTGCGCGCGGCGGGCCCGACCGAGAAGCCGCCCGGGCCCGACCGCCGCTCCTCGACACGGTTCAGCAACGCAGGCTCCCCTGTCAACGCCGCGCTGGACCACCACCGCCCGGTCGGGGTTCGAAGGGTTTTCCCCGACCGGGCTTCTCCGCGCCCCGGGGCGCGGCGGGCGGGCCGAACAGCGGTCCGAAGCGCCGTCCCGGCTACTCCTCCTCCATCGCCCGGCCGCATTCGCCGCATTCCGGGGGCTTCTGGCGCGGCACCTCGATGAACTCCTCGGCCACGATCCACAGGCGCCACGAGCCGTCGCCCTTCCTGATGACGGTGATCGAGGTGATGTCGTCGCGGCTGGGCCGCTCCAGCCCCCAGTCGATGTCCAGCGGCGCGCGGTGCTTGGCGAGCTTGACCTCGCGCCCCTTGAGGTAGTACCCGGCCCGCGAGTACACCAGCTCCTGCTGCTCACCGTGCTCCTTGGGCACCGGTTCGGAGCGCCTGCCGTTGATGAACGCGTGGTACTCGGTGTGGAGCTGCCGCGCGATCTGCTGCATCGGCACCGAGGAGTACGCCTTGACCCAGCGGTTCGCAGGCTGGTTCTTCCACCTTGTCAGCTTCAACGAGATCTCGGCGTAGGTGAGTTTCCCGCTCCCCTTCCGCCACTCCTTCCGGAACACCGATAGCGACCAGTTGTAAACGGCGCGAACGGCTTCCATCGTCTCTTCAAGGTTGCGTCGCTGGGCCTCGTCGGGCGTGAACGTATACTCGTATCCGCGTTTCACCAAGTGCGTCATGGGTTTCGTCAAGTCCATGACCCGTTGATAGCAGACGATTACGGACCGACACGTGTTCCTCACCTCATCGGCGTGTCTACTGGCCGTGCGGCTAGTTAAGCTCTGCGCGTGCCCCTAGAGCTCGACGCCTCCCTGATCGCGCTGCTGGTGGCGGCGGCGCTGTTCGCGGGCTGGATCGACGCGGTCGTCGGCGGCGGCGGACTCGTCCAGCTGCCGGCCCTGCTCGTGGCCTTCCCGCACGCCCCGGCCGCGCTCCTGCTGGGCACCAACAAGCTCGCCTCCATCTGCGGCACCTCGGTCTCCGCGATCACCTACGCCCGCAAGATCAAGCTCGAACACCGGCTGCTGTGGCCGACGGTGGCCCTGGCGCTGGCCGGGGCCGGGGCCGGGGCGGCGGCCGCGGCCGCCCTCGCCTCGCAGGCGCTCAAGCCCATCGTCATCGCGGTCCTGCTGGCCGTGCTCATCCTCGTCGTCTCGCGGCCGCGGCTCGGCATCGAACCGCAGCCGAAGCTGCGCACCGCGTGGCGGGCCGCGGCGGTCATGCTCGCGTGCGGCGTGGCGATCGCCTTCTACGACGGCCTCATCGGGCCGGGCACCGGCATCTTCCTGTCGGTGGCGTTCACCGCGCTGCTCGGCTTCGACTACGTGACCGCCGCGGCCCACACGAAGGTCGTCAACGTCGCCACGAACCTCGGCGGGCTCGCCGTGTTCGCCCTCCAGGGCAACGTGTGGTGGCTGCTGGGCCTGGCGATGGGCCTGGCGACCATGACCGGCGCGTGGATCGGCGCCCGCACGGCGATCGCCAGGGGCTCGGGCTTCGTGCGCGCCGTCCTGCTCATCGCGGTGCTCGCGCTCCTGGCCCGCCTCGGCTGGGACGTGTGGGCCTCGCTCCAGGCTAGGGGTTGACCGCCAGGAACAGGAACGCCGCCAGGAGCACCAGGTGCACCCCGCCCTGCATCCGGGTGGCCCTGCCGGGCACCACGGTCAGGACGCTGACGACCACGGTCAGCGCCAGCAGCACCATCTGCGTCTGGCCCAGGCCCAGCGTCAGCGGGCCTTCGAGCCAGATCGAGGCCACCGCTATGGTCGGGATCGTCAGGCCGATGCTGGCCATGGCCGAGCCGTAGCCGAGGTTGAGGCTGATCTGGATCCGCTTGCGCTGGGCGGCCCTGACGGCCGCGATCGTCTCGGGCAGGAGCACGAGCAGGGCGATGACGACGCCCACGAACGAGGGCGGGAAGCCCACGGCCCCCACGCCCGCCTCGATCGCCGGGGAGGCGATCTTCGCGAGCCCGACCACGGCCACGAGCGCGGCCAGGAGCAGGCCCAGGCTCAGCAGCGCCCGGCGGCCGCTCGGCGGGGAGGCGTGCTCCTCCTCGTCGATGTTGCCGTCGTCGTCGACCGGGAGGAAGAAGTCGCGGTGGCGGCGGGTCTGCCCGGAGACGAACATGCCGTACAGGGCCAGTGAGGCCAGTGCGGCGAAGACCAGTTGCGAGGTGGTGAACTCCGGTCCCGGCTCGGAGAGGGTGAAGGTCGGCAGCACCAGGCAGACGGTGGCGAGCGCGGCGACCGTCGTCAGGGCCGCGCCGGAGCCTTCGGGGTTGAACGGCGTCGTCCCGTACTTGACGGCGCCGACCAGGATCGACAGGCCGATGATGCCGTTGACGGTGATCATGACCGCGGCGAAGACGGTGTCGCGGGCCAGTGTGGAGGTCTCGGGGCCGCCGGAGACCATGAGGGTGACGATGAGCGCCACCTCGATGACGGTGACGGCCACGGCCAGCACCAGGGAGCCGAAGGGCTCGCCGACCCGGTGGGCGACGACTTCGGCGTGGTGGACGGCGGCCAGCACCGAGCCGGCCAGCGCGGCGGCCACGATGGCGACGGGGAGGACGCCGAGATCGCGGCCCCATGCGAATACGAGCAGCACGAGTCCCGAGAGCGGGACGAGGGCGGTCCAGGACAGCATTCGGGTTCGGATCGCTGTGGGCATTCGGAAATCTTTTCATATTGCCTGCACCTCACCGCCGACGTGTGCCCGGTACCACACGCAAAGCGGGGCAAACCGTGTGTCCACCTCGGGCGGCGCGGACCCGATACGCTCGCAGCATGGCCAGCGAGCACCTTCCCGCACCCAGCCCTTCGGACGCCTTCGACGCCGACCCCTCCGCGGCCGTCGCCCGGCTCCGCTCGTACTACGACACCGGGCGCACCAAACCGGTCCCGTGGCGCCTGGAGCAGCTCAAGGGGCTCGACCGGATGCTCAAGGAGGCCGCCGACGAACTGGTCGACGCGCTGCGCTCGGACCTGGGCCGGGCCGCGCCCGAGTCCCTTCTCGCCGAGGTCGACTTCGTCTCCGCCGAGATCCGGAACATGCGCAAGCACCTGCGGTCGTGGCTGCGGCCCAAGCGGGTCCACACGCCGCCGCACCTCCAGCCCGCCCGCTCCTACCTGCTGCGCGAACCGCTCGGCGTGGTCCTGGTCATCGGGCCGTTCAACTACCCGGTGCAGCTGACGCTCGGACCGCTGGCGGGCGCGCTCGCCTGCGGCAACGCGGTCGTCGTGAAGCCCTCGGAGTCCGCCGCGGCCACCTCGGCGACGCTGGCGCGGCTGCTGGGCGAGTACCTCGACCCCGAGGCCGTCGCCGTCGTCGAGGGCGGGCCGGAGACGACCTCGGCGCTGCTGGCCGAGCGGACCGACCACGTCTTCTTCACCGGCTCGGCCCGGGTGGGGCGGATCGTCGCCCGGGCCGCGGCCGAGCACCTGACGCCGGTGACGCTCGAACTGGGCGGGAAGTCCCCCGCGCTCGTCGAGCCGGGCGCGGACCTGGCGGTGACGGCGCGGCGGATCGCGTGGGCGAAGTTCATGAACGCCGGGCAGACGTGCCTCGCGCCGGACTACGTGATCGCGCTCGACGGCGTGGGCCCCGAGCTGGAGCGGCACCTGGCCGAGGCGGTGCGCGAGATGTACGGGCACGCCCCGGCCGAGAGCCCGGACTACGGGCGGATCGTCGACGACCGGTCCTTCGACCGGCTGACCGCGCTCCTGGACGCGGGCCGGCTGGTGTGCGGGGGCGGGCACAACCGCGAGTCGCGGTACATCGCGCCGACGGTGCTGGCCGAGGTGGACGCGAAGGACCCGGTGATGGCCGAGGAGATCTTCGGGCCGATCCTGCCGGTCCTGGCGATGGACACGCTCGACGAGGCGATCGCGTTCGTCAACGCCGGGGAGAAGCCGCTCGCGCTGTACGCGTTCACGAACGCCGACACCACCCGGCGCAGGCTCTTGACGCGGACGTCCTCGGGCGCGGTCGGGTTCAACGTGCCGATGGCGCACATCGACGTGCCGGGGCTGCCGTTCGGCGGCGTGGGGGCCTCGGGGATCGGCGCGTACCACGGGAAGTGGTCGATCGAGACCTTCAGCCACGCCAAGGCGGTGCTGGACAAGCCGCTCGCGCCGGACACGATGCAGGTGGTCTACCCGCCGTTCACGTCGGTGAAGGAGAAGATCATGCGGCGGCTGCGGTAGCGGTCGCGGCGAACGGTCCGGATAACGCCCGTCCGGAGTCCTTGAGCACGCCCTGGGCCGACTCCCGGGCGAGGTGCTCGTTGAGGCGGCCCAGGAGCGCGAAGAGCCGCCGCCGCTCGGCCTCGTCGAGGGGCGCGAGGATGCGCTCGTTGACCTCGGCGGTGAGGCGGTCGAGCTCCTCCAGGCGGGCCCGGCCGGACTCGGTCATGGTGATGACGTTGCGGCGCTTGTCGGCCGGGTCGGGGCTGCGTTCGACGTGGCCGCCCGCGGCGAGCTCGTTGAGGGCGGCGACGAGGTCCGAGCGGTAGATGCCGGTGCGGTCGGCGATGGCCGCCTGGCTGCCGGGCCCGAACTCGTCGAGGGCCGCGAGGACCCCGTAGTGCCATTTGTGCGCGCCGACGGAGGCGAACGCGCCCTGCGCGAGGCGGGCGGTCTGGGCGGCGGTCATGCCGAGCAGCCGGGCGGCTTGGCGCCGGTACCGGGCGGGCATCCGCTCGCCGCGGTCGAAACGCAGGTCGTTGCCGTGTTCCATGGGGCCACCCTACCCCCGTTTGCGTTAGCGCCACTAACGATGTAAGTTCGTTAGTGCAATAAACATTAGACGCACTAATCGAATGGAGTCGACATGTCCGACGCCCGCATCCGCGAACTGGCCGACCGGCTCGAACTCACCGAACTCGTCGCCCGCGAGGCGCTCTGGCTCGACGGGCACCGCCGCGACGGCGCCGAGGCGTTCTTCACCGAGGACGCCACCGCCCGCACCCCCGGCGGCGAGGCGGAGGGCCCGGCGGCCATCGCCGAACTCGCGAACCGCGCGCACGGCAAGTACGCGGCGACCCACCACCTCCCGACCGGCGTCGTGGTCGACCTCGACGGCGACAGCGCGTCGGTCCGCTTCTCGGCGGCCATCGCCCTCACCACCGAGGGCGGCGAGGTGGTCCTGCACACCTCGCGCTACCGCCTCGGCGCCCGCCGCACCGGCGCGGGCTGGCGCTTCTCGCGCCTCGCGATCACCCCGGCATCGGCCACCGCCCCGCTCCCCCGGGCCGCCTGACCGATGCGGGAAAGGAAAAAGGCCCTGGCCGGCGTCACCGCCGACCAGGGCCCATACCCCTCGAAGACAAGCTTCTCCGCCCTCTCGGGCGCAGTGGCCAGGACCGGATTCGAACCGGATCGGTGCCCCCCGCAGGACACCCGGCCTCCGACCGCCGCATCGGCGATCGGGCAGAACTCTACCAGACCACTTGCGCGCGCTACTCCCCCACCCGGTTTTCGGTGTTTTCAACGGCCCCAATAAAACAGAGCGCATCAACACCCACAGTCATTCCTTTATGGATAATTGGGTTCGGGCGGTGTCGCGCCACCTCACGGCCCCGCGCTCCGAGCGGCGGCGCGCGCTTCCTATGACCCTATTTACAAGTATTTAAATATATGAAATGCTGGAACGGCTCACCCCCGGCGACCACGCGACCGCAGCGAGCCGCGCCCGATCCCCGGACGGCCGGCGACCCCGCCCGGCCGCAGCGGCACCGACCCGGACGACGGGTGAGCCGAGCGAAAGGACCGACATGCGACGAGCATGGAAGGCCGCCCTGATCGGCGCCACGGCACTGCTCACGGCCGCGACGGGCGCCGTGCCCGCCCAGGCCGCGCCGCAGACCTTCGTCAACGGCACCGAGATCATCACCACTGGCGGCACCGTCATGCACGCCCACGGCGGCGGCGTCATCGAGGACGGCGGCTACTACTACATGCTCGGCGAGCAGCGCGTCGACGGCGGGAACCTGTTCAACGCCGTCTCCATGTACCGCTCGACCGACATGGTCGACTGGACCCACGCCAACGACATCCTCACCAGGAACTCGCACCCGGAGCTCGACCCGGCGAACATCGAGCGGCCCAAGGTGATCTACAACGCCGAGTACGACCACTACGTCATGTGGGCGCACAAGGAGAACGGCTCGGACTACGGCGACGCCGAAGTGGCCGTGGCGGTCTCGGACACCGTCGACGGCGACTACGCCTACCGGGGCTCCTTCCGGCCCCTGGGGCACATGTCCCGCGACCAGACCGTCTTCGTCGACGACGACGGCGCCGCCTACCTGATCTCGGCGGCCCGCGAGAACTACGACCTGCACATCTACCGCCTCACCGACGACTACCTCGACGTGGAGGAGCTGCTGTACTCCTTCGACGGCGACCACCGCGAGGCCCCGGCGGTCTTCAAGCGCGGCGGCGTCTACTTCCTGGTCACCTCCGGCGCCACCGGATGGAACCCCAACCAGGCGAAGTACGCCACCACCACCGACTTCCCCGCCGGGCAGTGGAGCGGCTGGCAGAACCTCGGCGACGGCACCACCTACGGCTCGCAGCCGACGTACGTGCTCGAGATCTCCGGCTCCCAGCAGACGTCCTACATGTACATGGGCGACCGGTGGGCCGGGGCCAGCGGCGGGCCGCCGAACGAGTCCACCTACGTGTGGCTGCCGCTGCGGTTCCCCTCGGCCACCACCCTGGCGATGGACTGGTCCCCGCAGATCACGATCGACACCGCGACCGGCGTGGTCGCGGGCGTCGCGGGCGAGACGACGACGATGAGGGCCCGGCACTCGGGCAAGTGCGCCGACGTCGTCTCCGGCTCGACCGCCGACGGGGCCGAGATCATCCAGTACACCTGCAACGGCGGCGACAACCAGCGCTGGCAGGTCCAGAGCACCGGCGGCGGCTACTACCAGATCACGTCGTGGAGCTCGGGCAAGTGCCTCGACGTCGACGGGGCCTCGACGGCCAACGGCGCGCAGATCATCCAGTGGCCGTGCAACGGCGGCCACAACCAGCAGTGGGAGCTGCGCGACGCGGGCGGCGGCCACGTCCAGCTCGTCGCCCGGCACTCGGGCAAGTGCGTCGACGTGACCAGCGGGTCCACTGAGAACTCCGCGAGGCTCAAGCAGTACGACTGCCACTCGGGCACCAACCAGCACTGGTCCCTCTGAGCGGACGGAGCGGCCCCGCGGTCTCCAGTGGACCGCGGGGCCGCTCCCCGTCTTCCGTTCCGCGCGGTCAGCGCCCGATGCGGCCGAAGCCCTTCCGGGTCACGTTGACCACCGAGGGCCGCGGCAGGCTCCCGGGGCCGTCGGGCCACTCCGAGGCCGGCTCCTCGGCGCTGGCGCCGTCCACCTCGCCGGGGTGCTGCACCGCGACCAGGACGTGCCGGTCCTCCACGATCGGCCCGCACGTCTCCGCGCCGGTCGGGACGGTGAGGAACTGCTTGACCTGGCCCCGGTGCTCGCCCTCCAGCGCGACGCCGAACAGGCCGTCGTGCGAGCCGAGCGCGTTGCCGTCGGTCGAGATCCACAGGTTGCCCTGCGGGTCGAAGGCGACGTTGTCCGGGCAGGAGATCGGGCTGACCTGGTCCTTGGGGAACCCGGCGAAGTAGGTGGCCGGGTCCTCAGGGTCGCCGCAGACGAGCAGCAGCCGCCAGCCGAACTCCAGCGAGGTCGGGTCGTCGCCGCCCTCCACGACCTCGACGATCTGGCCGTGCTTGTTGCCGGTGCGCGGGTTGACCTCGTCGGGTCCGGGCCTGCCGTCCGTGCCGCGCTGGGAGTTGTTCGTGAGCGCGATGTAGACGACGCCGCTGTCGGGGTGCGGCTCGACGTCCTCGGGGCGGTCCAGTTTGGTCGCGCCGACCTTGTCGGCCGCCAGGCGCGTGTAGACGTAGACCTCTTCGGCGCTCATGCCCTCCACGAAGGACTCGTCGCCGCTGGCGAGCGGAATCCACTCGCCCGAGCCGTCGAAGGCGCCGTCCGAGGGCAGCTCGCCGGAGCCGTCGATCTCCTCGGCGGGGCTGTTCCCGGTGAACTTCGCGACATAGAGCGTGCCCTCGTCGAGCAGGGTGTCGTTGTGCCGCTTGGCCCACCGGCTGTTGCCCGAGCGCATCTTGTGCTTGGAGACGTACTTGTAGAAGTAGTCGAACCGCTCGTCGTCCCCCATGTAGACGACCACGCGGCCCGAGCGGGTCAGGCGCGGGCCGGCGCCCTCGTGCTTGAAGCGGCCCAGCGCGGTTCGCTTGCGCGGCTTGGACTTCGGGTCGGTGGGGTCGACCTCGACGATCCACCCGAACCGGTTGACCTCGTTGGGCTCGACGGTCAGGTCGAAGCGCTCGTCGAACTGCTCCCATCTGCGGCCGGTGGCGCCGCCGCTCAGCCCGTAGCGGCCCAGGCGCTCCCGCAGCTCGGGGTCCTCGATCAGCTCGGTGTTGGCGAAGTACTGGTTGAAGTTCTCCTCGCCGGACAGGACGGTGCCCCACGGGGTGGTGCCGCCGGCGCAGTTGTTCAGGGTGCCGAGGACGCGCGTCCCGGTCGGGTCGGCGGTGGTCTTGAGCAGGTCGCCCCCGGCGGCCGGGCCGGTGACCTCGAACTCGGTGGTCACGGTGATCCGCCGGTTCAGGCGGTGGCCGACGACGGGCGTGAGCTCGCCCGAGCGGTGGTCCTCGTCGAGCGCGACGACGGCCATGCCGTGGGCGGCCCAGGCGATCTCGACCTGTTCGCGGGTGGGGGCGCCGCCGTCGTAGCCGACGAACATGAGTTCCTCGTCGGTGTACTCGTGGTTGGCGACCAGGATGCGGCGGCGCCACTCCCACGGCGCGTCGAGCAGGGCCAGGTAGTCGCAGTTGTAGCCGAACTGGCCGGCCTGGGCCTCGGGCGTCTGGGCGTCGGGGTCGAACTCGGGGGCGCCGTGCAGAATCGGGTCGCCCCAGCGGATCACGACCTGCTGGCGGTAGCCCGAGGGGATGGTGACCTGGTCGTCGGTGTTGGGCGGCACCGCGTCGAAGCGCAGGCCGCGGGGGGTGCGGTCGCGGTCGTGCCAGCCGGGCCCGGCGGCGGCGGGGGCCGCGAGGGATCCGGCGGCGCCCGCGGCGGCCGAGGCCACGACCCCGGCGCGCAGCAGCGAGCGGCGCGAGACGGCCTTGGCGATGAGGTCGTTCAGGTAGGGGTTGTCCGATGTGTTCGGCACCGGGTGGCTGCACGCGTTGCCGCAGCGGTACTCGCAGGTCATGGCCGCCCGCCCGCCGCGGTGCGGGGTGAGCAGCGGCAGCCGTCGGGCAGAGGATCGGGAGCGCATGGCTTCTCCAAAGGTCGGTTCCAGGACGCGTGCGCCGCCGGCCCGAGGACGGTGCCCCTCGGGCCGGTGCGCCACGTCTCCGGACGCTATGCGGTGCGGGCGCGCCGTTCCACCAACGACACGTGAACAGCCGGAAAACGCCCTCAAACCGGTGCCTACCCGGTCGTATCGGCGCGGCTCAGCCGACGTCCAGGACGGTCTTGAGCCAGCCCTCCTCGCGGCGGTCGAACGTCTCGTACGCCTCGATGGCGTCCGCGGGCCGCTCGTGCTGCGTGATGAACTCGGTGGGGACGACCGTCCCGGAGACCACGAGGTCGAGCAGCGCCGGTATGTAGCGGCGGTGGTTGCAGTTGCCCATCTGCACGGTGAGGTTCTTGTTCATCGCCGTGCCGATCGGGAAGCTGTCGAAGCCGGGCGGGTAGACGCCGATGACGCCGATGCTCCCGGCCTTGGCGACGGCCTCCACGGCCCACTCGAAGGCGAGGCTGGGGGCGTCGCCGGGCACCCACTGGTCGCCGTCGGGGTTCGCGTCGGGGGCGGCCTGCCGCCGCTCGGCCTCGAACCGCTCGGCCTGCCGTTCGGCCCGCTCGGCGGCGGGGCCGCGCTCGGGGCGCTCGGCGTCGATGCCCACGGCCTCGATGACGCGGTCGACGCCGATGCCGTCGGTGAGGTCCTTGACGACGGCGATCGGGTCCTCCCGGTTGAAGTCGATCGTCTCGGCGTTCTGCTCCCGGGCCTTGTCCAGGCGCGATTCGACGCCGTCGACGACGAGCACCCGCCCGGCGCCCAGCCGCTTGGCCGAGGCGACGGCGAACTGGCCCACCACGCCCGCGCCCAGCACCAGGACGGTGTCGCCCTTGCCGACCTCGGCGAGCTTCGCGCCGAACCAGGAGGTGGGGAAGATGTCCGAGAGCAGGATCGCCTGGTCGTCGGTCACCGCGTCGGGGATGCGCACCAGGCCGGTCATGGCGTACGGGATGCGCGCGTACTCGGCCTGGAGGCCGTCCACCGGCCCGGTCGACTCGGGCCCGCCGAAGAAGCAGGTGCCCGCCCCCGGCCCGTTGGGGTTGGCGTTGTCGCATTGGGCGTAGTAGCCGGCGCGGCAGTACGAGCACGTGCCGCAGCCGACCGTGGAGGGGACCACGACGCGGTCGCCGGGCCGGAGGCCGCGCACGTCCCGTCCGACCTCCTCGACCACGCCGACGGCCTCGTGCCCGAGGATGGTGCCCTCGACCATGCCCGGCAGGGTGCCGCGCACCATGTGCAGGTCCGTGCCGCAGATCGCGCTGCGCGTGATGCGCACGATCGCGTCGGTCGGTTCCAGGATCTTCGGATCGGGCACCTCGTCCAACCGGATGTCCCCGGTCCCGTGCCACACCACAGCCTTCACCGCATTCGCCTCCTCATCGCGTACGTCGCCGCCGGGTTCCCGCCGCACTGCGCCCTAAACACCCCCCGCGAGAGCGTTTCCGCAGCTCCAACGCGGTGCTCGTTCACGGGTCGGCGGTGTCAGCCGCGTGTCAGGGCGGTGTCAGCGCCGTCCTCGATCGTTGTCGGCATGACCAGTACAGCCATTGCGGTCGCAGGACTGCGCAAGACGTTCGGGGACGCGACCGTGCTCGACGGGATCGATCTGGAGGTCCCCTCGGGCACGATCTTCTCCCTGCTCGGGCCCAACGGGGCGGGCAAGACGACGACGGTGAACGTGCTGAGCACGCTACTGAAGGCCGACGGCGGGACGGCGCGCGTCGCCGGGCACGACGTCGCGACCGAGGCGAGGGCCGTTCGCAAGGCCATCGGCGTCACCGGCCAGTTCGCGGCCGTGGACGAGCTGCTGACGGGCCGGGAGAACCTCCGGCTCATGGCGGACCTGAGCCCGCTGGGCGCGCGGGAGGGGAAGCGGATCGTCGCCGAGCTGCTGGAGCGCTTCGAGCTGACGGAGGCGGCCGAGCGGCCCGCCTCGACCTACTCCGGGGGCATGCGCCGCAAGCTCGACCTGGCGATGACGCTCGTCGGCGACCCGCGGGTGATCTTCCTGGACGAGCCGACGACGGGCCTGGACCCGCGCAGCCGCCGCGCCATGTGGACGATCATCCGCGAGCTGGTCGCCGGGGGAACGACCGTCCTGCTCACCACCCAGTACCTCGACGAGGCCGACCGGCTCGCCGACCGGGTCGCCGTGCTCGACCGGGGCCGCCTGGTCGCCCAGGGCACCCCCGAGGAACTCAAGCGCCGCGTCCCCGGCGCGCACGTCAGGCTCCGGTTCGCCACCGCCGCCGAACTCGACGCGGCCGCGTCGCTCTTCCCCGAAGCCACCAGAGACGACGAGGCGCTGGCCCTGCGGGTCCCCGGCGACGGCGGCACCCGGTCGCTGCGGGCGCTGCTGGACCGGCTCGACGAGTCCTCGCTCGACGCCGCCGGACTCGACGTGCGCACGCCGGACCTCGACGACGTCTTCCTCGCCCTGACGGGCCGCACCGCGGAGGTCGCAAAATGAGATCGCATTCGATGGTGATGCTGCGCCGCAACTTCAAGCACGTCGCCAGGAACCCGTTCTCGGTGTTCAACGGCATCCTGATGCCGGTCATCATCATGCTCATGTTCGTCTACATGATGGGCGACGCCTTCGACGTCGGCGTCGACTACATCGACTACTCGACGCCGGGGCTGATGCTCCTGGCCGTCTGCTATGGACTGAGCGGCGTGGCGCTGTCGGTGAACGCCGACGCGTCCGAGGGCGTCATCAACCGCTTCAAGGTCATGGACGTCTCCCGGGGCGCGGTCCTGGGCGGCCATGTCGTCACCAGCCTGCTGACCAACCTCATCGCCGTCGCCGCGCTCCTCGGCGTGGCGTTCCTGCTGGGGCTCGACCCCGCGGCGGGGCCCCTCGACTGGCTCGGCCTGGCCGGCATGGTGGTGCTGCTCGGCGTCGCGACGGGCTGGTTCACCGTCGCGATGGGGCTGGCCGCCAAGACCCCCGAGACCGCGGGCATGGCCTCCCTGCCGCTGGTCATGCTCCCGTTCTTCAGCAGCGCGATCGTCCCCGCCGAGAAGATGGGGCCGGGCCTGCGCCAGTTCGCCGAGCACCAGCCCTTCACGCCGGTCATCGAGACCATGCGCGGGCTGCTCGCGGGCGCGCCGGACGCGGGCGTCGCGGCCACCGCGGTCGCCTGGTGCCTCGGCATCGCCCTGGCCGGGTGCCTGTGGGCGAACGCCGCGTTCGCGAAGCGGGCCTGAGCGCGCCCGGACGCCCC
>DASTYG010000056.1:0-102189 GCA_035765105.1 Glycomyces sp.
GGGGTCGATGGTGCCGTCGTCGTTCTCGATGCCGTCGGTGAGGTCCGATCCGGCCCCGGCCGCGCCGGGCCAGGGCACGGGCTCGTACCCCCCGGCCGCGATCGCCGCGTCCATGACCTGCCGCCACACCGGCAGGCCCGAGTCGTCGCCGGAATCGGCGTGGCCCACCCAGGCCGCGACGCTCAGCTGCGGGATCGCCCCCACGTACCAGGCGTGCGCGGTGGTGTCGTTCCAGGTGCCCGCGAGGCCGAAGGACTCACGGTCCTCGATCGCGTCGCCGTCGCCCAGGGCGAGGAACTGGAGGTCCCGGGCGGTCTCGGACGTGACCGCCTGGGAGGTCGGGATGCCCTGGTCGGCCTCGACCGTGTTGCCCGCCTCGTCGACGACGCGTTCGACGAAATGGGTCCGGGCGTGGACGCCGTCGCCCGCGATCGTGGCGTAGACGGCGGCCATGTCGAGGACGCTGACGCCGTAGGAGCCGAAGTCGGCGGCCTTGAAGCCCTCGGCCGTCTCGCCGTTCCCGCCGCTTTCGAGGGCGTGGAGGGTGCCGCCCTTGTCGGCCAGGGCGGTCAGGCCGAGGCGGGCGGCGGTGTCGAGGACGGCCTCGCTCCCGTACGCGGCGGCGACGGCGTCGACGGCGACCGGGCGGGACTCGCGGACGGCGTCGGTGAGAGTCACGTCGGCGTCCGCGTCGCGCCACCAGGATTCGAGCGAGGCGCCGCCTTCGAGGGCGGTGGCGGCGATGACCATGTCGAACACCGAGGAGGGCGGGTGCGGGGCGGCGGGGCCGACCTGGTCGACGCCCGTGGCGTCCTCGCCGCCGTAGTAGCACAGGACCGCGCCGCTGCCCGGTTCGACGGCGGCGACGCCGACCGGGGCGTCGGCGGCCTCGGCGGTCTCCTGGAGCGCCCGGTCGAGGGTGAGGACGACGCGGTAGCCGCTCCCGCCGTCGTAGAGCTCGTCGGGACCGATGCCGTAGCGGGCCTGGAGTTCGGCGTGGATCTGCTCGCCGAGGCCCGCGTGGCGCTCGGTGAAGTCGCCGGGCACGGCCTCGCCGTCGGCGTAGAGCAGGGGCGCGGCCTCCTCCCCGCCCGCCTCGCGGCCGGGGTCCTCGCCTTGGAGGACGGTCGCGCCGACGGCGATCCCGCCGGTGGCGACGAGGCAGCCCGCGACGGCGGCGATAATGTGGAACCGGTTGGGCCGGAACGACAGGACGCCCGCGGCGCGGTGGCGGCCCGCGCCGATGGAGCCTCGGGGGTCGACGCGGCGGCCGCCGCGTCCCGCGCGCCGCCGCCCGCCGTTGATGCGAGAGGGGTTCCCGTTATCCACATATGTAGGTTAAGAGGTGCGGACCAACCGACATACCCCGGCTCCCGACTTTTGCCGCATAACCGTCTAAAAGAGACGAGCCGACGGGGACCGGTCCCCGTCGGCTCGTTCGCGTACGGCCGCTACACGCGGATGCTCGCCCCGAAGCGCTCGGCGGCCACGGCCACCGCGGCGTCGCGGACGGCGACGGCCTCCTCGCTGGTGAGCGTCCGGTCGGCGGCCCGCAGCTCCATCTTGAACGCCAGCGACTTGCGGTCCTCGCCGAGCTTCGCGTCGCGGTAGAGGTCGAACAGGCGCAGCCCGTCGAGCAGCTCCCCGGCGCCCTCGCGCAGCGCGGCCTCGACCGCGCCGGCCGGGACGGCCTCGGCGACCACCACGGCCACGTCGATGAGCGTCGCCGGGTAGTGCGAGACGACCGGCGCGGGCGCCGGGTCCGGCACCGGGATCGCCGTCAGGTCCAGCTCCATCGCGGCGGTGCGCCGGGGCAGCCCGAGCGCGTCGCACACCTCCGGGTGCAGTTCCCCGGCGTGGCCCACGACCTCCTCGCCCACGCGCAGCTCGGCGCACCGGCCCGGGTGCCACGGGGCGGCCTCGCCCTGGGCGGTCGCGAGCCGCACCCCGGCCGCCTCGGCGACGATCTCGGCGGCCTCGATCGCGTCGGCCCAGTCGACCTGGCGGCCGGGCCCCTCGATGCCGGCGTCGACGGCCGCGCCGCACATGATCGCGGCCAGGTGCCGCGGCTGGACGGGCAGGCGCCGGATCGCGGTCGCGATCGCCTCGTCGCCGGGCCGCCGGGAGACCGGCAGCTCGACCGCGTCCAGCTCGGTCCAGCCCTCCGCGGGCCGGAACACCAGGCCCTCCTCGAAGACCGCGAGGTCCCTCGTGCCGCGCGCCAGGTTCGTCTTGACCGCGCCCACCAGGCTCGCGAGCACCGTCGTCCGCAGCAGCGGCGCGGAGTCGTCGAGCGGGTTGAGCACCGCGACGGCGTCGCGCTGCGGGTCCTTCTCGTCGAGCCCCAGCTCGTCGGCCCGCTCGCGCGAGACGAACGGGAAGGTGTAGGTCTCGATGAACCCGTTGTCCGCCAGGGCGCGCGCCACGCGGCGGCGGCGGCGCTGCCGGGAGGTCAGCCCCGTCCCGGCGACGGCCCGCGGGATGCTGGAGGGGATGTGCGCGTAGCCGTGCAGCCGCGCCACCTCCTCGACAAGGTCGGCCGGGTCGGTCAGGTCGGGACGCCAGGCCGCGGGCGTGACGGTGAGGATCTCGCCGTGCTCGGACTCGCCGCTCTCGACCGCGCACCCGGCCGCTTCGAGCATCGCCGTGACCGTCTCGCGGTCGTAGTCGACGCCGACGGTCCTCGACGGCAGGTCGACCGGCAGCACGATCGCCGCGGCGGGCCTGCGGTGGTCGACGTCGGCGACCTCCTCGGCGAGCGTCCCGCCGCCGTACTCGACCAGCAGGTCGGCGGCGCGCTGGGCCGCGATCAGGCTCAGCGAGGAGTCGACGCCGCGCTCATAGCGCTTGGACGCCTCGCTGGAGAGCCGGTGGCGCCGCGCGGTCCGCGCGATCGCCACCGAGTCCCAGTGGGCGGCCTCGATGAGCACGTCGCGGGTCGCCGGGCCGACCTCGGAGGACGCGCCGCCCATGACCCCGGCCAGCGACAGCGGGCCCGAGTCGTCGCAGATGACCATGTCCTCGGCGTCGAGCGCGCGCTCGACGCCGTCGAGGGTCGTCAGCTTCTCCCCCGCCGCGGCGCGCCGCACGACCAGGTCGCCGTCGAGGCGGTCGAGGTCGAAGGCGTGGAGCGGGTGGCCCAGTTCGAGCATGAGGTAGTTGGTGACGTCCACGGCCAGCCCGATCGGCCGCATCCCGGCCTGGGCCAGGCGCCTCGCCATCCACGCGGGGGCCTCGGCGTTCGCGTCGACGCCGCGGACGGCCCGCAGCGTGAACCGGGTGCAGCCCTCGGTCTCCACGCGCAGCGGGTAGGGCGACTCGGCGGTGGTCTTCGGCTCGGCGGCCTTGCCCGCCGGGTCGGTGAAGGCCGCGCCGAGCCGGTGGGCGACCTCGCGGGCGATGCCGCGCACCGAGAAGCAGTAGCCCATGTCGGGCGTGACGGCCAGCTCGAACACGACGTCGTCGAGGCCGACCGCCGGGCGGGCGTCGGCGCCGACGACGCCCTCGGGCAGGACCATGATGCCCTCGTGCTCGTCGGAGACGCCGAGTTCGCGCGCCGAGCAGATCATGCCGTCCGACAGGCGCCCGTAGGTCTTGCGGGAGCCGATGGCGAAGCCGCCGGGCAGCACCGCGCCGGGCAGGGCGACGGCCACGAGGTCGCCTTCGGCGAAGTTGCGGGCCCCGCAGATGATCGAGCGCGGCTCGTCCTCGCCGACCTCCACCTGGCAGTGGCGGATCGGCTTCTTGAACTCGGTGAGCTCCTCGATCGCGGCCACCCGGCCGACGACCAGGGGGCCGGCGACCCGCTCGCGCAGGTCGTCGACCGCTTCGACTTCGAGGCCGGCGTCGACCAGGGCCGCGTCGAGCGCCTCGGTCGTCAGGTCCTCGGGCAGGGCGGCGTACTCGGACAGCCAGGAGACTGGAATCCGCATCGTCTATTCCTCCACTCGCAGGCCGGCGGGGAAGCGGACGTCCCCGTCGATGATGTCCCTCAGGTCGGTGATGCCGTGGCGCAGCATGAGCGCGCGCTCGACGCCCATGCCGAAGGCGAATCCCGAGTAGACGTCGGGGTCGATGCCGCAGGCGCGCAGCACCCGCGGGTTGACCATGCCGCAGCCGCCCCACTCGATCCAGCGGGCGCCGTCCTTGTGGGCGGAGAACCAGACGTCGACCTCGGCGCTGGGCTCGGTGAACGGGAAGTAGGACGGGCGCAGGCGCGTGCGGGCGTCGGGACCGAAGACCGACTTGGCGAAGTGGTCGAGGGTGCCCTTGAGGTCGGCCATCGTGATGCCCTTGTCGACCACCAGGCCCTCGGTCTGGTGGAAGACCGGCGAGTGGGTGGCGTCGAGCTCGTCGGTGCGGTAGACGCGGCCGGGCGCGACGGTGTAGATCGGCGGCTCCTGGGTGAGCATCGTGTGGATCTGCACCGTGGAGGTGTGCGTGCGCAGCACCATGCCCGAGCCGAACCCGCCGTCCCCGTCGGCGACGTGGAACGTGTCCATCATGGTGCGGGCCGGGTGGTCGGGGTGGATGTTCAGCGCGTCGAAGTTGAACCACTCGAGTTCGACCTCGGGGCCCTCGCCGATCGCGTAGCCCATCGCGACGAACAGGTCGGCGATGCGGTCCATCTGGACGTTGATCGGGTGGCGCGCGCCGGCGCGGCGGCGCGGCGTGCGGGCGGTGACGTCCACGGTCTCCTCGCTGAGGATGCGCCGGGCCTCGGCGGCCTCCAGCGTGGCCTTGCGGGCCTCGTAGACGGCGGTGATCTGCTGGCGGGCGGCGTTGACGTTGCGTCCGGCCTCGCCGCGCTCCTTGCCGGGGATCGACCCGATCGCGCGGCGGGCCAAGGACACCGGGGCCTTGTCGCCGAGGCAGGCGGACTTGGCGGCGGCCAGCTCGTCGAGGCCGTCGGCGGCCTCGATGGCCGCGCTCGCTTCTTTGACGGCCCTGATCAGGGCCTCGGGCTGGAGCAGGCCAGCCTGGTCTTCGTTCTCGTTGCTCATTGTGCTCTCTCCTGGCGGGACCTAAAGGAGTCTAAGGAAGCCGCGCGGCTCGGCCGCAGCCCGTCAGGAGGGAAGTGGACAGCTAGCGCCGCCGCCCGCACCCGGCGGGCTGGATAAATTCGCGGTGGCTGTCGTGCATGCCTCGATCATAACCGCACGCGCGGGGCCGCGGGCCGCGCCGTCGCCGCGTCGCACGGCGGCCTCACGGCGCGGGGCGCTGCGCCGCGGCGCTGGCGTACAGGCACACGCCCGCGGCCACGGCGAGGTTGAGGCTCTCGGCGCCGCCCCAGATGGGGACGCCGACGCGGCGGTGGGCGAGGGCGGCGGTCGCGTCGTCGAGGCCGTGGGCCTCGGAGCCGAACAGCCAGACGGTGGGCGCGTCGAGCTCGCCGTTCGCGGCGAGCGCGAACAGGTCGTCCCCGCCCGCGTCGGCGGCGAGGATCTGCGTCTCGTTGAACACGTCGAGCATCTCGGCGGTGTCGGCGCCGCGGATCACCGGCAGGTGGAACAGGCTCCCGGCCGAGGCGCGCACGCATTTGCCGTTGTACGGGTCGACCGAGTCGGTCCCGAAGACGACGCAGTCGGCTCCGGCGGCGTCGGCCGCGCGCAGGATCGTCCCGGCGTTGCCCGGGTCGGTGATGCCGTGGAGCACCGCCACGAGGTTCGCCTCGACCGGCAGGCGCTGGTCGGGGAAGCGGCAGGCGGCCACCAGGCCCTGCGGGGTCACGGTCTCGGCCAGGCTCTCCAGCGCCTCGTCGGTGACCGGGTGCAGGTGCGCTCCGGACGCGGCGGCGGCGTCGATCAGCTCGTCGTGGCGGACGTCGGCGTCGACCGTGTAGAACAGGTCGTCCACGGCCCGCGCGGCGACGGCCTCGCGCACGGCCTGGGGGCCTTCGGCGAGGAACCGCTCGGCCTTGTCGCGGCCGCGGCGGCGTTGCAGCTTCCTGGCGGCGACGACCCGGGACGATCGCGGGGTGAGCGCGTCCGTCCCGGGCGGGGAAGCGGTCATCTACTGCTCGACCGGGGCGTTGACGTCCTCGGGGAGGGCCTTCTTGGCGACCTCGACCAGCCCGGTGAAGGCGGCGGGGTCGTTGACGGCCAGCTCGGCGAGGATCTTGCGGTCCACTTCCACCTCGGCGAGCTTCAGGCCCTGCATGAAGCGGTTGTAGCTGATGCCGTTGGCGCGGGCGGCCGCGTTGATGCGGGTGATCCACAGCTTGCGGAACTCGCGCTTGCGGGCCTTGCGGTCCCGGTAGGAGTAGGTGTACGAGTGCAGCAGCTGCTCTTTGGCCTTGCGGTACAGGCGGGAGCGCTGGCCTCGGTAGCCCTTGGCCTCCTCGAGTACGACGCGGCGCTTCTTCTTGGCGTTCACCGAACGCTTAACGCGTGCCATGGTTCTTTCTCCTTGCGATAAAGCGGATGTGGGTCAACAGGGGGTCAGCGGCCGAGCAGCTTCTTGACCTGCTTCTGGTCGGCCTTGGCCACCTCGGTGCGGCCGTCCTTGCCGCGCTTGAGCTTGGAGGACTTGTGCTCCAGCAGGTGGTTCTTGCCGGCCTTGCGGCGCATCAGCTTGCCGGAACCGCTGACCTTGAACCGCTTCTTGGTGCCGCTGTGGGTCTTCATCTTCGGCATCGTGCTTCTCCTATCGTTCGGTGCCCGCGCTGGCGAGCGGGCGCGGCGCGCCCGCTGCAGCTCGGTGTGTGGGCGGTGGCTACTCCGCGGGGGCTTCCTCCGCGTCGCGGTCGCGGCCGCTCTTGCGGCCGCCGCCCTTGACATCGCCCTTGGGGCGGTGCGGGGCGACCACCATGACCATGTTGCGGCCGTCCTGCTTGGGGGCCGATTCGACGGCGCCGAGGTCGGCGATCTCGTCGGCGAGCTTGTCGAGCAGGCGCCGTCCCAGCTCCGGGCGCGACTGCTCGCGGCCGCGGAACATGATGGTGATCTTGACCTTGTCGCCGGCCTTGAGGAAGCGCACGACGTGACCCTTCTTGGTCTCGTAGTCGTGCGTGTCGATCTTCGGCCGGAGCTTCATCTCCTTGATGACGGTCTGCTGCTGGTTGCGGCGCGAGGCACGGGCCTTCTGCGCGGACTCGTACTTGTACTTGCCGTAGTCCATGAGCTTGCAGACCGGCGGGCGGGCTGTGGGCGCAACCTCGACCAGGTCCATGTCGACGTCGGCGGCCAACTGCTGGGCCTTGTCGATCGGAACGATGCCGACCTGCTCACCCTGCGGGCCGACCAGGCGCACTTCGCGTGCCCGGATCTGGTCGTTAACGCGCAAATCGCTGATGGGGCCTCCTTGTTTCGCGATGCTCGCCGGTGCCTCGCACCGGCGACCCGAATGGTCTCTTCTTCAACGTGAACGCGCCGGGTAACGCGCTCGCGCAGCAGGCCCCAGTTCCCAATAAAAAAAGCCTCGGCGCACAGCCAAGGCCCATTCCACGGCACGACGGCCTCGTACCGAGGCGCCGTGTGCGACCCGTTCGCCGTCGCGGCTGCGGGTGGGAGCTGGGCTCCGCTTCACGGTGCGCTGCCCGAGGGCACGCACAACAAGCAATTATAGCCACATGCGGCGGGCGGGGCCGGGTCCGGCGCCCGCTTTATGAGCTACGCGACTGCTCCAAGAGCGCCCTGAGGTGCTTGACGGCGTCCACGGCCCGCTGCTTGTCGGACATCTGGATGGCCATGACGCCGAGCTCCTCGTCGTCGGCCAGCTCCAGGCTGGCCCACTGGGTCCGCTCGGGCACGGTGATGTCGACGACGACCTCCCAGGGCAGGCGGTGGGTCGAGGCGAAGTTGCGGACCTCGATGCCGTGCTCGTCGGCGCGCACGCGCAGCCGCAGGAACCACAGGATGATCCCGCCGCCGATCAGGCCCAGGCCGATCATCCCGGCCTGGTCGGCGGGGTGGACGGCGCCGCCGCCGGTGGTGCGGGCGCCCAGCGAGAACGAGAGCGCGATGAACGCGACGGCGAACATGAGGCCGCCGATCCACGCGCCGATGCGGGACTTGCGGGGCTTGTATTCGAGCGGGCCGACCTCGGTCATGGCGTTCTCCTGTACGGCGTGCATG
Organism: Glycomyces sp.; assembly: GCA_035765105.1. GTDB lineage: Bacteria > Actinomycetota > Actinomycetes > Mycobacteriales > Micromonosporaceae > Glycomyces. The sequence continues at coordinate 8,076 of DASTYG010000056.1, forward strand.
CGTCTCCCTCTCGGGGTCCTCGGCCGGAGGGTTCCCTCACGGCAGCTGATCTATCTCCAGACCAGAGTCGAATGCCAGCAGAGTCTTCGGCTCGCCGGTCACGATGGGCCAGCCGGGGCGTTTCAGGCCACACCAGGCGACGTGCCCGGCGGCGATGTTGCCGTGCTGGCGCGAGCGCGAGAGCATCAGGCCGACGTCGCGCGCGGACTTCTTGTCGAGCTCCATGACCACGGTGACCGGGAGCCCGAGGAGCACCAGCAGGGCGTCGCGGTCGCGGCGGCGGGCCTGCGACCACGCCTCGGTGAGCGCTCCCGAGGGGATCGCGAGGACCACGTTCTGCTCCAGCGCGGTGAAGACCACGGCCTGCGGGTAGGGCATGGAAGTGGCGAAACCGACGATGGCCGACACGTCCAGGATTCGGCCACCGATCACTTCTTGCCCTCGCCTTCGTCGTCGTTGACGCCGAGGACCTCGCGGGCCCACGCCAGGTGCTCGGCCCCGGGGCCCTGGCCCTTGCGTTCGAACAGGTCGTGGAGTTCGGCCAGGGAGCGGTCGCGTTCGAGGCGCTCGGCGACGGCGTCGACGACGTAGTCCGACACCGAGGCGGCCCGGCCGACGGCCACGAGGCGGCGGATCTGCTCGATCTGGGAGTCCGGGAGGGAGACGTTCGAACGCGGGGCGTCCGCCCCCGCTCCGGGAGGGTTCAGCGACGAGTTGGCGCGATCGGTCACCGTCTCAGGTTAACCGGGGGGCGCGGGCGACGCAGACCCGACATGACCGCATTTGCGGCCCCGGCACCGGGGTACGGTCGGGGGGAACGCTTGAAACCCGAGCCGAAGAGAAGGACCTGCGATGGCTGAGAAGCGAACCGGCGAGCGGCCGCACGACCCGAAGTTCCCCGAGAAGTTCCTGGAGTTCATGCGCTCGGGCTGGGGCCCTTCGGATCTCGATGTCGCCGAGCGGGATCAGGCGCCGTACTGCGCCCGGCGGCGCGCGGCGGTCTCGGCGGCGTTCCCCGGTGAGGCGGTCGTCGTCCCCACCGGCGCCGAGAAGGTGCGCGCGAACGACACGCACTTCCGTTTCCGGGCCGGCTCGGACTTCGCGTGGCTGACCGGGGACCTCGACCCCGAGGGCGTGCTGGTGCTGCACCCGAGCGGCTCGGGCCACGACGCGGTGCTGTACCGCCGCCCGAGGAAGGGCACCGACTCCGACGAGTTCTTCCGCTCGGCGAAGTACGGGGAGCTGTGGATCGGGCGCAAGAACTCGCTGGACGAGACCGCGGCGCTGCTGGGGATCGAGTGCCGCGACGTCGAAGGGCTCGGCGCGGTGCTCGACGGCCTGCACCGCTCGCAGGTGCGCGTGCTGCGCGGCCTCGATCCGGCGATCGACGCCCGCTTCGCGGCCGAGGGGGCCGAGGGGGCGGCGCCGACGCGCGACGGCGAGCTGGCGGCGGTGCTCTCCGAGCTGCGGCTGACCAAGGACGCCTGGGAGCTGGCGCAGCTCCAGGACGCGGTCGACGCGACCGTCCGCGGCTTCGAGGACGTCGCCCGGGTGCTGCCGTCGGCCGGCTCGATCCCCGAGCGCCTGCTCGAAGGCGTGTTCGGGATGCGGGCGCGCGTGGAGGGCAACGGGATCGGCTACGACTCCATCGTCGGGGCCGGGTCGCACGCGACGACGCTGCACTGGATCACCAACGACGGGCGCACCAGGCCCGGCGAGCTGATCCTCATGGACATGGGCGTGGAGAACGACCACCTCTACACCGCCGACGTCACCCGCACGCTCCCGGTGAGCGGCGAGTTCACGCCGTTGCAGCGGCAGGTGTACGACATCGTGCACGCCTCCCAGCAGGCGGGCATGGACGTCATCAAGCCGGGCACGGAGTTCCAGGAGATCCACCGGACGTGCATGCGGGTGCTGGCCGAGGGGCTGGCGGACCTGGGCGTGCTGCCGGTGCCGGTGGACGAGGCGCTCGAGAAGGACTCGCTGGTCTACCGCCGGTGGACGCTGCACGGCTTCGGGCACATGCTCGGGCTCGACGTGCACGACTGCGCGGCCTCGCGGCCCGAGCACTACTACAAGGGCCGGGTCGAGGAGGACTACGTGCTGACCGTCGAGCCGGGGCTGTACTTCCAGGCCAACGACGAGCTGGTGCCCGAGGAGCTGCGGGGCGTGGGCGTCCGCATCGAGGACGACGTGCGGGTGACCGCCGAGGGCTGCGAGAACCTCTCGGCGGGGCTGCCGCGGTCGGCCGACGAGGTGGAGCGGTGGCTCGCCGCCCAGCGCGAGGCGGGCCCGCGGCTGCCGGGGGTCTAGACTGCGGTCGGGCCGGTGCGCGTCCGCTGTTCGAACGCGCCCGGCGCATCGCCTCGGTGTCCTGACTGTATGGAGTATCCGCAGGTGCCGCGTCCTAGGTCAGGGCCGGTGCAGGGGTCGAAAACCCACCGCGTATAGTCCGATTTAAGGCTTATATCCACCGCACCGGGCCGGCGGCGGCGAACAACACCGCACACCAACCGCCCGTCGCCGCCGGCCTTCAACGCCTTCTCGGTGCGGACCTTCCGCTTCCACTGTTTCGGGCGCGCCCTGGCGCCTAGAATCGGCGTGATAAAGTTGTTCACGTTAAATAAGACGGACGTACTGTTTACTTGTCGGGCTGTGCCGCCGCTCCCCCTCCCGGCCGACCTCCGTCGCCGACACCCGGTGCTGCGGCAGACTGAGACCGACAACCCAGACCAGAATCGGGAGTACACCAGGTGAGTACGGACTCCTTCGGCGCCCGCGAAGCCCTGCGGGTCGGCGAAAACGAATACGACATCTACCGCATCGACAAGGTCGAGGGCCACGACCGGCTGCCATACAGCCTCAAAGTCCTCCTCGAGAACCTGCTGCGCAACGAGGACGGCGCGGACATCACCGCCGACCACATCCGCGCGCTCGGCTCGTGGGACCCGAAGGCGAAGCCCAGCACCGAGATCCAGTTCACGCCCGCGCGCGTCATCATGCAGGACTTCACCGGCGTGCCCTGCGTGGTCGACCTGGCCACCATGCGCGAGGCCGTCCGCGACCTCGGCGGCGACCCGAGCCGGATCAACCCGCTCGCGCCCGCCGAGATGGTCATCGACCACTCGGTCATCGTCGACTTCTTCGGCCACCCCGACTCCTTCAAGCGCAACGTCGAACGCGAGTACGAGCGCAACCGCGAGCGCTACCAGTTCCTGCGCTGGGGCCAGACCGCCTTCGACGAGTTCAAGGTCGTCCCGCCCGGGACCGGCATCGTCCACCAGGTCAACATCGAGCACCTCGCCCGCGTCATCATGACCCGCGACGGCGCCGCCTACCCCGACACCTGCGTCGGCACCGACTCCCACACCACCATGGAGAACGGCATCGGCGTCCTCGGCTGGGGCGTCGGCGGCATCGAGGCCGAGGCGGCCATGCTCGGCCAGCCCATCTCGATGCTCATCCCGCGCGTCGTCGGCTTCAAGCTCGCCGGCGACCTCCCGGCCGGGGCCACCGCCACCGACCTGGTGCTCACCATCACCGAGATGCTCCGCGACCACGGCGTGGTCGGCAAGTTCGTCGAGTTCTACGGCGAGGGCGTCTCCAGCGTGCCGGTCGCCGACCGCGCCACGCTCGGCAACATGAGCCCCGAGTTCGGCTCCACCTGCGCGATCTTCCCGATCGACGAGCGCACCGTCGACTACCTGCGCCTGACCGGCCGCACCGACGAGCAGATCGCCCTGGTCGAGGCCTACGCCAAGGCCCAGGGCATGTGGCACGACCCGAGCCGCGAGGCCGCCTACTCCGAGTACCTCGAACTCGACCTGTCGACCGTGGTGCCCTCCATCGCCGGGCCCAAGCGCCCGCAGGACCGCATCCAGCTCGACCGGGCCGACCACCAGTGGCGCCACGACGTGGCCGACTACGTCACGATCGACCAGAGCAGCAAGGAGTCCTTCCCGGCCTCCGACTCCCCGGCCATCTCGCCCAACGGCGACCGGCCGCACAACCGCCAGACGGTCAAGACCGACGCCGGGGTGTTCGAGATCGACCACGGCGACGTGGTCATCGCCGCGATCACCTCCTGCACCAACACCTCCAACCCGTACGTCATGGTCGGCGCGGGCCTGCTGGCCAAGAACGCCGTCGAGGCCGGGCTGGAGACCAAGCCGTGGGTGAAGACCTCGCTCGCGCCCGGGTCGCAGGTCGTCACCGGCTACCTCCAGCGGGCCGGGCTGTCGAGCTACCTCGACAAGCTCGGGTTCAACCTCGTCGGCTACGGCTGCACCACCTGCATCGGCAACTCGGGCCCGCTGCCCGAGGACATCTCCCGGGCCGTCCAGTCCGGCGACCTCGCCGTCACCTCGGTGCTCAGCGGCAACCGCAACTTCGAGGGCCGCATCAACCCCGACGTCAAGATGAACTACCTGGCGAGCCCGCCGCTGGTCGTGGCGTACGCGCTGGCCGGGTCCATGGACGTCAACCTGACCGCCGACCCGATCGGCAAGGGCAAGGACGGGCAGGACGTGTACCTGCGCGACATCTGGCCCTCCCCCGAGGCCATCGCGGAGGTCGTCGACGGCAACATCGGCCGCGACATGTTCCTGCGCGAGTACGCCTCCGTGTTCGACGGCGACGAGACCTGGCGCTCGCTGCCGATCCCGACCGGCGACACCTTCGAGTGGGACGACGCCTCGACGTACGTGCGCAAGGCCCCCTACTTCGACGGGATGCCGGCGACCCCGGCCGCCGTCGAGGACCTGGCGGGCGCGCGGGTGCTGGCGAAGCTGGGCGACTCGGTGACGACCGACCACATCTCCCCCGCCGGGTCGATCAAGGCCGACTCCCCGGCCGGCGAGTACCTGAAGGCGCAGGGCGTGGGCCCGGCGGACTTCAACTCCTACGGCTCGCGGCGCGGCAACCACGAGGTGATGGTGCGCGGCACCTTCGCGAACATCCGGCTGCGCAACCAGCTGGCCCCGGGCACCGAGGGCGGCTGGACGAGGGACTTCACGCAGGACGGCGGCCCGGTCTCGACGATCTACGACGCCGCGCAGCACTACATCGCGGCCGGCACGCCGCTGGTGGTGCTGGCCGGCAAGGAGTACGGGACCGGCTCCAGCCGCGACTGGGCGGCCAAGGGCACCCTCCTCCTGGGCGTCAAGGCCGTCATCGCCGAGTCCTACGAGCGCATCCACCGCTCGAACCTGATCGGCATGGGCGTGCTGCCGCTCCAGTTCCCCGAGGGCGAGACGCACCAGAGCCTGGGCCTGACCGGTGAGGAGACCATCGCGATCGCCGGCATGGCCGCGATCAACGACGGCATCCCCGAGACCGTGACGGTCACGGCCACCGCCCCGGACGGCTCCGAGAAGACCTTCGAGGCCGTCGTCCGCCTGGACACGCCGGGCGAGGCCGACTACTACCGCAACGGCGGCATCCTCCAGTACGTGCTGCGAGGACTGCTCGCGAAGTAGCGGGAGGCGTATCGAAAAAGGGGCGGGCCGCACGCGGCCCGCCCCTTTCGCGCCCCTCCGGCCCCGGAGCCGTGAACGCCCTCACGGTCAGGAATCGGCGCGGCCGCCCCGCGGTTGCACCGGACATGGAGCGCGAAGTCGAAGTCGTGGTCGTCGGGGCGGGCCAGGCCGGGCTCTCGGCCGCCTACCACCTGCGCCGGCACTTCGAGCCCGAGACGGAGTTCGCGGTCCTCGACCACGCGCCCGGGCCCGGCGGCGCCTGGCAGTTCCGCTGGCCGACCCTCACGTTCGCGACCGTCAACGGCGTCTACCGGCTGCCGGACATGCCCGTGCCCGAACCGGACGCCGACACCCCGGTCGCCGACGTCCTCCCCGAGTACTTCGCCGCCTACGAGCGCGCCTTCGACCTGCGCGTCCGGCGCCCGGTGTCGGTCGAGTCCGTGCGCTCCCTCCCCGACGGGCGCCTGGAGGTCGCGACCGACCGCGGCACGTGGACGGCCAAGGCCCTCATCAACGCCACCGGCACCTGGGAGCGGCCGTTCTGGCCGCGCTACCCGGGCCAGGAGACCTTCGCGGGCCGCCAGCTGCACACCGCCCGGTACCGCGGCCCCTGGGAGTTCGCGGGCCTGCGCACGGTCGTGGTCGGCGGCGGCATCTCCGCCGTCCAGCACCTCATGGAGATCCACCCGCTCGCCGCCCGGACCCACTGGGTGACGCGCCGCCCGCCCCAGTGGCGGGAGGACGAGTTCAATGCCGACCGCGGCCGCGAGGCCGTCGCGCTGGTCGAGGAGCGCGTGCGGCGCGGCCTGCGCCCGCAGAGCGTCATCAGCGTCACCGGCGTGCCGCTGACGCCGCAGGTCGCGGCGGCCCGGGAGGCGGGCGTCCTCGACCGGCGGCCGATGTTCGAGCGGATCGAGCCCGGCGGCGTCCGGTGGGGCGACGGCCGCTTCGCCGCCGCCGACGTGATCCTGTGGGCCACGGGCTTCCGCGCCGCGCTCGACCACCTCGCGCCGCTGCGGCTGCGCGGGCCGCTCGGCGGCATCGCGATGGACGGCACGCGCGTCGCGGCCGACCCGCGGATCCACCTGGTCGGCTACGGGCCGTCGGCGAGCACCGTGGGCGCCAACCGCGCCGGGAGGGCCGCCGTGCGCGAGATCCGCGAGCTGCTGGCGGCCCCGGCGGTCACTCGAAGCTGAGCAGGGCCTGGACGGGCCAGTGGTCGGAGGGCGGCAGGTCGTCCTCGGTGCGGGCGTTGACCCCGGCCCGGTCGACCGTGAAACCCCGGACGAGTATCCAGTCGATGCGGGCCCCGCCCTCGGCGGGCGTCCGCCGCCAGCCGTTGAACGTGCCCCAGGAGGCGGGCGTGAGCCGCTCCTCGGCGGCGTCCCACGCGTCGGCGAGGCCGATGCGGGTGAGGGTGCGGTGGGCGGCCGACCCGGCGGGGCAGTTGAAGTCGCCCGCGACGACCACCGGCGCCCGGAAGCGGGCGGCGAGCTCGGCGTTGAGCCGGGCGCCCTTGCGGCGGGCCCGCTCGGAGCGGTGGTCGAGGTGGTTGTTGACCACGTAGCAGTCGCGTCCGGTCGCCAGGTCCTCGAAGTGGACCCAGGTGAGCATCCGGACGGCGCGGCTGCCCCAGCTTCGGGAGCCGATGACGTCGGGGCGGCGCGAGACCCACAGGTGGTCGTATTCGAGCGGCGCGAGGCGGCGCTCGTCCCACAGGATCGCGGTGGACTCGCCGCGGCTGCCGCCCTCTCGGCCCAGGTGGAGCCAGTCGTAGCCGTCGAGGTCGGCGCGCAGTTCGCGGAGCTGGCGGAAGCGGCCCTCCTGGGTGCAGAGCACGGTGGGGCGCTCGCGTTCGAGCAGGGCGGCCACCAGGGGGCGGCGGCGCGTCCACGGGTGCGGGGAGCGGCCTCCGGCGGCGCGGAGGTTGTAGGTCATGACGTGGAGCCGGGGGGCCTCGGCCCTCCCGATGAGCGGGGCGTCGCGGTCCGGTCGTTCTCCCGTGGCGGCCATGCCTGTGACGATAGCCGCTCGCGGCGGCCCCCGCTCGTCCTCTCAGGAGCGTCCCGCGTGGGCGTCGAGGTAGGCGGCGACGGCGGCGGGGTCGTCCTCGCCGGCCCAGCCGATGTAGCCGTCGGGTCTGACGACGCGGGTGATTCCGTCCGGTGCGGCCGAGGCCGCGGCGCGGGCGCGGTCGTCGGCGGTGCCGTCGAGGACGACGAATCGGCCGCCGCGCAGCCGCTCGTACAGCCGCGAGCCGTCGGCGAGGCCGACGTCCTCGGCGCGGCGGCCGACGATCCTGTCGTGTCCGTAGTGGATGCCGATGCCGCTGATCATGCCCATCGCGCGGCGGGCGATGGGCCCGATGCGCATGGCCAGGGCCGCTCCGGCCCCGCCCACCGCGCCCAGGAGGCGCGAGTCGGTCGCGGCGAAGCGGACGAGGGCGCCGCTGGACTTCAGGACCGCCGCGCCCACGGGGTGCCGCTCCTCGTGGTAGGTGTCGAGGAGTCCGGCGGGGGCGCCGCGCAGGACGGCGGCGAGCTTCCAGCCGAGGTTGGCGGCGTCCTGGAGGCCGGTGTTCATGCCCTGGCCTCCGGCGGGCGAGTGGCAGTGGGCGGCGTCGCCGGCGAGGAGGACGCGGCCGTCGCGGTAGGCGGGGACCTGGCGTTCGTCGGAGTGGAAGCGGGACATCCACTTCGGGGAGCGCATGCCGAAGTCGGTGCCGAAGCAGCGGCGGGTGGCCGCGGCGAGCTCGTCGAGGTCGACGGGGGCGTCGTCGGGCTGCTGGTCGTCCCGGTTCCAGGCGACGACGCGCCAGGTGCCGTCGCCGAAGTCGGCCACGAAGCCGAAGGCGCCGCGGACGCCGCGGATGAGGGGGCTCTGCTCGGGGGGCGAGTCGAGTGCGACGTCGGCCAGGATGAGCGAGCGCAGGACGGCCTCGCCGGGGTAGGGCATCCCGATGGCCTCGCGGACGGCGCTGCGGACGCCGTCGGCGGCGACGAGGTGGGCGGCGGTGCAGTCGCCGCGCGCGGTCCGCGCAGTGACGCCCTCGGCGTCCTGGACGACGCCGGTCACCTCGGTGTCGTAGCGGATCTCGGCGCCCGCCGCGAGCGCCCGCTCGCGGAGCACGGCCTCCACGTGGTACTGGGGCGTCACCAGCAGGTAGGGGAACCGCGAGGGCAGCTCGGAGAGGCGGAGGGTGGCGCGGCCGAACAGGTCGACGCTGCCCATGCGGGCGCCGCCCCGGGCCAGGAGCCCGTCCGCCAGGCCGCGGGCGTCGAGCGTTTCGAGGGTGCGGGCGTGGACGGCGAAGGCCCGGGAGAGGTTGGATCCTTCGGCGCCGCGCTTCTCGAGGAGGAGGACCGCGACGCCCGCTTCGGCGAGGTCGCCCGCGAGCAGCAGGCCGGTGGGCCCGGCGCCGACGATGATGACCGCTGCGTGCTGGTTCGGCATGGTCGTCTCCCTGGAGGTCGAGCGTGCTAATTCATCGCTTGTTGAATTAACGGTAGCACCGGACCCCGCGCAGCAGAAGGCCCCCGCGCGGGGCGGGGGCGGTGATCCGGGACCCGAGACGGCAATCAGGGCCGCGGGAGGTGAGCGACCCGCGGCCCTGAACGTACTGCCGAAGTAAGGTTAGCATAGCCTAACTATCCGGCTCAACGGGTGTCACCAGCGCAGGAACGCCCCCACCCCGGCGGCCTGGTCGGGCAGGCGGACGTCGTCGCTGAGGATCGACACCGAGGCGTCGGTCTCGAACGCCATGGCGATCATCTGCTCCCCCAGCCGCGCCTCCGAGACGGCGGTGGCGACCTCCGGGTCGTCGGGGACGATCCCGTCGGCGAGCACCGCCCCGGCCGGGATGCGCTGCCCGCTCCAGACCGAGTCGCGCTCGAGCACCAGCCGGTCGGCGCGGCCGCTCTGGAGCGCCTCCAGCACCGGCCCCGAGCCCATGGCGGCCTTCGGCGGCGCCTCGGCGAAGTCGGCGGCGAGCCGCTCGTCGCGGCGGCGGCGGGCCTTGGTCATCCCGGGCGCGACGATCTCCTGGATCTTGGCCGGGCTGCGCTGGCCGAGCACGTGGTGCAGGGCCACCACCTCGGTCTTCAGGCCGCTGCTGAGCGACTTCGACGCGGCGTCGACGAGTTCGGGCTCGCCGGTGACGGCGAGGAACTCCCAGCCGAAGGCGTTCACGTGCGCCTCCAGCGAGGTGTGCGCGGCGGCCAGGAACTTGGCCAGGTGCTCGGCGATGCGGAAGTCGAACAGGTCCCGCTGCGAGGCCGAGCTCTGCTGGCCGTTGCCCCAGGCTCCGGGCGCGTTCACCGGCCCGACCATCTCGCGCCACTCGTCGGTGTCGAGCTCGAACGCGAGGCCGGAGATCTCCTCGCAGACGCCGAAGCGGGTGTCGAGGATGCGCATCCCGTGGCCGTCGACGACGGCGATCCCCGAGGGCGAGCCCTCGGCCCAGGCGGCGAACATGGGCGGGAGGTGGGGGCGGGTCGCCAGCGCGACCCGGTCGGTCAGGGGGGTCTGCATCTCGACGCCGAACGTCTCCCCGTCGCCGAGCGGCACGAACATGGCCCGGCCGACGCCGGGGGAGCCGGGGCGGACGAAGTCCTCGATCTCCAGCTCCAGGTCGCGGAGCCGGCGCTCCAGGGCGCCCCGGGTGGTGCCGTCGACCGATTCGAGCAGGCGCTTGACGCCCTGCTCGAACCGGTTCCGCCAGGGCGGCTGCGACCCCTGCTGCTGGGGGTCGGCGTTGACGTAGAGCGAGAGCACACCGACCTCGTCGCGCAGGTTGACCAGACGAAGTCGTGTCTCGCGGTCCATCGGCATGGTGGCGGCCTCCTCTTCGATGAGCGATATTCACCTCAGGGTATTCCCGGAAGCGACCGCCCGTGCCCGATTCGGCCGGTCACCTGCTAAACGGCGCACCCCTCCGGCCCGCAGGCCTCGGCCGCGTCGGCGCCGCCGAGCGTCACGAGTTTCGGTTCCCTTTCGCCCCAAGCCTTCTCAAGGATCTGCGTGAACACCTCGGTGGGCTGGGCGCCGGAGACGCCGTATTTGCCGTCGACGACGAAGAAGGGCACGCCGGTCGCGCCGAGGCGCGCGGCCTCGGCCTCGTCGGCGCGGACGGCCTCGCGGTAGGCCGCGGGGTCGTCGAGCACCGCGGCGACCTCCTCGGCGTCGAGCCCGGCCCCCACGGCGACCTCGGCGATGCGCTCGCGGCTGAACAACGAGGCCTCCTCGGCGAAGTTCGCGACGTAGAAGGCCTGCCACGCCTCGTCGGCGAGCCCCCGCTCGGCGGCCAGGTGCAGCACCCGGTGGATGTCGAAGCTGCCGCCGTGGTCGCGGCCCTCGGCGCGGTACTCGAGCCCTTCGGCGGCGGCCAGCTCCTTGAGCCGGTGCTCGCCCTCCTGCGCCTGCCGCTCGCTCATCCCGTACTTCCCCGAGAGCATCGCGACGACCTGCACGACCTCGTCGGTGCCGCGCCCCGGATCGAGCTCGAAGGAGCGGTGGCGGACCTCCACCTCCCCGCCGAACGCCGCGGCGGCCTTCCCGAACCGGGCCTTGCCGACGTAGCACCAGGGGCACGAGATGTCGGACCAGATGTCGATGCGCATGGGTTGAGTCATGCCCTCCCCAACAACCGCCGCACCCCTCCGATTCCGTGACGGCCGCTACCCCGGGCGGCGAAGACCCTGGACTCGCGCCCGACCGCCCGTTCAGGTACCCTTTCTCAGGCTCGGCACGCCCTTCAGCGTGCCCGAGGGCGCTTAGCTCAGCGGTAGAGCGCTGCCCTTACAAGGCAGATGTCACTGGTTCGAACCCAGTAGCGCCCACCGACTCGCGGCGCTGGACGACGCTGAACGGCCGCCGGCAGGGTTCATGCGGTCAGTGGACCGAGAGGCCGCCGTCGATGAAGAGCGACTGCCCGGTGAGGTAGGCGGAGGCGCGACTCGCCAGGAACACCGCGGCTCCCGCGAGGTCCTCCGCCAGGCCGTTGCGTCCGATCATGGTGCGCGCGGCCAGCGCCGCCGACTTCTCGGGGTCTGCGGCGATCCGCTCGTTGAGCGGCGTCATCACGAAGCCCGGCACGAGCGTATTGCAGGTGACACCGTACGAGGACCACGCCTCGGCCTGCGAACGGGCGAGCGACTCCAACGCCCCCTTGGAGACGCCGTAAGCCCCGCTCTGGACGAACGCCCGGTGCGCCTGCTGGGAGCTGACATGGACGATCCGCCCGAACCCCCGCTCGGCCATCCCGGGTCCGAACCGCTGCCCCAGGAGGAAGGGCGCTTCCAGGTTCACCGCCATCGTGGCGTCCCAGACCGCTTCGTCGATGTCGCCCATCGCGGGCCGGAGGTTGATTCCGGCCGCGTTGACGAGGATGTCGGGCTCGCCGAACTTCGCGGCCGCTTCGTCCCCCGCAGCGCGAGCGCCCTCGCGGGTGCTCAGATCGGCACTGACCCAGGCCGCCCGGCACCCGTGGCGCGCGAATTCATCTACAGCGGCCACCAGCTCCGGCTCCCTGCGCGCCACGATCACGACGCTCGCCCCGGCCCGCGCCAATGCTCCGGCGATAGCCCGGCCGATGCCCGAACTGCCACCGGTCACCAGCGCAGCGCGGCCCTCAAGCGAGAAGAGCTCGGTGAGATACGACTGCTGAGTCATCCCTGAACCATAGAACCGGCCCCAGACCGGCGGCTACCGAGGGAGCGCGGGCGCCGGCCACCGGTTCGAAGTCCAAACCGAGGAGCACCTCGCCTCGTGTGCATTGCGGTGGCAAGCCTCCTGCCGGGTCGCGATCGGGTCGCCGTGTTGCTCCGCATCGGTGTCGGCCTGCGCCTGCCGGACAGTGGAGACGCGACAATAGGCGACCGCGCTCAGGCGTGGCGAAAGTCCTGCCAAGTCAGGTCCGAGGGCACCCGCGGGCCGTCAGGCCGGTCGCATGCGGGCCAAGTCCGCAACCGGGCACTCACGCGGTTGCACCCCATGGCCGATGTTCCGGGTTCGGTCATGACGCGTTCGGTCCGGCTCAGCGGATGCGCTCGCCGATCCTTTCGAGGAGGCTCACGAGCAGGCGCCGATCGGCTTCACCGAGCCTGCCGGCGACTGCCGCCTCGGCATCGCGCCACGCCTCCAGCACCGGCTCGACCGATTGCCTTCCCTGCTCGGACAGACGCAGCCGGACCACCCGACGGTCGGCGTCGTCCTGGACCCGCTCGACGAAGCCGGAGCGCTCCATGCGGCTGACCGCCTTCGCGATCGTCGGCTGCTCGATACCCATGCGCGCCACCAGCTCGGTCTGCGTCGAACCCGGATGCTCGTGGAGGTCCACGACGATGAGCTCCTGGCCCGGATGCAGCCCGAGCAGCGCGAGCCGATGCGTCAGGTCGGCCCGGTGCGCGCGCACGGCGTGCGCGAGCGCGTAGCCGACCGGACCCGCGTCGCGTGCGATTTCACGGCCCGATCGGGGCCTTGGCGGTTCCATGATCGAGTATTGTACAGTCGGCTATTATATAGCCGGGAATGTAATTCAACAGGATGGCGCCATCATGGTTCAACTCCTGCACATCGATTCCAGCGCCAGGCGAGATTCGTTCTCACGCAAGGTCACCGAAGTCTTCGCCCGCGAGTGGCGCGCCGCTCACCCCGGCGGCGGCTACACCTACCGCGACCTCGGCGCCCACCCCGTGCCACCCGTCGACGAGGCCCGCACCGAGATCGCGGTCCAGGCTTCGACCGCCGGAATCCGGGAGCTGGACGGCATGTCAAGCGCGGTGCGGACACCGGCGCAGCAACGAAGCTGGGCGGTGAGCAGGCCGCTCATCGAGGAGTTGCTCGCCGCCGACGTCCTGCTGATCGGCAGCCCGATGTACAACTTCTCGCTGCCCTCGGTGCTCAAGGCATGGATCGACCAGATCTCTTTCCCTTGGCTGCCGATGGCGGGGCGGACGGCCGTCGTGGTGACCGCCAGAGGCGGCTCCTACGCACCGGGGACCCCGCGCGAAGCACACGACCACCAGGAGCCCTACCTGCGGTCCTACTTCGAGACGCTCCAACTCACCGACCTGCATTTCATCCACACCGAAATGACCAACGCGCTCCACGTCCCCTTCCTCGCCGAGTTCAAAGGCGCACACGAGGAGTCGCGAGCAGCCGCGCTAAGCGCCGCCGCCGCGCTCGCAGCGGCCCTCGGCCAAAGCGCCGAACAACCCACCTGAGACCACTCCTGCAACCGCTCTCGAGCAGGAGCGTCCCATTGCGACAACGAAGATCGGAAACGACATGGATACAGGCATGAAGGGCCGCGTGGCCCTGGTGACCGGGGCCTCCAAAGGCATCGGCGCCGCCACTGCCCGCGCGTTCGGGGCCGAGCAGGCCCGGGTGGCGATCACCTACCACGCCGACCGCGAAGGCGCCGAGAACGTGGCCGCATCGGTCGAAGCGGCAGGCGGGGAAGCGATGGCCGTCCCGTTCCGGCTCGGCGACCCCGACACCGCGGCCGAAGCGGTCAGTGCGGTCACCGAGCGGTGGGGCGGCGTCGACACGCTCGTCGCCAACGCCGTCGACTGGGGCGGCGACGGTCCGCCCGATCCGAGCGTTCGCTTCGAGGATGTGCCGCTCGAACACTGGCACCGGATGATCGGCGCCAACCTCATCGGCACCGTGGCGGTCATCCGGTCCGTCCTGCCCGGCATGCGCCGGAACGGATGGGGCAGGATCGTGCTGGTCTCCTCAAGCGTGGCCGAGGAAGGCGTCCCCGGCCCCGGCCCGTACGGCACCGCGAAATCCGGCCTCCACGGCCTGTCGCGCAGCATCGCCTGGGAAGGGGGCCGGGACGGCATTCTCGTCAACGTCGTCGCACCCGGATTCACCCTCACCGAAAGCCGCGCCGCCTTCCCCGACGCCGTGATCCACAGGCTCGCCGCCGGAACCCCCACCCGACGGCTCTCCGTCTCCGACGACGTCGCCCGGCTGATCGTCTTCCTCGGATCGGACGCCAACGGCAACCTCACCGGCGAAGTCCTCCGCGAAGGGTCCTCCGCCGCACGCGCCCCGCACGCGGGCGGTTGAACGCCCACGCACCTCAGACTCCTTCAGGAGACCGGACCTCGACGCCGGTTGGCCCGACAGGCTTCTCGGGCCGACCGGCACCATCGCGGGCCGTGGCATCGGCGATCAGGCCCAGCCCGCGAGCGAGTACGGCTTTGACCTGCGGTCTTGAGTTGCAGCAAGCGACCGAAAGGCCCACGAACACGAGGCGGGCGGATGGCCGCCGCCGCGGGCGTTCCGGCCAGGTTCCTCCGGGGACGGACGCCCGGTCGATGAGACGGGCGTCACGGGTCGTGACCGAGATGACGATGTCGATGCCCTCAGCGGCCGGGACGGGCGCATACGCTCGAACCGTGGACACCATCCGAGGCGCGCACGGCACCGACGAGCGCGCCGCGCCCGACGCGCACACGATCGCCTACGCCCGCAAGATGCGGGAGGACTTCTCCCGCTTCATGATGGCCTACCAGTTCGGCGTGGAGGAAGTGCTCACCAAGGTCACGATCCTGCGCAAGGAGTTCCTCTACCTGCACCGGTACAACCCCATCGAGCACATCACCTCGCGCATCAAGTCGCCCGAGAGCATCCTCGACAAGGTCGCCCGGCGCGGCCTCAAGCCCTCGTTGGACTCGATCCGCGAGCACATCACCGACATCGCGGGCGTGCGCATCACGTGCAGCTTCATCGCCGACACCTACCAGGTGCTCGACGCGCTCACCTCCCAGGACGACGTGCGGGTGCTCACCGTCAAGGACTACATCGCGAAGCCCAAGCCCAACGGGTACAAGAGCCTCCACGCGATCATCGAGGTCCCCGTGTTCCTCTCCACCGGCCCCGTCCCGGTCGTCGTCGAGGTCCAGATCCGCACCATCGCGATGGACTTCTGGGCGAGCCTGGAGCACAAGATCTTCTACAAGTACGACGGCGACGTGCCCGCGCACCTCGCCGACGAGCTCACCGAGGCCGCCGCGGCCGCCGAGCACCTCGACCGGCGCATGGAGCAGCTCCACGCCGAAGTCCACGGTTCGCCCGACTCGGCCGCGAACGAGCCCGCCAGCACCGAGCTCAACGAGGCCCTGCTCCAGCGCCTGTGGGAGCTGTCGCAGCGGCACGCCGAGGCGAACTGAGCCGCGCGCCCGGCGGGGGTCAGCGCTTCGGCGCGAACCGCATCGACGTCGCTCCGGAGGCGAACCGGCGGCTGCCCAGCAGCGTCAGGTCCAGGTGGGAGGCGAGACCGGCGAACGGCGCGGGCCCGCGGCCCGCGATGCGCGGGTGGACGATGAACTCGTACTCGTCGATCAGCCCGGCGTCGGCCAGCGCGAGCGGCAGCGTCACGCCGCCGACGTAGAGGCCCCGCTCGTGCTCGTCCTTGAGGCGCCGCACGGATTCGACGAGGTCGCCGCGCACCAGTTCGGCGTTCCAGTCGGGGTCTTCGAGGGTGCTGGAGACGACGTACTTCGGCTTGGCGTCGATAGCGCGGGCGAACGCCACCGTCGCCGGGCCCATCCACTCGGGCGGTTCGCCGGACTCGGGCAGCCGCCACGCCTCCTCCATCATCTGGTAGACGACCCGTCCGAAGAGGAGGGCGTCGGCGCGGTCGAAGATCTCGGCCGAGTATTCGTGCATCTCGTCGGTGGCGGCGAGGGCGCGGTGGTCGCAGCAGCCGTCCACAGTGATGTTGATCGAGTACCGGAGGTCTCCCATGCCGCGAGGGTAGCAACGGGGGCCGGCACGGGCCGGGCCTTCGCGTCCGGCCCGATCGCGAGCCGTCTCCGGCCCTGCGGCGGCTCGGTCGCCCCGCGCTGCGATCACCGCGGGCCGGGCGCGCCGCGCTCGCTTCTCTCGGCGAGCAGCCGGACTCGCTCGGCGGAGATGTCGGTCGTCCACTCCCAGCCGGGCTTGGCCGTCGAGCCGACCCGCGGGTCCTCGGGGACACGGCCGCGGCGCAGGGCGAGCACGTACGCCCGGTCCTGCTCGAACCGCGCGCGCATCGCCTCGGATCCGCAGACCGACCCGTGGCCCGGCACGACGGCGTCGACGCCTTTCGCCGCGTCTTCGAGCCGCCGCAGTCCGAGGAGGTACTCCCCGATCGGGTCGTTGGCGTCGTTCAGCTCGTCGAGGTTCGGGACCAGGACGTCGGAGAGCATGTCGCCCGCGACGAGCACTCCGCTCGCTCCGATGAGCAGCGCCGCATGGCCCGGGGCGTGCGCCGGATGCTCGATGATCCGGACCTCCGGGCCGTCCCAAGGGATTCGCGCCGTCCCGGCGGGCAGGCCGGTGACGAGGCCGAACAGGTCCAGCGGCACCTCCTCGGCGATCTCCGGCGGCAGCGCCTCGGCGACGCGCGCCCGCCAGTTCGGGTGCGACCGCACCGCTCGCATATGCGCCGCGCAGCGGGCGGTGCCGTAACGGGGCGCATCGCCGAGTCCGCGGTGCCAGAGCACGTGGTCCCAATCGGGATGGGTCGCGAAGCCCGCCGCGACACGCCGACCGGACTCACGGAGATCGTCTGCGAGGCAGGCCATCTCCGTTGCCGTCAGCCCGGGGTCGACGAGCAGCGCGCCGGCGCGGCCCTCGACCACGACGGCGTTGTTCTCGAGCAGTTCGCTCTGGTGGGTCAGCACGCCCTCGGCGATCTGTCGCAGCATGGCACTCCTCCTGTGCGGTTCTCGGTCGCGCTCATGGGGTTCGCACCGCCCCCGTCGACTCGCCCGGAGCGGGTCACCGGCCGAGGAGCGCGCGCAGCTCCGCGGTGTGCGCCGCCGCCAGGTGGGGGCGGCCGTGGTACTGGGACGGGGTGTTCTGGAACAGCTCGGCCCTCCACTCGCCCGAGCGCTTCACCGCCACCAGCGACTGGGTCGCGTTCGCCTCGGGGTCCAAGTCGCGCCGGCCGGGCGGGACCATGCCGACCACGGCGCGCAGCAACGCCACGTCTTCGGTCAGCGGCCGCACTTCGCGGACCTTGGCGACGTAGGCGGCGGTCTGGTGGTCGCTGAAGATCCCGGCGAGCTGGTCGGCCACGTCGGTTCCCGACATCTGGCTGCCGTCGAAGCCGATGATCGCGGCCCGGTCGGAAAAGCACGCGGCATAAGCGTCCGCATCGCGGTCGTTCCAGGCGTTGAGCAGGCGGTGGTACAACTCGGTGGCGGCCTCGGAACCGCTGCGCTGATCTGCCATGCGGCACAGTATGGCACCGGGCGCCGACAGTCCAGGGGATTCGCCGGCGCGGAGAAACCCGGCCGGGCGCGGCGGCACCGCCCCGCCGGTCTCGGGCCCGACCGGAATTATCGAAGTCTCCTGATACGCGGAATGGTTTCGGATAGCGTCCGCCGTATGACCGAGATGCGGTACGGGGAGCTGGCGGGTCGGACGGCGCCCGAGCGGGCGCGGGCGGTGGCCGAGGCCCATCCGTTGCGGTGGCGGGCGTTGGAGCGGCACCCGGTGGCGGCCGCGGTGCTGGTGGTCGTCGGGATGATGGCCGCGCTGCAACTCGACCGCCTGTACACCGGCTCCAGCGCCTACGGGACGTCGCTGTACAGCGCGGCGCTGCGGGCGGTGCTCTGCGCGGTGCTGGTGTGGATCGCGGCCAGGTCGGGCCTGCTCGCGGCGGTCGGGGTGACCAGCCGACCGGTGTGGCGGGCGATGTGGCTGTGGTGGCTGCCGGTGCTCGTGGTGGCCGTGATGCTGTTCCTCCAGCTCGGCGGCGGGAACGTCACCGACGATGCGGGCTGGCTGGGGGTGTCGGCGGTCGAAGTGCTCTTCGTCGGGTTCCTCGAAGAGCTCCTCGTCCGCGGCGTGGTGCTGTTCCTGCTGGTGTACGCCTGGCGCAGGCGGAAGCACGGCGTCGTGGCGGCCGTGCTGGCCTCCTCGGCGCTGTTCGGCCTCGCCCACATCGTCAACTCGCTCGGCGGCACCGCCGCCTGGAGCGAGACCTGGAGCCAGGTGGTCTACGCCTTCCTGATCGGGACGGGGCTGGCCGCGCTGGTCCTGCGCACCAACACGATCTGGGTCGGCGTCCTGTGGCACGCGGCCTTCGACTACGTCACCCTCGGCCTGCCGGGCCCCGCCGGTTCCGGTTCGGCGGCGGAGTCCGCTACGGCGGCCTCGGCCCTGGGGCAGACGGTGCCGTTCGTCGTCATGCTCGTCCACGGGCTCGTCCTCGTGCGCCGCCGCAGCCCCGCCGCCGAACCGGAACCAGAGGATCGGCGGGCGGCCGTCGGTTAGCGGGGATCGAGGCCCTTCACGCCTCGGGAGCGGCGGCCGGGCTCGAAGACGGTGTGGGCGTTCGGGTTGAGGCCCATGCGCGTTCAACGGGCGGGGCCGAGGAGGCGTTCGATCAGGCGCGGGTTGCCGGGCCAGGCTTCCAGCAGGGCCTCGCGCGGGACGGTGCGCCCGGCGTAGCGCAGGGCCAGGGCGACGACCACGATGTCGTCGAGCGGGCCGATGACCGGCAGGAACTCCGGGATCAGATCGATCGGGCTGGCGACCCAGACCGCGGCGACCAGGAGCGCGATCTTGGCGCGGCGGGGCACGCGCGGATCGGCCCGCAGCCGCCGGATCGCGGTGACGAGGTCGGGGACGAACGCGACGAGGTCCCGCACGATCCCCGGCGGCAGCCGCCGCGCGAGCAGGACCAGCGCCGCCCAGGCCGCCATGAGGCAGGCCAGCGCGATCCCGAGACCGATCAGCCAGTGGCGCAGCGTGTCAGGCATCGGCAAGTCCTCGGTGAAGGACGCGTGTGGGCATGGCAGTGCCTCCCGATTCGCTCGTGGCGAGCGTACTCGCGCGCCGCGCTCCCCGAGCGGACGCGGCGGGCCGCTTCCCCGGCCGGGCGACCGGCTCGGCCCCGGTAGCGTCCCTCACGTCCTCCGTTGCGGCGGAATACGGGATGGGGCGGCACTGTTGGCCCGCACATGTGGAACAGTGAGGAACTCGACCTCGACGCCTATCTCGCCTTCCTGGGGTACGACGGCGACCGCGAGCCCACCTTGGCGACGCTCGGGGCCCTGCAACGGGCGCATGTGCTGACCGTGCGGTGGGGCACGCTCGACAGCTTCCTGCACCGCCGGGTGCGGCTCGACCTGCCTTCGTTGCAGGACAAGCTGGTGCGCCGGAAGCAGGGCGGTTACTGCTTCGAACACGTCCTGCTCTTCGCCGCCGTGCTGGAGAAGCTCGGGTTCCGCTTCACCGCCGTCTCGGGCCGGGTGCAGATCGGCGCGGGCGCCGACAGTCCGCGCCCGGCGACGCACGCGATGCTGCTCGTGGAGCTGGAGGGCGCGCGCCTGCTGGTCGACGTCGGCTTCGGCGCCAGCCCTCTGGAGCCCATCGCACTGGTGGACGGCGCCCGGAGCGAGGGGGGCCCGTGGCCGTACCTGCTGCGGTGGCAGGAGATCACGCACGGCTCGCCCGGCTGGGCCGTGCTTCAGCGCGGGGACGGGCCGGAGGGCTGGACGGTGCGGCAGGTCTTCACCGAGAACCCGCAGTATCCCGTGGACTTCGCGGTCGGGAACCACTTCGTGGCCTCGAACGACCGCTCCCCGTTCGTCATCCGCCCCTACGTCCAGCGGTTGCGCGCCGACCGGCACGACACGCTCGACGCGCTCGTGTGGACCACCGAGCGCCCGGGCCTGGAGCCGCGGAAGGCGACCGTGGGGCCGCACGAGGTGCCGAAGCTGCTCGACGACGTCTTCGGCATCCGCACGGACCCCGAGGAGGCCGAGCTGCTGGTGCGGCGGCTGGCCGAGACGGCGGGGTAGCGCCCGGCTCAGAGCGGCCAGAAGCGCCCTGCCACCGGGTAGGACAGGGCGTTGAGCGCGAGCAGGACGGCGCCTGCGGCCAGGAGGAGGGTCACGGCCGAGCCGGCCGGAGCCTCCAGCCGCCGGGCGAGGGCCACCGCGCCGCGCACGGGCCGGGTGTCCTTCCCCGTGACCAGGGCGAGCACGACCAGGCACAGCGGGGCCTGGCTGATGACGAACCATCCGGCGAAGACCGCCGTGGAGACCGGCAGGCTCTCGACGCCCGCATCGACGGCGACCAGCGCGAGGAAGCTGGGGTCGGTCACCGCGGAGACGCCCCACAAGGCCCCGGCCAAGGCCATCGCGACCGGACCGACCAGCACCGACGCCTTCTCGCGCTTCGGGGCGCCCCGGCGGGCCCACCGCACAGCGGCCCAGGCGCCCAGGGCCGCCGCCGCGGCCGCCTGCGCGATCAGGCGCACCGGGGCGGGAACGGCGAGCCGCGCGAGCCAGGCGCTCACGTGCTGGACGGACTCGCCCACGACCAGGCCGGTCAGCAACGTGCAGAGGGCCGCCATGCCGAAGAACCACATGACGATGCGGCGCTTGGCCCCGGCGGCCAGGGCGGGGACGACCATCAGCGCGCCGAACGGGTCCAGCCCGGCCACGCCGAGGCCGAAGACGCTCCCGGCGAGGGCGAAGCCGTTCACCCCTCCTCCCCGGCCGACAGCAGCGGGGCGAACGCGTCCGCCAGGTGGTCGACGGCCGCCTCGGGCGCGACCAGGCCCGCCTGGACCGCGGCCACGAGGTTGTCGGCCGCGCCCAAGAACATCGCGAGGACCGGGGCCTCCCGCCCGGCGGGCACCCCGAACACCTCGCGGGCGACCGTGCGGTAGGAGTCGGGCAGCGCGAAGACGGGGACCTCGGCGCTCTCGGCGGCCGTGCGAGCGGCGGCGACGGTGTCGTAGACCGCCCCCTCGCCCAGGCTGTGCCGCACGTAGGCGCGCGCGAGCGCGTCGAGCGCCTCCCGCCGGGTCGCGCCCTCCGCGGCGGCCCGCTCCAGCGCCTCGGCGACGACCGCCTCGTACCCGGCCACCACGTGCCGCTCCATCTGGGCGAGCAGGGTCGGCAGGCTGCCGAACAGCCGGTAGGCGATGGGCTTGGTGACCCCGCACGCCTCGGCGACCCGGGCCAGCGTGACCGCCCGCCCGCCCTCGGATCGGGCGATCCCGATGCCGGCCTCGACCAGCATCCGCCGCCGCTCGGCGGCGGGCACGCGCTTCACCGCGGCCATCGCGACCACGCCCCCTCCACTGTTGTTACTAACAGTAACGTTACTACTAGTAACTTGCGGTGTCAAGCGCATCGCGGGCGCACGGCATCCACCGATCGGTTGACCGGTGGAATCCACCGGCGGCTCCACTGCTCGGGCGATGGCCGCGCACCCGAATCCTGCGACCGTTGAAGGCATCCGAACAAGGAGGGCCGATATGGCTGTCATCGAGGTCGAAGACCTGGTCAAGCAGTACAAGGGACACCGCGCCGTCAACGGCGTCTCGTTCGCCGTGGAGGAAGGGGAGATCTTCGGCATCCTGGGCCCCAACGGCGCGGGCAAGACCACCACCGTCGAATGCGTCGAAGGACTGCGGGCCCCCGACTCGGGACGCGTGTCCGTCATGGGCCTGGACCCGCGGCGGGACGGCGGCGAGGTCAAGCAGCTCCTCGGCGCCCAGTTGCAGGAGAGCAGCCTGCCCGACAAGATCCGGGTCCGGGAGGCGCTCGACCTCTACGGCTCCTTCTACCGCTCGCCGGTCGACCCCGATCGGCTCATCGAGCTGCTCGGGCTGGGGGCCAAGCGCAACGTCGCCTACTCCAAGCTCTCCGGCGGCCAGCAGCAGCGGCTGTCGATCGCGCTGGCGCTCATCGGCGGCCCGCGCGTGGCCGTGCTCGACGAGCTGACCACCGGGCTCGACCCGCAGGCCCGGCGCGACACCTGGGAACTGATCGAAGAGGTGCGCGACTCCGGGGTCACGATCATCCTCGTCACGCACTTCATGGACGAAGCCGAGCGGCTGTGCGACCGGCTCGCCGTCATCGACACGGGCCGGGTGGTCGCCCTGGACACCCCCGCCGGCCTCATCGCACGCGCGGGCGAGGAGCAGCGGGTGCGCTTCCGGCCCTCCGCGCCGCTCGACGAGACGCTGCTCACCTCGCTTCCCGAAGTCCTCCGGGTCGAACGGTCCGGACCGCAGCTCCTGGTCACCGGGCGGGGCAACCTGCTCCACGCGGTCACCTCGGTGCTGGCCCGCCACCAGATCATCGCGGCCGAACTGCGCGTCGACCAGACCAGCCTGGACGACGCCTTCGTCGCCCTCACCGGCAAGACCCTCAAGAACTGACCACAGGAGACTCACATGCGATCGTTCATGAAACTGACGCGGATCGAAGGCCGGCTGCTGCTGCGCGACCCCACGACGCTGTTCATCGGGCTGCTGCTGCCCGCCGCCCTGCTCGTCGGCCTCGGCGCCGTACCCGTCCTGCGCGAAGTCTCCGACGAGTTCGGCGGCGTGCGGTTCATCGACTACTACGCGCCGTCGCTGCTGGTCATGGTCGTGTCGGTCATCGGGCTCACCAGCATGCCCTCGATCGTGGCGACCTACCGCGAACGCGGCATCCTGCGGCGCATGCGCATCACCCCGATGCATCCGGCGGCGCTGCTCGCCGCGCAGCTGACGGTCAGCCTCATCGCCTCACTGGTCTCGGCGCTGCTCATCATCGCCACCGGCCGCCTGGTCTACGACGTGCCGCTCCCCGAGCACCCGCTCGGCTTCACGGCCGCCTTCCTGCTCGGCATGGCGGCGGTGTACTCGCTCGGCCTGCTCGTGGCGGCCGTCGCGCCGAACGGCCGCGCCGCCACGGGGATGGCCATGGTGCTGTTCATGGTGGTCATGTTCTTCGGCGGGGTGTACCTGCCGCGGTTCATGCTGCCCGACGCGATCGCCGAGATCGGCGACTACGTGCCGCCGAGCGTGCAGACGCTCCTCGACAGCTGGAACGGCACCGCCCCCTCCGCGCTGCCCCTGGTCATAATGGGAGCGACCACCCTGGTCTTCGGCGTGCTGGCGGCCCGGGTCTTCAAGTGGGAGTGATCGGCATGGCGAGGGCACCGCACGGGGCGGAGCAGGACTGCAAGGACCAGTCCGTGATCACGTGGATGTTCGGTCTCATCATGGACTGGATCCCGTACGTGACGCTGGCTCTCGGCTGGGCGCTGAGCCTGGCCGTGACGGACGGGTCCGCCGAGGACCGCCTCCTCACCGCCGGTGCCGTCGCCGCCGCCGCCGCGTGGACCTACCTGGGGTACACGCGGCTCCCCGCGAAGTGGGAGGAGCCCCCGCCGGTCCGCTTCGCGGTCTACTTCTTCGGCATGGTGGCGCTGGGCGCGGTCCTGATGGAGCGCGACGGACTGTTCTTCGTCTTCGTCATCACCGGGTTCTTCCACGCGAGCCTGCTCCGGCCGCTGCCGCTGGTCTTCCTCGGCATCGGCGCGACCTCCGCCGTGGTCAACCTGGGCATCGTCGAGGACGCCGAGACGCTGGACGTCGTCATGTACACGGCGGTCATCGTGGTCCAGACCCTGGCGATCGGCGGCGCCCACACGCTCGGCGACAAGGTCCTGCGGCTGACCGAGCAGCGCGAGGAGGCGCTGCGGGCCAAGGAGTCGGCGCTGGAGGAGAACGCCGGGCTCCACATGCAGCTGCTGGCGCAGGCGCGGGAGGCGGGCGTGCTCGACGAGCGGCAGCGCCTCGCCCGCGAGATCCACGACACCGTCGCCCAGGGGCTCGCCGGGATCATCACGCAGCTCCACGCCGCCGACGGCGCCGACGAGGAGTCCCGGCGCCGCCTCGCCAGCGCGGCCGAGCTGGCGCGCGAGAGCCTCGCCGAGGCGCGGCGGACCGTGCAGGCCCTGGGACCGCCCACGCTGGAGGCGGCGCAGCTGCCCGAGGCGCTCGCCGAGGAGTCGGCCCGGTGGTCGGAGGCGAACGGGGTGCCGGTGGCGTTCACGGTCACCGGCGACGCCCGGCCCATGCACCCGGAGGTTGAGGTGACGCTGCTGCGGACGGTGCAGGAGGCGCTGACGAACGTGCGCAAACACGCCGACGCCGGGCGCGTGGGCCTCACGCTGTCGTACATGGACGAGCGGGTGCTGCTCGACGTGCGCGACGACGGCCGCGGGTTCGCGCCGGCCAGGGTCACCTCCGGGGCCGGGCACGGCTACGGGCTCGCGGCGATGCGCCAGCGGGTGGGGCGGCTGTCGGGCAGTGTCTCGGTCGAGTCCTCGCCCGGGGCCGGTACCGTCGTCTCCGCTGATGTCCCTGCGATCCCACAGGCGGTGGCGCATGCCCGCTGACCCGATCCGGCTCCTCATCGTCGACGACCACCCGGTGGTGCGCGACGGGCTGCGCGGCGTGTTCGGCCGCAGCGACGGCGTGGAGGTCGTGGGCGAGGCCGCCGACGGCCGCGCGGCGGTGGACCGGGCGATCGCCCTCGAACCCGATGTGGTCCTGATGGACCTGCGGATGCCCGGGACCGACGGCGTCACCGCCATCAGGGAGCTCGCCGCCCGGGGCTCGGCGGCGCGGGTGCTGGTGCTGACCACGTACGACACCGATTCGGACGTGCTGCCGGCGATCGAGGCGGGCGCGAGCGGCTACCTGCTGAAGGACGCCTCCCCCGAGGAGCTCCAGCACGCCATCCGGACCGCCCACGAGGGCGGGACGGTGCTGGCGCCGTCGGTCGCCTCGCTGCTGATGGACCGCGTCAGGCGACCGGCCTCGGCGCAGGGCCCGCTCAGCGATCGCGAGCTCGAAGTGCTCGCGCTGGTCGCCAAGGGCCGCAGCAACAAGGAGACGGCCGTCGAGCTGTTCGTCAGCGAGGCGACGGTGAAGACCCATCTGCTGCACGTGTACGCGAAGCTCGAGGTCAACGACCGCGCCGCGGCGGTCGCCGCGGCCTATGAGCGCGGGCTGCTGCGCCCGCGGCGCCCCGGCGCGTGAGACCGAGCGCGGCGGCCCCGGCGGATTCGCCGGGGCCGCCGCGGAAAAGGATTCAGACGGCCGTCCAGCGGCTCTGGTCGGCGGCGCTCGCCTCGACCGCCGCCAGGACCCGCTGGACGCCGAGCGCGTCGGCGAACGAGGGCCGGGGCCGCTCGCGGTTCGCGACGGCCTCGACGAGGTCCACGACCTGGTGGGTGAAGGCGTGCTCGTAGCCGAGCCCGTGCCCCACCGGCCACCAGTTGCCCGTGTACGGGTGCTCCGGTTCGGTGACCTGGATGCGGCGGAAGCCCGCGTTCGGCTCCTCGGCCGAGTCGTAGAACCACAGCGAGTTCATGTCCTCGAAGTCGAACGCGAGGGAGGCCTTCGAGCCGTTGAGTTCGAGCCGCATGGCGTTCTTGCGCCCCAGCGCGAACCGGGTCGCCTCGAAGACGCCGACGGCGCCGCCGTCGAACCGGGCGGTGAACATCGCGGCGTCGTCGACCGTCACCGGTCCCTTGGGGCCCTCGGCGCCGCCGTGGCCGCCCAGGCCCACGAAGTCCCCGCCGACGGGGCGCTCCTGGACGAACGTCTCGAGCACGGCCGAGACGCCGGTGATGTCCGCTCCGGCGACCCACTGGGCGGCGTCGATGACGTGCGCCCCGATGTCGCCCAGGGAGCCCGAACCGGACTTCGACTTGTCCAGGCGCCAGGTCAGGGGCGCGTTCTCGTCGCTGAGCCAGTCCTGGAGGTACTGGGCGCGCACGTGGCGGACGCGCCCGAGCGCCCCGGATTCCACCAGGCGCTTGGCGAGCGAGAGCGCGGGCGTGCGGCGGTAGCTGAAGCCGCACATGGCGTACGCGCCGCGGGACTCGGCGGCCTCGGCCGCGGCGGTCATCCGCTCGGCCTCGGCCACCGAGTTCGCCAGGGGCTTCTCGCACAGCACGTGCTTGCCCGCCTCGAGCGCGGCGATCGCGATCTCGGCGTGCAGGTCCCCGGGGACGCAGATGTCGATCAGGTCGATGTCGTCGCGCTCGACCAGGCGGCGCCAGTCGGTCTCGCTCGACTCCCAGCCGAGCTTCGCCGCCGCGGCCGCGACCCGTTCGGGGTCGCGTCCGGCGATCGCGGTCATGCGGGGTGCGAGCGGCAGGTCGAAGAAGCGCGGCGCGGTCCGCCACGCATGCGAATGGGCCGCGCCCATGAAGGCGTAGCCGACCATGCCGACACGGAGGGACTCGGTTTCACTCACTGCGACTCCTCTGGCTCAAAGCATCGCGGACGGACGACCATGATTTCATGGCGGCGAGCACCGCGTCCTCGCGCTCGGCGGTGATCGCGGCCTCGTAGGAGCGCTCGAGCACGTCGTCGACGGCGACGCGCCGCCCCTGGGCCGCGCTCTGCGTCGCGGCCTCGACCATCGCCAGGCTCATGACGTTGGTGTGCACGCTGCCCATCGGTTCGCGGCCGGTGCGCAGCGCGGCGGTGAACTCGCGCAGCGATCCGGCGATCTCCAGGCCGGGGTCGGGGGCGGTCCCGGCCTCCCCCCGGGGGTCGGCGGCCGGTTCGCCCTCGCCGTCCCACAGAACGGTGCCGCGCTCGGCCGAGATCCGCCAGGAGCCGTTCCAGGAGGTCTCGAAGCCGGGGCTGCACCAGCTGCCGTTGAAGACGAAGCGGGCGCCGCCCTCCATCGCGAAGACGGCGGTGGCGGCCGCGTCCCCGGCGTACCAGCTCCAGGCGGGGTTGTACTCCTCGCAGGAGACCGAGACGGGGTCGGCGTCGAGGAGGAACCGGGCCATGTCGAACTGGTGGATGGCCATGTCGAGCAGGAGCGGGCTGTCCATCGCCTCGCGGAAGCCGCCGAACCTGGGGGCCTTGAAGAAGTCGACCACGACGACGCCGACGGCGCCGAGCGGCGCGAGTTCCCGTTTGGCCTGGTGGAGCGAGCGGTGGTACCGGCGGGACTGGCTGACCATGAACAGCTGCCCGGTGTGCTCGGCCGCGGCGGCGAGGGAGAGCCCTTCGGCCACGCTGGCGGCGACCGGCTTCTCCCCCAGGACGGGGAGGCCCGCCAGGAGCGCGGCCGTGGTGACCGGGTGGTGGGCTTCGGGGACGGTGACGTTCACGATCGCGTCCGCGCCGGTGGCGCGGGCGAGTGCGATCGCGTCGGGCCCCTGGGGGAGGCCGGGGTCGCCGGCCTCCGCCGCGGCGGCTTCGGTCGCGGCCGCGGAGAGGTCGGCGATGCCGGCGAGCTCGGTGTCGGGGTCGGCTCCGATCGCGCGGATCCAGGCCCGGCCCATGCCGCCGGCGCCGACCACGACGAGGCGCAGGGGTCCTTCGGTTGCGGTGGTGCGGAAGCTCATCGCTCGAACGCCCCCCGGTAGCCCTGGCCGTTGAAGAAGTCGTCGGTGTCGTAGCGCAGCAGGGTGGGCGTCTCGCGCTCCCGGTCGGGGCGGGCCCATTCGATGCCGTTGGCGATCACGTGGTTGACGTCCGGGTGGTGGTAGACGGGGAAGTCCTGGTCGCCGGGGCTGAAGTAGAAGATGCGGCCGAATCCGCGCCGGTAGGTCATGCCGCTGCGGAAGACCTCGCCGCCGGTGAAGCCGCTGATGAAGATCAGCTCGTCGGGGGTGGGCACGTCGAAGTACTCGCCGTACATCTCCTGCTCGGGGATGACGATGGGGTTGGGGATGCCGCGGGCGATCGGGTGCTGCGGGTTGACCGTCCACACCAGTTCGCGGTCGTGCTCGCTGCGCCAGCGCAGCGTACAGGTGGTGCCCATGAGCTTGGTGAAGATCTTGGACCAGTGGCCTGAGTGGAGCACGACCAGGCCCATGCCGGCGAGGACGTGCCGGTGGACGCGGTCGACGACCTCGTCGGCGACCTCGCCGTGGGCCGCGTGGCCCCACCAGACGAGCACGTCGGTCGCGTCGAGCACGTCGGAGGTCAGCCCGTGCTCGGGCTCGTCGAGGGTGCGGGTGGTGATGCTGGCCCGTTCGCCCAGCCATGCGCCCGCGCCTTTCGCGATGGCGCCGTGCATGCCGTCCGGGTAGCGCTCGGCGACGGACGGCTCGACCTGCTCGTGCCGGTTCTCGCCCCACACGACGACCCGGATCGGTTCATTGGACATTGCTGTTGCTCCTTGTGCTATATGCGGTTTCGTGAATTGTGAGCTTAAAAAATCGATGGGCGGCGATGCGGCGGCCCGCCGCCGGGGTCACCGGGCGGGGCCGGTGCTGGACCTCGCGACGAGCGTCGGCGGCAGCAGGAGGTGCTCGGGGGTCTCGGGCCGGTCGATGACGAGGCGGACCAGTTCGGCGGCGATCGCCGCCGACGCCTGCCGGACCGAGGTGATGCCCACCGTGCCGAAGGACGTCAGCGGCGTGTCGTCGTAGCCGGTGACGGCCACGTCCCGGCCGGGGGCCAGGCCCCGGCCCTGGAGCGTGATGACGGCGCCGGCGGCGACGGGGTCGGACACGCAGATGATCGCGGTGGGGGGCGAGGGCGAGTCGAGCAGGTCCGCGGCGGCCCGGACGCCGGAGGCCAGGTCGCCGCCGCAGTGGACGATCCGGTCCTCGGCGAGCGAGCCGGTGAGGCCGTGCCGCAGGCAGGCGTCGCGGTAGCCGATCGCGCGCTGGACCATGGTGACGCTGGCGGGGTCGGCGCCCGCGAACGCCAGTTCGCGGTGCCCGCGTTCGGCGACGTGGTCGACGGCGGCCTCGATGCCGAGCGCGGCGTCGCCCTCGGCCCAGCTCCACGGGCTCGCGAACGCCTCGCCGGTCCGGCCGTACGCCGCGAAGGGGATGCCGCGTTCGCGCAGTCCGGCGGGCCGGGGGTCGTCCGATCCCACGTTGGAGATGACGAACCCGGCCGCGGCCTGGCCGAAGTACAGGTCCTCGCAGGCGGTCATGAGGGCCTCGTGACCCTGCTCGGTGACGAGGGTGAGGTTGCGGTCGGCGGCCTGGCAGGCGGCGGCGAGGTCGTGGAGGAAGGTGTCCATGTACTGGTTGCCGCCGGTGTCCTGGGGCGGGAGCACGTAGCCGATCTGCCGGGGCTGGGCGAGCCGGAGGCTGCGGGCGACCAGGTTGTTGCGGTAGCGCAGTTCGCGCATCGCGGCGTGGACCTTCTCGCGGGTCGCCTCGGAGACGATCTCCGAGCGGTTGATGACGTTCGAGACCGTCATCACCGAGACCCCCGCGCGTTCGGCGACGTCGGCCATGCTCGCCTTCCGCCTCGCACCGGACGACCCGCCCATGTCCGCCGTCCTCCGTTCCCCGTCCCTCGGCCGCGGTCCCCCGCGGCCGGGAGTGGCCCGGCCGGGACGCGACGCCCGCGATTTTAAGCATAAATCCCGGGGGCGTCAAACGCGCCGCCGGTCCCCCGGCGGCGCGCTCGGGCTCACCGCATCGCCGCGGCGGTCAGCTCGACCGAGCGGACGCGGTCGGCGACCTGCTCGGCGTGGTGGGCGGTGATCAGCTCGTCGGCCCTGGCGGCGGCGGCGAACTCCTCCAGGAACGCGCGGACGTCGCCGGTGTCGCCGGCCGCGGTGTACTTCGCCATCGAGGCGAGGTGCTGGCCGTTGGGCGAGGCGAGGAAGGCGTCGATCTCGGCGTCGGTGAAGTCCTCCCCGGCCTGCCCCCGCTTGATGAACGCCCGCGCCCGGTTGCGGTAGGCGACCTGCTGCTGGGCCCGGGCCTCCTCGCGGTCCTCGGCCGCGAACACGTTGACCCCCGCGATCACGTACGGCTCGGACAGCTGCTCGGAGGGTTGGAACTCCTCCCGGTAGGCGGCCACGGCCTGGTGCAGGGCGTCGGGCGCGAAGTGGGACGCGAAGGCGTAGGGCAGGCCGAGCCGCGCGGCCAGCCGGGCCCCGAAGAGCGAGGAGCCCAGGAGGTACAGCGGCACCGCGCCGTCGGCGCGCGGCACCGCCTGCACGCCGGGCACCCGCGATTCGCCGCCGAGGTACCCCTGGAGTTCCAGCACGTCCTGCGGGAAGGAGTCCGCGGAGGCGGCGTCGCGCCGGATGGCGAGCATGGTGGTGCGGTCGGTGCCCGGGGCGCGGCCCAGGCCGAGGTCGATCCGCCCGGGGAACAGCGTCTCCAGCGTCCCGAACTGCTCGGCGATCACCAGGGGCGAGTGGTTGGGCAGCATGATCCCGCCCGCGCCGAGCCTGATGGTCTCGGTGTGCTCGGCGACGTGGCCGATCAGAAGGCTCGTCGCGCTGGAGGCGATGGTGGGCATGTTGTGGTGCTCGGCGTACCAGACCCGCCGGTAGCCGCCGCGCTCGGCGGCGCGGGCGAGTTCGACGCTCGCGGCGAAGCTCTCGCGCGCGGAGCGGCCCGGCGCGATCGGCGCCAGGTCCAGGATCGACAGGGCAACGGGCATGGTCGGCCGCCTTTCTGGGAGACTGCGTTTCGTCGAGGCCGTGCTCGCGCGGGGACCGTGGCGGAGCGCTTCGGTGAGCGCGGAGGCCACTCGGCCGCGTCGGACGAACCTACTCCTCCGGCGCCGAGCGGACGCCATGACGCTCGTCACGCGCGCGGTCGCCGCCGGTCACCGCCGCCGGTTCACTGCGGTGCGGCCGTGGCGCTCACGCGTTCGAGGCGGGGCCGCCCGCCCCCGGCGGTCCCGCGGACCAGCAGGCGGACCGCGCCGCGGTTCCACGCGCCGGGCAGCCACAGCCGTCCGGGGTCGCCGCCGGTGAACCGCGGCCGGGCCGGGTCGTCCAGCCAGACGCGCCCGAGCAGTTCCCCTCCGGCGAAGGCGCTGACGCGCGCCTGCGCGCCCGTGAAGCGCAGGGAGCGGCCGCCGCCGGGGACGGGGAGGTCGAGCCAGAGCTCTTCGCCGGGGTCGAGTTCGAGCGGCAGCGCCGCGTCGCGGCCCTCGGCGCTCCGCGCGGCGAGCGCCAGGAGGGCGTGGTCGGGCTGCGGCTCGACCCGCCAGCCGCCGACGGGCGCGAGGTGGAGCAGTTCGGCGCCGCCGAGCGCGCCGGGCAGGTGCGCCGCGGTGATCGCCGCCTCCCGGCCTTCACCGGGGGCCAGGTGGATCCACGGGTGCTCGGGGCCGACCGCGCGGGGTTCGCCGTCGACGGCGACCTCGCATGTCGTCGCGAGGCCGGTCAGGTGGAGCGCGCGGTGGCCCTCGCCCGGCAGGGCGCGCCGGTAGGTCACGGGCCGTCCGATCCTGGTGCTGCTCCAGCCGCCGAGCACGCGGGTCGGGGCCGGGGCCGCGGCCCACTGCTCGTCGCCGTCGACCGTCCAGAGCGCGCCGACGTCCTCGCGCGCGGTCACCGACCACACGCGGCCCAGGCCCCGCAGGGAGCCGAGCGCGAGGGCGGGCAGGCGCGCGTCGTCGAAGTTCGAGTGGCCCCAGGTCTCCACGGTCGCCTCGAGCAGGTCGGCCCCGCCTGCGGGGACGAGGAAGGGGACGCCGAAGGGGGCCCGGCTGGGCAGGGCGCGGCCGTCGAGGGCGAGGTCGACGATGTCCCCGGCCCCTTCGATGAGGAGTTCGCCGACGCCCGCGAGCGGTGCGGCGCAGTGGAGGCGGCCGCGGTGGACGCCGACGGCCTCGGAGGCCGGCGGGGTCTCGTGCGCTTCGGTGCGGCCTGTGCGGGTCGCGAGGTCGAGGCGGCGGGCCTCGGTGAGGACCGCCGTCCCGCCGGTCGCGGCGGGGGCGGCGGGGGGCGCGTCCACGTCGTCGGGGTGGCGCACGGCGATCCTCCATTCGGCGTCGCCGGAGCGGACCGTCGTGTGCACGGGGGCGCCGGGCCGGGGCGCCGGGAGTTCGACGAGCGAGGTCGCGGCGTCGGCGGCGAGGGCGAGCGCGCTCGAGGCGCGGGCGGCCAGTTCGATCCCGTCGGGGCCCGCGCCGACGAGGTCGGCCGAGGCGAGCCGGAGCGTGCCCGGCAGGCCGAAGCGCGCCAGCGGCAGGTCGCGGATCACCAGCGGGCACGAGCGGGGCGGCAGCGCCACGGTGACCTCGGGCAGGTCGCCCGAGGCGGGGAGGGCGGCGGTGCCCGGTTCCTCGCCGAGGTTGGGGACGCCGGTGACGGTGCCGCCGCCGTCGAGGACCAGTGTGGACGCGGATGCGCTGGTCGGGACGGTCACGTTCGCGATGTCGTCGGCGGCGCGCGGCTCGGCGCGCGTGAGCGCCGGTCCGAGGGTGCGGGCGAACGCGGCCAGGACGCGGGCCTCGGCGGCCTCGGGGCGGGTCTCGCCCACCGGGGAGAGGTAGCCGTCGAAGTCGTAGTCGTGGGTCATGAAGCCGCCGGGGTCGCCCCAGTTGCCGACCGAGGGCGTGTACCCGAAGTCGAAGCCCGATGCCTGGAGGTAGGGGGCGAGCAGGGTCGCGCCGCTGCACAGCAGCCGCCGCAGCGTGGTGTGGCTCCGGTTGGTCTCGGTCACCAGCAGCGGCAGGCCGCGTGCGGCGGTCAGGGCCGCGTACCGGCGGACCTCGGGCTCGACGAAGGGCGAGCGGTCGTCGGGGTAGAAGTTGCAGGCGGGGACGACGCCGTCGACGCCGCCGGTGGCGCCGGTCAGGTCGCCCTGGCCGGCGCACGCGAGGAGCGGCACGTCGATGCCGTGCCCGGTCGCCATGTCGCGCAGGGCCGTGAGGTAGGCGTGGCGGTCGGCGGTGTCGAAGAAGTCGAGTTCGTTCTCGAGCTGGACGGCGATCACCGCGCCGCCGCGGCCGCGCTGGCGGGGGGCGAGGAGCGGCATGGCCCGGTCGAACCAGGCCCGCACGTGCGCCAGGAAACGCGGTTCGGCTTGGCGCAGTTCGAGTCCGGTTTCGAGGGGGAGCCATGCGGGCAGGGCGCCGCCGTCCCATTCGGAGCAGATGTAGGGGCCGGGGCGGGCGATGACGGCCAGGCCGGCCTCGTGCGCGAGGTCGAGGAACGCCCCGGCGTCGCGCCGTCCGGTGAAGTCCCACACGCCCGGCGCCGTCTCGTGGAAGTTCCACGGCAGGTAGACGTCGATGGCGCGGTAGCCGGTGGCGCGGACCTGCGCGAGCCGGTCCCGCCAGACCTCGCGCGGGAGGCGGAAGTAGAACAGGGACGCGCACAGCAGCGCCTCTTCGCGGCCGTCGAGCACGAGCCCGGAAGGGCCGACTTCGACCGAACCGCGGGCGAGGGCCGCAGTGGACAGATCAGTCACTTGACACCAGCGCTTCCGCTCGGGGGTTCATTTCGGGGAGGTGCTTCGGCTCGGGTCGGCGGGTCGGGGCTCGGCCATGCGCTCCGCCTCTCCTCGCTCAGGCGCCGGGGGACGGCGCTCGGTTCAGACAGGGGTAAATCTAACCAATAGAAGAATGATTGGAAAGATGCGCGGCCGGAAGAATTCGGGGCGGCCGCGGGAAAGCGGCCTCCGCCCGGTTCCCGATCGCGCGGGACTGGGGTAGCGTCGAGGTTCGAACGCGAGCGAGCAAGCGCTTACTTCGCGTCTGCGGCCGGTGCGCCGCGGCCGCCCCGACGAAGAAGGGATCCTCCCCCATGGATCGACCGGACGTCCAGCAGCGCGTCGTCAACGACAACGGCGCATGGTGCTGGTTCCAGGACGAGCGGGCGCTCGTCGACCCGCGGACGCAGACGCTCGTCGTCGGCTCGATCGCCGCCGCCGAGGGACCGGGCGGCGAAGCCCGCTCGGGGAACGTGGAACTGGCGGTGGTCGACCTGCGCACCGGGACGAGCACCGTCGTCGTGCTGCACGAGCGCCTCGAAGTCGACGACCACGACGTGCCCGCCCTGTGGCGGCGCTCGGACGGCCGCTGGCTGGCCGTCTACACCAGGCACAAGACCGACGACCTGACGCGCTGGCGCATCAGCGAGCCGGACGACCCGACCGCGTGGGGCCCCGAGCGCGCCTTCGACTGGAGCGCCCTGACCGGGGGCCGGGGCGTCACCTACTCCAACCTCCACGCCCTGGACGGCCGCCTGTACTGCTTCGCGCGAGCGGTCAACGACGACCAGTGCGCCCTGGTCTCGGACGACGAGGGCGAGACGTGGGCCTACGCGGGCAAGCTCTTCACCAGGCCCAAGGTCGGCTACGTCAACGGCTACACCCGCTACGCCTCGAACGGGACACGGATCGACCTGGTCACCACCGACCACCACCCGCGCGACTTCGACAACTCCGTCTACCACGGCTACCTGGAGGGCGGCGCGCTCCGCCGCAGCGACGGCGGCGTCCTCGACGCGGCGGCGCTCGACGGCGAGGCGCACTCCCAGGAGCACCTGACGACCGTGCTCGCGGCAGGCTCGCAATGGGAGGGCCTGCGCATCTCCCACTGCTGGACCACCGACATCCGCCGCGCCGAGGACGGGACGGTCGCCGCGGTCCTCACCGCCCGCGCCGGAGTCGACCCCGAGGAGCGGTTCTTCCGCGAGCGCCCCGTGCCCGACCTCCGCTTCTTCTACGCGCGCATGACCGCTGAGGGCCGGTGGACCGTCCACCCGCTCGCCCAGGCGGGCCCGGGCCTGATGCCCCACGAGGAGGACTACACCGGCCTGGCGGCGATCGACCCCTACGACCCGTCCTCGGTCTACGTCTCCACGCCCGTCGACCCCAGGGACGGGAGCGCCCTGGCCCACCACGAGATCTTCCACGCCCGCACCGCGGACGCGGGGGCGACGTGGCGGTGGCGCCCGGTCACCGAGGGGTCCGAGGTCGACAACCTGCGGCCGATCGTGGCGCCGGGCGACCCCTCGCGCGTGCCGCTGCTGTGGTTCCGCGGCTCGATGACCGCCTCGCAGCACTACGGCTGCGAGGTCGTCCTCCAGGACATGCCCCGCGCCTGACCGGTCACCAGGCCCGCCGCGGCGACTCGGCGGGCCGGTGCTCGGGCGACGCCGCCACCAGGCGGGCCAGTTCCACTCTGGACCGCACGCCGAGCGCGGCGAAGATGTTGCGCAGGTGGTGGTCCACGGTGCGCACGCTGATCGAGAGCGCCTGCGCCACTTCCCGGTTGGTGGCGCCCGTCGCCACATGAACGGCGATCCGCAGCTGGTGGGGCGTGAGCGCGAGCAGAGCGCCGCCCTCGCCCGCGGGGGCCCCGCCCGGCGCCTCCCCCGTGGCGCGCAGCTCCGCGCGGGCCTGGGCGGCCCAGGCGCTCGCGCCGCAGCGCTCGAACCCGTGCAGGGCCTCGCGCAGGACGGCGCGGGCGTCGCGGGGACGGCGCCGGCGGCGCAGCCAGTTGCCGTACCGCAGTTGCGTCCGGGCGCGCTCGTAGTCGCCGATGTCGTTCGCGTGCAGTTCGATCGCATGGCGGTACAGCGTGTCGACGGTGTCGGGGGAAGCGGTGTCGGCGGCCGCGAGGAGCGCCCGGCAGCGGGCGAGCCGCGCGGCGGCGGCCCGGTCGACGCCGAACCCGGCCCACACCTGGAACGCGTCCGCGACCGGGCGGGCCTCGCCCGGCCGCCCCGCGAGCGCCGCGGATTCGATGAAGCAGGGCATGAGCAGCGGCTGCACCGCGAAGTGGCCGCCGCCGGGGCGGACGAGCCCGCGCAGCCGGTCGGCGGCGGCCTCGGGCCGCCCCCGGCCGAGGTCCGCCTTGGCGAGAGCCCATTCGGCGAGGGTGCGGGTCTGCTCCAGGCCGTGCCGCCGGGCCGTCGCCAGCGCGGGCAGGGCCTGCGCGGCGGCCTCCTCGGCGTCGCCTTCGACGGACGCGGTCAGGGCCAGGACGGCGCGGTGGTGCGCCGCGGTGTTGGCGCGCGCGGACAGCAGGGCGGTGCGCAGTCCTTCGCGGGCGTGCGCGCGGGCCCGGGCGTGCCGTCCGGCGCGCATCTCGGCGTAGGCGAGGTATTCGAGCGTCTGCGTGGCCAAATCGTCGCGGTCCCGGGCGCGGGCGGCGGCCAGGGCGCGCAGGCCCGTCGCGCAGGCGGCCTCGACGTCGCCGAGGAGGAGCGCGGCCACCGAGGCGCGGTGCAGCGCTTCGGGCGAGGCGGCGGCGCGTCCGTGGGCGAGGACGCGGCGGAGCGGCGCGGCGGCGTCCGCCGGGCGCTGCTCGATGAGGGCGCGCAGGCCCAGGAGGTGGTCGTTCAGGGGCGCGCAGTCGTCGGGGCGGCCTGCGAGGGCGGACCGGGCCGCGTCGAGGGCGCTCAGGCAGGCGGGGCGGTCGCCCGCGGCCCAGGCGGCGTCGGCGGCGGCGAGGATCGCGGTGAGGGCGAGGCGCCGGTCGGCGGCGGGGCGGGTGGCGAGAGCGGTGGCGAGCTGGAGGGAGGCGTGGGCGTCGCTCACCGGTCCGTCGCCGAGGGCGCGCAGGCCGCGGGCGAGTTCGGCGCGGGCGCTGTCGGGGCGGGCCTCGGCCGCCACCTGCACCAGCAGTGGCCCGCCGGAGGCGAGGGCCGCCTCCAGGAGGTGGGCGTCGGCCTCGGTGAGGACGAGGGCGAGGCTGCCGTCGTCGAGGAGGCGGGCGGTCGCGGTCACGGCGGGCCGCTGGGGCTGCGCGGGCGCCGCGGCCCGGGCAGCGGCCGGGGGCGGGCGCCGTCGCATGGACCAATAGTACAAAACCGACCAGTCGGTTCGGAAGGGGTGAGGGGCGGCGAAAAGGCGGCGGCCGCGCGGTCGCGGCCGCCGCCCCTCGCAGTCGGGGGTCAGCCGAGCGGGCAGGAGCCGCGGACCTCCTCGATGGCCCTGTCGTCCGGCAGCGGGCAGAGGAACTGGTCGTAGCGGGTGTCGTCGTCCACGAACCGCTTGAGCCAGGAGATGGAGTACTTCGCGATGGTCGTGTTCGAGGTGTTCGGCGCGAAGTGCGAGGCGCCGTCGAGCTCGATGTACATCTTGTCGGTCGAGTCGGGGATCGAGTTGTAGAACGGCTCGGAGTGCGAGTAGACCGGCGCGATCGAATCGTTCTCCGCCCCGAAGATCAGCGTCGGGGTGGTGACGCCGGGCCACGTCTTGTCCAGGTGCCAGGGCGTCATCGGGATGCTCGCCTTGATCTCGGGCCGTTCGTCGCTCGCCTCCAGCGAGCCGCCGCCGCCCATGGAGTGCCCCATGACGGCCAGCCGGTCGGGGTCGACGCGGTCGGCGACGTCGCTGTCCTCGACCAGGTAGTCGAGCGCGGCCTGGAGCTGGGCGGCCCGCTGGCCCGGCTGGTCGAGCCGGGTGTTCGTGTCGATGGTGATGACCACGAAGCCCTGCGAGGCCAGGCGCGGGCCGAGCCACCGGATCGAGGACTCGCCGGCGGTGTAGCCCGGGGAGATCGCGACCGCGCCGAACGTGCCGTCCGCGCGGGTGGTCGGGTAGTAGATGGTGCCGCCGCCGAAGCCGCGCACCAGCGACGAGACGTTCGTGTCCGACACGGCGTAGTGCCCGCGGTAGGCCTCGATGCTGGACTCGGTGGGGTCGGGGCCGCGCTCGTGGGGGTTCTGGGCGACGGCGGCGGCCGGGCCGGTCAGGACCCCGGCCGCGAGCACGGCGGCCGTGGCCGCCGCCAGGCCGACGGCGCGCAGTGCGCGGCGCCAGGTGGTGGTTGCGTGCATGATTCGTCCTCCTTGACGGGAATCGCTGCAAGTGCTGCGTACACCGTCACATACCGACCAGACGGTCTGCATCGGTGAAATCACCGGCCCTCCCCCGCACCGGCCCCCTTTTTCGTTCACATCCGGTTCACAGCCCGGCCCGTACGGTGCTCCTCATGAGACGAATCATGCCGATACTGGCGGTCATGGCACTGGCCGCCTGCACCGCCGACACCGACGCCGACGACGGGGGCGCGGAGGCGGAGGGGCCGCCGGGCTGCGAGGCCGGGCTGGTGCGCGACCTGAGCGACTGGGCCGAGGCGGGCTTCAGCGGCTCGATCGCCTTCGCCGGGGAGGACGGCCCCGACTGCACGGCCGCGTTCGGCCTGGCCGACGCCCGGTCCGCGGAGCCGAACACCGCCGAGACCGTGTTCGCGATCGGCTCGGTCAGCAAGGCGTTCACCGCGGCGGCGGTGTTCGACCTGGTCGACGCGGGCGCGCTGGCGCTCGGCGACCGCGCCGGCGCACTCGTGCCGGGCCTCGCCGGACCGGCCGCCGAGGCCACGGTCGAGCAGCTGCTGCTGCACACCAGCGGCCTGACCGGCTCCCACGGCGACGACCACGTGCCGCTCGACCGCGAGGAGGCCCTCACCGCCTTGAGCGGCCTGGGCACGGCGTTCGAGCCCGGCACCGACTTCGGCTACGCCAACAGCGGCTACACGCTGCTCGCCCTCATCGTCGAGGAGACCTCCGGGCGGCCCTACCGGGAGTACCTGGCCGAGGAGGTCCTGCGCCTGCCGGGGCGGGACGAGCCGGTGGGAGGGTTCTGGGACGGCGAACCGGCGCCCCCGGGGCCCAAGGCGGTCGGCATCGTCGACGGCGAGCCCGCCGAGTCCGCGGGCGATTTCCCGGGCCCGCATTGGGCGATGACCGGCAACGGGGACCTCGCCATGACGGCGGCGGACCTGGCCTCGTGGACCGCGGCCCTGTTCGGCGGCGAGGTGATCGCCCCGCAGGCCGTCGAACGGCTCACCGGCACCGAGTTCGCGCACGGCGACGGCTCGGTCGAGGTGCCCGGCTGGGTCGCCTTCGACGCCTCGGTCTACGGCGCCCCGGTCTACACGACCGCCGGCGGCGGCGGTGACACCGGGCAGGACGCGGTCGTCGCATGGCTGCCCGAGAGCGGCACCGCGCTGGCGATCACCGCGAACGCCGCGGCGGTCACCGCCGCGGACCTGCTGGAGGCGATCGGCCCCGCGCTGGCGGCGGGCGAGGCGATCCCGGTCCCCCAGGGCCGGGGCGCCGAAGCCGACCCGGCCGAACTCGCCGCGGCCGAAGGGGTCTACACCCTGGCGTCGGGCTCAGTGCTCACCGTCACCGCCGAGGACGGGCGACTCGAAGTCGCCGCGGAGGGCGCGGACGCGGTCGCGGCGCTGTCGGAGCCGACCGGCGGCTTCACCGCCGAGGACCTCGAACGGCACGAGCGGGCGGTCCTGGCGCTCCTCCGCGGCGAGACCGAGGCGGGCCGGGAGGAGCTCGACACCCTGGAGTCCGACCTC
The DNA here is from genome assembly GCA_035765105.1 of Glycomyces sp. Taxonomy (GTDB): domain Bacteria; phylum Actinomycetota; class Actinomycetes; order Mycobacteriales; family Micromonosporaceae; genus Glycomyces. Next base: position 47,388 of record DASTYG010000056.1, read on the forward strand.
GGCGCCGTCCGGGACGTCGAGGCCGTAGGCACCGTGGTCGAGGACGGCGAGCCGCGCACCTACGTGCGCATCACCGCCGAGGAGACGACGTCCGCCTGGTACGCCGTCGACGAGCACGGCGCCGTCGCCGCGGTCGTACTCGACCCCGGGCCGCCGGTGTTTACCCTGGTGCCCACGGGAGAGGGCGAATACCGCCAGGAGCGCCTCGACGGCGCGGGCCTGGGCCTGCGGGTCCGCTTCGACGGCGATCTGATGACCGTCACCGGCTCGGCGGGGACGGTCGAAGCCCACCGGGCCTCCTGACCGGGCGAGGGAAAGGTCGCAGATGCGCATCCTGTTGGTCGAAGACGATCCCGACCTGGGGGCGGTCATCGCCCTGGGGCTCCGCAACGAGCGCTACGCCGTCGATCTCGCCTCGACCTGCGCCGAGGCCGAGGAACTGCTGTGCTGCAACGATTTCGACGTGGCCTGCCTCGACCTGGGACTGCCCGACGGCGACGGCATGGAGCTGGTGCGCCGCCTCGCCGACGACCCGCACCTGCGGCGCCCGCGGCGCCTGCTGGTGCTGACGGCCCGGGACGCGGTGGACGACCGCGTGGCGGGCCTCGACGCGGGCGCCGACGACTACCTGGTCAAGCCGTTCAGCTTCGCGGAGCTGGCCGCGCGGCTGCGGGCGCTGGCCCGGCGGGCCGACGCCCGCGGCGCCGTCCTCACCGTCGGCGGCCTGCGCCTCGACCTGGCGGGGCACCGGGCCTGGCGGGGCGAGACGGAACTGGCCCTGACGCCGCGCGAGTTCTCGATGCTGCGCTACTTCATGCACCATCCGGATCGGACGGTCTCCGCGGAGGACCTGCTCGAACACGTCTGGGACGCGCAGGCCGACCCGTTCACCGGCTCGGTGCGGGTCATCCTGAGCCGCCTGCGGCGCAAACTCGGCGAGCCCGCCCCGATCGTGACGATCACCGGGGTCGGGTACCAGCTCAAGGAGACGCCGTGATCCGGGCCGTGCGCTCGCTGCGGGCGCGCCTGACCCTCGCCGGCTCGCTCGCGATCTACCTGCCGGTGCTGCTGGTGTTCGTGATCACCTCCGTCACCGAGCGGGAGCTGGTCGAGCTCGGGCCGGACGGCGAGGGCTGGGCGGTCGCCGAGACCGGGACGGAACCCTCCGGCTGGGCGGTCCTGACGGTGGTGGCGCTCGGCCCGGTCGCGGTGGCGCTGGCGTGGTGGTGGTCGGGGCGGGCGGTGCGGCCGATCGAGCGCATCCGCTCGGCCGTCGAGCACATCGAGGCCGCGGACCTGAGTCTGCGCATCGGCCGGACGGGCGGGCCGAGCGAGACGGTGGCGCTGGCGGCGAGCTTCGACGCCATGCTGGACCGGTTGGAGCACGCCGCGCAGGTGCAGCACCGACTCGTCGAGGAGACCAGCCACGAGCTGCGCACCCCGCTGTCGGTCCTCATCGCGAACGCCGAGGTGCTGCTCCGGCACCCGGAGCCGGACCTCGGGCTGTACCGGGAGGGCCTGGAGCGGACGAGGGCGGCGGCCGAGCGGCTGCGGGAGACGATCAGCGAGCTGCTGATCGACGCGCGCGGGCGGGCCCGCCGGATCGACCGGCGGCCGGTCGACCTGGTGGCGCTGGCGAGGGCGGTGCTGGACGACTTCGCCGCTCCGGCGGCGGCGGCCGAGGTCGGGCTCGTGGGCCCGCGCCAGGGGCAGGTCGAGTGCCCGGTGGACGAGGCCACGGTGCGGCGGGCGATCGCGAACCTGGTGGACAACGCGGTGAAGCACGCCCCGGCGGGCTCGGCGGTCGAGGTGGCGGTGCGGCGCTCGCAGGCCGCGGTGGAGGTGACCGTGACCGACCACGGGGCGGGCATCCCCGAGGCCGAGCGGGAGCGGGTCTTCGAGCGGTTCTGGCGCGGCGGGGCGGCGCCGGGGACGGGCCTGGGGCTGCCGATCGCCAGGCAGATCGCGCAGGCGCACGGCGGCGAGCTGACGGTGGAGTCGCCGGGCCCGGCCGGGGACGGCTGCCGCTTCCGGCTCAGTCTCCCCCTCCCCGGGGCGTCCCGTGAGGGAACGCCGGGCGGCGTCACCGCGGCGTTTCGCGGCCCGCCGGGCGGGCCGTGAAGGGGCAAGGCCGCCGGGCAGGGCCGTGCCCGCGCGGCGCACGATGCCCGCCCCTGGGAGCCGTGAAGGGGCGAGGCCCCGGTACGGCCGTGCTCGCGGCGCACGGTGCCCGCTCCGGCGAGGAGCGAGCGGGGCCGCCGGGCGAAGGGGTCGGGGCGCCGGGCCGGTCTCTTGGGCCGGGCTCCGGTGCGGGCGAGGGGATCGCCGCAGCGGCTGCGGCTGCGGGGACGCGGGTTCGGGGACGGCGAAGCCGCCGGGGCCCGGCCCCGGCGGCTCGCTGATTCGGCGGCTTTAGAGCTCTGACAGGGCCTTCTGCCAGGCGCCCTGGTCGCGGGGCTCGCCGGGCATGTTCATCTCGCTGAAGCGGACCGTGCCCGCCTTGTCGATGACGAACGTGCCGCGGTTCGCCATGCCCTTCTCCTCGTTGAAGACTCCGTAAGCCTGCGCCACCGCGCCGTGCGGCCAGAAGTCGCTCAGCAGCGGGAACTCGAAGCCCTCGCGCTGGGCCCACACCTTGTGGGCGTACGGGGAGTCGACCGAGACGCTGAGCACCTGGACGTCGTCGGACTGGAAGGCGTCCAGGTTGTCGCGGATGCCGCACAGCTCGCCCTCGCAGACGCCGGTGAACGCGAACGGGTAGAACACGAGCAGGACGTTCTTGTCGCCGCGGAAGTCCGCGAGCGACACGTCCTGGTTGTTCTGGTCCTTGAGCGTGAAGTCCGGGGCCGCGGTACCGGGTTCGATCGTCATGGGCGCTCCTTACGCGAGGCCGGCCCTCGCGGGGAGGGCCGTCGATGGTCTGACGGCCACGAGGTTAGCCCCGGCGCGCGGAGGCGGGCGATGCGACCCGGTCCCGCAGGGGCCGGGGACATCGCGCGCCGCATCGGGCGGTCAGCGGCGGGCCACGACCATCCGCGAGGCCACCCAGTCGGGGGAGACGTTGAGCGTCTTGGTGGATTGGAGTCCCGCCAGGGCCGCGGACTCCTCGATCGTCACCGGGTCGATGTGGCCGTCCCGTCCGGCCTTGGGGGTCAGCAGCCACACCGTGCCCCCGTCGGCGAGCGGATCGCGCGCATCGAGCAGGAGGTCGACCAGGTCGCCGTCCTCCTCGCGGCACCACAGCAGGACGGCCTCGACGATCTCGTCGGAGTCCTCCTCCAGCAGTTCGCCGACCGCCTCGATCACGGCGGCGCGCAAGGTCGCGTCGACGTCGGTGTCGAAGCCGATCTCCATGACGGCATCGACGCCGTCGAGTCCGAGTCTCTGCGCCACGCTGCTTCCATCAACCGGGCTGCCCGGAGCGTTCACGTCGTCGCCTCCATCCGTGTTCCATATCGAGCTTGTGCACAGCATATGAAGTAGAGCATATGAGGTGCAGCATATGGGGCGCTTGCGCGCCTTGCCGCCCGCCCGTGCACCCCGGAGGGCCGCGGCCGCTCCGACATGGACGTGCTTGCACCACCGGCCGACTGGAGGGTGAGCACCCGTTCACGGAGTTGTGATCTTCGATGCCCTCGCCGGATGCCGATCCGCAGGTGAGCGTCGTTCGCGGTGGTCGGGAGTGTGGGCGCGGTCGCATCAACCCGGGTGGGCAGGCGACGGTCGCGGTAGATTCGGGGGAGGATGGTAGAAATCGATGACACTCTGCCCTATCGACAGTGCAGTCTAAGAACGAGGGATCGCCCGTGACCACGGAACAGAACCGGCCGCCCATCAGTGACGGATTGCCGACCCAAGTACCGGACACTGACCCCCAGGAGACCAGCGAATGGCTGGAATCCCTGGACGGCCTCCTTGACGCCGGCGGACGGACACGCGCCCGCTACGTCGTGCAGCGGCTGCTCGAGCACGCGCGCCAACGGCAGATCGCCGTTCCCGCGTCGACGAGCACCGACTACATCAACACCATCCCGGTCGAAGCCGAGCCGCACTACCCCGGCGACGAGGCGATCGAGCACCGCATCCGCGCCTACGTGCGCTGGAACGCGGCGATGACCGTCCACCGGGCCCAGCGCCCGGGCATCGGCGTCGGCGGCCACATCTCCACCTACGCCTCGGCCGCGAACCTCTATGAGGTGGGCTACAACCACTTCTTCCGGGGCCGCGACCACGCCGGCGGCGGCGACCAGGTGTTCTTCCAGGGGCACGCCTCGCCGGGCATGTACGCCCGCTCCTTCATCGAGGGGCGGCTGACGGCCGACCAGCTCGACGGCTTCCGCCAGGAGGTCTCCCGCGCGCAGGGCGGCCTGCCGTCCTACCCCCACCCGCGCCTGATGCCCGATTACTGGCAGTTCCCGACCGTGTCGATGGGCCTGGGCCCGATCAACGCGATCTACCAGGCGATGCTCAACCGCTACGCGCACGACCGCGGCATCAAGGACACCTCGCAGCAGCATGTGTGGGCGTTCCTGGGCGACGGCGAGATGGACGAGGTCGAGTCGCGGGGGGCGCTCCAGTTCGCCGCCGGCGCCGAACTCGACAACCTCACCTTCGTCGTCAACTGCAACCTCCAGCGCCTCGACGGCCCGGTGCGCGGCAACGGCAAGATCGTCCAAGAGCTGGAGTCCTACTTCCGCGGCGCGGGCTGGAACGTCATCAAGGTCATGTGGGGCCGCGAGTGGGACCCGCTGCTGGCGGCCGACGCCGACGGCGCACTGGTGAACCTCATGAACACCACGCCCGACGGCGACTACCAGACGTTCAAGGCCGAGTCCGGGGCGTTCATCCGCGAGCACTTCTTCGGACGCGACACGCGCACCAAGGCCATGGCCCAGGACCTCACCGACGACCAGATCTGGGACCTGCGCCGCGGCGGCCACGACGACCGCAAGATCTACGCCGCCTACAAGGCCGCGATGGCGCACGAGGGCCAGCCGACGGTGATCCTCGCCCACACGGTCAAGGGCTACAAGCTCGGCTCGACCTTCGAGGGCCGCAACGCCACCCACCAGATGAAGAAGCTGTCGCTGGACGACCTCAAGGGCTTCCGCGACTCGCTGGACATGCCGGTGACCGACGAGCAGCTGGAGGCCGACCCGTACCAGCCGCCGTACCTCAAGCCCGAGGACGGCGGTCCCGAGGCCGAGTACCTGGCCGCGCGCCTGAAGGCCCTGGGCGGTTCGATCCCGGCGCGCAAGAACACGGTCATCCCGCTGAACCTGCCGGGCGACGACGCCTACAAGTCCGCCAAGCGCGGCTCGGGCAAGCAGAAGGTCGCCACCACGATGGCGCTCGTCCGCCTGCTCAAGGACCTCATGCGCGACAAGGAGATCGGCAAGCGCTGGGTGCCGATCATCCCCGACGAGGCCCGCACATTCGGCATGGACGCCATGTTCCCGACCGCGAAGATCTACTCCCCGCACGGGCAGCAGTACCTCTCGGTCGACCGCGACCTGTTCCTGTCGTACAAGGAGTCCGAGCAGGGGCAGCTGCTGCACCTGGGCATCAACGAGGCCGGTTCGGTGGCCGCGTTCACCGCCGCGGGCACCGCGTACGACACGCTGGGCGAGCCGCTGATCCCGTTCTACATCTTCTATTCGATGTTCGGGTTCCAGCGCACCGCCGACGCGATCTGGGCGGCGGCCGACCAGTTGAGCAACGGGTTCCTGATCGGCGCGACGGCCGGTCGCACCACGCTCAACGGCGAAGGGCTCCAGCACGAGGACGGCCACTCGATCCTCATGGCCCACACCAACCCGGGGGTGCTGTCCTACGACCCCGCGTTCGGCTACGAGATCGGCCACATCGTGCAGGACGGCCTGCGCCGCATGTACGGCGAGGGCGAGCACGTCTTCTACTACCTGACCGTCTACAACGAGCCGATCGTGCAGCCGGCCGAACCCGAGGGCGTCGACGTCGACGGCATCCTCAAGGGCCTGCACAAGATCGCGACCGGCTCCGGTCAGGGTCCGCGCGTGCAGCTGCTCGCGTCGGGCTCGGGCATGCCGTGGGCGCAGAAGGCCGCCGAGCTGCTCGCCGCCGACTGGGGCGTGACCGCCGACGTCTGGTCGGTCACCTCGTGGTCGGAGCTCAACCGCGACGCGGTCGAGGCCGAGAAGCACAACCTGCGCCACCCCGACGCCGAGAAGCGCGTCCCGTACGTGACGCAGAAGCTCTCGGGCTCGGAGGGGCCGTTCGTGGCCGTGAGCGACTTCATGCGCTCGGTACCGGACCTCATCAGCCGCTGGGTACCGGGCGAGTACACCTCGCTGGGCACCGACGGCTTCGGCCACTCGGACACGCGCGGCGCGCTGCGGCGCCACTTCAACGTCGACGGCGAGTCGGTCGCGGTGGCGGCGCTCCAGCAGTTGGCCGCGCGCGGCGAGGTCAAGCCAGAGCTGGCGGTCCAAGCCGCGGCGAAGTACCAGATCACCGACCCCACCGCCGCCGAGGCGGGCGAGGCCGGAGGGGACTCTTAGGACTCCGGGGCGTCCCCGGCGGGGCGCCCCGTAGCGAACCGAAAGGGGCCGGGAGGTCGTTCCTCCCGGCCCCTTTCGCGTGCCCGGCGCGGAGACCGCCGGACACGGCGAGGGCGGGCGCGTTCGCACGCACCCGCCCTCGCCGTCGTGTATGCGGTTGTGCCCCCGGTGAAGGCCGGGTCACGCCTGGGCGCCGTCGGCGCCCTCCTCCTTGGCGATCTGCTCGCGCACCTCGTCCATGTCGAGCGCCTTGACCTGCCGGATGATCTCCTCCAGCGCTTCGCCCGGGAGCGCGCCCGCCTGGTTGAACAGGAGGATGCCGTCGCGGAACGCCATCAGCGTGGGGATCGACTGGATGCCGGCGGCCGAGGCCAGCTCCTGCTGGTCCTCGGTGTCGATCTTGCCGAACACGACGTCGCCGTGGTTCTCGCTCGAGGCGTCGTAGGTCGGTGCGAACTGCTTGCAGGGACCGCACCAGTCCGCCCACCAGTCGACCAGCACGATGCCCTCGCCGGTGACGGTGTCTTCAAAGGTGTCCTTGGTCAGTGCAACCGTGGCCATAGATTCAGGCCGCCTCTCTATCGTGGCTTGATTTCGGTGCTATTCGGGCAACGATAGTGGCAAGTCCGGTATTCCGCCCGACGTCGGCGCGAGGCGCGGGCCACGTCTGGCAGGCTATAGGGCATGGATCTGGCCACCACCATTCAGAACATAGAGCGCTCGTCATCGGCGCTGTCGACGCAGTCGCTCACCCGGATGGATGAACGACTCCCCTGGTTCCGCGATCTTCCCGCCGAGCAGCGCTCGATGGTGACCCTGGTGGCCCAGGCCGGCGTGCGGCAGTTCCTGGAGTGGTTGCGCGCCAGCGGGGAAGACCTCGGCAGCTCGGACATGGTCTTCGAGGCCGCCCCCGTCGAGCTGGCCCGCGCGATCAGCCTCCAGCACACCGTCGCCCTCATCCAGGTCGTCATCGACGTGGTCGAGGAGCAGGTGCCGGCGCTCGCCGCCGAGGGCGAGGAGGAGCAGCTGCGCGAATCGGTCCTGCGGTTCTCCCGCGAGATCGCCTTCGCCGCCGCGCGCGTCTACGCCCGCGCCGCCGAGACCCGCGGCGCCTGGGACGCCCGGCTCCAGGCCATGCTCGTCGACTCGCTGCTGCGCGGCGACTCCTCGGACGAGCTGATCGGCCGCGCCGCGGCCCTGGGCTGGTCCGAGACGCAGTCCATCACCGTCGTCTGCGGCAACACGCCCGGCGGCGAGGCCACCTTGGTCCTCCACAGCGTCCAGCGCGCCGCCCGGCGCCTGGGCCTGGACGTCCTCGCGGGCGTCCACGGCGCGCGCCTGGTCATACTGCTCGGCGGCGTCACCGAGCCGCTGGAGATCGTCGAGAACCTCACCGGCCAGTTCGGCGAGGGCCCGATCGTGGTCGGCCCCACCGTCACCGGTCTGGCCGAGGCGTCGTCCTCCGCGCTGGCGGCCGTGGCCGGGCACCGCGCCGCGCCCGCCTGGACCGACGCGCCGCGGCCGGTGACGGCCACGCAGCTGCTGCCCGAGCGCGCCATCGCCGGGGACGAGGCCGCCCGCCTCCAGTTGCGCGAGGGCGTCTATGTGACGCTGCGGCGCGCGGGGGGCGAGCTGCTGGAGACCATGGACGCGTTCATCGCCTCCGGGGGCGTCCTGGAGGGCACGGCGCGCGAGTTGTACGTCCACCCCAACACGGTGCGGTATCGTCTCAGGCGCATCCAGGAGGTGACCGGTTTCTCCCCCACCGATCCGCATGAGGCTTTCGTACTGCGTGTGGGGTTGACCATAGGCCGCCTGGAGAGCACGCCCGCACCGAGGCGTTCCCGCAGTTAACAACGAGTATTGTAGATTTCCTACAAGAACCGGACGGGCTTTCAGTCTTCGAGCTGCTCCCGTTCCGGGTGTTCACTGAGCGAAAGTCTAGATGTGCTTGCCATTCTCGCCCCCGGGCAGGGTTCGCAGAAGCCCGGATTCCTGACGCCATGGATCGAAGCCGACCTCGACGCGGCCGCGAAGCTCCGCGAGTGGTCGGAGCTGATCGACCTCGACCTCGTGCGCCTCGGCACCGAGGCCGACCAGGCCGAGATCACCGACACCGCCAACACGCAGCCGCTGCTGGTCGCCGCCGGACTGCTCGCCGCCGAGAAGCTGCCGCTCGACCGCGTGAGCGTCGTCGCCGGGCACTCGGTCGGCGAGCTGACCGCCGCGGCCCTGGCCGGAATCCTCACCCCCGAGGCCGCGATCGCGCTCGCCGCCGCCCGCGGCCGCGAGATGGCCGCCGCCTGCGACATCGAGCCCACCACCATGGCCGCCGTCCTCGGCGGCGCCGAGGACGAGGTGCTCGCCGCGATCGAGTCCGCCGGCGCCTGGCCCGCCAACCGCAACGGCGCGGGGCAGATCGTCGCCGCCGGGCCCGTGGCCGCCGTCGAGAAGCTCACCGAGAACGCCCCCGCGCGCGCCCGCGTCATCCCGCTCAAGGTCGCCGGAGCCTTCCACACCCCGCACATGGCGCCCGCCCAGGCGGCCCTGGAGGCCGTCGCCGACGGCGTCGCCACCGCCGACCCGCGGCGCACCTTCCTGTCGAACCGCGACGGCAGGCCCGTCCCGACCGGCGCGCAGGCCCTGCGCCAACTGGTGGACCAGGTCACCTCACCGGTCAGATGGGACGCCTGCATGAGTACGCTTGGAGAGCTGGGCGTCACCGCCGTCATCGAACTGCCTCCGGCAGGGACGCTCACCGGCCTGGCCAAACGGGCTCTCAAGGGCGTGGAGCGGCTCAACGTCAACACTCCCGAGGACCTGGCCGGCGCCGCCGACCTCGCCGCCAGTGAAGGAGTCCAGTGAGCCCCATCGGAAGCCGCGTCATCAGCGTCGGCCACTACCAGCCTGAGAAGGTCCTCACCAACGACGAGCTCGCGAAGATGGTCGACACCAGCGACGACTGGATCGTCAGCCGCGTCGGCATCAAGGAGCGCCGGATCGCGGCCGAGGACGAGAAGGTCGCCGACATGGCGGCCAAGGCCGCCGCGCAGGCGCTCGCCGGCTCCGGTCACGGCCCGGGCGACATCGACATGGTCATCGTCGCCACCGTCTCCGCCAAGGACGTCTGCCCCAACACCGCCTGCCGCGTGGCCGACGCCCTCGGCATCGCCGCCCCGGCGGCCATCGACGTCAACACGGCCTGCTCGGGCTTCGAGTACGCCCTCGCCCAGGCCGACATGGCCATCCGGACCGGCAGCGCCACCCGCGCCATCGTCGTCGGCGCCGAGAAGCTCACCGCCGTCACCGACTGGGAGGACCGCTCCTCGTGCGTCCTCTTCGGCGACGCCGCCGGCGCGGTCGTCCTGGAGGGCACCGACGACCCGGAGCTGGCCGTCAGCCCGGTCGTGTGGGGCTCGGAGCCGTCCATGAGCGACGTCATCCGGATCGAGGAGGACGTCCCGTTCATCAAGCAGGCCGGTCAGACCGTGTTCCGCTGGGCCACCACCCAGCTGGCGCCGCTGATCGAGCGGGTGGCCGAGCGGGCCGACGTCAAGATCTCCGAGCTGGCGGCGTTCGTGCCGCACCAGGCGAACCTGCGGATCATCCAGGGCATCGCCAAGCGGCTCGACTTCAGCGAGGACTGCGTCATCGCCGAGGACATCGTCTACTCGGGCAACACCTCCGCGGCGTCCGTGCCGCTGGCGTTGTCGAAGTTGGTACAAAGTGGCAAGGTCGCCTCCGGCGCCCCGATTCTCCTGTTCGGGTTCGGCGGCGGGCTCACCTACGCCGGGCAAGTCATCCGCTGCCCGTAATTATCGAGAGGAACAAACACATGTCTCGTGACGAGATCCGCGAAGGGCTGTCCGACATTCTCGAAGAGGTCGCGGGCGTGAACCCCGACGACGTCGCCGATGGGAAGTCCTTCACCGACGACCTGGACGTCGACTCGCTGGCCATGGTCGAGGTCGTGGTGGCCGCCGAGGAGAAGTTCGGCGTCAAGATCCCCGACGACGAGGTCGCCAACCTGAAGACCGTCGGCGACGCCGTCTCCTACATCGAAAAGGGTTAATGTGACTGAGGTAGTCGTCACCGGGCTCGGCGCGACTACCCCGCTCGGCGGGGACGTGGCGTCGACCTGGGAAGCTCTCGTCGCCGGAAGATCGGGCGTCAACGCTCTCGAAGAGGAGTGGGCGCAGGAACTCCCGGTGCGCATCGCGGCCCAACTGGCCGTCGAGCCCTCCGAGGTGCTGCCTCGGATCAGGCTGCGTCGCCTCGACCGCTCCGAGCAGATCGCACTCATCGCCTCCCAGCAGGCGTGGGACGACGCGGGCTTGGGCGACGACCTCGACAGGGAGCGCCTCGGGGTGGTGTTCGGCTCCGGCATCGGCGGCGCGCTGACGCTGCTGGAGCAGGACGACATCCTGGAGGAGAAGGGGCCGCGCCGGGTCTCCCCGTTCACCGTCCCCATGCTCATGCCCAACGGCCCGGCGGCCGTGGTCGGCCTGGAGTTCCGGGCGCAGGCGGGGGTCCACGCCCCCACCAGCGCCTGCGCCACTTCGGCGGAGGCGATCTCGTGGGCCGCCGACATGATCCGGGCGGGGCGCGCCGACGTCGCCGTCGCGGGCGGCGCGGAAGCGGTCATCGGCGGCCTGCCGATGGCCGGGTTCGCGTCCATGAAGGCGATGTCCACCCGCAACGACGAACCCGAGCGCGCCTCGCGCCCTTGGGACCGCGACCGTGACGGCTTCGTCATGGGCGAGGGCGCGGGCGCTCTGGTGCTGGAGCGCCGCGAGCACGCCGAGGCCCGCGGTGCGAGGATCTACGCGGTCGTGGCCGGTTCGGGCCTGACCTCGGACGGCTTCGACATCGTGCAGCCCGATCCCGATTGCAGCGGCGGCGGTCGCGCCATGCGCGCCGCCGTCAAGCAGGCCGGGATCGACCCGAAGAGCATCGGGCACGTCAACGCCCACGCGACCTCGACGCCGGTCGGCGACATGGCCGAGGTCAAGGGCGTCAAGCGGGAGATCGGCGACCACGTGGTCCTGACCGGGACCAAGTCGATGACCGGGCACCTGCTCGGCGGGGCCGGCGCGGTCGAGTCGATCGCGACGATCATGGCGATCGTCGACGGGGTCGTCCCGCCGACGATCAACCTCGACAACCCGGACCCGGACCTCGTCCTGGACGTGGCGGCGAACGAGGCCCGGAAGATGGACCTCGACGCCGCGATGAACACCGGTTTCGGTTTCGGCGGCCACAACGCCGCGGTCTTGTTCACGAAGGCGTAGCCGGAGTGAACCTGCGGTACAGGACGAAGGCGTAGCCGGAGTGAACCTGTAAGTACGGCACGAAGCCGCGGGCGGCGACGCAGACTCGGCGCAAGCCGTTGGGCCCCATCGTTTCGCGATGGGGCCCTTGCCGTATTTGCACCCTTCGACTACTGTGAGCGCGTTACTGCCCCCTCTCCCGCTGGAGCGGCGACGTGCCCCGATTCCACATGGAACCCGAGGAAGTCCGAACGGCCGCGGCCGCGATGCGCGAATCGGCCCAGACGCTGCGCGAGCGGATGTCCCTCGTCGCCGAGGAGGCCGCGCGGCTCCCCGGCGGCTTCACCGGCACCGCCGCCGTCGCCGCCATGACCGAGGCGTGGTCCGGCACGCACCTCCCCGCCCACCAGGAGACCTTCGAGACGCTCGCCGGGCACCTCGACGTCCACGCCGACGAGGTCGCCGAGGCCGACGAGCGCAGCGCCGAGGAATTCGATGCCCATCGACGCTGAGACCCTCCGCGAGGCCGACTTCGACGCGCTCGCGGCCGTGGGCGAGCGGTGGGCGGCGTTCGCGGCGCACCTGACCGAGCAGGTCGAGACCCTCGAAGGCGCCCTCGGCGGCGGCCTCCACGAGGACCACTGGGACGGCGAGAGCGCCGAGGCCGCCCGCGAGCGGATCGCGGGCGCCATCGCCGGACTCGAACAGCGCATCGCCCCGGCGGGCAGGGCCGCCGCCGCGATCGCCGACGCCGCGGCGGCCTTCCGCGAATGCCAGGACGAGCTCGAAGCGCTGCTGGACGAGGGCGCGGACCCCGACGACTCCTCCCCCGAGGACGCCGCCCGGGTCGCGGCGGTCCTGGACCGGGCCGCCGCGGTCGACGAGGAGCTCGCGGCCCGGATCGGCCTGGCCGCCGAGACCGAGCCGGCCGGGCCGCGGCCCCTCGCGGCGTCCGACCCGGCCGCCGAACTGGCCGCGCTGCTCGACTCCGGCGCCTCCCCCCAGGCCGTCAACGCCCTGTGGGAGGCCCTGAGCGGCACCGAGCAGGCCGCGCTGATCGAGAGCCGCCCCGAGCTGGTCGGGTCCGCCGACGGCGTCCCGTCCGACGCGCGGGACGAGGCGAACCGGCGGCGGCTGGGCACCGAGCTGCAAAACCTCGATGTCGAGATATCACACGTTAAAGAGCAGTTGCACCGGGCCGAACGGGACGGCCGCGACGAGGAGGCCGCCTCGCTGCGGGACCGCCTCGACGGGCTCACCGAGACCCGCAAGGACCTGGGCGTCCTCGACGACCGCGTGGACGGCCCCGACCGGGTCACCGGGCAGGACCACTACCTGCTCGACTACGACAGCGCCGGGGACGGCCGGGCCGTCATCGCGATCGGCAACCCCGACACCGCCGACAACACCGCCGTGTTCGTGCCCGGCACCGGCGCCGAACTGGGCCGCGGCGGCGACTACGACCGCACCGCGGCCATGGCCCACGACGCCCACGAGGCCGCGCCCGGGGAGGACACCGCGATGGTCATGTGGCTCGGCTACGACGCCCCCGACCACCCGGTCGCCGACGCCCACTCCCTGTCCTACGCCAAGGACGCCTCGGGCGACCTCGCCGCGTTCATGGGCGGGCTCGACGCGGCAGGCCGCGACCCCGACCGCACCACGACCACCGTCGTGGGCTACTCCTACGGCTCGACCGTCGTCGGCCAGTCCGCGAAGGACCACGGGCTCGCGACCGACCAGATCATCGCGGTCGCCAGCCCCGGCATGAACGTCGACCACGCCTCGGACCTCGGCATCGACCCCGGCGACGTGTGGGCCACGACCGCGCCGGGCGACATCATCCACCTCCCGGGGGCCATCGACGTCCCACTGCCGAACGGCGACAGCCTCGGGCTCGGCCCCAGCCCCGTCGGCGAGGACTTCGGCGGGCGTACCTTCGACAGTGACGCGATGAGCTGGAACCCCCTCGACATCCACACGAACTACTGGAACGAGGGCAACGCGGCCCGCGACAACATGGCGTTCATCGTCACCGGCCAGACCGACCGGGTGAGCTAGGGGGACCGGGCATGGAAGAGCGAGCGGACCGGCCGCGGGGCGAGCGGGGCGACCCCTGGCCGCGCATGGAGGACGCCGTGCGCGAGACGATCGCGGCGCTGCCCGACTTCCCGGGCTTCGAGACCCGGGCCTTCGGCGAACTCGCCGGGGCGCACCCCGACGTGGTCCAGTACGAGCTGTCCTACACCTTCGCCCTCGCCGACTCCGCGACGGCGAAGGTCCGCCGCGAGTACGTGGCGGTCCTCAGGCGGCACCTGCCCGCCATCGGCTACACCGTCCACTCCGAGCGCTTCGACAGCGACGGCGCCCCGCAGGCGCTCGAAGCGGCGCGGCCCGACGGGATCAACGTCTGGTACCGCGTCCTCGGCCTGGTCAGCGTCAAGGCCCAGACCGGGCCGATGCCGCGCGACCCCGACTACGACCCGTACTGCCCGCCGCCGCTGGGCGGCGTGGCCAGGGAGCGGGACGCCGCCCTCGACTTCTGCGAACGCGGCTACGCCGGCGAGGGAGCGAACTCCGGCCCGGCGCCGGACCCCTACGAGCTGTGACCCCTCGGTCGGTGCGAGCCGTGCACCGTTGCGCCCCAAGCCGTTCGGCGGCCATGGCGGTCCCGGCCGCCGCGTCCCTCCTCCCGCGGCAGTAGTCCCGCGGCAGGAGGGGCGGGGACGGAGTTCGCTCCCTCGCCGGTCCCGGCAGGGCGCTCCGATTGCATATATTTTGCGTTGGAAACCCAGTGACACCACATGTTCGGAGCACACCCGTGACCATCCCGCACCCTCCGGGGCCCGCCCCCGCCCGCACCGGGCCGCCGGCCTCCATCACCAAGGCCGAGCGCTCGCTGGCGCCCGACATCGCCCGCGGCGGCATGCTGCTGTTCATCGCGATCGCGAACGTCGCGATCTACGTCCACGGCAGCGGCATGGACTCCTACGGCCACTTCACCGACTCGACGCGGGCCGACCACATCGCCCTGTTCCTCGAACAGCTCCTCGCCGCCGAGCGCTCGCGGCCGATGTTCGCGATCCTCTACGGCTTCGGCATCGCCGTCATGGCCTCGCGCATGTTCGCCCGCGGCATGGACCCCAAGGGCGTCCGCAAGGTCCTGCGCCGCCGCTCCTGGTGGCTGATCCTGTTCGGCCTCGTCCACGCGGTCCTGCTGTTCTTCGGCGACGTCCTCGCGCCCTACGGCGCCACCGGCCTCATCGCCCTCGGCTTCGTGCACCTCTCCGACAAGGCGCTGCGGCGCTGGCTGATCGGCTCGGCGGCCGTCGTCGTGTTCGTGTCGCTCCCGCTGTTCGCCTACGCCTACAGCGGCCTCAACAGCGGCGCCGCGGGCGACACCGCCGGCCTGTCGGACTACGCCTCGCAGATGGCCTTCGGGGTCTTCGCGTCGCTGACGACCACGGTGCTCTTCACCGTCCTGGCCCTGTTCGTGCCGCTGGTCATCGTCGGCATGGCGCTCCAGCGCTCCGGCTGGATCGACCACCCCGAGGAGCACCTGCCCGCGCTGCGGAAGGTCTTCGTCTCCGGCATGGTCGTCAACCTGGTCAGCGCCCTGCCGGTCTCGCTGGTGGGCCTGGGCGTGTGGGAGCCGCCGACCGTCCTGTTCGTCTCCTCGCTGTACCTGACCCTGGTCGGCGGCATGTACGCCGGGCTCGGCTACATCTGCGGCTTCGCGCTCCTGGCGCACCGCTGGCGCGCCAAGGGCCGCCGCGGCCTGCCGGGGGCGCTCGCCGCCGTCGGCGAGCGCTCGCTGACCAGCTACCTGCTGCAATCGGTCATCATGGCGCCGCTGCTGTCCGCCTGGGGCCTGGGCGTCGGCGCGCACGTGGGCTACCTGGGGGCGTACGGCGTCGCCTTCGGCACGTGGGCGGTCACGGTGGCCGCGGCCGTGCTCATGGACCGGGCCGGCAGGCGCGGCCCGTTCGAGGTGGCCTTGCGCCGCTTGACGTACGGGCCGAAGCCGAGCGCCTGAGGCCGCCGGGGCGCCCGGCTCACGCGCCGCCGTCGAGCTGGGCGTACCACAGGCAGAAGACCATGACCGCCCAGACCTTGCGGGCGCGGTCGGCGCCCTCGCGGTGCTCGCGCAGGAGCCGCCGGGCGTACTCCAGGTCGAGCAGGTGGCCGCAGCGGGCGTCCGCGAGCAGCTGGTCGACCCACGCGAACATCGGCCCGGCGAGCCACTGCCGGTACGGGGTCGGGAAGCCCATCTTGGGGCGCTCGACGATCGCGGGCGGGACGAGCTTCTCGACGGCGCGGCGCAGCGCGACCTTCGTCTGCGCGCCGGTGAGGCGGTGCTCGACGGGGATGCGCGAGGCCGCCTCCCACACCCCCCGGTCGAGGAAGGGGACGCGCAATTCTAGGCTGTGGGCCATGGACATCCGGTCGGCCTTGACGAGGATGTCGCCGCGCATCCAGGTGTGCAGGTCGAGGTACTGCATCCTGGTGGCGGGGTCGAGGTGCGCCGACTCCTCCCAGACGCGGGCGGTGATCTCGCGGTGGTCGGGCGCGGGGCGGCGCAGCAGCGCGGCCTTGTCCTCGCCGGTGAAGATCTTGGCGTTGCCGACGAACCGCTCTTCGAGTTCGGCGGTGCCGCGTTCGAGGAAGCTCTTGCCCTTGACGCCCTCGGGCAGGGCCTTGGAGGCGCGGCGCAGCAGGTGCCTGGCCGATTCGGGCAGGGCGGTGACCGAGCGCAGCGAGTGCGGTTCGCGGTAGATCGTGTAGCCGCCGAACAGCTCGTCGGCGCCTTCGCCGCCGAGGGCGACGGTGACGTGCTCGGCGGCCGTGGCGGCGACGAAGTAGAGCGGGACCAGCGCCGGGTCGGCTACGGGGTCGTCGAGGTGCCGGACGATCCGCGGCAGGTGGTCGATGACGGCGCCGACGTCGACCGGCGCGGGGATGTTCGCGACGCCCAGTTCGGCGGCGGTGGCGGCGGCGACGCCGAGCTCGTCGCTCAGGCCCGGGTCGGTGAACTGGGCGGTGAAGGTGAGGAGGCCGGGGTTGGTCTCGCGCGCCAGGGCGACCAGCGCGGTCGAGTCGATGCCGCTGGACAGGAGGGCGCCGACCGGGACGTCCGAGCGCATGTGGAGCCGCACCGACTCACGCAGCGCCTCGGCGATCTCGCCGTAGAGGCGTTCGGCGTCGTCGACGCGGCGGGGCCGGAACATCGGCTGGAAGTAGCGCTGCGGGCGCGGGTCGGTCCCGGGCCGGAACAGGGCGCAGTGGCCGGCCTCCAGCCGGTGCACGCCTTTGTGGAGGGTGGCGGGTTCGGGCGGGTACTGGAAGGTCGCGTAGTGGCCCAGGGCGTCGGTGTCGATCGGGTCGGGGCCGTTCGCGCCGGGCAGGGCCTTCTTCTCGCTGGCGAGCCACACCGCCGGGCCGGAGCGGGTCCAGTACAGCGGTTTGACGCCGAAGGGGTCGCGCGCGGCGAAGACGAGGTCGGCGTCGCGGTCGTGGACGACGAAGGCGAACATGCCGCGCAGGCGGTGGACGACGTCCGGCCCCCAGTGGCGGTAGCCCGCCAGGACGACCTCGGTGTCGCCGCGGGTCGCGAAGACCGCGCCGAACTCGCGGACGAGTTCGTCGCGCAGTTCCAGGTAGTTGTAGATCTCGCCGTTGAAGACGATGCCCAGGCGTCCGTCGTCGACGCGCATCGGCTGGTGCGAGCCGGCCACGTCGATGATCGACAGCCGTTTGAAGCCCATGCGGACCTTCGCCTCGGGCGGGTCGACGGCGGTCTCGTCGGGGCCGCGGTGGTGGAGGCGTTCGAGCAGTGCGGCGAGGTCCGGTTCGCCGGGGGCGGCCGCTGCTCCGGTTCGGACGACGAATCCGCACATGGAGGGCTCCTATGAACATGGGTTGCGGGTGGGGGCTTCTCATGCTCGTTCGCGCCGGGGCCGGCCGCTTCCCTCGAACGTCGGTTATCGGGCCGCTGGCGGCATCCGGACCGGGGCCGTTCGTTGTGAGCGGTTGCAGCCGGTCGGCTGGGCGCGGCCCCCCGATCGGCGGGGAAGACGGCCGCCGGGCGGCGCCGGTGATCGCCGGGTAACGGATACGGCTCCCGGCGCGCGTTGAGTACGCTTCTGGCATCCCCGGTAGAACAGGAGCGGCCGGCCCCGTGATCCGCGTGCTCATCGTCGACGACGAAGCCCTCATACGCTCGGGCTTCACGCACATCCTCAACACCGCCGACGACATCGAGGTCGTCGCCGCCGTCACCGGCGGCGAGGCGATCGACAAGATCATCGCCCTGCGCCCGGACGTGGTGCTGCTCGACATCCGCATGCCGGACGTCGACGGGCTCACCATCCTCAAGCGGCTGCGCGACGTGTCCCGGCCGCCGATCACGTCGGTGCTGACCACGTTCGACACCGACGAGTACGTCGACGCCGCCCTCCGGCTCGGCGCCGCGGGCTTCCTGCTCAAGGACACCGACCCCGAGCACCTGGTCTACCAGGTGCGCTCGCTCATGACCGAGGGCTCGGCGCTGTCGGCCAAGGTCGCGCGGACGATCATCACCGGGTACCTGTCCAGCGCCTCGAGCTCGGGGCCCGACCCGCTGGTCGAGCGGCTCACCGAGCGCGAGCGCCGCATCCTCGTCCTGCTCGCCGAGGGCAAGTCGAACGGCGAGATCTCCGCCGAGGTCTTCCTCGGCATCGGCACCGTCAAGGACCACGTCAGCTCGATCCTGACCAAGCTGGAGGTCGCCAACCGGGTGCAGGCGGCCCTCATCGCCGAGCGGGCGGGGCTGCTCAGACCGGAGTCCGAGCGGTGAGGCTCTGGCCGCCGCCGCAGTGGGCCTACGACGCGGTGGTGATGGCCGTGGCCGTGGTGCACCTGGCGATCGTCATCGACGTGCGCAACCAGCCGCTGGCGACGCTGGCCGCCCTGGCGGTCGCGGCGCTGCTGTTCCGCCGCCACGCGCCGCTGACGGTCTTCCTGATCACGCTGCCGCCCGCGGCGTGGGTCGGGGAGAAGGTCGCCTCGATGCTGGCGCTCTACAGCCTCGCCTACCGGGCCCGTCGGCCCGGCGTCACCGTCGGCGCGGTCGCGGCCCTCACCCTCTGCTTCATGTTCTGGAGCCTGCACCTCCCCCACTGGCTCACCGGCACGCTCGAATACTTCTACGGGATCAGCGACCTGCGAGCGCTGCTGGAGGTCGGCGTCGCCAACGAAGGGGCCATCCGCGGGCACCTGTACTACCTGCTCCTGGCCACGGTCCCGGCGATCCTCGGCTACCTCCAGCGGACCCGCAGGGACCTGGCCGACCAGTTGCAGGAGATCACCGAGGCCCGCGAGCACGAGGAGCGGCTGCTCACCCAGCAGGCGCTGGCCGCCGAGCGCGCCCAGCTGGCGCGCGAGATGCACGACGTGGTCTCGCACCAGGTCAGTCTCATCGCCGTGCAGGCCGGGGCGTTGCAGATGCAGGCGAAGGACCGGGAGGCGAAGGAGGCGGCCTCGACGATCCGGCGGCTCAGCGTCACCACGCTGGAGGAGCTGCGCCACATGGTGCGGGTGCTGCGCGCCTCGGGCGTCAAGACCACCGAGCTGGCGCCGCAGCCGACGATCGCGCAGCTCGCCGAGCTGGTGGGCAACAGCGGCATCGAGGCGGAGCTGGAGGTCGGCGCGCTGCCCGAGCTCGACCCGCCGCTCCAGCGGGCGGTCTACCGGACCGTGCAGGAGGCGCTAACGAACGTGCGCAAGCACGCGCCGGGCGCGACGGCGGCGGTCCGCATCGGCGCCGCGGGCGACATCGTCGAGGTCGAGGTGCGCAACACCGCCGCGCGGCAGCCGGTCGTCGACCTGCCCAGCTCGCAGTTCGGGCTGATGGGGCTGCGGCAGCGGGCGGAGCTGCTGAGCGGCCGGCTCGACTACGGCCCGACCGGCGACGGCGGCTGGCGGCTCCGGCTGCGGGTGCCGGTGGGCGTCACCAGCGCCGCCCCGTGAGGCGCTCGTAGGCCTCGACGTAGCGGGCCCGGGTGGCGTCGACGACGTCGGCGGGGATCTCGGGGGGCTCGCCCGCCTCGGGCCTCCAGCCGGTGGAGCGGGCCCAGTCGCGCACGTACTGCTTGTCGAAGGAGGGCTGCGGGCGGCCCGGCTCCCACGCGGCGGCGTCCCAGAAGCGGGAGGAGTCGGAGGTGAGGACCTCGTCGGCCAGGCGGAGCGTGCCGTCGGCGTCGCGGCCGAACTCGAGTTTGGTGTCGGCGATGACGATGCCGCGTTCGGCGGCGGTCGCGGCGGCCGAGGCGTAGACCGCGAGGGTCAGGTCGCGGATCTGCTCGGCCTGCGCGGTCCCCAGGTCGGCGGCCATCGCCGCGAACGTGACGGGCTCGTCGTGGTCGCCCACGGGGGCCTTGGTGGTGGGGGTGAAGATCGGTTCGGGCAGTCGCGAGCCGTCGACCAGGCCGGCGGGGAGCGCGACGCCGCAGACGGCGCCGGTGGCGTCGTAGTCGGCCAGGCCCGAGCCGGTGAGGTAGCCGCGGGCGATGGCCTCGACCGGCACCATGTCGAGCCGCATGACGCGCACGGCGCGCCCGGCGAACTCGGCGGGCACGTCCTCGACGGAGAGGACGTGGTTCGGCACGAGGTCGCCGAGGGCCTCGAACCACCACAGGCTCAGCGCGGTCAGCAGCGCGCCCTTGTCGGGGATCTCGGTGGGCAGGACGGTGTCGTAGACGCTGACGCGGTCGGAGGCGACGAGGACGAGGTCGTCCCCGTCGGCGTAGACGTCGCGGACCTTGCCCTGGTGAATGAGTTCCACTGCGCTCCCCTGTCTCTGGTGCTGCCAGCCTATTAGAACAGCGGGCGCCCGCCGCGCCGGAGGACTCGCGCTCCGGCTGTGCCCAGCGACACCTGCCGTCCGGCGGGGGCGCGGCGTAGGCTAGGGCCCGTGACTTCCGAACAGCCCAAGGGACGCCGGATGCTGCGCCTCGAAGCGCGCAACGCCGAGACCCCGATCGAGAAGAAACCCTCCTGGATCAAGGTCAAGGCCAAGACCGGCCCGGAGTACACCGAACTGCGCAGCCTCGTCAAAAGCGAAGGGCTGCACACCGTCTGCCAGGAAGCAGGCTGTCCCAACATCTACGAGTGCTGGGAGGACCGCGAGGCGACCTTCCTCATCGGCGGCTCGCAGTGCACCAGGCGCTGCGACTTCTGCCAGATCGACACCGGCAAGCCCTCCCCGCTCGACCGGCGCGAACCGATGAAGGTCGCCGACTCGGTCAAGAAGATGGGCCTGAAGTACGCCACGGTCACCGGTGTCGCGCGCGACGACCTGGAGGACGGCGGGGCCTGGCTCTACGCCGAGACCGTCAGGCAGATCCACGCGGCCATCCCCGGCTGCGGCGTCGAGCTGCTCATCCCGGACTTCAACGCCGAGCCCGACCAGCTCGCCGAGGTGTTCTCCTCGCGGCCGGAGGTGCTGGCGCACAACGTCGAGACGGTGCCGCGAATCTTCAAGCGCATCCGTCCGGCGTTCCGCTACGAGCGCTCGCTCGAGGTCATCACGAAGGCCCGCGAGGACGACCTGGTCACCAAGTCGAACCTGATCCTCGGCATGGGCGAGACCCGCGAGGAGATCTCGCAGGCGCTGCGCGACCTGCACGCGGCCGGGTGCGAGCTGATCACCATCACCCAGTACCTGCGTCCGACGCAGCGCCACCACCCGGTGGACCGGTGGGTCAAGCCCGAGGAGTTCGTGGAGCTGTCGGCCGAGGCCGAGGAGATCGGCTTCGCGGGCGTCATGAGCGGGCCGCTGGTGCGCTCCTCGTACCGGGCGGGCCGCCTGTACCGCCAGGCGGTCGAGGCGCGCTCCGAGTCGCCCTCGGAGGCGCTCGCGAGCCGCAAGTGAGCCGCCGCGGCGCGGGCCGGTCCGCCGCGGCCGCGTTCGCGGGCGGCGGTTCGGCCCCTCCAGTCGTCCCGCTGATCGCACCGTAGAATTGGGGACATGGCAAAGCAGCAGGAAAAAGAGACATTCGGGTCGAGACTGAAGACCATCGGTCTGGCCATCAAGTTCACGGCGAAACGGGACAAGTGGTTCCTGCCGCTGGAGGCCGCCGCCATCCTGCTGCCGTTCGTCATCGTGACGGCGCTGGTGGTCTTCGCCCGGTTCTCGCTCTTCTGGTACATCAGCGCGCTGTTCGTCGCGCTGCTGGCGGGCATGATCGTGCTGAACGTGCGGACCAGCAAGGTGGTGAACAAGGAGGCGGTGGGCAAGCCCGGGGCGGCCTACGCGCTCATCGACGGGATGCGCGGCTGGCACGTGACGCCGGGCGTCGCGGCGGTCTCGGAGACCCAGATGGTGCACCGCGCGGTCGGCAAGCCGGGCGTGGTGCTGCTGGCCGAGGGCGGGGGCAAGACCCGCAAGCTCCTGAACCAGGAGAAGAAGCGGATCTCGCGGGTGGTCGGCTCGACGCCGATCTACACGTTCATGGTCGGCGAGGGCGGCGGCGACGACTTCTCGGTGACCGAGGTGCG
Source organism: Glycomyces sp. (assembly GCA_035765105.1). Taxonomy (GTDB): domain Bacteria; phylum Actinomycetota; class Actinomycetes; order Mycobacteriales; family Micromonosporaceae; genus Glycomyces. The sequence goes on from DASTYG010000056.1 coordinate 69,733, forward strand.
CAAGCGCCTCCAGAAGCTGCCGCGCAACATCGACTCCAAGGGCGCGAACCACGTGGCCAAGCGCCTCGACGCGCTCGGCATGGGCATGGCGATCCCGAAGGGGCCGATCCCGACCAGCGCGAACGCGGGCAAGGGCGCGCGGCGCGCGATGCTGCGCGGGCGCTGAAGCGGATACGACGAACGGGACGGGCCGCGCTCGGTGAGCGCGGCCCGTCCCGTTCGGTCTGTCTGTGTCGGCCGTGTGCGCGTCGTGTCCCGCGTCAGAAGAGGCCGCCGTTGTCGCGTCGGCGCCGCCAGCGTTCTTCCATGCGGGAGGTGAACCCGCCGGGTCTGGGGGCCTTGTCGGCGCCGCCGCGCCCGGTGGTGCGGGTGGCCTTGCCGTCGACCGCCTTCAGCTTGTTGCCCGATCCGCCGCGGTGCTGGGCCCACAGGCCGAAGATCAGGCCGCCGAACATGAGCACCGCGCCGATCGGGACGACCCACATGGGGGCCCCGGTGATGACGGTGCCGATGACGACGCCGATGCCGATGACGGAGACGATGCCGGCGATGATGAGCCTGCGGCGGGTGACGTGCGCAGGGTCCTGCGCGCGCACGGCAGAAGCGAACTGCGGGTCTTCGGACAAGGACTGCTCGATCTCTTCGAACAGCCGTTGTTCGTGGTCGGAGAGCGGCACGACACTCCTCCTGCACTAGTCTCGGCCGGCCCGTCGTTGTGGCGACGGGCCTGGGTGCTTGCACTCAAGTCTACGAGGCTTTCGCTCAAGTCGGAAGGCGGTTCCTCCTTGAATCTGTCCGATGCCCCCTTCCTGCGCTGGGATACCCGCGCAGTTTCGCCGCTAACCGTATTCGCTGCCGCGCGAGCCGGACCCGGCGGGTGTCTATTCGCGAGCGGGGCGGCGCAGCCGGGCGGCCGAGCCGACCGCCCCCTTGCCGTATTTGGCGGCCGCGGCGTCGATCGCGGTCTCGATGTCGCGCCAGCCGTGCTCGGGCTCGCCCAGGGCGGTCTGACGGCCCACGGCGGCGGCCTCGACCAGGTGGTCCAGGCGCACGCCGATGAGCCTGACCGGCGATGCGGCGGCGGCCTCGGCGAGGTCGCGGGCCGCGGCGTGGATCTCGTGGCCGACGTCGGTGGGCGCCGGGAGCGTCCGGGAGCGGGTGATGGTGCGGAAGTCCCCGAAGCGGATCTTCACCGTCACGCCGCGCCCGGCCCAGCCCGCGGCGCGGGCCCGGGAGGCGACCTTGCGGGAGAGTTCGAGCAGCGTGGGGCCCCAGGCGGCGGCGTCGGGGGCGTCGCGGCCGAAGGTGGTCTCGGCGCTGAGGGACTTCTCGACGCGCTCGGGCCGGACCGGGCGGGGGTCGATGTTGCGCGCCAGCGCGTACAGGTGCTCGGCCGAGGCCGTGCCCACCGACGCGGCCAGGCGGTCGACCGGGAGGCGGGCGATGTCGCCGACGGTGCGCATGCCCAGGCGCCCGAGCTTCTGCGCGGTCTTCTCGCCGATGCCCCACACCGCGCGCAGCGGCAGGGGGTGGAGGAACCGCAGCTCGGTCTCGCGCGGGACGACGCCGAGGCCGTCGGGCTTGGAGGCCTCGGAGGCCAGCTTGGCGAGGAACTTCGTGGAGGCGATGCCGACGGTGCAGGTGATGCCGTGCTCGGCGCGGACGCGGCCGCGGATGTCGCGGGCGATGCGGGCGGGCGTGCCGATGAGGCGACGGGCGCCGGCGACGTCGAGGAACGCCTCGTCGACCGAGACGGGCTGGACGTGCGGGGTGTACTCGCGGAAGATCGCCATGACCGCGCGGGAGACCTCGCCGTAGGAGGTGGTGGGCTTCATGAAGACGCCGTGGGGGCAGCGGCGGCGGGCCACGGCGGTCGGCAGGGCCGAGTGCACGCCGTACTCGCGGGCCTCGTAGGAGGCCGCGGCGACCACGCCGCGGGGACCGAGCCCGGCGATGATCACCGGCCTGCCGCGCAGGGAGGGGTCGCGGGCGATCTCGACGGACGCGAAGAAGGCGTCCATGTCCACATGGAGGATGTCGGTGCCGTCATCGGGCAGATCGGGGCCTATGTACCGGCGCGAGTCGCTGACCACGGTCGAAGCGTAGCCACCGGCTCCGACAGGCGGGGCCGGACGCGGCGGCGCGCTCAGCCGGTGCGGTAGGTCCACAGCGGGACGGCCATCTCGGCGGCCGTGAGCCCGCCGTGGTGGCCGATGAGGCGGGGCACGTGCGGCGGCTCGCCTTCGACGCCGACGACGGCGAACGTGTCGCGGCAGGCCACCACGAGGTCGCCGATGCGCTCGCGGGCGGCGGCGGTGACCTCGGGGCCGAACCATCCGCGGTCGACGGCCTCGTCGCGGCCGATGATCTCGGCGCGGTCGCGGACCGCCGCGCCCCACGCGGCCGCCACCTCGGCGTCGGCCCCGTCCCGCGTGTAGAGGTAGCGCATCCGCCCGTCCCCGGCGACGGCCTCGACGCCGTCGAGCAGGTCGGGGCGGCGGTCGAGGTGGAGCCGCTCGGTCACGTTGACCATGCCGTGGTCGGCGGTCACGAACAGGGCCGCGTCCGGCGGCAGGTCGGTGAGGATGCCGTCGACGGCCTCCGAGACCGCCGCGACCGCCTCCAGCCACTGGGGCGATCCGATGCCGTGGAAGTGCCCGGCGGTGTCGACGTGGGGCAGGTAGGCGTAGACGAGGCTGCGGCCGCCGCGGCGCAGCGCGGCGACGGTCCCGCGGGCGACCTCGTGCGGCGCCGCGGCGGCCAGCCAGTCCGCGCCGCGGTAGATGGCCCGGGTCAGGCCGGTGTCGCAGAACGCCCCGTCGGAGACCACAGTGCAGGCCACGCCGTCGGCTGAGGCGTGCTCGAAGCAGGACGGCTCGGGCTGCCAGGTCTCGGGGTCGGGCTCGTCCTCCCAGCGGATGTGGGTGACGAGGTCGCCGCTGTCGGGCACGCGGACGGTGAAGCCGATGATCCCGTGGCGGCCGGGGGCGCGCCCGGTCGCGAGCGAGGCGAGGCTGATCGGCGTGGAGGAGGGCACGGTGGCGGTGATCGGCGTCAGCGTGCCGATGTCGCCGTTGTGGACGGCCTCGATGGTGGCGCTGGCCTGCCCGGCCTGGTGGAGGAGGTGGTAGCCGAAGCCGTCGAGCAGGAGCACCGCGACGCGCCGGACGCCGTCGAGCTCGCCGCCGCGCAGCATCGCGCCGTCGGTGCCGGTGGGCACGCCCAGCGCCGCGAGCGCCGTGGGCATGACGTCGGCGAGCGTGCCGGTGCCGTAGGCGGGTCGGAGCTGCTCCGGGTGCGGGCTCGAACGCATGGCCTGAGGCTAGCCGGTCGGGCGGCCGTTCCGCCACAGGCGAGTGGACGCGCCCGATGCCGATGTCAGGGTTCGGGGACGTCCAGACCCGACCGGTAGGCGGCCGCGACGAGGCCGGCGCGGTCCCGCACGTCGAGTTTGGACAGGAGCCGGCCCACGTGGGTGCGGACCGTGGCCGGGCTGATGAACAGGTGGCGGCCGATCTCGTCGTTGCTCAGCCCCGTGGCGACCCAGCGCAGGATCTCCAGTTCGCGCTCGGTCAAGTCGTCGAGCCCGGGGTGGGGCCGGGGCGGGCCGCCGCGGCCCTCGGCGTAGGCGTCGATGACCTTGCGGGTGACGTCGGGCGAGAGCAGGGACTCCCCCGCGGCGGCCAGGCGGACGGCCCGGAGGATCTCGGCGGGGTCGGTGTCCTTCATGACGAATCCGGCGGCGCCGTTCGCGAGCGCCTCGAAGATGTACGAGTCGATCTCGAAGGTCGTCATCATGACCACGCGGGTCGCGTCCAGGGCGGCGTCGCGGCCGATGCGCCCGAGGACCTGGAGGCCGTCGAGGCCGGGCATGCGGATATCGAGCAGGGCCACGTCGGGCCTGATCCGGCGGATGAGCTCCCACGCCTGCTCGCCGTCGGTGGCCTCGGCGGCGATCCGCAGGTCGGGCTCGTCGGCGATGAGGGTGCGCAGGGCCATCCGGATGAGGGACTGGTCGTCGGCGACGACGAGTTCGATCATGCGCGGTCTCCCGTCCGGTGCGGTTCGCGGGCCGTCAGTCGGCGCCGCGGTCGTAGGGGATCTCGGCGTGGACGGCGAAGCCGCCGCCGGGCGCGGGCCCGGCCCGGAATTCGCCGCCGTGGGCCTCGACCCGCTCCATCATCCCGGTGACGCCCTGTCCGACCCGGTCGGGGTCGACCTCGCCGCCGCGGCCGTCGTCGCCGACGTCGACGACGAGCCGGTCGGGGCCGCAGTCGATCCGCGCGCTCGCCCGGGCGGCCTCGGCGTGGCGGATGACGTTGGTCAAGGACTCCTGGACGACCCGGTAGGCCGTCGCGGCGGCGCGCTGCGGGACGGCCTCGGCGTCGCCGGTGACCGTGTACTCGACCGCCAGGCCGCCCTTGCGGACGTCGTCGACGAGCGCGGGCACGTCGGCCAGGGTGCAGGCCGGGCGCAGCGCGGGCCGGGCGCCCCGGCGCAGCGGCGCCAGGGTCGCGCGCAGGTCGTCGAGGGCGCGGGTGGAGGTGTCGCGGATCGCCCGCAGGTGCTCGACGACCCCGGCGGGGGCGGCGTCGGGCCGCTTCTCGAGGACGTGGAGGGCGACTCCGGCGTTCATGCTGACCACGGCGAGGCTGTGGCCGACGACGTCGTGGATCTCGCGGGCCATCGCCACGCGCTCGTCGGCGCGGTGGCGCTCGCGCCGCGCCGCGGCGGCCTGGGCGCGGGCGCTCCGGGCCTCGCGGGCGATCACGCCGCCGGCGGCGGGGATCGCGAGGTAGATGAAGGTGATGGCGAGGTTGGCGACAGGGCCGTTCCGGTCGTCGAACACCGTCTCGTAGAGGACCGGGAAGGCGACCAGGAGCGCGCCGAGGGCGACCAGGCTCGCCTTGCGGGGGCGGGCCATGACATAGGAGAAGACCGCCACCGCGGGCAGCACGTAGACGGGCCCCTCGGGGTGGCCCCGGCCCACGAAGCACCACAGGGCGAGCATCGAGCCCGCCAGGGCCGCCTCGGGCCACAGCCGCCGCACCGTCAGCGTCGCGGCGCACAGCCAGATCAGCGCCAGGGCCTCGTGTCCGGGCGGGCGCCCGCCGTTCGCGCCGAACGTCGCCGCCGAGACCAGGAGCGCCAGGACGAGGGCGAGGGCGGCGTCGGCCAGGACGCCCAGCGGGGTCGGTCGGGTCCGGTTTCCGGTCACGGGTTCAGCCTACGGCCGCCGGGCGGCCCCGGCCTCGGTCGGCGGCCGTAGGCGGGCGTACGCGCCTCAGCGTATGGGCTTGCGGGCGAGCAGGTGGATCTGCGTGGCGATGTCCCGGAAGGGGATGCGGGCGGCCGTGGCGAGTTCGAACTCGCGCAGCCCCTCCTCCGAGGCGGCCTCGGCGCCCGAGACGGGCGCGGAGAGGAGGTCGCCGACGACGCCGACGCCGTGGACCTGCTCGGTGACCAGGCCCGAGGCGCCGATCAGGGCGGTGAGGGTGGCGGTCTCGAAGCGCCGTTTGATGGTGTCCTTGCCCGCGACGACGCCGTCGGGGTCGGCCAGCACGTCGAGCGCGGTCGCGAACTGCCCGGCGAGGGCCTTGCCGAAGACGGCGGCGGCGCGGTTGGCCGCCAGGATGCTCACCGCGCCGCCCTGCGCGCACGCGGAGCCGAGCGCGTGCAGGGCCGTGTCGGGGTCGTCGATCACTTCGAGCACGGAGTGGCACAGGACGAGGTCGGCGCTCTCGGGCGCGACGACGTCGGGCAGCTCGTCGGCGTCGGCCTGGACGGCGGTGAGCCGTTCGGCCACGCCCGCCTCGGCGGCGCGGCGGCGCAGCGAGGCGAGCGCGTTCGCGGACGGCTCGACGACGGTGACCTCGTGGCCGAGTTCGGCCAGCGGCACGGCGAACCCGCCGGAGCCGCCGCCGACGTCGAGGATCGCCATGCGCGCGCCGGTGCCCCCGGCGAAGCGCTCGATCTCGGCCGACAGCACCGACCACACGACGGCGGCGCGATGGTGATGCGCGGTCTCGGTGATCTCCTTGGAAATGTCGACCATGGCTCTCACCTTATCTTCAGTCAGTCGCGCAGATAAGGCGGATTGCGCCGCATCGCGCGCAGGTACGCGGGGTTGTTGACCAGGTAGCGGCGCCACAGGCGCTTCGGTTCCTTGGTGAGCCGGTAACACCATTCGAGGCCGCGCCGCTGCATCCACGGCGGCGCCTGCGGGACGAGCCCGGCGTGGAAGTCGAAGGCGGCGCCGACGCCGAACAGGGCCGGGGCGGTCAGGCGCTCCCGGTGCGCGGCCATCCAGCGCTCCTGCTTCGGGGTGGACAGGCCGACCCAGACCAGTTGCGCGCCGGAGTCGTTGATGCGGTCGACGATCGCGGCGTCCTCGGCCTCGGTCAGGGGCCGGAACGGCGGCGAGTGGCTCCCGGCGATCGTGACCCCGGGTATCCGCTCGGCCAGTCGCCGGGCGAGGAGTTCGGGGACGCCGTCCTTGCCGCCGTAGAGGAAGGACGACCAGCCGCGTTCGGCGGCGCGGCGCAGGACGTTCAGCATCAGGTCAGGGCCGTAGACGCGGTCCATCCACGCGGCCCCGGCCTTGTGCCCGGCCCACACCATCGGCATGCCGTCGGGGGTGGTGAGCCCGGAGGCGTTGTGGATCGCCTTGAGCTCGGGGTCGCGCTGGGACTCCATGACGCCGTGGACGCCGGTGACGCACACGTAGTGGCGTTCACCGGTCTCGATCCAGCGGGTGACCTCGTCGAGGGCCATGTCCTGGTTGACCGTGGAGACGCCGACGCCGAGGACGTCGACGCGCCGGAGCTGGGGCTCGGTCATCGGGGCACGCTCGGTCGTCACAGGTGGTACTTGGCCTTGACCTGGTCGTAGACCCAGGCGTAGGTCTTGGACATGCCTTCGCGGAGGCTGATCGAGGGCTCCCAGCCGAAGTGCTTCTCGATGAGCGTGTTGTCGGAGTTGCGGCCCCGCACGCCCAGGGCGCCGTCGATGTGCTTGAGCTTGATCTCGATGCCCGCGATGTCGGCGACCAGGCGGTACAGGTCGTTGATGGTCGTCAGCTCGGAGGAGCCGAGGTTGAGCGGCTCGGTGACGTCGCCGCGGGTGAGCATCTTGGTGCCGTGGACGCAGTCGTCGATGTAGGTGAAGGAGCGGGTCTGCTCGCCGTCGCCCCAGATCTCGACCTCGGTCTCGCCGGTGAGGGCGGCGACGGCGATCTTGCGGCAGGTCGCGGCGGGGGCCTTCTCGCGCCCGCCCTCCCAGGTGCCTTCGGGCCCGTAGATGTTGTGGTAGCGGGCGACGCGGGTCTGGAGGTCGAAGTCCTCGCGGAAGTGGCGGGCCATGCGCTCGGAGAACAGCTTCTCCCAGCCGTAGCCGTCCTCGGCGTCGGCGGGGTAGGCGTCCTCCTCCTTCAGGGCGGTGACGTCGGCGTCGGTCTGCTTGTAGCCGGCGTAGACGCACGCGGAGGAGGAGTAGAAGAAGCGCCCGACCTCGGCGTCGCGGGAGGCCATGAGCATGTGGGTGGAGGGCAGGACCGAGAGCATGCACAGGGCCTTGTTGTTCTCGATGAAGCCCATGCCGCCCATGTTGCAGGCGAGGTTGTAGACCTCGTCGGCGCCCTCGCCCACGGCTTCGCGGCAGGCCGCGAGGTCGGCGAGGTCGCGCTGGAGGTTCTCGACCTCGGGGTGGACCTGGTACCACTGGTCGAGCGGTTTGACGTCGACGGCGCGCACGGTCTTGCCCTCGGCGAGGAGGTCCGCCACCAGATGTCCGCCGATGAATCCGCCGGCCCCCGCCACTACCGCGTCCACGCCTGCCGCCATCGTCACTCCTCATGCATTCGTACGGGAACTCAAGAGCCTTCAGCCTACCTGGGCGGCTTCGGGGCCCACCAGGCGGGAAAAGCGGTCTCAGTCACCTCTGAGCAGATGCGCCGGGCCGATCCGGAACACGTCGGGGTCCTCGTCGGCGGCGATGCCCGCGTCGACGCTGGGGGCGATGCAGTACAGGCGCGCGGGCGGGTCGCCGAGCAGCCGCCGGACGTACTTGAGCCGCTGGAGCTGCTGGAGGCGCATGCGGAACGCCCAGCGGGCGGTGCCGAGGGCGACCAGGCCGCCCGCGGCGTCCCAGACGGCGACCTCGACGGTGCGCAGCTGCCGGTGGCGGGGGTCGGGGACGACGATGCGGGTGGCGCTCGCGGCGGCGGGGTCGCCGAGCGCCCATTCGCGGGCGAGGCGGAGGAATTCGGCGCGGCAGACGTACCGGTCGAAGCGGGCGTGGCTCATGCGCCAGAGCTTGTCGGTGATGAGGCCGCGCCGCCACCGGGGCAGGTGCTCGCCGAGGATCGCGTAGTAGAACCGGGCGAGGCGGTCCTCCACGGCCCAGAAGGGGTGCTCGGGCCGGAGGGGGTCGGGTTCGGTGCGGACGAGCCCGGCCCCGGCGAGGTGTTCGAGCAGCGGCCCGAGGTCGGTTTCGGCGACGTCGCTCATGGCGGCGAGGTCGTCGACGGCGCGGGGCCTGGCGGTGAGCAGGCGCAGGACCTTGTGGACGGTCTCGTCGGGCTCCTCCCCCAGTTTCGCGGCGACGGCGTGCTCGCTGAGGCCGAACAGGGGGTTCTCGGCGTTGAGGAGCGTGGACTTGACCCAGGCGGCGACGCCCGACCTGGTCGCGGGCAGTTCGCCGGCGTGGGCGAGCAGCGCGGCGTCGGAGCCGAGGACGGCGTGGACGCTGATGGCGGCCTCGGGGTCGGCGAGGCCGATCGCTTTGACTGACGTTCGCAGTGCGTTCATGACTCCAGCATTCGGTGCATGATGTGCATGCCGACCAGGCCGTGCACGGGGTGGCGGAATCCTTCGGGGACGACGGCGAGGGTGGTGAAGCCGAGCGAGTGCCACAGTTTCACGGCCTGCGTGTTGGTCTCGACCACGGCGTTGAACTGCATCGCGAGGAAGCCGTCCGCCGCGGCGCGGGCGAGCGCGGCCTCGCCGAGGGCGCGGCCGACGCCGCGGCCGCGGAAGGCCGGGTCGACCATGAATCCGGCGTTGGCGACGTGCGCGCCCTGGCCGGGGTGGTTGGGGTGGATCTCGACGGTGCCCGCGACGGCGCCGTCCACCTCGGCGACGAGGGCGGCGCCGGGCGGTTCCTTCTCGGTCCAGAACGCCCTGGTCCACGCCTCGGAGGTGTCGCGGGGCCACGGGTAGGTCTCGCCGGCGGCGATGATGGGCTGCGCGAAGGCCCAGATCGCGGGCCAGTCGCCCGCTTCGGCATCACGAATCCGCATGGGTACGAGGATATTGGGCGGCGGTGGCGGGCTAGTTCGGCGGGTGCCAGTCCGAGAGGGAGGCCGCTCGGGCGGAGAGCCAGGAGTCGGGGACGGCGCGCAGGAAGCCGCGGGCGACGCTCGGCCCGCCGGAGGCGATCATGTGGGCGCGCCGGGACAGGCGGGCGACGCGGCGCACGCGGGCCGTGCGGGCCCGCTCGTAGGCGTGGAGCGCCTCGCCGATCGCCTCGGGGCTGCGCCGCAGCGCCCACCCGAGGGTGACCGCGTCCTCCAGGGCGAGGCTCGCGCCGTGGGCGAGGATCGGGGCGACGCCGTGGGCGGCGTCGCCGGCGAGGACGACGCCGCGGCCGTCCTCGGCCCAGTGGAGGCGGGACGGCAGCGGCCAGATGTACCGGACGGGCTGCTGGGTCAGTTCGGAGGGCCGGGTCGCGGCGATGAACTTGCCGACGGGGGCGGGCCAGTCGGCGAACCAGCGGTTGATGAGCTCGTGCTGGATCTGCGGGGACTCCGGGCGCATCCCGCCGGGGACGGTGGCCCACCAGCAGGCGCCGGCCTGGCCGAGGTCGCCGTAGCCGAAGCGCCGCCGGTCGGGGCCGTAGATCTCGACGGCGTCGGCGTCGCGGTCGGGGGCGCGGTGGGCGGGGATCGTGGCGCGGAAGGCCACCACGCCCGCGTCGACGGTCGGCGCGCCCTTGGCGACGACGTCCCGGGTGGGCGAGTCGATGCCGTCGGCGGCGACGATCAGGTCGGCGTCCCAGCGGCGCGTGGCGTCGCCCGCGGCGAGGTCGACCAGGTCGATCCGGGAGACCTGCGTGGCGGGGTAGACCTCGACGTCCCGGCCGAGGTGGCTGACGAGCGCCTCGTAGAGGACGGCGTTGTGGACCATGACCGGCGGGGAGTCGTCGGGGGCGCCGAGGGCGGCGGCGGCGAAGGACCCGGCGAGGCGGTCCTCGGCGCGGACGGCGAAGCGGTCGACGGCCGTGCCGCCGGCGTCGAGGGCGGCGTCGACGCCGAGCGCGCGCAGCGCTCTGACGCCGGAGGCCCACAGGACCATGCCGAGGTTGTCGCCGCGCAGCCGCTCGCGCCGTTCCAGCAGCGCCACCCGCCAGCCGAGTTTCGACAGGACGATGGCGCTCGCCAGGCCGGCGACGCCGGCGCCGACGACTACGGCTCTACGGTTATGCACATTGCACCTGCCCGGGGGAAGCGGTGGAGGTCAGCGGTCGTCGCGGGGTTTCCCGGTCTCAGTGGGCTCCTCTGGGGCCGCTTCGGCGGCGTCGTTCCCGGTGCCGCCGTCGGGGCCGTCCTCGTCGCCGGGGTCCTCGTCGTCGCGGGGGTCGCGGTCGGCTCCGGCCACCGGGGACTCGGCGCCCTTGGGGAGGGCCCCGTCGACGTATCCGGCGGCCTCGGCGGCCGAGGAGTCCCAGTCGACGGTGGCGGGGCGGCCCTCTTCGAGCACGAAGACCTGCCGCTTCCCGCGGGCGCGCAGCAGGTAGACGATCGCGCCGACGATGATGACGACGCTCATCCACTGGTTCAGGCGCAGTCCGGCGAAGGCTTCGGCGGGGTCGATGCGCAGGCCCTCGATCCAGAACCGTCCGACGCCGTACAGGGCGACGTAGAGGGCGAAGGCGCGCGCGGCGCCGAACTTCCACTTGCGGTCGGCGCCCCACACCAGGAGGGCGACGCCGAGGTTCCAGACCAGTTCGTACAGGAAGGTCGGGTGGAACGTGGCGTACTGGCCGTAGCCGCCGACGCGGTGCTCCAGGTCGATCTCGACGGCCCAGAAGACCTCGGTCGGCTTGCCGTAGAGCTCCTGGTTGAACCAGTTGCCGAGCCGTCCGATCGCCTGGGCGACCGGCAGGCCGGGGGCGAGGGAGTCGGCGATCATGGTGAACGGCAGCCGCAGCTGGCGGGCGGCGAACCACACGCCGACGCCGCCGAAGAAGATCGCGCCGGGGATGCCGAGGCCGCCCTCCCAGACGGCGAGGATCTTCCACGGGTCGCCCTCGGCCCCGAAGTAGGCGTCGGGGCTGGTGAACACGTGGTAGAGGCGTCCGCCGATGATGCCGAACGGGACCGCCCACACGGCGATGTCGAGCACCGCCCACTTGGGGGCGCCGCGGGAGCGCATCCGCGCCTCGGTGATCCAGCAGGCCGCGACGATGCCGGCGATGAGCGCCAGCGCGTAGGCGCGGATGGGGATCGGGCCGAGGTGCCAGACTGATTCGCTCGGGCTGGGTATGAATGCGAGGTCCACGACGATTAAACCTATCGGTCGGCCGAGCCGGGCTCGACGCAGGATCGGGCGGCGGTGGCCGGGGTCAGCGGCGCACGCCTTCGGCCAGCTCGGCGGTGAGTTCGGCGAGGCGCTGGTGGCCTGAGGGGACGTCGTCGGCTTCCAGGTAGCAGCCGACGATGGCCGAGCCGACGATGACGGCGTCGCCGTAGGAGGCGACTTCGGCGGCCTGGTCGCCGTCGCGCACGCCCAGGCCGACGCCGATGGGCAGGTCGGTGTGGGCGCGGGTGCGTTCGACCAGGGCCGGTGCGGCCGCGGAGGTGGCCGAGCGGGCGCCGGTGACGCCCATGACGGACTGGGCGTACACGAAGCCGCGGCAGGCCGCGACGGTGGCGGCGATGCGCTCGTCGGTGGAGGAGGGGGCGACGAGGAAGATCCGGTCGAGGTCGTGCTCGTCGGAGGCGGCCAGCCACGCGTCGGCCTCGTCGGGGATGAGGTCGGGCGTGATCAGGCCCGCGCCGCCCGCGGCGGCGAAGTCGCGGGCGAAGGCGTCGACGCCGTAGCGTTCGACGAGGTTCCAGTAGGTCATGGACAGGATCGGGACGCGCCCGGCGACGGCTTCGACGATCGCGAAGAGCTGCCGGGTGCGGAATCCGGCGGTCAGCGCCTGGTCGGCGGCGCGCTGGATGGCGGGGCCGTCCATGACCGGGTCGGAGTAGGGCAGGCCGATCTCGATGGCGTCGGCGCCGTGGTCGATGAGGATGTCGATGGCCTTGATGGAGTCGGCCAGGGTGGGGAAGCCGCCGGGCAGGTAGGCGACGAGCGCGGCCCTGCCCTCGGCTCGGGTCTGCGCGAATCTCTCGGCCGTTTTCACTGCTCAGTCCCCTTGTCGAAGCCGAAGTAGTCCACGACGGTGCCCATGTCCTTGTCGCCGCGTCCGGAGAGGTTGATCAGGACGGCCGAGCCGGGTTCGAGGTCCGGCGCGAGGCGGAGCGCCCCGGCGACGGCGTGGGCCGACTCGACGGCGCAGATGATGCCCTCGGTGCGGGCGAGCTTCTCGAGCGCGGTCATGGCCTCGGCGTCGGTGACCGGCTCGTAGACGGCGCGGCCGGTGGCGGCGAGGTGGGCGTGCTCGGGGCCGACGCCGGGGTAGTCCAGTCCGGCCGAGATCGAGTGGGACTCGATGGTCTGGCCGTCCTCGTCCTGGAGGACGTAGGTGCGGGCGCCGTGGAGGACGCCGACCTCGCCGGCGGTGATGGTGGCGGCGTGGCGGCCGGTCTCGTAGCCGTCGCCGCCGGCCTCGAAGCCGTAGAGCCTGACGTCGTCGTCGAGGAAGGCGGTGAAGGCGCCCATGGCGTTCGAGCCGCCGCCGACGCAGGCGGCGACGACGTCGGGGAGGCGCCCGGTCCGTTCGAGCAGTTGGGCGCGGGCCTCGTCGCCGATGCCGCGGCAGTAGTCGCGCACGAGCTTGGGGAAGGGGTGGGGCCCGCCGACCGAGCCGATGAGGTAGTGGGTGTGGTCGACGGAGGCGACCCATTCGCGCAGCGCCTCGTTCATGGCGTCCTTGAGGGTGCGCGAGCCGGTGGTCACGGGGATGACCTCGGCGCCGAGCAGGCGCATGCGGGCGACGTTGAGCGCCTGGCGGCGGGTGTCCTCCTCGCCCATGTAGACGGTGCATTCGAGGCCGAGGTAGGCGGCGGCGGTCGCGGTGGCGACGCCGTGCTGGCCCGCGCCGGTCTCGGCGATGACGCGCGGCTTGCCCATGCGCTTGGTGAGCAGGGCCTGGCCGAGGACGTTGCGGATCTTGTGGGCGCCGGTGTGGTTGAGGTCCTCGCGCTTGAGCCAGATCTCGACCCCGGCCTCCTCGGAGAGCCGGTCGGCGCGGTACAGCGGCGAGGGCAGGTTGCCGTATTCGCGCAGGAGGCGGTCGAATTCGGCCTGGAACTGCGGGTCGTCCATCGCCTTGCGGTGGGCGGCGTCGAGTTCCTCCAGGGCGGCGATGAGCGCTTCGGGGACGAACCGGCCCCCGAAGTCGCCCCAGTGGCCCGTCGGATCTGGTTGCGGCACGGTGCTCTCCTCCTAGATCGGGCGCGGCGTGGCCGGGTGGGACCCCGCGGTCACCAGCTCGGCGACGGCCTCGCGCGGGCTCTTCTGCTTGACGACGCCCTCGCCGACGAGCACGGCGTCGGCGCCTGCCGAGGCGTAGCGGATGAGGTCGCGGGTGCCCCGGACGCCGGACTCGGCGATCTTGACGACGTCGCGCGGCAGGCCGGGGGCGATCCGCTCGAACACCGAGCGGTCCACTTGGAGCGTGGTCAGGTCGCGGGCGTTGACGCCGATGACCTTCGCCCCGGCGGCGAGGGCGCGGTCGGCCTCGGCCTCGGTGTGGACCTCGACCAGGGCGGTCATGCCCAGGCCGGTGATGCGCTCGTGGAGCGAGACGAGGGTGTCCTGGTCGAGGGCGGCGACGATGAGGAGGACGAGGTCGGCGCCGTGGGCGCGGGCTTCGAGCACCTGGTAGGGGGAGACGACGAAGTCCTTGCGCAGGACGGGGATGTCGACCTTGTCGCGCACGGAGTCGAGGTCGTCGAGGCTGCCCTTGAAGTAGTTGGGCTCGGTGAGGACGCTGATGACCGAGGCGCCGCCCGCGGCGTACTCGGCGGCGAGCACCGCGGGGTCGGGGATGTCGGCGAGCGCGCCCTTGGAGGGCGAGGCCCGCTTGACCTCGGCGATGACGCTCACGCCGCCGCCGGCCAGGGCCGCGTAGCCGTCGAGCGGGCCTTCGGCGCGCTCGGCGGCCTCGCGGATCGCCTCGATCGGCACGTCGCTCTGGCGCCGCTCGAGGTCGGCGCGGACTTCGGTGATGATCTGTTCCAGCACGTTCACCTAAGATCGTCCCTTCTCCTGCGCCGATGCGGTGATATTAGGCGACGAGGGGTCCCGGCCGGAGTCGAGGGCGTTCCACAGCTCGACCGGATCCTCTGCTATGGCACCGTCATCGACACGCTTCGAATCGTAACGGGCGGAGGGTTCGGGCCAGCGCCCGGAGTTGACGGTGGCGGAGGCGCCGGCCGCGGCCATCACGAGGCCCGCGACGGCCGCGCCGATCGGTCCGGGCCCGGCGGTGAAGTTGAGCGCGCCGGTGAGGAGGACGGCGAGCCCGGCGAGGGCGGCGACGGCGGCGACGAGGCGGCGGGTGCGGCGTCCGGCCACGAGCAGGGCGAGGAAGGCGGCGCCCGCGGCGAGGACGCACGGCAGGAGCCAGGGCGCGGCCTCGGTGCCGGCCGTGGAGACGGCGGTGGCGAGGCCGGCGGCGTTCTCCTCGGTCGCGGAGGACCATTCGACGAGGGCGCAGATCGCGGCGGCGCCGGTGGCGACGATGCCCGCGGTCAGGACGCGGGCGCGGTCGTTGCCGGGGTTCATGCGATCCTCCTTCCGGTGAAGCAGGTCCGGGTGCCGGTGTGGCAGGCCGGTCCGGTCTGCTCGACGCCGAGCAGGACGGTGTCGCCGTCGCAGTCGATCGCGACCGACGTGACGGCCTGGCGGTGGCCCGAGGTCGCCCCCTTGACCCAGTACTCGCCGCGGCTGCGCGACCAGTAGGTGGCCTCGCCGGTGGCGATGGTGCGGCGCAGGGCCTCGGCGTCCATCCACGCGAGCATGAGGACTTCGCCGGTGTCGTGCTGCTGCGCGATCACCGGGACGAGTCCGTCGGCGTTGAAGTTGAGGCCCGCTATGGCGTCCTCGCTGGTCTGTCGGGCTTCCACGTCTACCGATTCTGACCGCTCCGGTGACCGGACCGCCACCCGGGGCCGGATGTGGGCGGATCATGGGATTCTTGCGGGCATGAATCGACCGTATGTGATCGTTTCGGCCGCGATGAGCATCGACGGCTTTCTCGACGACGACGCCGAGGAGCGCCTGGCGCTCTCGAACGCGGCGGACTTCGACCGGGTCGACGCGGTGCGGGCCGGGGTGGACGCGATCGCGGTGGGCGCCGGGACCGTCCGGGCCGACGACCCGCGGCTGCTGGTGCGCTCCGAGGAGCGGCGGGCGGCCCGGGTCGCGGCGGGGCTCCCGGCCTCGCCGCTGCGGGTGGTGTTCTCCCTCTCGGGCCGGCTCGATCCCGCCGCGCGGCTGTTCGACGGCCGGGGGCCGGTCCCGATCGTCTACACCGGCGAGGCGGGGGCGCGGGCGTGCCCGCTGGGGGCCGGGGCGGCGGAGGTGGTGCCGGTCGGCGGGGACGGGGCCGATCTGCCGCGGGCGCTGGCCGACCTGGCGGGGCGGGGCGTGGAGCGGCTGCTGGTGGAGGGCGGCGGGACGGTCCATACGGCGTTCCTGTCCGCGGACCTGGTCGACGAGATGCATCTGGCGGTCGCGCCGTTCCTGCTCGGGGAGCGGGGCGGGGCGCGGTTCGTGGGCCCGGCGGCGTTCCCGCAGTCGCCGCGGCGGCCGCTGCGGTTGGTGGCGGTACGCGCGATCGGAGCGATCGCGCTGATGACGTACCGCCGTTCTAGCGTTTTATCCGGAAAACGCCCGAATTCGCGCCTAGGATGTTCGCAGCGCCGTATGGCGTCGAACAGTGATGGAGCCGCGGATGTCCGAAACAGAGGAAGCAACGCCGGTCGAGGACGAGTCCCACGAGTCCACGCGCCCGGTCGACAAGGTCGTCTTCGGCGCCGCCGCCGTGGTCATCCTCACCGTCATCGCCCTCGGCGCGCTGTTCCCCGACGGCTTCGAGGACGCCTCCACCGCGGCCCTGGACTGGGTGATCGACAACTTCGGGTGGCTGTTCGTCATCGCCGGGAACGTCTTCCTCGTCCTGGCGGTCTACATCGCCGTCAGCCGCTTCGGCAGCATCCGGCTGGGGAACGCCGACGAGGAGCCCGAGTTCGGGACCCTGCCGTGGATCTCGATGATGTTCGCCGCGGGCATGGGCATCGGGCTCATGTTCTTCGGCGTGGCCGAGCCGCTGACGCACTACTTCGAGGTCCCGCCCCCGCTCGAACTCGATCCCGCCTCGCCGTACTTCGAGGACGACCGGCAGCGGGGCGCGCTGGTCTACAGCTACTTCCACTGGGTGCTGCACCCGTGGGCGATCTACGCCGTCGCGGGGCTGGCGCTGGCCTACTCGACCTTCCGCAAGCGGCGCGGCAACAACCTCAGCGAGGCGTTCGCGCCGCTGACCGAGGGGAAGCGCTGGGGTCCGGCCGCGGGCAGGGCGATCGACCTGCTGGGCATCTTCGCGACCGTGTTCGGGACCGCGGCGAGCCTCGGGCTCGGCGCGCTCCAGGTCGCGGTGGGCCTCGACATCGTCGCCGGGGTGCCCGGCTCGACGCAGCTGGAGCTGATCGTCATCGGGGCGCTGACGGCGGCGTTCGTGCTCTCGGCGTTCTCGGGGGTCCACCGGGGCGTCAAATGGCTGTCGACGACGAACGTGGTCCTGGCGGGTGTGATCATGCTGTTCGTGTTCGTCGCGGGGCCGACGCTGTTCCTGCTCGACGCCTGGCCGGCCACGGTCGGGGCGTACGTGTCCGACCTGGTGAGCCTCTCGAGCGTCACCGGGGCGTTCGGCGGCGAGGACTGGATGGCGACGTGGACGATCTTCTACTGGGCGTGGTGGCTGTCGTGGGCGCCGTTCGTGGGGACGTTCATCGCCCGCATCTCGCGGGGGCGCTCGATCCGCCAGTTCGTCATCGGGGTGCTGCTGGTGCCGTCGACGGCCTCGACGGTGTGGTTCACCGTCATGGGCGGCACGGCCATCTGGAAGCAGGCCAACACCGGCGCCGACTACGGCGAGGCCGTGGCGGAGGGCGAGGAGTACGCGATGTTCGCCCTGCTGGAGTCGCTGCCGCTCTACGCCATCGTGTCGGGCGTGTCGATGCTGCTGGTGGCGAACTACTTCGTGACCAGCGCCGACTCGGCCTCGCTCGTGCTCGGCTCGCTGTCGAGCTCGGGTTCGCTGGCGCCGAAGAAGCCGCTCATCGTGTTCTGGGGCGCGACGATCGGGGGCGTCGCGGCGGTGCTGCTGCTGAGCGGGGGCCTGGAGGGGCTCAAGAACGCCACGATCATCGTGGCGCTGCCGTTCGTGTTCGTGATGCTGCTGCTGTGCGTCTCGCTGATGAAGGAGCTGATGGCCGACCCGGGGGCGAATCCGCTGCGTCAGCACTTGCGGCACAAGGGCTTCCGGGAGGCGATGCGGCGGATGGTCGGCCAGGAGGTCGAGGCGCGCAGCGAGCATCCGAACCGGTGGTCGCAGGGCCGGCTGCGGTTCGGCCTGGGCCCCAAGCGCAGGTCCAACCAGGATGAATAGGCCACGGCTCGCGGGTCCGGACAAGACCGGCGCTGCTAGGTTGTCATTGACCCCGTGGCGGAAGGAATTCTCATGAAGGCGATCGTGGTCGAGCAGACCGGCGGTCCGGGCGTGATGCGGCTGCTGGAGGGCGAGGACCCCGGTCCCCGGCCCGGGCAGGTCGCGGTCCGCGTGGCGGCCGCCGGCGTGAACTTCATCGACACCTACCACCGCTCGGGCGCCTATTCGCTGCCGCTGCCGTTCACGCCGGGCCTGGAGGGCGGCGGGTCGGTGGTGGCCGTGGGCGAGGGCGTCACCGAGTTCAAGCCGGGCGACGAGGTCGCCTGGGCGCAGGTCCCGGGGTCCTATGCGGACATCGTGGTGGGCAGGGAGGCCGATTTCGTGCCGGTGCCCTCGCGGGTGGCGCCCGCGACGGCCGCGGCGGCGATGCTCCAGGGCCTGACGGCGCAGTATCTGTGCAGCACGGTCCATCCGGTGCGGGAGGGCGACACGGTGATCGTCCACGCCGCCGCGGGCGGGGTGGGGCTGCTGCTGACCCAGATGGTGAAGTACAAGGGCGGCAAGGTCATCGGCACGGTCTCCACGGACGCCAAGGCCGAGCTCGCGCGGTCCAACGGCTGCGACCACGTCCTGTTCTACGAAGGCTTCGGGGACAAGGCCAGGGAGATCACCGGCGGCGAGGGCGTGGCGGCGGTCTTCGACGGCGTCGGCAAGGCGACGTTCGAGGAGGGCCTGTCGGCGCTGCGGCGGCGGGGGACGATGGCGCTGTTCGGGCAGTCGAGCGGCGCGGTGTCCAAGTTCGACCCGCAGGTGCTCAACACGAAGGGCTCGCTGATCCTGACCAGGCCGAAGCTGTCGGACTTCATGGCCACCAGGGAGGAGTACCTGGAGCGCTCCGCCGACCTGTTCCAGATGATCGAGGACGACAACCTCCTGATCCGGGTGGGCGAGAGCTTCCGGCTCGACGAGGCCCCCGAGGCGCATGCGCTGCTGGAGGCGCGCAAGACCACCGGGAAGCTCCTGCTCATCCCGTGACGGCGGCGGGGCCGCAGCGCCCCGCCCCGGTTCAGGGCCGCGTCAGCGCGGCGGCGACGGCGTCGACGAGGGCGTCGACGTCGGCGAATTCGGCCTCGGACAGCTCCGGGGTGCCCACGACCGAGCGCATGAGCCCCATGCCGAGCAGGAACGCGCCGACCAGTTCGGCGCGCAGGGCCGCGTCGGGGGCGTCGACGGCCTCGGCGAAGGCGGCCAGGTAGTCGCCGCAGACCGCTTCGCGCAGGCGGGCGCGGACTTCGGGGCGCCCGGCGGAGCGGAGCATGACCAGCAGGGGGTGCTCGCCGCCGTCGGCGGCCGCGTCGGTGAAGACGACGTCGCGCACGAGCAGGCGGGCCAGCACGGCGGGGTCGGCGCCGCGGCCGAGGCCGGGCGGGACCTCGGTGTGGACGGCGGCGGTGAAGAGGTCCTGCTTGGAGCCGAAGTACCGGAATATCAGCGTCGGGTCGACCCCGGCGTCGGCGGCGATGTCGCGTACGCCGGTGCCGTCGAAGCCGTGCTGGGCGAAGCGGCGGCGGGCGGCTTCGAGGAGGGCGGCCTTGGTGGCGGCCTTGTCGCGGCGTCGGGAAGTCATGAAGTCAGCATAAGTCATCAGTTGTTGACTTATGGGGCGCGGTCGGGTATTTTTTGTCATCGACCGATGACTTATGAAGGGGATCGAATGCGGACCTATGTAGTGACCGGCGGTACCGACGGCATGGGCAAGGGCCTGGGACTGCACTTCCTGGGCAAGGGCGACCGCGTGATCGCGGTCGCCAGCGGGCAGGCGCGGGGGCAGCGCTTCCTGGACGACGCCGCCCGGATCGGCGCGGCCGACCGGGCGGCGTTCATCCGGGCCGACCTGAGCACGGTCGCCGGGATGCGGGCGATCGTGCGGCAGATCGAGGCCGACGTGGACCGATTGGACGGGCTGGTGTTCGCCACGCAGCGCTTCCAGCCCAAGCGGGTCGAGACGGCAGACGGGCTGGAGTACACCTTCGCGCTGTCGTACCTGAGCCGCTTCGTGATCGGGCACGGCCTGCTGGAGCCGCTGGAGCGGGCGCGGCGGCCGGTGATCTTCAACCTGGCGGCGCCCGACGGCATCCCCGGCGAGATCGACTGGGACGACCTGCAACTGCGGCGCGGCTACAAGGGACTGCGGGCCTCGACGCAGACCTCGCGGGCGCTGGACCTGCTGGGGGCGGACTTCCCGCAGCGGCACCCGGAGGCCAAGACGCGGTACGTGCTCTACAACCCGATGTTCGTCAAGACCGCGATGGCCGAGCCGCTGCCGCTGCCGCTGCGGGCGCTGACCAACGGCATGGCGCTGCTGTTCGCCCAGCGGGTCGAGCGGGCGATCGTGCCGATGGCCGCGATCATCGAGGACCCGCCGCGGGCGGCGCTGTCGGCGTTCAAGAAGGGCAAGCCGCTCTCGGTGGAGGACAAGGCCTTCGACCCCGAGAACGCGGCGCGGCTCCACCGGATCACCGCGGAGATCCTCAAAGGCCGCTGACGGGGCGGACACGCGCGCGGGCGGCGCCCGCGGTCCCGAAACAGGGCCGCGGGCGCCGCCCGCGGCGGCATGCCGACTTGCGGCCGCCGAATTCCTAGGTACCATAGGTTCAAACCTAGTGTGATTAGGAAACGTCATGCCTCGTGTGGGACTCACCAGGGACGCCCTCGTGTCCGCCGCCGCCGACCTCGCCGACGAGATCGGCTTCGAGCACCTCACGCTCGCCGTGCTCGCCCGCCGCTTCGGCGTCCGCGACGCCAGCCTCTACACTCACGTCCGCGGCCTGTCCGACCTGCAAGAGCAGGTAGCGCTCCGCGCGCTCGACGAGTGGGCCCGGCCCTTGAGCGCGGCCGTCGCCGGGCGGGCCGGACGGGACGCCCTGGCCGCCTTCGCCGACGCCTACCGGGCGTTCGCCACCGGGCATCCGGGCAGGTACGCCGCCACACGGCACCCGGTCCCGCCCGCGCTCCTGGCCGAGTCGGCGGGGGCGGCGAGCGTCATCGACTCCTGCTACGCGCTGCTGCGCGGCTACGGCCTGGCCGACGCGGAGGCCACCGACGCGGTGCGGCTGCTGCGCAGCACCTTCCACGGCTTCAGCGACCTGGAGGCCACCGGCGGGTTCATGGCCGACCGCACGCTGGACGCCTCATGGCGGCGCGCGGTCGACGCGCTCCACCACACCTTGACGCACTGGTCCGAACTCTGAACCGCGACGGGAGCACACCCATGCACGAGGACACGATCACCGTCGGCGGCGTCGCCGTCGACTACCGGCGCCGGGGAGCGGGGCCGCCGCTGCTGCTCATCCCCGGCGGCTCCGGCGACGGCGGCGTGTTCGGCCCCTTCGCCGACCGCCTCGCCGCCCGCTTCGACGTCGTCAGCGCCTCCAGTCGCATCGTCTCGGCCCACCGCCGCGGCCGCGAGATCGGCGAGCAGCGCCCGGAGGCGCACGCCGCCGACGCGCTCGGGCTCATCGACGCGCTGTTCGACCGGCCGCCGGTCGTCTTCGGCTCCAGCTCGGGCGCGATCACCGCCCTGGAGCTGCTGTCCCGGCACCCCGAGCGGGTCGCGCTCGCGGTCGCGCACGAGCCGCCGCTGGTCGGCCTGCTGCCGGACGCCCAGGCCCGCCGGGCGGCGCTCACGGCGGTGCGCGACACCGCGCGGACCGAGGGCGCGGCGGCGGCGACGGCGCTGATGCGGCAGGCGATGGCCGCCGTGGACGCCGCGCAGGAAGGGCTTGCGGTGCGGCGCACCGGCGAGTGGTTCGACGGCTACGGCGACACGGCGGCCGAGCCGCCGACGCCGGAGCTGCTGGCGGTGGCCGGGCGGCTCGGCGAACTCCAACCGGCGTTCCTGGAACGGGTGCTCGTGCCGTTCGCGACGCACCCGGTCGGCCTGGACGCGCTCAAGGCGACCGGCCGCCTGGTCCCGGCCGCGGGGATCGACTCGCGGGGCGAGCTGCCCTACCGGGCCGCCGCCGCGCTCGCGGCGAGGACGGGCCTCCCCCTGACCGAGTTCCCCGGCGGTCACCTGGGCCCGGTCGAGCGCCCGACGCAGTTCGCGGCCGCGCTCAGGGCGCTGGCGGAGGACTGAGCCGGGCGGCCCCCGGCGGTCGGCGCCGCCGGGCTCGGCCCGGGCCGGTCACGACGAGCGGGTCTGCTCGATCCAGGAGCCGTGGAGCCCGGCGTACACCGAGCCCTCCTCGGCCGCCAGCCGCGCGTGCGGGCCGTGCTGGACGAGGTTCCCGTCGTCGAAGACGAGGACCTCGTCCGAGGTCTCGGCCGTCGACAGGCGGTGGGCGATGATCACCGTGGTCCGCCCGCGCGTGACCGCGTCGAGCGCGGCGGACAGGCGCAGCTCCGTGGCCGGGTCGACCGCGCTGGTGGCCTCGTCGAGGACCAGCAGGTCCGGGTCGGCCACGTAGGCGCGCACGAGCGAGACCAGCTGCCGCTCCCCCACCGACAGGTTCGCGCCGCCCTCGCCCAGCTCCGTGTCGAGCCCGCCGGGCAGGGACTCCAGCCAGTCGGTCAGCCCCAGCTCGGCGAACGCCACGTAGATCTCGGCCTCGGTCAGGCCGGGCCTGGCGAAGCGGACGTTGTGGGCCAGGGTCCCGTTGAACAGGAAGCCCTCCTGCGGCACCATGGTGACCCGGCCGCGCAGCGACGCGAACGTGACCTCGGTCAGCGGCGTCCCGCCGAGCACGACCCGGCCGGAGGTCGGGTCCATCAGGCGGGTCAGGAGCTTCGCGAAGGTGGTCTTGCCCGAACCGGTCTCGCCGACGACGGCGACCTTGGCGTGGGGGCGGATCTCCACGTCGATGCCGTGGAGGACCTCCTCGCCGCCGGGGTAGGCGAAGCGGACGCCCTCGAAGCGGGCCCCGATCGGGCCCTCGGGCAGGTCGACGCCGTCGGCGGGGTCGGCCACGTCGGGCTCGGTGTCGAGCACGTCGAGCACCCGGCGCCAGCCCGAGACCGCGTTCTGGGCCTCGTTGAGCATCTCGGTGGCCGTCACGACCGGCTGGATGAACAGCGTCACCAGGAACAGGAAGGCCGTCAGCTGCCCGACGGTCATGGTCTCGCCCGCCACGAGGTAGGCGCCCAGGACCACCACGACCGCGTACACGCCGAAGTGGACGATCTCGCCGGCACCGAAGGAGAACGCCGAGCGGCGGATCGCCTTGGCCTGGCTGTGGCGGTGCTCCTCGATCGAGGCGTCGAGCCGCTGCGAGGTCCGCGCGCCGATCCCGTAGGAGCGCACCACGCCCGCGCCCACGACCGACTCGGAGACGGCCGAGAGCATCTTCGCGACCGAGAAGCGCACGTTCGAGTAGGCGTTCGCCAGGTGCTTCTGGAGCCACTTGATGAGGAGGCTGACCGGCACGAACACGATCCACACCGCGAGCGCCAGCTGCCAGGAGTAGACGGCCATGACCACGGTCGCCACGATGATCTGGGCCAGCGAGGTGACGATCTGCATGCCGCCCTGCTGGAGGAACTGGCTGACCGTGTCGATGTCGGTGGTCACGCGGGCGGTCAGGGAGCCGCGGCGCTCCGACTGCTGGTGGAGCATCGAGAGGTCGTGGATGTGGCGGAAGGTGCGGCGGCGCAGGTTCGCCAGGGCCGTCTCGGTGACGATGAACAGCCGCTTGTTCATCAGGTAGTTCGAAGTGGTGGTGACCATCAGGACGCCGACGCCGATCGCGGTGACGCCCAGGACGTAGCGCACGTCCGGGCCGCCGGAGCCGAAGAGCCCGTTGTCGAGGACCTTCTGGGCCGAGACGGGCACGACCAGGCGGCCGACCGAGGTGATCGCGGCCAGGACGAGGGTGAAGGAGAGGCCGCGCCGCAGCTCCGGCGAGAGCCGCAGGCCCCGGCCGAGGGTCTCGAACGGGCCCGGCTCCTCCCGCTCGGGGTCGGGGGCGCGGCGGGCGCTCGGCGCGCCGTCGGTCGCACTGGGCTTCGGGTCGCGTTTCGCGGCGGTGTCGGTGCTCACGCGGCGGCCTCCTCGTCGAATTCGCGCTCGGCCTCGGCCCGCTCGTAGGCGGTGACGAGGTCGGCGTAGGGCCGGTGGGTCTCGAGCAGTTCGGTGTGGGTGCCGCGGGCGGTGATGCGGCCGCCTTCGAGGAAGACGACCTCGTCGGCCAGGGCGATCGTGGCGCGGCGGTAGGCGACGACGAGGACGCCGGCGGCCTCGGAGGAGCCCTTGAGTCCGGCGAGGATCTCCGATTCGACCTTGGGGTCGACGGCGCTGGTCGCGTCGTCGAGGACGAGCAGGCGGGGCCGTCCCGCGAGGGCGCGGGCGAGGGTCAGGCGCTGGCGCTGGCCGCCCGAGAGGCTGGTGCCGCGCTCGCCCAGTTCGGTGTCGAGGCCGTGTTCGAGGTCGCCGACGAACTTGTCGGCCCCGGCGGCGGCCAGGGCCTGCCAGACGCGGGCGTCGTCGACGCCCTCGCGGTCGAGCGAGAGGTTGGCGCGGACGGTGTCGTCGAAGACGAAGGGGACCTGCTGGACCAGCGCCGCGGTGGAGGCGAGGGAGGCGTGGCTGAGTTCGCGCAGGTCGACGCCGTCGAAGCGGACCGCGCCGCGGGTGGGGTCGATGAGGCGGGCGGCCAGGTGGGCGAGGGTGGACTTGCCCGAGCCGGTGGCGCCGACGAGCGCGACGGTCCGGCCCGGCTCGACGGTGAAGGAGACGTCGGTCAGCGCCTCGGCGCCGTCGGTGTAGGCGTAGGCCACCGAGTCGAATTCGAGGCGGGCGGGGCCGGTGCCCGCCAGTTCACGGTCCCCGTAGGACATGTCGCCGGTGGCGGCCAGGACGCCGTCGACGCGGCGGCGGCCGACCACGGAGGTGGGGAGGTCGCCCAGGACCCAGCCGATGGCGCGGACGGGGAAGGCGAGGATGGAGAACATGAACGAGACGGTGACCAGTTCGCCGAGGCCGAGCGCGCCGGCCTCGTAGCGGCTGAGGCCGACCAGGAGGGCCAGGAGCGTGCCGAGTTCGGGCAGGCCCTGGATGAGCGGTTCGAAGGCGGCCCGGAGGCGGCCGACGCCGATCATGGCGTCGCGCAGTTCGTTGGCGGTGGCGGTGAAGCGCTCGGTCTCGGCGGCCTCGCGGCCCATGGCCTTGACGACCAGGGCGCCGTCGAAGGACTCGTGGCCGTCGGCGGAGACGGCGGCGCGCAGTTCCTGGGCCCGCTTGGCGCGCGGGGCCATCTTGGAGGCGAAGACCGCGTTGAGGACGAACAGGGCCGGGAACATGCCGAGGGCGACCAGGGCGATGGCCCAGTCGATGGTGAAGAAGACCACCATCGACAGGATGAGCATGAACAGGGTGCCGCAGGCGAACGGGAGGGGCGCGAGGGGGCGGGTGGCGGCCTCGACGTCGGCGTTGGCGTTCGACAGGAGCGTCCCGGTGGGGTGCTTCTGGTGCCAGGAGACCGGGAGGGCCAGGTAGCGGCGGGTGACCTGGCGGCGCCAGTGGGCCTGGACCTGGAACATCTGGGTGCCCGAGCCGATGCGGCGGGCGCACATGCTGGAGAAGCGCAGGACCGACATGCCGAGCAGGGCGCCGACGCCGATCGCGACCGATCCGGTGGCGACCTCGCCGTTCGCGAAGGCGGGGACGGCGACCTGGGAGACGACCCAGCCGACGATGAAGGCGACGGCCATCTGCATGGAGGTGTTGACCATCGCGCCGGCCACCGCGATGCTGAACCGCTTGGGCTCGATCCTGATCATGTCGCGGATGTTGCGCAGTCCTGCGCGGAGGATGCCCGGTTCGGGCCCGGCGTGGGGGCGCGGCGATGCGGCGACGTCGGTCATGGGCTCTCCGGTCGTGGGTGTCGGGGCGGTGCTTGCCGTGCGGCAGGCAAGCGGCCGCCTGCAATCATGCCTCGCGTGTACGACGGTTGCCAAGCCGCTTTCGGAACGCGTCGGCGGCGGGGCGGGGACCGCGGCGGAGGGGGCCCGCGGGCGGGGCTCAGCGCACGGGGTGGCCGGCGTCGGCGAGTTCGCGCTTGACCTCGCCGATCGTCAGGTCGCCGAAGTGGAAGATGGAGGCGGCGAGCACGGCGTCGGCCCCGGCGTCGACGGCGGGCGGGAAGTCGGCGGTCTTGCCGGCCCCGCCGGAGGCGATGACGGGGATGTCGACGGCGGCGCGGACGGCGGCGATGAGCGGCAGGTCGAACCCGGCCTTGGTGCCGTCGGCGTCGATCGAGTTGAGCAGGATCTCCCCGGCGCCGAGTTCGGCGGCGCGGGCGCACCACGCGACGGCGTCGAGGCCGGTGGGGCGCTTCTGGCCGCCGTGGGTGGTGATCTCCCAGCCCGAGTCGGTGTCGCGGCCGGAGGCGACGTCGGCGGAGAGCACGAGGACCTGGTTGCCGAAGCGGTCGGCGATGTCGGCGATGACCTCGGGGCGGGCGATCGCGGCGGTGTTGACGCCGACCTTGTCGGCCCCGGCGCGCAGGAGCCGGTCGACGTCGTCGGGGGTGCGGACGCCGCCGCCGACGGTGAGGGGGATGAAGACCTGCTCGGCGGTGCGGGCGACGACCTCGTGCATGGTGGCGCGGCCGTCGGCGGAGGCGGAGACGTCGAGGAAGGTGAGTTCGTCGGCCCCGGCCGCGTCGTAGGCGGCGGCGAGTTCGACGGGGTCGCCCGCGTCGCGCAGGTTCTCGAACTTCACGCCCTTGACGACGCGCCCGGCGTCGACGTCGAGGCAGGGGATCACACGCACAGCGACAGTCACGGGGAAAGCCTACAGGGTCCGGCGTGTCGATCCACGTTCATTTCGATGTCGGAAATTACGATTCCTGTTATGGTTGCTGTTATGAAAACAATCACGGTGAACATCTCAGACCATGCCTACAAGCAGTTGAAAGATGCCGCCGAACGCGAGAAGACGACGCTCGCGAACTTCGCCAGGCCCGCGATCGAGAAGGCGGCATACGCCGCCAGCCTCGCCAAGTACGCCCCAAAGGACGGCGGCCCTTACCAGTACGACGAGGAGGCGCTGACAGAGCATCACGCCGACGTCACGCGCCTGGTCTACGGGGACGACGCCTGATGCGCCCTGGCGAGATTCGCGATCGTCTGGACACCTCGCACACCAAGACCGTGGTAGTGCTGTCGTCCGAGACCTTCAACGTCATGACAGGCCATGCGATCGTGGCCCCGTTCCAAATGACGGACAAGGTCTACCCGGGCATTCAGGCCGAAGGCGGCTTCATCGCCTTCATGATCCTCTACTCGGTTCCCGTCTCGGCTTTGAGCGATTCACGTGGGCATGTCGGCACCGACGCCATCGAAGAGGCTCAGGCGCTGATCGCCGGGGCGATGACCCGCTAAGCCGCATTCGATGGGCACGGCCAGCCCGAAACCGGAGCCGCCGAGCGCGACCGAGTGCGCAGTAGTATCGCCACCGTGAGCAGAGCGGCTTCGAACGACGGGTCCGCCCGCCCCTCCTCGAAGGGCGAGCGGACCCGCCAGCACATTCTGGACGTCGCGCTCGGCATGTTCGCCGAGCGCGGCTACGACGGCACGACCATGCGGGCGATCGCCGCCGAAGCCGGTGTCTCGGTGGGGAACGCCTACTACTACTTCAAGTCCAAAGAGCACCTGATCCAGGGCTTCTACGAGCAGGCCACCATGCGGCACGCCGAGATCACGCCGAGCATGCTGGAGGGCAGGCACACCCTCGCCGAGCGCATCGAGGCGGCGCTGCTGGCCTGGCTGGACATCGCCGGGCCCTACCACGACTTCGCCGGCCAGTTCTTCCGCAACGCGGCCGACCCGAACAGCCCGCTGAGCCCCTTCTCCGAGGAGTCCTCCGAGAGCCGCGAGCGCGACATCGCGCTCTACCGGGAGGTGCTGGAGGGCTCGAAGACGCGCGTGCCGAAGGACATGGCCGACATCCTGCCCGAGATGCTGTGGCTGCACCAGATGGTGGTGGTCCTGCACTGGGTCTACGACGCCTCCGAGGGCCAGGAGCAGTCGCGGGAGCTGGCCCGCCGGACGGCGCCGCTGGCGGCCCGCGTGGTGGCGCTCTCGCGCCTGAAGATCCTGCGGCCGCTGGTGAAGCAGGGCGAAGAGCTCGTCCGGGACTTCCTGATCACCCGCCGCCCGAAGTGAACCGGGCCGGCGGGGCCGAGGGCATTGCCTCCCTCGGCCCCGCCGGCGCTCGGGGTGCGGGCGGGAGCGCCGGAGCGGTCCGACGGCGCCGGTGCCGTTCCCCCGCAGTGTCGATGTGCGGCTCGCGAGCGGGGGTCGGGGCGGCGCCCGGTCGGATCTGCGGCGTCCCTAGCAGTCGCGCAGTTCCGGCGACTGGTTGAGCAGCTGCCCGCGGGGGGAGATGAACTTGCGGTACGTGTCGGAGTCGACCGCCGCGGCCGGGAAGGCGGCCACCCGGTGGCAGTTCTGGAACGCCAGCTTCACGCCGAAGTGGCGCTCCAGCGCCCCGCGCATCGAGTCGGAGGCCAGGGCGCGCAGCAGCTGGCCCCGGGCCTGCTCGTCCGGCGGCGGCACGGTGTTGTCCGCGAATTGAGTGGAGCCGGTGGACGACGCCACGCCGCCCTTCAGGTCCGCGACCACGTTGCTGACGAGCTCCCAGGCGAAGGGCAGCGAGTGCTTCACGCAGTCGATGAACTCCTCGTCGGCGACCTCCCCGGCCTCGGCTTTGGCGAGCAGGTCCTCTGAGACGTCAAGGGACATGCGGTTCTCCTCTCGGTTCGGGTCCGGATTCATTGTGCGGGCAGACGCGGCTCCCCGCTGTCGGATAATCGACGTATTCAGGTTTCATGCGCATTCCGTCTAGACAGGTTGCGCGGAATCGGGCGAGCGGTCCGCTTGCAGCAGGTGCTCGCCGAGGACGAAGCCGGGGACGATCTGGTCGGCCAGGTCGACGCCGGCGCGGTCGTTGCCCCAGGCGGCGGCGGCGCGCCGGTGGAACTCGTGGGCCTGGCGGGTGAACTTCTCCCAGTCCTTGCCGACGGCGACGGCCCGCTCGCGGGCGGCGTCGAGCACGGCGAGGTTGTCCTCCTCGAGTCCGGCGATCGGGCCGACGCTGCCGCGTTCGGCGGCCTTGACGTAGCGCGAGCGCGAGCACCAGCCCAGCAGGGCGTCGCCGACGTGCTCGCGCAGGAAGTCGACGTCCTCCCCGTCGTCGATCTTGTTGCCGATCACGGCGATGTTCACGTCGTAGTCGGCCGCGTAGCCGGCGTACTGCTTGTAGACGCCGACGCTGCGGAGGGTCGGCTCGCACACCAGGAAGGTGTGGTCGAAGCGGGTGAACATGCCGGAGGCGAACGCCTCGGCCCCGGCGACCATGTCGACGACGACGAACTCGTCGTCGCGGTCGATCAGGTGGTTGAGCATGAGCTCGACCGCGCCGACCTTGGAGTGGTAGCAGGCCACGCCCAGGTCGTCGTCGACGAAGCCGCCGGTGGCGGCGAAGCGGACGCCCTCGGTCTCGCAGAAGACCTCGTCGAAGACCGGGTTGGACTCCCCGACGGTCAGCAGGCGCGAGCCGGGGCCGGGCGGGGTGGTCTTGAGCATCAGCTCGGTCCGCGGGATGAGCGGGTTGTCGCCTCGCAGGTAGGTCTTGACGTCGTCGAGGCGCTCGCCGAGGACCGGGCGCATCGCGGCCGCTTCGGGGTCGAGCCCGAGGGCGGCGGCGAGGTGCTGGTTGATGTCGGCGTCGATGGCCATCACGGCGTGCCCCAGGGCGGCGGCGCGTCTGGCGAACAGCGACGCCAGCGTGGTCTTGCCCGAACCGCCCTTGCCGACGAAGGCGAGTTTCATAACCGAAGGTCCCCCACTTGTTGATAATGATTACTGGTTTCAAGTAGAGGTTAGCAGTGGCGCAACGCGATCGCGTCTCACACGCCATGTTCGGCGAAGTACCGCTCCGCGCCGGGATGGAGGTCGACGCCCGAGGCGCCCGCGGCGCCCGTCGCCGCCTCGATCGACGCGGCCGCGGCGTTCGCGATGCCGCCGCCGTGCTCGTAGAGGGCCGCCACCAGGGCGTGGGCCTGGCCCGCGTCGAAGTCGGCGAGCGCGTAGAGCGCCGCCCAGCTCCGCACGGTGGCGGTGGGCTCGCGGACGCCCTCGTAGGTGCCGCCGGGGATCTCGGTCGCCTCGAGCGTCGGGTCGGCGGCCATGAGCCGGGCGCGCACGTCCTCGGTGAGGGGCACCAGGGTCAGGCCGCCCGAGCGGGCCGCCTCGCCGAGCGCGGTGTCGGGCGCGGCGAGGACGCCGACGGCCGCGTCGATCTCGCCCGAGGCGAGCGCCAGGGCGGCGTCGCCGAAGTCCTCCTCGACGCGCTCGGCGGGGACGGCCCCGGCCGCCTCCAGGATCGCCTCGGCCGCGGCCCGGGTGCCCGAGCCGGGCGGGCCGACCGCGACGCGCTTGCCGGTGAGGTCGTCGAGCGTCGCGATCCCCGAGTCGGCGGCGGCGGCGACCTGCACGACCTCGGGGTACAGGTTCCCCAGCAGCGCGAGGTCGACCGGGCGGCCCGCGAACTCCCCCGCCCCCGCGGCGGCGCGGGCGGCGGTCCCGTTGAGGGCCATCGCGAGGTGGACCTCGCCGGCGGCGAGCATCTGGAGGTTCTCCACCGAGCCGCCGGTGGCGAGCGCGGCGACGCTCGGCTCGCCGACCTGCGCGTTCCACATCCGGACCACGGCGCCGCCGAGCGGGTAGTAGGTGCCGCCGACCGGGCCGGTCCCCAGGATGAGCGCCTCGGGCGGGGCGCCGTCGGCGGGTTCGTCGCCGCCGGCGCCGCACGCGGAGGCCAGCAGCGCGGCCGCGCACAGCGCCGCGAGCAGTCGGACGGGCATTCGGGGCATTACGGTCCTCCGTTCGTGTCCGTTCACTCTACGGCCCGCGCCGCCCCCGCCCCCGGATACGACGGCGGCCGCCCGGGGCGGGTGCCCCAGGCGGCCGCGGTGCGGGCCGGTTCCGGCCTAGTCGGCCGCCACGTTCTCGACCTGTTGGACGGCCCTCGCCGAGGCGGCCGTCTTGCGGCTCATGCGGCGTTCGACGACCTTCACGAGCTTGGACAGGGCGTAGGCGAGGACGAAGTAGATGAACGCGGCGATCAGGAGCGCCTGGAGGAAGGACTTGCTGTAGTCGCGGCCGATGAGGTTGGCCGAGTGCAGCAGTTCGGGGTAGGTGATGACGTAGCCCAGCGAGGTGTCCTTCAGGAGGATGACCAGCTGCGCCAGCACCGCCGGGAGCATGTTCCGGGTGGCCTGCGGCAGGACGACCAGGCGCATGACCTGCCCGTGGCGCAGGCCCACGGCGTACCCGGCCATCGCCTGGCCCGGCGGCAGCGCGTTGATGCCGCTGCGCAGGATCTCGGCCAGGATCGCGCCGTTGTAGAGCGCCAGGCCCAGCACCAGGAACGTGAGGCGGCGGGCCTCGCCCGACCATCCGAGCACCCCGGTGGTGAAGCCGAAGTGGCCGTCGATGGTGAAGGAGATCCAGATGAGCAGGATCAGCGGCAGCGCGCGGAAGAACTGGACGTACACCGTCGAGGCGTAGCGGGTGGCCGCGAAGCCGGAGACGCGCCCGAAACCGACGATGACACCGATGAGCAGCGCGCCGACCGAGCCGAGCGCGAAGGCGGTGAGCGTGTCCAGGATCGCGGGGATCCAGGTGGTCTCGATGATGAGGACGTCCAGCGGGTTGGCCCAGCGGGAGGCCTCGAAGAAGCCCTCGGCGGCGAGTCGGTACGCCGCGAAGCCCAGCAGGGCCAGGAGGATCGCGGCCGACGCGATCGATGAGATGTTCGCGCGCTTCCGGCCCTGGGGGCCGAGGGCGTCGAACAGGACGGTGCTCTGTTGTTGCCGTGTCATGTGGTCTTCCCTCCGCTCACCGCGTGAACTGGGCGCGTTTTTCGACGAGCCGGACGAGATAGCTGATGGCGAACGCGATGATCAGGTAGCTGACGGTGACGCCGATGATGACCATCCACAGGTCGAAGCGGTTCTGGTTGTCGTTGATGAGCCGCTGCGTCTGCGCGGTGAGCTCGGGGACGCCGATCGCGAGCAC
Source organism: Glycomyces sp. (assembly GCA_035765105.1). Classification (GTDB taxonomy): domain Bacteria; phylum Actinomycetota; class Actinomycetes; order Mycobacteriales; family Micromonosporaceae; genus Glycomyces. The sequence goes on from DASTYG010000056.1 coordinate 101,662, forward strand.
CAGGGCGCTGTTCTTGACCAGGGCGATCAGGAGCGAGCCGAGGGGGGCGATGACGGCGCGGAACGCCTGCGGGAGGACCACGTTGCCGAGCGACTGGCCGAAGGTCAGGCCGATCGAGCGGGCGGCCTCGGCCTGGCCGAGCGGGATCGAGTTGATGCCGCTGCGCAGGGTCTCGCCGACGAACGCGCCGGTGTAGAGGCCGAGGCCGAGCAGCGCCCAGACCCAGCTGTCGTACACGATGCCGACCTTCGGCAGGCCGAAGTACATGATGAACAGGACCGCCAGCAGCGGCACGTTGCGGAACATCTGGGTGTAGGCGCCGGCCGCCCACCGTGCCGGGGGCGCGGGGCTGACGTGCATGATCACCAGGATCGAACCGACGACCAGGGCGATCGCGTAACTGGCGAACGTGACCCAGACCGTGGTGACGAAGCCCTCCCACAGGGCGGCGACCATCAGATCGAAATTGTCGAACAAGCGGACTCCTCCATGAGGCGAGCGGTGGCGCCTGCCGGAGCAGGCGCCACC
>DASTYG010000057.1:0-42911 GCA_035765105.1 Glycomyces sp.
GGCCGAGGCGGGCCGGATCTACCAGCAGAAGCTGTTCTACCACCCCCGCAAGGGCCTCGAATCGGTCTTCTTCGCCAAAAAGGACGGCTCCATGGTCACCTTCTACTCCAAGAGCGCCCGCGACTTCACCGAAGCGCTGGCCCGCGCGGTGCGGTAGCCGCGCACCGCGACCACGTGAGGAAGTCCCGCAGTCATTTGCGGTTTGCGACAGCGGAACCTCACGAGGCTTCCCCATGAGTCCTCGTTCCAGAGTGCGAAGGCGCACGGCGGATCGTGGCCGCCGTTGCTCCAAGCCGCATATGCAGGGCGACTTGATCCACCGGGTCCGCGATCCGACTGCTCTGCGCGAAGGGCGGTTTCCATCTGCCGGCAGAGCAGCGCTCACTGCTGTGGCAGGTGCTGAATCAAGTGCGTCACATAGGACTCGTACGAGGCGAGGGCGTACTCGGCCGAGCCCGAAAGATCTTCGGCGGTATCAAGCGGCGCTTCGTAGGTGACGGTCATCTCGATATAGATGTTCTGGTGTGTTGCCTTGAATGTCCGTTCATAGGAATTCATTTCGATCGCAGGTGCTTCCCCGCAGTCTTCCTCTGTAGGGCAGCGGATCGTCCGCACGTAAGCGTCGGGTTCCTCACCGAGATCTTCCCAATCGAGTTCGCCTGCGCTGAACGGCACAGGTATTGACGGCAGCGAGGGGTCGGAGGCCAAATCACCGTGGGCGATCGACAGCACCGTGCGGACGACCGCAAATGCCTGCCCCCGCTCAGCGGCGGCGAACTGTTCCTCTTCCGAAGGCAAAACGAGGCAGGTGTAGGTGATGACCGATCCGTCATCATCAGGGGCGCCTTGCTCTTCGGTGTAGTCGACGATTTCACGGCTCGGCAGTTCGAGGCTCGCCGTCGTCATACCGCAGAACGGTTCTGCCAGACGGGGGTCGAACTGTTCGGCAGGGCTTTCGGCGGTCGCCGTGGAGGGGGAATTCGACTGCGGCTCGTCTCCCGTGCAGGCGGCGAGCCCCATGACCGCGGCCATCGCCACACCGGCCGATCTGAGAGTGCTGCGGATTCGGCTCATCAGGCGTCCCCGAGTTCTGTCGCGTAGTCGACTTCATCGCTTTCACCGGGTTTGATGCCGCCGAGGGCCGGGTGATCGTCGTAGCGCTCGTCGGTGCCGCGATCCGTGGCGTCGTCTTCCTTGCCCGGGTCCCAATCGGTCTGCGGTGGGCCGTAATCACCGCCCTCCCAATCGTCCCAAGCGCGGTCGAAGGCGGAGCCCTGAGCGGAGTCGGTTTCGTCGTAGGACCGCGCTGCTGCCTCAACCTGCTCGCCGGCAGTGATGTAGCGCGCACATGTGGTCTTCACGAACTCGATCAACTGATCCCGGATTTCGATGAGCTCGTTGTCCGCGTAGGAAGCTGTGGATGTCGTTGACGAAATTTCGCAGGAGGGACTTCATGCCCCTTGCGGACGACTTCGGCCAACCGGTATGGAGCGCGGGCTGTCCGAAGAAATAGATCATTCATCCCATCCGATGGTCACCGAGGAATGCCCCGACCGCGGCTCGCAGCCCCGCATCGTCGAGGTCGCCCTCTTCTCGAAGCTCCGGGTCCGCGCAGTAGGTGTCGACTTCAGTGAAGAGCTCGTCCACCGTCGATGAAGTGGCGACGTGGTTGTCACGGTAGAGCCGCCAAAGCTTCAGGAACTGCTCTTCGAACGCCGGTCCGGTGATCCGCCCGTCGACCAGTGCCGCAGCCAACTCGCCGAATGCACGGTCATGAACGTCCCGCAGGCCGGCCTGATTCGAATCGGCAGCGTACCGTGAGACCTCTGCCAGCACTTCCAGCTCAGAATCTGCATGCCCATGCCGGTTCAAATCCGTCTCCTCACCCGGAATCACAATGATCCCCTCGTCGTCACGTTCTGTAGTTGTGCTTCGTTGAGAGTCCAAGCGCTCAACAGGTTACCGTCCCGATCAGTCATAACGTTCCGGCCGGTAGCGGGGTCGACGTAATGGATTACATCCTGGCCGCGGTAGGTGCCTTCGATGCGCTGCGTTCCAGGCGCGTCGACGTGTTCAATGAGCGCTTCCTTGAACTTCTGCTGGTTGGCTCGATTGTTGTTCCCCTCGATGCCGAAATCCTCTGCGTGCTTGAACTTCTTGTTCAACTGCTTGTCGGAGAACGTGACGGAGTCTGAAGGCTTGGACGATCCGTCCGGGCCGGTTGGCTTGGACGGCTCTCCGGAAGGCTCGGACGGCCGGCTGCGGCCTTTTTCGGCCTCGGCTTGGACGGCTTTGGAGGCGCTCTCGGTGCCCTGGCCGGTGTCGATCTTCCCGGACGGAGATCGCTGCGGAGGCGTGTCGGGGCCGTCGCCGTCGCCCGACCGGTTGGGCGGGCCGTCCGAGCCGTCGGGGCCCTTGGGTTTCGCCATCGCAAGGCCGACGCCGATGAGCAGCAGGAGCTTGAGGGTTCGTCTCATGGGCGGCCCTTAGTCGTTGAGGAGTTTGGAGAGGGCTTCGAGGCTGGTGATCAGCGAGGAGATGAGCTCCATGATGATCCCGACCCACTTGACCACCGCGGCCACGATCTGCGCGGCGATCACCGGGATCGTCACCACAAAGATCGCCTCGACCGCCCAGACCACGACGTGCGCCACGAGGTCGGCGATGAGGTCGCGCACGAGATCGCGGGTTATCTGGACCAGCGCTCCGGCGCCTTCGGTGGCCGAACCGATGGCCGAGGCGATCGCTCCCAGGCCGCCGACCGCTTCGACGTTGTGGCCCATCATGTTGTAGTAGGCGTCCGAGGCCGCCCCCGACCACTCGTCGATGTCGCCGTTGACCATGGTGCCCAGGTCGCCGGACATGGCGAACAGCTCCTCGGCCATGTTGTACCAGGTCTGGGCGTGGGACATGACCACATCGGGTTTGCCGGTGAGCCAGTCGAGCATCTCCCGCAGCGGCTCGAAGTACTCCATCGCCCAGCCGAGCCCGTTGGCGAGCAGCGCGCTGAACGGGTCCATGACGGTGCCGACCGCTTCGAGCCCCAGGCCCACCCCGGCCAGCGTGCCCGAGACCCAGTTGCCGCTCTGGATCGAGGTGACCAGCCCTTCGATGCCGTCGGCCAGACTGGAACCGGTCCAGGGCTGCCTCGTCGACTGGACGTCGGCGACCAGTGAGTCGTTCATCGCCCTTACCCGCCGATCTCGGAGGTGAAGTCGTCGAAGCTGACCGAGGCGTCGTTGTCGGACTCCTCGTAGGCGTCGGCCGCCGCGCGGATGCTCTCGGCGGCCAGACCGATGTTCTCCTGGACGTAGGCGACCAGACCGTCCTGGCGCTGGTGGCGTTCCTCCAAGAGCCCGGAGATCCACCCGCACAGCAGCCCGTAGGCCTCGTCGTCCTGCGCGATGTGCGAACTGGCGGACTGGATCGCCTCGAACCGGGACTGGAACGCTTCGAGGTTGCCCGCGTGCGCCCGCAACTGCTCGGGGTCGACGACATAACCGGTCATCTGCCGCTCTCCTTCTCGGCGTCGCCGAACTGGCGCCGCAGGCCCGACACGAACGCCTGCCCGGCTGGGGAGTCGGCGCCGACGGTGGACGCGACCAGCTCTTGCGAGCGTTCGGCGAGCTTGACCTTGGCCGCGCGGATCGCCTCCAGCACCGCCCGCGCCGCCGCTTCTTCGGGGACGCGCTTGATGCGGGTGCTGAAGACCAGGTCCACCGGACTGCCCGTGTGGTCCACGGTGACCTCGGCGAGCTCTTCCCTGTCGGTGGCGGTGACGCGCAGATCCTGCACTTGCGCGGCCAGCGCCTGCGTGTCCTCGGCCATCCGGTCGGTGCGCTCCTTCCAGTCCGCAAGCCGGGCCCGCGCCGAAGCAGGATCGATCGGGGGAAAGTCCATAGGGCCTCCAAAGGGTCTATGAGCGGTCGTGGCACCAGCATCCGCAGGATGCGGTCGACATTCGACGGACCGCACACCGAGCATAAGAAGCGGGTGCAAACCGCTGACCGCGCGAATCGTTCGAAGGCGGACTCCGCCCCCCGGAAGCGACTGCCGAGCACGCCCCGGGGCGGTCGGCGGTGGGGCCGACCGGCCCCGTCCGCTTTACGGCGGCCGTGGCGAGTTGGGCGCGCAGGCTTCACGCGCCTCGGTCAGTGCGGTCTCCCCAGGCGAATCACTCGACCGGTCCGGAGGCGACGGCGCCTGTTCGCCGCCGAGGATGAGGCCGACGGCGAGGCCGGTGGCGAAGAAGAAGACGGCTCCGGCGATCACTGAGGCTATGAGAGCGCCGGAGGCCCGTCGGCGCACGGGAGGCGGCGGGGGAGCAGCCGCCCCGAGCGGCGGAGGTTCGGGCTGCGGCGCTTCAGCGGAGGAGTGGTCCGACATTTCGGGTCGCCTTTCGGGGAGGTCTCATGAGGGATGGTGCATGTTCGGGACAGGGAGCGCAGCGGCTCCCCCGCCTCCGCGGGACGCGTCGACCCGCAGCGGGCACGGCTCGCCGCCGCCGAAGCGCCGCTTCTAGTCCGCCCGTGACGCGCCGTCGCTGGCCCGCCATTCGTAGGCCTCCGCCTCATCGGTGTACTGGAGCAAGTGCTCCCCGGCGAACTCCGCCAAGGTGTCGCGCACCTGCGCGGGCGTGGCGTAGAAGAACTCTCGGCGCTGGTTGACGCGGTTGACCCGCTGCCCGGCGAAGGACTCGTGCAGACGGGCTTCGAGCCCCCGCGCGTCCTCGCTGTAGACCAGGGCGTGCACGTCGAACCGGAACGGCACCGAGGCGTCGCCCAGCTCGTTCACCCGGTCCATCGGTTCCAGCCTGCGCGTCATGCCGATCTTGACCATGTTGGGGCCGAAGGCGCCGAGGTTCGAGATCACGTAGACGTGCCCGGCGGCCGCATTGGCCTGGCGCGCCTTGACGCCCTCGAACGCGGCCTCCACCTCGTCGAGCTTCGCCGTGAGCGCCGCCGCGCCTTCGGGGTCGCCGTTCGCCGTCAGCTTCGCGATCGCCGTCTGGAGGTGCGCCCGTTCCTTCTCGAGCTTCTGCTGCTCCCGGAGCATCTCCCGCTGCGCCTTCTCCTCCTCGCGCTCGCGCGCCCGCTGCTCGCGGATGCGCTCCTTCTCCTCGGCGGCCTTCGCGAGGTAGTCGGCGGTCAGTTCGAGCTCTTCGATGCGGAGCCGGTGGTACTCGGGGGTGATGCGCATGCTCATCGTCGACCCGAGCTTGGCGATCGTCGCACTGGTCTTCTCGAGCCGCGTGGCGGCCGAATGGAGCTTGAACGGCTTCATGGTGCGCACGAGGTTGTCGGCCTCCGCGTTGTAGGCGCGCAGCATCAGCTTCGAGTTCTCACGGACCATCTTCCGGCCCTTCGCGGCGGAGCCGTTGACCGACCACTCCGTGGTGGCCGCGATGGCGCGGTCGCCCTTCGCCAGCGCCTTGTACCGGTTCTTGATCGATTCGAGTTTCGACTTGTAGGCGACGGCGTCTTCGAGCGGATGGGTGTACTCGTATATCCCGGCCTCCTGGAGGAGCAGGCTCTCCTGGGTCTCGACCAGCGCCGACTTGGCCTTCTCCACCTGGATCATGAGCCGTTGCAGCTCCGCGTTCGCATGGTCCGCCTGCTCGCCGATCTTGCGGAGGCGTTCCCCCGCCTCCGCCTCGATCGCCGCGCCGCGCCTGTCGGCCTCCGCTTCGAGGTGTTCGAGCAGTGCCTTCCGGCGGCCGATCTCGACGGTCAGCTCCGAGGCTTCGAGCGCCCCGAGCGAGCGGAGTTCGCCCACGGTGGCGACGAGGGCGCGCTGCAACCGGTCCGCGAACTGCGCGAGCCGTTCGATGTGGGCTTGCGCGCGGGCTTTCCGGCCGAACTTGCCGCTCTCGGGCGGGCCGAGCGACGCCACCGGCGTCGTCAGCAGAGATTGCAGATCGGGATTGACCCGGCCGTTCGGCGCTCCCGGGTGCCGTCCGCCGTCCGCCGCCGCTTCCACCGGAGCCGGGGCCGGCCGTTCGGCGGGGACCCACCACTGCCATCCGGGAGGTGGGGGCGGCCATGCCTTCGGCGGCTGCCAGTCCGCCGCCGGGGGAGTCCATCCGGGGGCGACGGGCCAGCCCGGAGGCGCATTGAATCGGTACGTCATTGTAGCCGCTCTCATGCCGGAATACGGTAAGTGACATCACGATTCCACTGGTATTGCGCGATCGCAAGCGTCTGCGCCGGTTCTGCATGAACGGTCAGTCCATTCAGGCCGATCGTCCGCCCCCGGCCGTCCGAACGCCTTCGAGGTCCGCCCGATGCGGCACCGCCGCCGCGGCCGGGGAGGGAAACGAGAGGCGAGCAGGGCGGCGGCGACACCATCCTCGAACTGTGGGTTCCCGTTGCAGAGCTCGAAGCGTTCAACCGGCACCTCGTCGGCCCCATCGAAGTGGTGGGCGAACACCGCGCCGAGCCGCGGCGCTGACGGCGAAGGCCCGGGCCGCACGGCCCGGGCCTTCGCACTCGCACGGAACGACGCCGTCCCGGACGGCTGGACCGCCTCAGCCGCGGCAGTTGGGGATCTGCGCGCGGACGTCGATGTAGCGGGGGCGGTAGTGGTCGACCTCCTCGTAGAGGTCGTCGGGTTCGAAGCTGTTCACGTTGTACGTCACCAGCAGGCGGTTCCCGCTGCTCAGGTGCGGGTGCGCCTTCGCGTTGTAGGTGAAGATGTTCCCGCCGGTCTCCGGCGTCTCGTACAGCACGGTCCTACCGGTGTACGGGCCCTCGATGTCCTTGGCGCGGTACATGACGACCTTCGCGCTCAGCGCCTCGGTGGCGTCGCCGGTGACGATCGTGAACCGGCCCTGGAAGCGCGAGACGCTGAACTCGTTCGAGACGCCTTCGAGGATGCGGGAGGAGGCGGCCGGGTCGCCGGTCCACTCGCCCTCGTCGAAGTACTCCCAGTCCCCTGTGGTGAGCGAGCCGGTGGGCACGCGGGCGAGGTGGGCGTACTTCTCGCTCTGGAGGTCCTCGACGCCGAAGACGTAGGTGTGGCCGTCCGCAGGGTCCTCGTAGATCGCCGAGCCCCAGTTGACGTCGGACTCGAGGAGACCGGTGACGCCGGTGAGGCTCATGTCGCCGGTGTCGAACGTCGCGACCGCGTTGCCCGCGAACGCGAAGTCGAACACGCCGTCGCCGGTCTTCTCGAACTCCAGGAGCATCACGTGCAGCGAGTCGCCCTCGACGGTGCCGTCGCCGAACCAGTACCACCGCTGGGACTCCTCGGCGCCCTCCACGTGCACGAGGGACTCGGGGGCCTCCTCCGTGCCGCCGGTGTATGTGGTGAGGCCGCCGTCGTCGACGATGATCGAGTTGTGGATGAACGGCGAGTCCAGCGGCCTGCCGTGGTCCTCGTCCACCTCCCCCAGGAAGGTGTCCGAGTAGAGCCACGCGGTCGAGCCGTCCGGCAGTTCGACGCTGTACGCGGAGTCGGCGCCGGTCCACCGGCCCGCGGTGTCGCCGTACTCGCCGAAGCGCTCGGTGAACTCCTCGTTCACCGATGCCGAGATCTTCGGTTCGCACGCGGGGCCGGCCTGCGCTGCTGCGGGGAGGGCGGCGGTCGCCAGCGCGGTGAGCCCCACGGCGGCGAAGGTGAGCGGTCGTCTGGTCATGGTCTGCTCCTTTGCAGGGTCACGGACTGGTCGGCGAGTACGCGGTCCGCGAAGCGCTCGCCGATGAGGCGCTGCACGTCGGGACCGGGATGCAGGTTGTCCGGCAATGGCATCGCCGCGGCCTCCCGCTCGCCGTACAGCGAGAGGCCGTTGCGGTAGTGAAGTCGCGAATCGCCCTCGCCGCGGCGTCGGCCCACGACGGAGGCGAGCTCGGCTCGCACCACGCGCAGTGAGAGCTTGCCGGCCTTGACGTCCGCTTCGGTCCCCGCCGCGATCGACCACTCCTCGTCGCGGCCCGGGTCCTGCACGGTCGGGCCGGCCGCGGTCTCGACCGGGGCACACCGGATCGGCGAGACCAGCACGATCGGCGTGTCCGGGTGGCCGTCGCGGACGGTGTCGATGAAGCCCTCGACGGCGGGGCGGAACGCGCGCAAGCGCATCACGTCGCCGCAGACGATGTTGACGCCGATCTTCAACGTGATCAGGTCGGCCGGCGTGTCGCGGATCGTCCTGGCGGTGAACGGGTCGAGCATGGCGTTCCCGCTGAACGCGAGGTTCGTCAGGTGCGCCCCGGCCTTGAGCGCCGCCGCCACCGGCCAGGTGCCGGTCGTCGTCGCGGCCCGGTAGCCGTGGCTGATCGAGCTGCCGTGGTGCACCCACCGCAGCGCGCCGTCCTCGGGCGCCGCGGCGACCGGCGCGTCGGCCCGCAGCTCCAGCAGCTCCACCCGGTCGTGGTAGGGCAGCCACAGCTCCAGGTCGCGTTCGGCCCCCGTGGCGAGCCCCGTGAACCGGGCCGTCCCGTCGGGGCCCGCGACGGTCGCGCCGCTCGGATCGTCGAAGGTGAACAGGTACCGCGACCCGGCCGCCACGGCCGAGGACGCCACCAGCCTCCCGCGCTCGGTGAGCTCGTACACGCTCGGCGGCAGCGCCGCCTCGGCGTCGGGGGCGAGCCGCCGCGCCCGCACGTCCAGTTCGACGGCGTCGGCGGCCGTGCGCAGCGCGAGCCGCACGCCGGCGCTCTCGGCGCTCGTCTGCTCCATGAAGCGGTCGGGGATCTGCCGCCTGGCCCACTGCGGCAGCCGGTGCGGGAGCAGGCCCCGCCCGGTCCGCTCGACCTCGACCGCCCCGCGGACCATGGTCCGTTCGAGCGCGACGCGGCGCAGTGCGGTCATGCGGCGTCGACCACGGTGCCGTCCGCGTGCACGTCGACGGTCCGGCCGCCGATGCGCAGCCCGCGCAGCACCGCGTCGGGGTCGAGTTCGGCCATGCAGGATCGGGTCCGGCCGGGCACCTCGGCGCCCACTTCGGGGCTGACGCCGAAGAACGACTCGATCACCAGGGCCACATAGGCTCCGGCGGAGGAGCAGGCCCAGTCGATGATGTACGGCAGCTGCGGCGGCGCCTTGCGCGCCCCGCCCGCGACCGTGGGCATGGCCTCCTCGGTGAAGTGCCCCTGCCCGGGAGGGCCCTGGTTGGCCGAGCGCGCGAGCCCCGGCAGCCACGCCGCGGCCGCGCCCGGCGCGCCGAGCGCGACCAGCGAGCGCGCCGCGTCCGCCGGCCAGGCCGGGTAGGCGCCGTTCCACTGGTGGTCGGGGCGCACGCTGAAGCTCGCGTCCGGGTCCCACGGCGACAGCGAGCGCACCCACGTCTCGGTGCGCAGCTCCCGCTCGAAGAAGTCCACCATCTCGCGGCGCACCTCCTCGTCGAGGTCGCCTGCGATCGTGGTGCCCACGACGGCGAAGTCGTAGACGTGGCGCACCGGCACGCGCGTCCCGTCCGGCTGCCGGGCCGCGAAGAAGCCCCGCCCCGGCAGGTACAGCTCGGCGACGGACGCGACGAGCGCGTCGGCCTCGGCCGTGAGCGCCGCGGCCCCCTCGGCGTCGCCGCGCGCGGCGAGGACGCCCGCCACGGTGCGCATGTTCCACACGTTCGCCGCATTGAGCCCGGCGACCTCGTGCGTGTAGGAGCTCACGCATTCGAGGAGGTTGTCGATCTCGCCGTAGTCGGCCAGGGCGGACGCGCCGCGCAGGTCCTGCCACGCCAGCGCCCAGTCGCGCAGGTGCTCGACCACCCTGCGGCCCCCGGGCGTCTCGTCGAGCAGCCCGGTGTCGCCGGTGAAGCGGACGTAGTCGTTGACGAGCCGGGTCATCGCGTAGTCGTTGACCGAGTACCAGCGGCCCACGGGCCCGCCGGTGAGCGAGGAGGTGCCGAAGTGCGTGTGGACGTCGGAGGCGATCCAGTGCCGCAGCTGGCGCTTCATCGCCTCGGGGTCGAGCAGCGCGTGCGTGATGGAACTGAGGCTGTAGTCCCAGATGAACGTCGTGGTGGCCCAGTAGTTCGGCATCAGCGTGTCGTAGCTGCGCCCCAGCACGTTGCCCGCGAAGTCGCGCCGGAACCAGACGACGCCGAGCACGCCCCACCAGTACAGGCGCCGCAGCGCCTCCGAGGAGGTCTCCAGGACGGGCAGGTGGCCCGAGAACTCGCCGTTGCCCGGCCGGAAGGCCGCCTCCAGCTGCGCGTTCCAGAACGACTCGGCGGCGCCCACGGCCCCGGGGACGTCCGCGGCGACGGCCTCGAAGGCCGCCGTGGCCGCGTCCCGCGAGACGCCCACGGCGTGGACGTACCCGAAGCGCGCGGTGGCGCCCGGCGCGACCTCCAGGCGCACCGTGACCTCGCCGCCCCGCTCGATGCCGCCGATGCCGACCTCGTGCTCGGCCGAGGCCGGCGCTATCCCCGAGAGCCGCACCTCCGCGTCGGTGTCGACGCCTTGCACGCACCAGGCCGTCGCCGCCTCGTTCGTGAAGACCAGTCGCGACGGCCCCACTGCGGCCCTGTTGGGCTCCTCGGGGGCGACCGCGTCGAGCCAGGCCCCCTCGGACCGGGCCGCGGCGGCGGTGAGCGAGAGCGTGATCGCCACCGTCCGGGCCCGGTCGCCGGTGTTGGTGACGCCCACGTCGACGGCCACCGCCGTCTCGCCGGGGGCGCACACCGTGACCGTGGCCAGGTCCAGGCCCGGCAGCGACGCGCTGCGGCGCACCCGGTCGGGCCGCCACTCGTGCGCGATCGGGGCCCCGTACGACTCCAGCAGCCGCCCGTCGACGAAGCACGCCGCCGTGCGGGTGAGGCCCTGCGACACCGGCGGGAACGCCACCGCGCCGATCGCGGTCAGGTCGTGCTCGACCTTCGCGGTGCCGAGGAAGTTCGTCAGACCGCTCGGCGCGATCATGTCGTCGTAGTGGTGCGCGACCGCATCGGCGGCGAGGTCGCCGACCGTGGGGATGAGACGCATGTGGACTCCTATTACTGCCCGAGCGCGAGGCCGCGGGCGAAGAATTTCTGCGTGCAGAGGAACAGGATCACCGTGGGCAGCGAGACCAGCAGGCCGCCCGCGAGCACGACCGACATCTGCGCGCCGCCGTACGTGCTCTGCATGCCCGCCAGGCTGGTCACGATCGGGCGCACCGTGTCGGACTGGCTCAGGACCAGGCCGAGGAGGAAATCGTTCCAGATGAACGTGGCCTGGAGGATGAAGATCGCGACCAGGGCGCTCGACGCCATCGGCAGGTACATGCGGGCGAAGATGCGCCAGGTGGAGGCGCCGTCGATCACCGCGGCCTCGAAGACGTTGTGCGCCACGCCGGTGAAGAAGTTGCGCATCACGAACGCCGAGAACGGGATCGAGATCGCCGTGTAGACCAGGATCATGCCCGTCCGCGTGTCGAACAGGCCCGTGCGCGAGTAGGCGTCGAACATCGGCAGCAGGATCATCTGGAGCGGGAACACGGTGCCGCCGAAGATCACGACGAACCAGGCGAAGCCGTGCCGCAGCCGCAGCGCGACGATCGCGAACCCGGCCGCGGCGCCGACCACGACCGCGGCCGCCGGAGCGACGACCGCGTAGAGCAGGGTGCTCAGGACGCCGTCGCCGAGCCCCGAGAGCCGCAGGGCCTCGCCGATGTTCGCGAACAGCGCGAAGTCGGTGGGCTTCCACGACTCGGTGGAGGTGAAGGTCAGCGGCGACTTCGCCGCGTTGACCAGCAGCAGGTAGACCGGCAGCAGCCACAGCAGGCCGAGGACGATCAGGACGGTGGTGCGGATGACTCGTGACATATCAGGTCCCGTGCTTGGCGGAGAGCTGCTGGCGCAGGTAGAGGATCGAGGCGACGAGCGTCACGACCGTCAGGAACACGGCGATCGCCGAGCCCAGGCCGTAGTCGCTGTTCACGAAGGTCTCCTTGTACATCGTCAGCGCGAGGGTCTCCGAGGCGCCGCCCGGACCGCCCTTCGTCATGCCCTGCACGATGTCGAAGGTCTTCAGCGAGGCCACGATCGAGAGCCCGACGACGACCGCGGTGAGCGGGCGCAGCATCGGCCACAGGACGCTGCGGAACAGGCGGAACCCGCTCGCGCCGTCCATCTTCGCCGCCTCCAGGGGCTCCTTGGGGATCGACTGGAGGCCGATGGTGAACAGCAGGGCGTTCACGCCGACGCCCTGCCACGAGGTCGCGAGGATCATCACGACCGTGTTCAGCGGGGCGTCGACGAGCCAGCGCGGCGTGTCGGCGATCCCGAAGGCGCCCAGCGCCTGGTCGAGCGCGCCGCCCGAGCCGAGGATGAACGACCAGATCACGCCCACCCCGATCCCCGAGACCGCGTACGGGATGAGGAAGGGCAGGCGCAGCCAGGTGCCGCCCTTGAGGTTCCAGGTGAGCAGCGCGACGCCGAGCCCGATCCCGACCGGCACCAGGAGGGTGCCGCCGACCCACAGCAGCGTGTTGAGCACCGACCCGAGGAACCGCGGGTCCTCGAACATCTCGACGTAGTTCGCCAGGCCCACCCATTCGGGGTCGCCCAGGCCGTTGTACTCGGTGAAGCTGATGAAGGTCGTCCACAGCAGCGGCACGTAGAGCAGCACCGCGACCCCGAGCACGCCCGGTGCGATGAACCCCCGGGCCGACCAGCGGTACTGGTCCTTGCTGGGCTTCGCCGTCGAGTTCTTGGCTGACGTCATGCGCGGTTACTCCTGGTCCGCCCAGTAGTCCTCAGCCTCGGCCTGGATCGCCTCCAGGTACGGCATCGGATCGCCCGGGTTGGCGATGAAGGCGCCGAACTGCTCCAGCGCGACGGTGAGGATCGGCGTGGGCGTCGCCTCGTAGTACCGGTCGTAGACCTCGTAGCCCTCGCCGGTGACGGTCTCGCCCAGCTCTTCGAGCATGGGGTCGGCGACCTCGGCCTGCGGGTTGAACGCCACGTCGCCGCGGGCGGCGCTCCACGCCGTCTGCGCCTCGGGGGACATCCACCACTCGGAGTAGGTCAGGCCCAGCGTCTTCTGCGAGGAGTTCTCGGCCACGCACAGCGGCCCCGACTCGACCGCCACCGGGGTCCGCTCCAGGTCCGGGTTCGTCGCGGGGATCACGAACATGCCGTAGTCCTCGCCCGAGACCATGCCGGCGCCGTCGAGCGAGCCGTTGAAGAACGAACCGAAGTTGATCATCGCGTAGTCGCCCTGCTTGAGGCCCACCGCCGGGTCGACGGTGCTGCCCGGGTCGCTGAACCAGCCCGCCTCGTGCTGCTCCCGCCAGGTCTCCATGATCGCGACGACCTGCGGGTCGGTGTAGGCGACCTCGCCGGTCGCGAGCCCGTTGTAGAGCTCGGGATCGGTGCCCGCGACCATCTGCTGGAACCACGGGAAGGTGAACAGGGTGCTGGTCTGGTAGTAGGGGGTGATGCCCGCATCGGTGAGCTGCGCGGCGATCGCGTCGAGCTCGGCCCAGGTGGCGGGCTCCTCGAGCCCCTGCTCTTCGAAGACGTTCTTGTTGTAGTACATCACCCAGTAGGCGATGTTCATCGGCACGCAGTACTGCTTGCCGTCGAAGGTGTAGGTCTCGCGCATGTCGGCCGTGGCCCAGCCCTCGTCGACGGCCTTCGTCCAGATGTCGGTCGTCTCCGCGATGAGGTCCTCCTCCACCAGCTCGGTGAGCGAGGGGCCCGTCTGCCAGGTGAACAGCCCGGGGCTCTTGTCGGTGCGGAAGGACTGCCTGATGAACGCGTCGTACTGGTCGGCGTCGGAGTACCCCGTGGTGTTCAGGGTGATCTCCGCGTCCGCCTCGCTCTGCCCGTTCAGCTCGTCGAAGTCCGGCTCCCACGCGGCCTTGTTCGTGTAGAAGTCGAGTGTGCCCGTGGTGGCGCCGTCGTCCTCGCCCCCGCCGCCGCACGCGGCGAGCAGCAGGCACGGGGCCAGGGCGAGGGCGACGCCGGAGGGGATCTTCCGTGATCGCATTGCGAACTCCTTTGTTCTTCGTTCCTGTAAGGGGTTGTACGGGTGCCGGCCCGCGATTCGCGTCAGGCCTCGCCGACGCGCGTGCCGCGGACCGATGCCTTGACGGTCCCGAACCGCTCGCTGCGGGAGCGTTCGGTGCGCCGGACGACGTACGGGCCCACCGCGGCCGGGACGATGAACGTCTCGGCGTAGTTGACCCGGTAGGGCGCGAACGCGCCGGTGGGGCTGACGATCTCGGCCTCGTCGCCCTCCACGAGGTTCAGCACGTTCACGGTGCCGCCGGTGTCGTGGGCGGCCTCCTCGGTGAACCAGTGGCGCCGCACCTCGATGAACTCGAGCTCGTGCAGCCCGGTGCGCTCCTCGACCACGTCGCCGTCCTTGGCGATCTCCTCGACCCGGTCCACCAGGTGATCCTTGGTCCAGGCCGTGTCCCGGTCCCACGCGAAGTTCTTCTCGGCGTGGTCGAGGTGCACGGGGCGGGGGACCCCGTCGAGTCCCAGGCGCCCCCAGTCCCAGATCTTGAAGGTGAAGATGAACGGGGTCGCCGAGATCTCCAGGACCATCGAGTTCGCGCCCGAGCTGTGGACGGTGCCCGAGGGGATGAGGAAGTGGTCGTGCTTTTTGGCCGGGAAGGTGTTCACGTACTGCTCGGCGTCGAAGTGGCGCTCGCCGGTCTCGGCCGCCCGCAGGTCCTCCATCATCGCCTCGCGGTCGACGCCCTCCTTGAACCCGAGGTAGACGACGGCGTCGTCGCCGGCGTCGAGCAGGTAGTACGACTCGTCCTGCGTGTAGTGCATGCCGAACGTCTGCTGGATGTAGTCGACGAGCGGGTGCACCTGGAGCGAGAGGTTCTCGCCTCCCATGGTGTCGAGGAGGTCGAAGCGGATCGGGAACTCGGCGCCGAAGCGCGCGTACGTCCGCTCGCCCAGCAGCGCCCGCGGCTGCGAGAGCACCAGGTCCAGCGACGGGACCTCCAGGAGCGCGCCGTCGGCGTCCTCGAGCAGCAGCGAGTTCTCCTCGGGGATGCAGTCGAAGCACCAGGCGTAGTTCGGCGGCCCGTCGGGCAGGTCGAACCGCTCCTTCATCCACTGCCCGCCCCATACGCCGGGGTCGAAGAACGGCACCACGCGCAGCGGCGCGTGCGCGGCGTTCTCCAGGGCCGCGCGGAAGGCGTCGCCGGTGATCATGCCCGGCTCGTACCCGGTCGGCGCCGCGGCCCCGGCGGCGCTGGCGTCGAACACGAAGTCGAGCCGGTCGAACAGGGTGCGCTTGTGGCGGTCGGCCACGCGCCATTCGACGAAGAAGCCGCGCTTGTACTTGCGCAGGCGGTCCTCGTCGGGGTTCGAGCAGCGCCAGTTCGTCGCCCCGGCCCGCTGGCGCGCCTGGATCTCCCAGCGCGCCATGTCGGCCAGCACGAGCGCGTAGGGCGCGGCGGTCTGGCGGGCGGCGAGGTCGGCGCCCCAGCCGATGAGCACGGTGGGGCGGCCCTCCGCGTCGACCTCGGCGGCTACGGCGGCGAGGCGCTCGGCGTCGTAGAAGGCGTCGAGGGTGGCGTGCGACATCACGCCGAACACCCGGTCGTCGGTGAGGTTGGCGGCGATGAAGGCGTCGATCTCGCCGGTGGGGCGCGCGGCGGCCTCCTCGACGTCGACGATCCGCCACTGCGGCAGCGCCTCGGCGATCGTCCGGGAGATCAGGGGGAGGTCCGCGCCGGGGTAGGCGTCGACGACGAGCAGCGGCGCGCCCCCCTCGGCCCGGTCGGCGGCCGCCTCTGCGGCCCGGACCCACGCGTTCGCGCCGGTGAGCACGCGGGCGTCGGCCGGCAGCGGCACGGTCGGCCGCTTCTCGTAGCGTCCGATCGAGTCGGGGGAGGACGGACTAGCGGTGGACACGAGCGCTCCTTTGTGAGTGGTTCTCGGCCGCGGGCGCGGCGGGTCCGCGCGGCACCGAGAGGTCGGGTCGGTCGAGGACGCCGAGCGTGGCCTCGGAGCCGCCGAAGTCGATGCACAGTGCCATCGCTCGTTCGCCTCCTCGTCCGTGACAGGGCCGCTGGAGCGGCCGGGGTCGAGCGCCGACGTGTGCGCGTCGGCGGCCTGCGGTTGGTAACGTTACCAACAATCGCGCCGAAGTGACAACCCCATTCCTGAGGTTTTTGTGGTTCCTGTGATCAGGGGTGTTCGACCGAGACGGGCAGCTCGACGGTCCTGGCCGCCGCGCCCGCGCCGTCGCCGAGCCTGGCGAACAGGAGCGTCGCCGCCTCCCGGCCGAGCAGCCGCGCGTCGTGGTCGATCACCGTGACCGGCACCGGCATCAGCTCGGAGAGCTCGAAGTCGTCGAAGCTCACCACCGCCGGGCGGGGGCCGGGCAGGCCCTCGCGAATCCGCCGGCCGATCTCGCGCAGCGCGCCGATCGTGTTGCGGTTGTTCGCGCTGAAGATCGCCGTGGGCGCGTCGGGGCGGTCGAGCATCGCCCGGGCGGCCCGGCTCGCCGAGACCACGTCCTGCTGGTCCCGCGCCACGATCGCCGGTTCGACCGGCGCGCCGCGTTCGAGCATCGCCTGCTCGTAGCCCTTGTACCGGCGCTCGCCGGTGAACACCGAGCTGCGGTTCCCGAGGAACCCGATGCGGGTGTGCCCGGCGTCGAGCAGGGCGATCGTGCCCCGGTAGGCGCCGCCGACGTCGTCGAGCAGCACCGTGTCGACCTCCAGGCCCAGCACCCGCCGCGAGGCGAGCACGAGCGGGACGTCGCCGAGGCGCTCGGGCCGCAGGTGCGCCGCGTCGCCGCTGGTCGGCACCAGGATGAGCCCTTCGACCTGGCGGCCGATGAAGTCGCTCACCAGCTGCCGCTCGCGCGCGTCGTCCTCGCCGGTGTTGCCGAGGATCATGCGGCGGCCGTGCTCGGCGGCGACCTCCTCGACCCCGAGCGCGAAATTGCCGTAGTAGGGGTTGGCGAGGTTGGTGATCGCGACGCCGATGAGGCCGCTGGGCTGGCCGGGGCGCAGGCTCCGCGCGTTCTCGTTGCGGTAGTAGCCGAGCTCGCGCACGGCCGCCATCACGCGCTCCTGGAGATCGGGCCGCACGTTCCGCCCGCCCGCGAGCGTGCGGGAGACGGTCATCGGGCTCACCCCGGCGCTGCGCGCGACCTCTTTGATCGTGGGCTGGCGCGCCCCCCGGGTCGTCGACATGCCCGCCCTCCTCCACTCGTGCGCACAATCCTGTGTGAACGCCAAGATAGCCGAACGCGCCCGCGAACGGCGCGCGGCGACCCGGCGGGCCCCTTGACCTCACGTCAATATATTGGCAAACTTCAATGTTGGGAGCGCTTCCCCAGAGTGCAGCCCGAGTATGGGCGCCCACCGGGGCGCCGTTTTCCACCGCCGCTTCGGCGGCAGGCACCAGCGAAAGGCACCGGACAATGCGACTGGACCGAAGACACAGGAGACCGGCGATCATGGGCGCGGCCGTCGCCGCGCTCGCGGCGAGCGCGATGACGATCGTCTCGGCGCAGAGCGCGGGCGCCGCCGAAGGCTGCGAGGTCGGCTACGACATCGTGAACGAGTGGGGCTCGGGCTTCCAGGCCGACGTCAGCATCACCGCGGGCGCGGCGATCGACGGCTGGACGATCGAGTGGGACTTCACCGGCGCCGTCTCCGGCATCAGCGCCTGGAACGTCGCCGACCACTCGCTGAGCGGATCGCGCTTCACCGCCTCCGACGCGGGATGGAACGGGGCCATAGCCTCCGGCGAGACCAGGCAGGTGTTCGGCTTCACCGCGAGCGGCGCCGCCGGGGACATCGCCGACGTCACCGTCAACGGCGTCGCCTGCGACGGCCAGGGCGGCGAGCAGCCGACCGACCCTGAGCCGACCGACCCCGAACCGACCGACCCCGCGCCGGAGGGCACGCCCGTGGAACGGCACGGGCAGCTCAGCGTCTGCGGCACCGGCATGTGCGACGCCCACGGCGACCAGGTCCAGCTGCGCGGCATCTCGAGCATGTGGCTGCACTGGCAGACCCAGCCCTACGCCCAGAATCTCCAGGCGCTGGAGTGGATGCGCGACAACTGGGACATCGAGGTGTTCCGCGTCGCCATGGGCGTCGAGCCCGAGGGCGCCTACCTCGACGACCCGGACCTGTGGCGGTCCGAGGTCGAGACCGTCATCGACAACGCGGCGAGCGCGGGCGTGTACGTGATCGTCGACTTCCACGCGCACGAGGCGCACCACCACCAGAGCGAGGCGGTCGCGTTCTTCGCCGACCTGGCCGACCGCTACGGGCACCTGCCGAACGTCATCTGGGAGCCGTACAACGAACCCGAGCAGGTGTCGTGGTCGGGCGCGGTCAAGCCGTACCACGAGGCCGTGGTCGCGGCGATCCGCGCCGAGGACCCGGACAACATCATCGTGCTCGGCTCCCCGACCTGGTCGCAGGACGTCGACGTCGCCGCGGGTGACCCGGTCTCGGGCACGAACCTGATGTACACGCTGCACTTCTACTCCTGCACGCACGACCAGTACCTGCGCGACAAGGCCGAGACGGCGATGAACGCGGGCCTGGCCCTGTTCGTGACCGAGTGGGGCGCCAGCCACGCCGACGGCGGGCTCGACGGGGTGGTCTGCCTCGACGAGGCCCAGCGCTGGATCGACTGGATGGAGCGGCACCGGATCGGCTGGACCGCCTGGAAGCTCGACGTCGGTCCCGACTCGACGAACCTCCTGGCCGAGGGCGCGCCCTTGACCGGAGGCTGGGACGCCTACCTGCACGGCCACGCGCCCTTCGTCGTCGAGAACCTGTCCTAGCCGCTCAGTTCCGGGCGATGTGCATGTAGTCGGCGCCGAACGCCCGCTCGACCTCCTCGGTGCTGAGCCCGTAGCCGTCCAGGGTGTGCTCGTGGCGGCGGACGCCGTCGCGGCTGCCGCCCTGGCCGGTGCGGGTCAGCTGCTCCTCGAGCCGCGCCACGTCCGCCGCCCCCCAGGGCAGGCCGAGCTGCTCGAACAGCTTGGGCACGTACGTGTGGGGCGAGCCGGTCAGGAGGTGGTACTTGACGTCGATGAACGACTGCGGGCTGCCGCTGGCGGTGCGCACCTGGCGGGACTGCTCGATGCCCTCGGAGAGCAGGCCCAGCCAGGTGCGCCCGATCGCCTCGGGGTCGACGGCGCGCCGCTTGAGGTGGATGCTGTGCAGGCTCTCGACCATCGAGCACAGGGACGACATGACCGTGGTGGGGTCGCGGTGGGTGAGCACGATCTGCGCGTCGGGGAAGACGCGGAGGATCGAGTCGAGGTTGAAGATGTTGCCGGGGTGCTTGAGGACCCAGCGCTTGCGCGGGCGGCCCGCCTGGAGCACCTGGAGCGCGTCCCGCACGAACCGGAAGTCGGTGTCGCGGTCGTAGTCGCCGCGGTACCAGTCCAGGTAGCCCGGCAGCGGCGCCACGGTGCAGTGGAACAGCGCGTGGAACTTCAGCCAGTAGTCCTCTTCGGGCCATTCGGCGTTGGTGGGGTGGATGCTCGACCACGACTTGGACAGCAGCAGCGTCATGTCCAGGCGCTGCTGCGTCTGCTTGATGCGCCGTGCGCGCTCCTCGGCGGACGGTTCGAGGCCGAGGTAGTACATCTCCCACAGGTACGGCGCGCGGGCCGCGTCGGAACCGGCGATGATGTGCTGGGTCAGCGTGGTCGCCGTGCGCGGGAGCCCGAGCACGAAGACGGGGCGCTCGATCCGCTCGTCGCGGACGTTCGGGTGCTCGGCCTGCAGGCGGCGCACGGTCAGCAGGTTGGCGATGCGCGCCGCGACCATGTCCTTGGCCGAGCGCCAGCCGACCCCCGACAGGCCCGGCGTCTCGGCCCAGCGGTGCAGCAGGAACCGCAGGCTCTCCAGGATGACCGCGTCCTCCTCGGCGAGCACCAGGTCGATGGTGCCGGTCTCCTTGCGCGCCTTGGCCGTCATCCTGTCGAACACCGCCTCGACCCGGCCGGGGCCGGCGCATTCGGCGAGCCGCTGGGGCTCCATGAGGAAGTTGAGGACGTGCACGGTGGGGGTGGTGCGGTGCATGGTGGCTCCTTCGGGCGGGCCGCCGGTGCCCCGGCGGGCGCGGCGGGCCCAAGGGGATTCACACGGCATGGGCCCGGTTGTCGCGGATAGGGGAATTCAAGGTGGTACCCGATGGTATAGCTCGACTCAGCGCGCTAAGAGAAGGGATCAGGGGTGATGGTGCATATCGGGCGATCCGCGGGCGAGTCCGGGCCGGGGCGTCCGCGCGGCCTCGGCGGGCTGCGGCTCAGCCGCGCTGCGCGGGGACGGCCGCGGGCGGCGCCGCGCGCCTCCTGCGGCCGGCCAGCGCCACCAGCCCGGCGGCGAGGGCCGCCAGCGCCGCCCCGCCCGCGATCTGCCAGGAGGGCAGCGCGGCGGCGATGGCGGCGTCCAGCGCGATCGCGCCGCCGAGCTGCCCGGCGAGGTTGGCCAGGGAGATGCCCAGGACGTCCAGGTGCGTCCCGGCGAAGACGACGCACACCACCACGAGCGCGCCGCAGGGCCCGCCCAGGTACATCCACCACTGGCCGGGCAGGTGGAACGACGACCAGTCGGTGACCGCCGCGAAGGGGGCGGCGATGAGGTAGAGCAGGCCCGTGCCGATCACGAAGTTGACCAGGCCGGTGCTGAACACGTTGCGCGAGACGAGGTTGACCCGGCCGTTGAGCGAGGTCTGGAACGAGTTCCCCAGGCCCGCGATGAAGGCGAACACGACCAGGAACCACAGGCCGGTGATCAGCCCGCCGCCGCTCTGCGCCACGACCACGGCGACGATCGCCAGCCCGGCCCCGGCCAGCCGCAGCGGACCGGGGTGCAGCCGCCCGAGCGGGCCGATGCCGAAGGTGTCGTTCACCAGCCCGCCGACGGCGATCCCGCACACCAGGCCGATGCTGAACAGGGCGACGCCGATCAGCGGCGAGGCCACCGAGGCCGCGAAGACCACCAGCGCCCCGCCCACGCCGCCGATGTAGCTCCACCAGGGCAGGCGGTGCCGGAGCAGCCGCCGGACGCCCGCGCGGACCTTGGGGGAGACGAGGGTCGCGGTGACGAAGACGAGCCCGCCGGCGGTGTTGGAGATGACGGCGGCGGCCAGCGCCGAGCCGGTCTCGGTGGCGAGCAGGCCGTTGACCGCGGTCTGGGCGCTGATCGCCGCGCCGCTGAGCACGGCGGCGCAGACGGCGAGCGTGCGCAGGACCGCCGCGTCCAGGCCGGGGCGAGCGTGTTTCACATCAGTCACGGAACGCAATGCTATGCCCGGGCCGATTCCGCGGCGCCGCGGCAACCGCTTCCTGAGACGTGGTCGCGGCCGGGGCGGCTCGCAAGTGTGAGCGATGGCCTATCGGGTACCTCTGCCATCGCACATCGGCAATGGAGGCGACGACGACGGGCGCGGCGGTCCCGACCGGTTCGCGACGGCCCGGCGCGGCGTCGGCGGCGCACTCCAGAGCGACGACCAGTGCGTCCGAGCGGGCGCCCCGGGAGGGGGCGGGCCGCGCCTCGGGCCACCGCGACCACAGGAGGTCTTCATGATCGGATTCATCGTCGCAGGACTGATCATCGGCGCGCTCGCGCGCCTCATCAAACCCGGCAAACAGCACCTCGGCATCCTCGCCACGCTGATCCTGGGCCTGGTCGGCTCGATCATCGGGGGCACGATCGCGAACCTGATCGGCACGGGCGACATCATGGAGCTCAACGTCTTCGGCTTCATCGCCGCGGTCGTCGTCTCCGTGCTGCTCATCGGCGTGGCCGAGGCGATCACGAACCGCAACGGACGGACCGCCCACTAGGGCGTGTTCAAGGACCGCGACCCGCCGGGCGCGGCGGACCCGATCGGGTCCGCCGCGCCCGCGCCGCTTCCGGACATTGATTTGACAGGTACCTGTCAATATGGCTAGTCTGGCCCCATGACCGCACTCAGCCCGCGCGCGCTCGCGGCATCCGAGCTGATCATCGAGGTCTTCAGGGCGAACGGGGCGCTCCTGGCGGCGGGCGACGCGCTCAGTCGGCCCGCCGGCCTGACCAGCGCCCGCTGGCAGGTCCTCGGCGTGATCGACCACCGGGCGCTCACCGTCGCGGACACGGCCCGCGCGATGGGCCTGCGGCGCCAGAGCGTCCAGCAGACCGCCGACGCCCTCGTCCGCGACGGCCTCGCCGCCTACCGGGACAACCCCGGCCACCGCCGCGCCAAGCTCCTCGAACCCACCCCCGAAGGGCGGCGCGCGCTCGCCGAGGTCGAACGCCGCCACGCCGCATGGGCCGACAGTCTCGCCGCGGGCCTCGGCCCCGAGGCGGTCAGCGCGGCGACCGCGGCGCTCCAGGACCTCGTCGCCGCACTCGAACCCGACAGCGAGGCACCGCATGTCCGGTGAGAAGACCATCCCCCTGCTCCCGTGCCGGTCGATCGACGAGACCGCCGACTTCTACCGGATGCTCGGCTTCGAGCGGACCCTCCGCCAGACCCGGCCCAACCCGTACACCGTCATGGTCAAAGAGGACATCGAACTGCACTTCTTCGGCGTCGACGACCTGGACCCCGAGCGCACCCACGGGACGTGCATCGTGATGGTGCCGGACACCGGCGCACTGTTCGACGGCTTCGCCGAGCGGATGCGCGCCGAGCACGGCAGGCTCCTGGTCTCGGGCATCCCGCGGACGACCAGGCCGCGCAAGCGCGCCAACACCGGCAACAGGGCCGGGTTCTCCGTGGTCGACCCCGGCGGCAACACCATCCGCTTCTTCCCCTTCGACGAGGACGCCGAAGCGAGGCAGGCGCCCGAGAGCAAGGTCGGCCGGACCCTGGTCACGGCGATCGTCCTCGGCGACGCCAAGGGCGACGCGGCCCAGGCCGCGCGCCTCCTCGACGCCACCCTCGCCAAGGCCGCGGACGATGCCCCGAAGCACGAACTGGTGGAGGCCCTCGCCTACCGCGCCGAACTGGCGGTGCGCCTGGACGACCGGGCCCGGGAGCTCGTCGCCCGCATCGACGAGGCCGCC
Organism: Glycomyces sp.; assembly: GCA_035765105.1. Taxonomy (GTDB): domain Bacteria; phylum Actinomycetota; class Actinomycetes; order Mycobacteriales; family Micromonosporaceae; genus Glycomyces. The sequence continues at coordinate 22,942 of DASTYG010000057.1, forward strand.
CTCACCGAAGCCGAACGCGGACGGCTCGCCTCCGCCCTGGCCGCCGTCGACGACCTGAGGCGCCAGCTGGCCTGACCGCCGCGCGGCCCGGTCTCAACGCCCCCGGTGGCGGGCGTGGGCGCCGGCGCGCTGCGTGATCTTCCTGGCCGCCAGCGAGGCCGACCCGGCGATCGCGGTGGTGTTGAAGACCATCTGGGCGCACAGCACCATCCGCGCGAGCTGGCCCTCCGCCGTGATGTCCCCGAAGCCCACCGTGAGCAGTGTGCTCAGTGCGAAGTAGAACGCGTCGATCCGGGTGTCCATCCCGCTGAACTCCCCGGGCAGGTGCACGGCGATCGCGTAGTCGATGAGGGCGAACAGCAGCAGCCCGGCCACGATGCTGACCAGCAGCACCCGCAGCGGGGCGTCGGGTTCGCGCAGCTGGCGCACCGCCTGCCGGCGGATGACGAGGACGAGGCCCACGAGCATCGCGACCGTGAGCGTCCACCGCAGCACGAGCATGTCCAGCGCGTGGTCGGTGCCGACGGGCACGACCGCATAGGCGACGACGAGGGCGACGCAGGCGAGCGTCCAGCGGAGCTTCGGAGGCATCCTGATCATCGCTCCGGCCTCTCCCCGGCGGGGCGCTCGAACGCCCCCGGCCCCGGGGCTGCGGACCGTGAGTCCCCGCCCATCCCGTCCCCCATCCCGGTCGCTGTCCGCGGACGGTTCCGATCATTCTCGAGAAACCCGCACCGCAGGCCCGAAACCCGGACTTTCCCTCCGATCCGGTCCGACGGCCGACTTCGGACGACGAGAACTCGTCCCGCGGCCGTCAGCGGTCTCCACCGGACACGCTTCGGTCGGTACGCCGTTCCCCGCGTCTCCGATTCATCGCCGCACCCGGTTCGACGCCACCGAGCGCCGAAAGACCGTCGCCGCGTTCGTCGGTCGCTCGAACATGAGCGGTGTCAGTGAATCGGTGGCTGGTTCCGATGTAAGACCGGCACGGTCAGCTTCGATACCTCGTATCGCGGAGCCGTCACGGCCCGCGCTGGGCGAGCGCCACCACCTCCTCCGGGGTCAGCGCGCTCTTCGGGTGGTGGCTCAGGCACAAGGAGGTGGAGACCCGCCCGTACGGCCGCCCCTCGGTCTTGAGGTAGAAGTCGCCGGTCGCGAGCTCGGTGACGCGCAGCTCCTTGGCCTGCTTCGCATCGACGGTCTCCTTGACCGCCGCCACCTGCGTCGGGTGGTTCATAAAGCCCACCAGCCGGGTAGAGCAGTTCCCGGTGATCTGGTTGTGGACGCCGCGCGGCGCCTGCGTCGCGAACACCAGGCCGAGCCCGTACTTGCGGGCCTGTGAGGCGAGCGCCAGCGTGCTCCCCGTGCACGGCGTCATCGGACCGGCGGGCGCGAACGTCTGCGCCTCGTCCATGACGAACAGGCCCCCGAGCGGGCGGTCCCCGGCCGGATGGCGCTTGACCCACGCGAACAGCCCCATCTGGAGCTGGTTGACGAAGCTCTGCCGCTGCACCGCGTCCGGCAGGCCGATGAGGCTCACCACCGAGACCCGGGCGCGCTTGCCCGCGTTCGGCGTGAGCAGCGCACCCGGGTCGACCGGCGCGCCGTCGCCGCCGAACAGCGGGTCGTTGATCTGCGAGGCCCGCAGCGTCTCGGAGATCTTGTGCGCGATCTCGGTCGCCTTCGAGAGGTTGACCACGTCGGCGGGGAACTCCGCGAGCAGTTGCAGGAAGCCCTCCAGTCCGTCACCGCCCTTGCGGGCGTAGTGCATGAGGCCCTGGCGGATCACCGCCCGCGCTTGCTCGTGCTTGTCGCTGTTCCCGGCGACCTTCGCGCGTGGCGCGAGCGCGGCGACGGCACTGTCCAGCGCGCTCGCGAACTCGTCCTCGTCGTCGATGACCGCGCCGAAATCCGGCAGCGGCTGGAACGAGACCGGGCGGCCCTTCGCCACGCGCGGCGTCCAGACCACAACCTCGGTGCCCGAGAAGTACGCCTCGGCCTTCGCCTCGTCGCCCGGATCCCAGCCCGCGGGCGGGCTCGGCCACGGCTCGCCCAGCCGCGCCAGGTCGTTGTTCGGGTCCAGCACGATCGAGGACACGCCTTGCAGCGCGCATTCTTCGATGATCCGTCGGAGGGCGACGGTCTTGCCGGACCCGGAACCCGCGAACACGGCCACATGCTTGCGGAGCTGTTCGAGGTCGACGGACGCGGAGGCGCCGTCATCGAAGGCGCCCAGAGGAACGGGATGTGGTGTCGACGCCTCCGGCGGTACCGGAGGAGGCTCGCCTCCCTGCTCCTCGAAGATGTTGCGCACCAGCGCCGTACCGCTCATGGGCCGGTGCTCGCGCAGCCAAGCCTGGTACTCTGAGCGACGCTCTGTCTCAAGCTGCTTGAGCGCTGCGCAGACGCGCAGCTCCCTAGGATCGAGATCGATCACGCGGAGCCCGCGGCGCTGGAGCGCGCGCATGTTCTTCCGGGACGTCTCGGTCAACTGCCACTTGCCGGTTCGGAGCACGATGGCGGCCGTCGCGGGGTCCTTCGCCGCGCCGGACTGGTCCAGCAGCCAGGTCAGCCGGGCCTTGAAGCCCGGACCTGAGCCCTTCGCCACCCCGCGGAGGCACCAGTTGCGCTCGCCTTGCCGGACTGTCGCGTGGATGCCGTTCTTGAGGTTCTTCCGCAGCGGCTGCACGGTGATCGGCGAACCGCTCTCCACCGCGAAGGCCCGCATCCCGGCGACGAGCAGCGCAGGCAGGTCGGCGTCCTCGTGCTCGTGGGAGAGCGCCCGCGAGACGTCGACCTCCTGCAAGATCTCCTCGAACCGGGCGGAGGCCGAAACCCGCGTGTCCTCGGATCCCTGCTCGTCCAGCGACGGCAGCGGCGAGAACTCGCCTTTCTCGAGACAGTGCCGAGCGTGGTCGTGGACCATGCGCAGCACCCGCCGCGGCGTGCCGTTCAGCGTCTCGCCGAACGCTACTCGCGCCACCGGCCAGCCCTCCCAGGGAACCTTGAAGCCGACGTCCGTCAAATGCGCTTCGACGTGCTTGGCGATGACCGAACTCGCCGTATCTCCGGGAAGGCTCTCGTCGAGGTTCAACGGCGACCAGAACCGACCGCCCACCGACTGGACCGTCGCGGTGTTCAACCGGGCCCAGGACCCGGGGAGGCAGGACACCACCGTCAAGGTCCGCTGGGACTGCTCGATGAAGTCCATGAGCCCCATGGCGAGACTGCTCAAGCGGGAGTCCAGCTCCTCATCGGCCGACTTTCCGGCGGTGTCCAGCCTCGCCTGCTCGACCATGGAGTCGATCTGGTCGATGCAGAACAGGATCGGGCCCACGAGCGAGACGATCTTCGCCAGTGCGAGCAGGACTTCGCGCGGACTGCGGGTCTCAGGGTGGAGGCCCCACGCACGGCGCTGTCCTTCACGGGCCTCCTGGCGGCAGCACAGCCAGTCCTCGGCGACGCCGTGATCGGCGGGGGTGCCCGAGGAGAGCAGGCAGAGCGCCCGGACGGCGTCCCGGGCGACCCCGTCCTGGTACCCGTAGGCGTCGTGGATCGCCTGCGCCACCGAGTCGAGCGTGGCCGGCTCGGGCCGGTTGTCAAGCAGTTCGAACCGGGCGGCCTCATCAAGGGCTGTCCCCTGCAACAGCTTCGAAAGGAGCAGCTTGACCTGCTGTCCGCGCTCGCCGGTGCCCTCGGTGAGGCTGTAGACGAACGACAGCAGGGCTGCCGTTGCGAAGTCCTCGCTGCGGTTCACGTCCATCTGCACGAACACGCCGCCGTCGCGTTCCAGGCGCATCCGGCACTCGCGTACCAGATGCGTCTTGCCCGATCCAGGGCTGCCGTTGATCACCAGGCCCTGGGCCTTTCGCTTGCGCAGCTGCCCCGCGTCGTCGAGCTCCTGCCACAGTATTCGCGCGGCCTTGTGGTTGTGGAGGTCCACGTGCACGTCCGCGTCCTTCCAGACGTCCGTGAACTGCACGGTCGGGTCGAGCCGCAGCAGCGCCTCAAGGGCTTTGAGGGTCGTCGGGTCGATGCTCATGCGATCGCCAGCCAGTGCAGTTCGACGCCGCCGGCGACGAGGGCGGCCGCCTTGTCCTCCTCCGAGAGGGTCCTGGGGTTCGACTCTGAGGTCAGCCTGATCACCCTGCGGCCGTAAAGGAGCTTGAGGGTGCCATCCAGTTCCTCGCGGTCGAACTTCGCCAGCGCCTCCCGCAGCGCGCGCAGCGGCACCCAGTCGCCGGCCTTCTCGGTAAGATTCCCGTACTCCTCGGCCACGGCGTCGCCGACCGAGGAGTCGATCTCGCCGACCGCATCGCGGCCGTCAGGGTCGAAGACCGCCTCCGCGGGTACGTGGTTGCGCTTGAGGAACCGGTGCACGGCATTGAACAGCGCGTATACGAGCCGCGGGTTGACAGTGGTCTTAGGGTCGGCCGCGCCCGCCAACTCCTCGACCGCCCGCTTGCTCCCGGCCGCGGTGAGCACGTACAGATACGGCTGCCCGGAGGTCCGGCCCCGCACCGCGGAAAGGAGGCCCGCCTCGGTCAGACGCTCCCGCTCGGCCTTCTTGATGTCGATACCGAGGCTCGCCCTGAGGTCGTTGTTCTCCACGTCGGTCGGGGGCTCGTGGACCATGAGGGCCAGGAGGATGAATCGTTCTCGCTGGGTCAGTTCGTGCTGCATGGTGGTGCTCCAAGGGGGTCTCAGGTGAGTTGGCGGAGGACTCGTGCGAAGTTGTCGATCTCGGTGAGCTGGTCCGGGTCCGGTGGGTCCGGTGAGAAGTGGGCCAGCTCGTTGCGGGTGTCGCGGACCATGTCGAGCGTTTCGAGGAAGTAGCGCTGTCCGATGTTCCAGCCGAGGCGCCGCCAGTTCTCCTCTTTCTGGAGCATGTCGCGGTACTTGCCGAGGGTCGGAGCGGCGCCGGGCTTGTTCTTGGCCCACCGCGCGAGGTACGGCTCGATCACCTTCGGGTCAAGGCGTTCCCGAGTGCGGTTGCGGATGCGCAGTTCGATGGCGCTGATGGTCAGTATCGGCGAATGGAGGGTGACGAACTCCTGGAGGAGATCGCCGACGGTCACGATGCCTGTCGGCTTGCCGTCGTCGCTCGCGACGATGACGAAGCCGTTGCTCTTCAGCTCATCGACCAGTTCGAGGACCAGGTGGTCCGGTTTGAGGTGGCGGACCGGCTCGAGCGCATCGGCGACCGTCTCCAGGTTCCCCCGGACCGTGGCCCTGGTGATGCTCCGTTCGCTGACGGCCCCGCGCAGCGACCCGCCTCCGTCGACGACCGCGAGTTGCGAGTAGTCCATCCGAACCATCTCGGTGACGGCATTGGCGATCGACTCGGTCTCGCCCACGCATGTGACCCCCTGGCTCGCGCCGCGAAGATGGCTGATGCGGAGAGCGCCCTCGGCATTCGACTCGGCGTCATCCTGTGGGGGCGAAGCGGTGGACGGAATAAGGGTGACGCGACTTTCCGCCCAGACTTCGGTGAACGGCGGATCGGTGGTGAGTCCATAACGGTCCAGATCGGCCTGCACCCGCTCTACCGTCTCAGGAGTCCTTCTGGAGAACTCCCACCATGCGAGCAAGTCGCGGACGCGGATGACTTCAGGGTCGCGGTGCGGTTGAGCGGCCTGTTCAAGGAACGCCTCAAGGGATTCAGGAGCGTTGGCGGATACGCTGAGTGACTCATCCGATGCCATCGGATAAAGCTAACGCAATCGACGCTCGCATGGGGATCTACATCTATCGTCGGATATTTGACAACGATCGTTCCGCACTCGCTCGGGGGAACCGGCGGGAACAGGAGCCGGATACTTTCAGCCAATGTCAATGGCTGAACCCGGCAACCGCAGTCGAATCGTCCGGATCATGAGCGGTGAAGAGGAATACGACGGAAATGGAACTTCCGCCGAGCAGGCGCTGCGGTACCGGCACGAGAAGCTCGTCCCGAAGGCCCTGCGCCGCATCCAAGACGAAGGCTCGGCGCTGCCGCACGGCGCGGTCGACCTGCTGGTGAGCCTCTCCGGGTTCTCACCCGAGACGACCGTCTTCGCAGCGGCGTTCATCCGGCCGAAGGACCTGCTCGTCCTGGTGTCGCACACCGCCCGCAACGGCATCGACCTCATCAGACGCCATGCGGCGCCTGGTCTGCACATCGATGTGCAGCAGGTCGATCCGCTCGACCCGGTCGACATCTACGAGCGGATCCGAAAGGCCGTGGACGACTTCAAGCGGTTCAACAGCGTCCCCAACCCCAGAGTGGTCATCGACATCACCGGCGGGAAGAAGTCCATGGCGGCCGGGGCGGCGCTGGCGGCGACGCAGCTGGACTCGCCCATGTGCTACATCGACGGCGACTTCAATCCCGAGATCCGCCAGTCCGAACCCGGAAGCGAACGCCTCGTGATCCTCGACAACCCGACCAAGCTCTTCGGCGACCGCCAACAGGAGGCAGCCGAGATCGAGTTCGGCCACGGCGCGTTCGACGCCGCGTTCCGGCGCTTCGAATCCATCGTCCGGACCTCCCCGACCCCGGCCCGGGCGCGCTTCGGCTGCGACCTGTCCGAGCTCTACACCGCCTGGAGCGACCTCGAGTTCGATCGCCTGGGCACAGCCGTGGCCGCCATGCGGGCCAGGCTCGACGACTCCGCCTACCGCTGCGCCCCGGACACCGAGCGGCAGCTCCGAGCACAGCTCGAATTCCTCGGCACGCTGGCCCGCCGGCGCGAAGGCGAACCCCTGGTCCTGACGTTCTACCTCCTCGGCAGGCACTACCAGGAGCACGGACGCCGCGACTTCGCGACCCTGCTCTACTACCGGATGCTCGAGAGCCTGTTCGAGATACGGCTGGCCGAACACGGCATATCGTCCTCGGACCCCGACTGGAACGAAGCCGACCCCGACCCGGACGCCTTCATCGAGCGGTACCGGAACCTGTCTGAAGCGGTCTTCGAACGTGAGTTCCGCGGCATGCCGTTCAAAGTCGGCATGGTCGAGTCCGCGCTGCTGCTCCACGTCTTGAACGATCCGATGCTGCCCCGGTTCGGACTCGACGGGCCGAAGGCCCTGCGCTACCTCCGCTCCATGAGCGCAGCACGCAACGATTCGGTGCTGGCGCACGGCAAGGCCACCGTTTCGAAGGAAGTCACTGAGAAGCTGGGCAGTCTCGCGCTCCGAGCACTGCGGGCCTACTGGGGGCTCGTGCACCGGGCCGAAGACGTCGAGGACCGCATTGCTGAGCTGAGGTTCGTGGACCCGTGGCCCCGATAGGGGATCGGCCGTCGGCTGCGCGCCCACCCGGCGTGCGTCCGATGCGTTCAGCTCCGGCGTAGGTCCCTCAGCAGGACGTCGATGAGGCTCTCCTGGGCCGCACCGCCGTCTACTTCGCCTCGGCGCGTTCGCCGAAGGCCGACAAGGTCGAAGAACGCATCACTCTATTCCGCCAGCAGCTTGAACTCGACCCGATCGGCCTCGACCGGTTGTCCGGCCTCGCCTCCGAGGCCGGACACCACCACCTTGCCGATCAACTACGCGAGCTGCGATGAGGTCCCGATTCCACGTCGCTGTATGGTTCCCGACGGTGCCTTGGAACCGGTGAAGCTGAATGACGCCTGGGGAGGCGCCATTTCATGGCGGTCCAGAGAACCCCGGTGGAACGGTCGCTCCACGACACAAGCGAATTGACTCCGCCCCGGCCTGCGCGCCCTGGTCGAACTGGATCGAGGCCGAGTTCGCCGCGCTGCGCGACTTCGCGCACAACGGCACCGACCACCGACCACCGGCCTCCTGACGAGCGAGGCAAAGCGGTCGGCGGCTCCATCGGGTGGCGGAACCGGAAAGAAGGAACCGCGACCGACTCCAGGGCCCGCCTTCTCGAACGGTTACACGATGGGACCGCGGCCCGGCGCGCCGCCGGGCCGCGGTCCTGCGTCCGGGGTCACCGCGGCGGCTGGAGCGTCCTCACCCGGCGGCGTGTTCGCGGCGGTATCGGGCCAGGTGCCGGGAGCGCCGGTAGCGGTCGACGGCGAACGCGACGGCGGGCGGCCGGGGAGGCGTGTCCTTGCCGCAGCCGAGGTCGTGCAGCCGTCCGGTGATCGCGGATTGGACGGCCGCCGCGCGCACCGTCTTCGACCGGATCATCGAGCGCGGGGGCGGGACCGGCGCGTCGTCGCCCGCGAGCCAGCGGCGGGGCGCCTCCGGTCGCTGCGCGAGCGCCGTGGCGACGCCGACGAGGGCGAAACCGCGGTCGACGACGCGTTCGGCGATCGCGCCGCGGCGGACGCCGCCGGTGAGCATGAGCGGCACCGAGGTCTGGTCGATCAGCCGGTCGGTGAGGTCGATGAGGTACGCCTCGCGGGCGAGGGTGCGCTCGTCGGCGGCGGCATCCGGCGCCGTCAGCGCCTCGAGGTTGCCGCCGGAGAGCTCCACGAAGTCGACGGCGTCGCCGAGCCATCCGATGACGCGCCCGGCGTCGTCGATGTCGAAGCCGCCGCGCTGGAAGTCGGCGGAGTTGAGCTTGACCGCGATGCCGAAGCCGGGGGAGACGCGCTCGCGGACGGCGTCGACGACGTCCAGCAGCAGGCGGGCCCGGTTCCGCAGCGAACCGCCCCACTCGTCGTCGCGGCGGTTGACCAGGGGCGAGAGGAACTGGGAGATGAGGTAGCCGTGGGCGGCGTGGATCTCGACTCCGGGGAACCCGGCCTCCTCGGCCAGGCGGGCCGTCGTCGCGAAGCGGTCGACCACTTCGCGGAGGTCCGCGGCCGTCATCGGGACGGGGGTGGGATAGAGCCTGGAGAGCCGTCCGATGTCGATGCTCACCGCCGAGGGCGCGAGGGCGATGGAGCCCGTGTCGCGTTGGACGACGCGGCCGGGGTGGTTGATCTGCATCCAGACCGGCGCCTCTCCCGCGGCGGAGGCCCACCGCCGGAACGGCGCGAGGTCGCTGCGCTCGTCGAGCACGATGTCGCCCGGCTGCGCCATCGCGCGGCGGTCGACCATGACGTGTCCGGTGATGAGGAGGCCGGCCCCTCCCGCTCCCCAGCGGCGGTAGAGCCGCACGAGGCGCTCGTCGGGTTGCCGGCCGGCCCCCGCGAGCTGTTCTTCCATGGCGGCCTTGACGATGCGGTTCGAGAAAGTGGCGCCGCTCCGCAAGGTGAGCGGGCTGTCGAGCGTCGACATGCAAACTCCTTCAAGTCTTGAACTACTTGAAAGAGTACTACAAGACTTGAACTAAATCTGCTTCGAGCGGCCCGATTCGCTCCCCTCCGCGACGCCGGTGAGCTGTCCGGCGAGGACGCGCAGCTCCGCGGGCGGCAGCGCGGCGAACGGGGTCGCCTCCAGGGCGGCCGCGATGACCTCGCCGCGCGCCCGCTCGCCCTCCTCGGTCAGCACGAGCACGCTCGACCGGCCGTCCCGCGGATCGCGCCGCCGCTCCGCGTAGCCGCGGTCCTCCAGCTGCTTCGCGATGAACGTCAGATTGGACGCGTTGCAGTGCAGGCGCTCCGCCACCACCCGCATCGGCGGGGCTGGCAGCTCGGGCTCGATGGCCCAGAGCGCCTGCGCGGTCTGAGCGGTGAGCCGGAGCCGGCCCAGCACCGGTTCCAGCCTCGTGTTCGTGACCATCGAGATCTCGTGAACAGCGCGCACCACGCTCAGCAGATCGTTCATGCCCCCATTGTGAACCAGGCCGGTCCGAGGGGACCGGCCTCGTGCGCTCGAGGCCCCGCCGGTGCCAGCTCGCACCCCAAGGTCGTGGACCTGCATGCCCATTTCACGGCGATAGCCCGCCAAAACGACTTCACGGGAAGCCGGGCGCCGAGAGACCGTGCACAGTGAGGCTCGCCGGTGGGCACGAGGTCGACGGCGGACGGCTCCCGTCGCGGATGCCGGAGAGCGAGGCGGAACGGAATGCCGCGGGCCGAACGCCTCCATGGGGACGCTGAGCACGAGTACCTGGCGTCCCCGGCGAGCGGCGCGCCGCGGCCGGCTCACCGTCGTAGCCGTGCGTCTCGGTCCTCGTTCTCGGCGATCGCCACGATTCGGCGCGCCATGCCGGAGAACACCAGGCCGTGGAACGGCAGTACCGCGAGCCAGTAGAGCCGGCCCGAGAGACCGTGCGGGAAGAAGACCGCCCTCTGGCGGTACCGTGTGCGCGCATTCGTCTCGCACGCGAGGTCCAGCCAGGCGAGGCCGGGAAGCCGCATCTCGGCCCGCAACCGCAGCAGCCGACCCGGCTCGCACACCTCGACCCGCCAGAAGTCGATCACGTCGCCGACCCGCAGCCCCGAGCGGCTCCGGCGCCCCCGCTTGAGCCCCACCCCGCCGAACACCCGGTCGCTCCACCCCCGAAGCGCCCACAGCAGCGGCGCCGAATACCAGCCGTTCTCACCGCCGATGCCCTCGATCACCCGCCACAGCGCCTCCGGGCTCGCAGTCGTCTCGACCGCGCGGACATCGGTGTAGACCACCCGCCCGGCCCACTCGGGGTCGCTCGGCAGCGGATCGCTCGGCGCCCGCGCCACCGTCGCATCGGCCCAGCTGGTCTCGACCTGGTCGACCTCGATGTGCCCCAGTGCGAGCCGCACCGCATCGTCATACGAGGTCAATCCGCCCGGCGGTGGCGGGATGAGCTCGTCGATGCGATCGTCGCGCATGACGCAGTCGTGCTGCAGCGACTCCACGAGCGGCCGGGCGAGGTTGCGCGGCACCGGCGTCACGAGACCGACCCAATGCGACGCGAGCCGAGGCGTGAGCACCGGCAGCGCCCAGATACGGCGGCGCGGCAGTCCCGCGAGCCTCGCGTACCGGTTCATCATCTGGTCGTAGCGCAGCACCTCGGGGCCGCCGATGTCGAACGCGCCGCTCGCGTCATGACCGACCTTCAACGCGCACAGCAGATAGTGCAGGACGTCGCGAATCGCGATCGGCTGGATGCGGTTGCGGACCCACCGCGGCGCGGTCATCACCGGAAGCACCTCGGCAAGATGCCGGATCATCTCGAACGAGGCCGACCCCGACCCGATCACCACACCCGCCTGGAGCACCAGCGTCGGCACTCCAGAACGGCGGAGAATCTCACCCACCTCGCGCCGAGACGCCAGGTGAGCGGAGAGCGGCCCCGACCGCGGAGAGAGGCCCCCCAGGTACACCAGCCGCCGCACGCCTGCCTCTCTGGCGGCAGTGGCGACGTTCCTCGCGATGGCGCGGTCGATGCGCCGGAAATCGCGGCTGTGGGTCATCGAGTGCACGAGGTGGTACGCGAACGTGACGCCCTCCATCGCGCGCCGCATCGCGTCCGCGTCGACGGCGTCGCCCACGACCACCTCGACGTCGTCGGACCTCGCGAGATCACGCGCCCGCTCCGGCCGCCTGGTGAGCAGACGGACCCGGTAACCGGCGTCGAGCAGCCGCGGCAGCAGCCGCCCGCCGATGTACCCGGTTGCCCCGAGCAGCAGCACGAGCGGCGCGGTCGCGTCCGCGCCGACGGGCGTCCAGCGGTACGGGGGCTCGGCGCCGCTCGGCGCCGCGATGTCCGATCGCGGCTCGCTCGCTCCTGTCACGTCGTCGACTCCCAACTCGCAGCGCCATCGGGGGCGGGGACCGCCCCTCGAATGAGCCTCGCACGCGCGCGGCGCACACGAGCCCGGAACATGCGAACCGCACCCGCCGGTGACCGACGACCGTCACGGGCCGGCGAGAACCCACGGCACTCATCGCCCAGGGCGAGCATCACGCCGACCACCGGTGGTCCGCTCCCGGAGGACGTCGCCAAGGCAGGGCGGGCCGACGAGGCGATCGCGATGCCGCTGCAACTGCTGGATGATCCTCGGCGGCTGCTGAAGTCGGTGCCGGAGGATTTCCACAAGACCTTCCACAGGTCGTTCTTCAAGCGGCTGCTCGTGTACGTCGATGAAGCGACCGGTGAGCCGAAGGCCAGCGCCGATGAGACCCGGTCGCCGTTCACGCCGCTGCTGCCCGAGCAACGCGGTCGTTCGGGGCCCCGAACGACGAACACCGGGCCGAATGTTTCGGCCCGGTGCTCGGACAATGCCGGTCTTGCAGGCCTCATCGAGGCATATGGGAACCTGTACTCGCAGGTTGCGACATTGCGGACCCGATGGGGACGGTTCGGCCTACGTCGCGGACGGACGAGACCAGAGAGCGGCGATCGGAGCTGCGATCAGCCGGTCGCCGAGGGCGAATGAGCGTGGACCGGTGTGAAGGACCGCACCTCCGAGGAATCGGTCGCCGAGCTCGTCGCGAAGCCACGCCAGATGGCGCGCATCCTTGGCGGAGACCGCCGCCGCTGATTTGAACTCGAATCCGAACACGGTCCCGTCAGGGTATTCGGCGAGCAGATCGATCTCATGTCGCTGCTCGGCGGTTCGAAGGTGATAGAGCGTGGGGTCCGACTCGGAAAGCCTGGCTTCGGCGCGCAGCTGACTGACCGTGAACGTATCGAGCAGGCGTCCCAGCAGGTCACCGTCGCGGCGAAGGCCAGCACGATCCACTTGCAGGATCGCGCAGGCGAGGCCGGGATCGATGATGTAGCGCTTCGGGGCTTTGACCAGGCGCTTGAGCCGGTTGTTCCACCACGCGGGCATTTCATCGACGACGAGGAGGTTCTGCATCAGGCGGTCGTACTCACGGGCGGTCCGGGCGTCGATGCCGGCTGCCTCGTACAAACTCTTCGCGGTCGGGACACCTGCGGAGTTGAGGCAGAGCACTTGGAGGTAGCGGCGGAGCCGCAGCGGGTCGCGGCCACTGTCGAGCAGTTCGGCGTCCCGCCTGACGACCTGATCGACGTAGGCGCGGAGCCAGCGCCGCCGCAACGGCTCGGATGGTGCGAGGACCGCGTCGGGATAGCCGCCGCGCAGCGTGAAGTCGAGATAGTCGTTCAGAGCGAGGTCGGTGGACGGGCCGCGAAGCGCCTCGATCGATTCGGCGCGGATGCGATCGAAGAGCGGTTCGACGTCGGCTCCGCCCTCGATCTCTCTCTGTATGAGCCCGAACATCTCGACTCGGATCGCGCGCCCCGTCAACGGCCAGCCCTCGGCATCGAGATCCGATCGGACAGAACCGGTGATGAGATAGGAGCCCGGTCCCGGGCGCGAGTCCACGGCCCGCTTGACGGCGCCCAGCACTCCCGGTACCTCCTGCCACTCGTCAAGGAGCACCGGCTTGGGCTCCTGAAGCGCTCCATCGGGATCCGCCTTCACCGCCGTGGCTTCCGCCTCGCGGTCCAGGCGGATCCGCGTCCGGGCGTATCGACTGGCGGTCGTGGTCTTGCCGCAAGCCCGCGGTCCGACCACGAGTATGGCCGGGAAGCCCTCGAGAAGTTCGGTGATGAGGCGGTCTGCGGCCCTTGGGACATAAGTGCTGCTCACACCAGCAGAATACCAAGTTCGCACAGGTTTCAATGCTAATCTTGCGCGTGTCCCAATGCAAATTCTGCACACCATCTTCCGCTCAAGGACTGGACGCCGCCTCGTGCGTCGGGATTCGGAGATCCGTGCTCGCCGGTGGCATCGAGTGAACCTGCTGTCGCAGGGTGAGGGTGTGCACTGGACGCTGGAACGTGACGAAGCCATACCGCGAATCGATACATGGCATGGATCTGTTCGTGTTGCTGAGCTGAACGGGTGAAGCAATCGAGCCGCAGTCCGGAGGCTGCGGCTCGAATAAAATCCATCTGCAGGGGTGACAGGAATCGAACCTGCAACCTTCGGCTTTGGAGGCCGCTGCGCTGCCAATTGCGCCACACCCCTTTGCCAGACCCGTTGCCCGGCCTGGCCGCAACCATCTTACGTGTCGCGCGCAGGCCGGTGCAACCGGGTTCGGCGGCGGGTCAGGAGGCCGGGACGACGGAGCCGTCCGTCCAGGTCTGCTCGATGAACGCGCGGACCTCGTCGGACTGGAGCAGCTCGGCGAGCTTCTGGACGTCCTCGTTGTCGGCGTTCGCGGCCGTGGCGACCAGGTAGTTCGCGTACGGGTTGCCGTCGGGGGACTCGCTGTGGAGCGCGTCCTCGGCCGGGCTGAGGTCGGCCTCCAGGGCGTAGTTGCCGTTGATCACGGCCGCGTCCACGTCCTGGAGGGAGCGGGCCAGCTGGGCGGCTTCGAGCGGGACGAACTCGAGGTTCTTCGGGTTCTCGGCGATGTCGTCCTCGGTGGCGAAGGTCGGGTCGGCGTCCTCGGCGAGAGTGATCAGCCCTGCGTCGGCCAGCAGCGCCAGCGCGCGGCCGCCGTTCGAGCCGTCGCCCGGGATGGCCACCTGGCCGCCCTCGGGGATGGCCTCGACCGAGTCGGCCTCGTCCGAGTACAGGCCCAGCGGCTCGATGTGGACCGGCGCCACGGTGACCAGGTCGGTGCCGTTCGCCTCGTTGTACTCGTCCAGGTAGGGCTCGGTCTGGAAGAAGTTCGCGTCCACCGAGCCGTCCGAGGTCGCCACGTTCGGCTGCACGTAGTCGGTGAACTCCTCGATCTCGATCGTCAGGCCGGCGTCCTCGGCCAGCTCGTCGGCGATGAAGGCCAGGATGTCGGCGTGGGGCACCGGCGTCGCGGCGACGACCACGGTCCCATTGGTCTCGGTCGGCTCGGACGCCTCGTCCGAGCCGCACGCGGTCAGGGCCAGGGCCGAGGCGGCCACGACGGTACTGCCCAGGAGGGCGCTGCGGTTGAACATATTCTACTCCTTTAGTAGGAAATTGTGATGCGGAAACGGGAACGGACTTGCGGGGGTAGGTCTAGCGGCGGTCGAGCGTGCGGGCGCACCCGTCGCCGAGGATCTGGAACAACTGCACGAGCACCACCAGCACCACCAGCGGCCAGATCATGTACTCGGTCTGGAAGCGCTGGTACCCGTAGCGGTACGCCAGGTCGCCCAGGCCGCCGCCGCCGACGATGCCCGCCATCGCCGAGTACGAGACGACGGCGACGAGCGTCACGGTGAACCCGCGGATGAGCCCCGGTGTCGCCTCCGGCAGCACCACCCGCCACACCAGGGCGGGCACGCCCGCGCCCATGGAGCGGGCCGCCTCGATCAGGCCCGGCTGGACTTCCAGGAGCGCCGACTCGACCAGCCGCGCGAAGAACGGGATCGAGGCGATCACCAGCGGCACGATCGCCGCCTCCGTCCCGATCGTCGTGCCCGTGATCGCCCTGGTCAGCGGCACCACCGCGACCATGAGCAGCACGAACGGGGCGCTGCGGCCGATGTTGACCGCCAGCCCCAGCGGCTGGTTCACCACCGCGAACGGCCGCGGCCCCGACTTCGAGGTCACGTAGAGGACCACGCCGACCACGAGCCCGCCCAGCAGCGTCCAGGCGCCCGAGACGCCCACGATGTGCAAGGTCTCCAGCAGCGACTCGTACAGCAGCTCGATCATGCGGTCGTTCACGCCCGCTCACCCCCGTCCAGGGCGCCCGCGGCGACGTCGTCGCCGAGCAGCCGCGCGGCCAGGCGCCGCGCCGAGGCGCCCAGGCGCGAAGCGGGGTCGGCCAGGAGCTCGGCCACCGGACCGGTCTCGACGAACCGCCCGGCCTCCATCACCGCCGCCCGGTGGCAGATCCTCGTGATGACCTCCAGCTCGTGCGTGATGAGCAGGATCGTCAGCCCCAGCTCCCGGTTCAGGTCCGCGAGCAGGTCCAGGATCTCGTCGGTGGTGTCGGTGTCCAGCGCGCTCGTGGCCTCGTCGGAGAGCAGCACGGTCGGCTCGGCGGCCAGCGCGCGGGCGATCGCCAGGCGCTGGCGCTGCCCGCCCGAGAGCTGCCCCGGGTAGGCGCGGGCCTTGTCGGCCAGCCCCACCAGGTCCAGCAGCTCCGCCGCCCGGGCGCGCCGCTCGGCGCGCGGCACCCCCGCGAACCGCAACGGCAGCGCCACATTGGATGCCGCATTGCGGTTCGACAGCAGGTTGAAATGCTGGAAGATCATCGCGGTCCGCGCGCGAGCGGCGCGCAGCCGCCGCCCCGACAGCGCCGTGACCGCCTCGCCGCCGACGTGGACGTCGCCCGTATCGGGCCTTGTCAGAAGATTGACAGTGCGCAGAAGCGTGGACTTCCCCGCGCCCGAGCGGCCGAGGATGCCGAAGATCTCACCTGGCTGGACGTCGAGGTCGACCTCGTCGAGCGCGACGGTGTCGCCGAAGCGCTTGCTCACGCCGGACAGGCGGATACTGGGCTCAGACATGGGGGAGGAATCGCTTTCGCCGTGGGTTCGCTGCCGCTTCGGGGCGCGGCGGACGTGGGGGCCCTCAGCCTGCGCACATTCGGCAGCACGACACCGCGGCGCGTCGCGCTTCGCGGCTGGAATACGTGTGCTGTCCGTTCACAGTTCGCAAGTGAAGCAGGTGAACGGCCGGGAACCAAGTTTCTGTGATCAACACCGCGCACTCCGGTGAGATAAAGTCTGGCCATGACTGTTGCGACGATTCCCGCACCGGCGTTCGCGATCGAGACGTTCCGGCTCGACAACGGACTGCGGGTGGTCCTGGCCCCCGACCCCGGAGCGCCGGTGGTCGGCGTGGCAGTGGTGTACGACGTCGGCATGCGCTCCGAGCCAGAGGGCCGAACCGGGTTCGCGCACCTCTTCGAGCACATGATGTTCCAGGGCTCGCACAACGTCGGCAAGGCCGAGCACATGCGGCACGTCCAGTCCGCCGGCGGCACCTTCAACGGCTCGACCCACATCGACTACACCGACTACTTCAACCTCCTGCCCGCCAACGGCCTGGAACTGGCCCTGTTCCTCGAAGCCGACCGGATGCGGGGCCCGGCCATCACCGCCGAGAACCTCGAGAACCAGGTCAGCGTCGTCAAAGAGGAGATCCGGGTCAACGTCCTCAACCGGCCCTACGGCGGGTTCCCCTGGCTCAAGCTCCCGCCGGTCATGTTCGACACCTTCCCCAACGCCCACGACGGCTACGGCTCCTTCGGCGACCTCGAAGCCGCCACCGTCGAGGACGCCCAGGCGTTCTTCGACGCCTACTACCCGGCCTCCAACGCCGTCCTCTCCGTCGCCGGGGACTTCGAGCCCGGCGCCGCCCGCGCCCTGGTCGAACGCCACTTCGGCGACGTCGAGGAGCGCACCGCGCCCGTCCACCCCTCGTTCGAGGAGCCGGACCTCACCGCCGAGCGCCGCGAATCCTACGTGGACGAACGCGCCACGCTCCCGGCCGTCGCCGCGGCCTGGCGCACCCCCGACCCCGTGGCCGACCTGGCCGGATTCCTGCCCTACGTCGTCCTCGGCGAACTCCTCACCGACGGCGACGCCTCCCGCCTGGTCGAACGCCTCGTCCACCGCGACCGCACCGCCACCGCCATCGCCGCCCACGCCACCTTCATGGCCGAACCCTTCGCCTCCAGAGGCCCCACCGCCCTGCTCATCCAGGCGTTCCTCCCGCCCACCGGCGACGCCGACACCGTCTTGGCGGGCATCGGCGAGGAGCTCGCGCGCGTCGCCGAGGGCGTCGACGAGGCCGAACTCGGCCGCGTCAAGGCCCGCGTCGCCGCCCAGCTCCTGCGCAGCGACGACTCGGTCATGGGCCGCGCCCGCCGCCTCGCCACCGCCGAGGTCTTCCACGGCGACGCCCGCTACGCCACCCGGTTCGCCACGCTCCTCGGCGAGGTCACCGCCGAGTCCGTCGCCCGGGCCGCCGCCGCCATGACCCCGAACCGCCGCGCCGTCATCGAAGTCGTTCCCGGAGGAAACCAGTGAGCACCGCCGTCCCCGGCCTCGCGCCGGAAGTCCCGCTCGCGCTGCCGACCCCGGTCGAGCGCACCCTGCCCAACGGCCTCGCGGTGACGCTGGTCCGCCGGCCCGGCGTCCCGCTGGCCGAGGTGCGCCTGTCGATCCCGGCCGCGCACGCCGACCTCGCCGTCGCCGACCTGCTGGCCGCGGCCCTGTTCTCCGGCACCGAGACCGCGACGATGACGCAGATCGCCCAGCGCCTCCAAGGCGTCGGCGGCAGCCTCGGCTCGGGAGCCGACCCCGACCGCATCGCCGTCTCCGGCAACTGCCTCGCCGGCGGCCTGCCCGAACTGCTCGACGTCCTCGGCGAGATCCTCACCGCCGCCGACTACCCCGAAGGGCCGTTCGCCGTCGAGCGGTCCCGCATGATCGACGGCCTCTCGGTCGCCGAGCAGCAGCCCGAGTTCCAGGTCTCCAGGGCCCTCGACGCCCGGCTGTGGGGCGAGCACCCCTACGGCCACCAGCAGCCCACCGCCGACGAGGTCGCCGCCGTCGACCGCGCGACCGTGCGCGCGCTCCACGCCGCGCGCCTCCACCCGGCGGGCGCGCGCCTCATCATCGTCGGGGACATCGACCCCGACGCGGCCTGGGCCGCCGTCGAGAAGTCGCTGACCTCCTGGGACGGCGAGGGCGAGCCGCGCGTCATGGAGCCCCTGCCGGACCTCGTGCCCGGCCCGATCGTCCTGGCCGACCGGCCCGGCTCGGTCCAGTCCGCGATCCGCCTCGCCTACCCCGCCGTCGAGCGCACCCACCCCGACAACGCCGCCCAGCACCTGGCGAACCTCATCTACGGCGGCTACTTCACCTCGCGCCTGGTGATGAACCTGCGCGAATCCAAGGGCTACGGCTACTCGCCCCGCTCCCGCGTGGACCACTCGCCGGCCGGGTCGGTGCAGCTCACCAGCGTCGACGTCGCCACCGAGGTGACCGCGCCCGCGCTCGCCGAGATCGTCGCCGAACTGCGCGGCATGGCCGAGAACCCGCCCGACGAGACCGAGCTCGACCTGGCCCGCCGCTACGCGCTCGGCTCGGTGAAGCTCGCCACCGCCACCCAGGCCGGCATCGCGAACTACACGTCCGCGCTCGCCGCCGCCGGGCTCCCGCTCTCGTGGCTCGCCGAGCACTCCGAGCGGCTGCGCGCGGTCACCCCCGCCGACATCAAGCGCGTCGCCGCCGAGCGCATGAGCCCCGAGGGCGCCGTCACCGTCATCCTCGGCGACGGCGGCCACGTCGCCGGGCCGCTCGCCGAGACCGCCGAAATCGAGGTCCGATGAACCGACCGCCCCTGGCGATCGAAGCGCTCGACCGGTCCGCCGAGCACCGCTGGGAGCCCGAATGGCTCGACGACGCCTGGCCGCGGGCCCAGATCGTCGTCTGCGACCCCGTCGCCGACCGCATCGACGCCGACGAGGACGGCCTGCACTACTTCGACGCCCGCACCGCGCCCGAAGGCGAGCGCGTCTACCTCGGCGGGGAGGACCCGCCCGTGTTCGCCGTCATCGGCAGCGTCCCCGACGGCCTGCGCACCCGCTGGATCGGCAGCGACTGGGACCGGCGCGACCTGGCTATCGCCGTCGCGGCCATCGCGATGATGAACTGGCGCTCCACCTACCGCTTCCACCCGACCACCGGGGAGGAGCTGCTGCCCGCCCAGGGCGGCTGGGAGCTGGAGACGGCCGCCGGGGACCGCGTCTTCCCGCGCACCGACCCGGCCGTCATCGTCCTCATCGACGACGGCGCCGACCGGGTCCTGCTCGCCCAGCACCGGCGCTACGGCGGCGACCCCAAGACCGCGCCGCCGAAGGGCTCGGTGCGGCGCGCCCGGTACGCGTGCATCGCCGGGTTCGTCGAGCCCGGCGAGTCGGCCGAGGCCGCCGTCCACCGCGAGGTGGGGGAGGAGACCGGCATCAAGCTCGACCGGCTCGCCTACGTCTCCAGCCAGCCGTGGCCCTATCCGCGCTCGCTCATGCTCGCCTACCGGGCCAGCGCCGATTCGACCCAGGAGCTGCGGCTCCAGGAGGACGAGATCGCCGACGCCCGCTGGTTCACCCGCGACGAGGTGCGCCGCATGTGGATCGACACCGACCGGGACACGCCGAGCGCGGTGCGGATCTCGGTCGCCAGGTTCCTCATCGAGGGCTGGCTCGCCGAAGGCCCCTAGGCCGCGGCCGGAGCGAGTTCGTCCTCGTCGCCTTCGTCGGCGGTGGCGCGGCGCCGCGCC
>DASTYG010000058.1:0-15639 GCA_035765105.1 Glycomyces sp.
GAGCGCTTCCGTCGGCTCGGCCTCGGGCGGGCGCGCCTCCGGCAGCGCCTCGGTCGGCTCGGCCTCGGTCGGCGGCGCCACGGGCAGCGCCTCGGTCGGCTCCGCCCGCCCCGTCAGCCCCGCCGGCGGACGGGCGACCGTCGCCGGCAAGCGCCGCGCCGGACGCGGCGGCCCCGACGGCCCCCTCGGCGAGGACGAGCTCAAAGAGCAGAAGAAGCTCAAGAAGAAGCGCCGCCGCCGCAAGGTCTACGCCGGGCTCATCGCCGTGGGCGTCCTCTTCGTCGCCGCCATCACCATCGTCGGCACCTGGTTCTACCAGGACGTCCCGGCCCTCAGCGACCTCCGCCAGGAGGGCGAGCCGACCCTCTTCACCTACGCGGACGGCGAGACCGAGGCCGCGGCCTACGGCGAGGCGTACCGCAAGCAGGTCAAGGACCCCGCGAACATGCCGGAAACGGTCAAGCACGCGCTGATCGCCTCCGAGGACCGCAAGTTCTACGACCACGGCGGCGTCGACTACGCCGGCACCATGCGCGCCCTGTTCAACAACGTCACCGGCGGCAGCACCCAGGGCGCCTCGACCATCACCCAGCAGCTCGCCGGCATCGTGGCGGGCATCCGCGACGAGATCTCGTACGACCGCAAGGCACGCGAAGCGGTCATGGCGATGAAGCTGGAGCAGGAGTACACCAAAGACGAGATCATCACCTACTACCTGGACATGGCCTACTTCGGCCGCGGCGCCTACGGCGTGGCGGCGGCCTCCGAGCTCTACTTCGACCTGCCGGTCGAGGAGCTGGACCACGCCCAGGCCGCCTTCATCATCATGCAGGTGAAGTCCCCCAACGGCTACTACGACCCGTACTACACCGACGCCTACGACGAGGCGGCCGCCGTCGACCGGTGGGAGTACGTCATGGGCGCCATGGTCGGGCAGGGTTTCCTCTCCCAGGCCGAGAGCGACGCGCTCGCCTACCCCGAGCCGACCGCCGACTTCGAGGGCCGCGGCTCCTGGGGCGGCGACGAGCCCCTCGGGTTCATCACCAACGAGATCGACGGCTACGTCTACCAGGAGCTCCAGGAGCGGTACGGCCTCAGCAAGGAGGAGCTCAAGGGCGCCGAGGAGGACACCGGCGGCTACAAGGTCGTCCTCAGCATCGACAAGGAGATCCAGGCCCAGCTCGAACTCACCGCCGACCGCGGCGAGATCAAGGTCGACACCGACGAGGACGGCAACTACCTCAACGACGCCGGCGAGATCGTCGACTCGATCGACGCCGCCAAGAAGGACCTCACCGACGACGGCTACTGGCAGTTCGAGAACACGAACGAGGAGGCCGCGCTCGCCGGCTACGACCCGTCGATGATGACCGCGATGGTCGCCGTCGAACCGGGCACCGGCCGCGTCCTGGGCTACTACGGCGGCCCGGACGGCTTCGGCATCGACAAGGCGGGCAACGAGTCCCCCCACCCGCCCTCGTCGACCATGAAGATGATCACCGCCGCCACCGCCATCGAGGAGGGCGCCTCCATCGAGTCGTGGTGGGACGCCAGCTCCCCGCGGGCGTTCGAGACCCTCGAACTCGAGGAGAGCGAATCGTGCATCGGCTCGGGCACCTACCCGAACTGCACGCTGCGCAACGGCGGCCAGGACTCCGAGATGTACCTGACCCTCACCGACGCGGTGCGCGACTCGAAGAACACCCCGATGTACGCCATCGCCGAGGACTACGGCGTCGACACGATCCTCAAGAACGCCATCCAGATGGGTCTGACCGAGATGAGCCAGACCGTCCAGCTCTACGACGCCGAGGGCAACCCGCACGACGTGCCGGTCACCTACCGCCTGTACCCCGACTTCACGTACACGGTGCACGGGCAGACCGCGACCGCCGACGGCGAGTGGGTCACCGACCCCGCGACCGGCGGCATCGACAACGACGCCCCCGTGGCCGTCGAGGGCAACTCCCCGCAGGTGGACACCGAGGGCCGCCTCCTCGCCGCCGAGAACGGCGAGCCCGAGCACCTGGACATCGGCGGCGGCGGCGCGACCGACCCGTTCTACTACCACCTGTCCTTCGGCCAGTACCCGACCAGCGTCCGGGACATGGCCGCCATGTACGCGACCATCGCCAACGACGGCACCGCCGTCGAGACCCACTACGTCGACAAGGTCTTCGGCCCCGACGGCCAGGAGGTGCAGCCGACGCGCGACCTCGTCGAGACCCAGGCGCTGGACTCGGGCGTCGCCCGCGACCTCCAGTGGGTCGGCTCCGAGATCGACGGCGGCTCCAGCGCCGGCACCCTCGACCGCGACTTCTTCGGCAAGACCGGGACGTGGGAGGCCAGCGGCAAGGACAAGGACGGCAACGACTACCCCGACTCGTACAACGCGCACGCCTGGTACGTCGGCGCCATCCCGCAGCTGTCCATCGCCACGTGGGTCGGCAACGTGACCTCCGAGTCCGATCCGATCTCCGACCCCGACGGCAACTACGACAACGTCTTCGGCGGCAACACCAGCTACCCGGTCTGGTACTCGGCCATGGACCGGGTGCTGGAGGCCAAGGGCGACAACGACGGCTGGGAGCCCAAGGACTGGGAGGGCAAGGTCACCGTCGGCTCCCCCATCACCACCGACATCGAAGAGGTCAACGGCCACTACTGCGGCAAGAACCCCGCCGACCCCCGCTGCAGCCAGCAGCAGGAAGAGGAAGAGCAGGAAGAGGAGAGCTGCGAGGACGGCGGCACCGGCCCCGAATGCGAGGACCAGGGCGGCGACACCGGACCCGGACCCGGCGAGGGCGACGAGAGCTCCGACCCGGGCGACGGCGACGAGAGCCCCGACCCGGGCGACGACGACGGGAACCAGCCGTGCGGCGGCTTCATGCAGCCGCCGTGCGACGACACCGAGACGCCGACCGCCCCTGAGGAGGGCGGCGGAGGCCAGAACCACAACCAGTAGGACGGCCGCTCCGCGACCGTGAATACCCTTTGACGGCGGCATGGGACACAATGTGTGCCATGCCGTCGTCACGTTCCCGGCGCACTGACCGCGAAAGCGCGCCAGTCGCCCCCTCGCGCTCCGACCGTTTCGTGCGCCTCCTCTCGGGCTTCATCGGCGGTCCGCTCGGCGGCCGCGCCGTCGACCCGCCGCGCCGCCGCTTCTGGACCCCGCTGCGCGTCATCCTGTTCACCGGCCTGGTGTTCTTCGCCCTCTCCTGGCTCCAGAAGTACCCGTGCTCAGGGGGCGGGTGGCTCGACTGGCAGCAGTACACGAACGCCTGCTACACCGACATCCGCGCCCTGTGGGGCGTCGAACGCCTCAACGAGGGCGCCATCCCCTACCGCGACCACCCCGTGGAGTACCCCGTCCTGACCGGCTGGTTCATGGGCGTCCTCGGGCAGATCGCCTTCCGGGTCGGCAACGTCTCCGGCCTCGAAGGCGGCACGATCTTCTACCACCTCAACGCGGTCACCCTCATCGCCTGCGGCGTCGCCGCCATCGCGGTCCTCTACGCGATCCGCGCCGACAACCGCCGCACCGACCTCCCCGACCCCGGCGGCGCCGCGGCGTTCACGCGCCCGAGCCGACCGTGGGACGCGATGATGCTCGCCGCCGCGCCGGTGGTCCTGGTGACCGCCACGGTCAACTGGGACCTGTTCGCCGTCGCCCTGTCGATGCCGTTCTTCCTGTACTGGCAGCGCGGACGCCCGGTCCTGGCCGGCCTGTTCCTCGGGCTGGCCGTGGCCGCGAAGTTCTACGCCCTGCTGTTCGTCGGCCCGCTGCTGGTGCTGGCGCTGCGCCGCCGCCAGATGCTCCCGGCGCTCACGGCCACCGCCGTCGCCGCCCTCACCTGGGCCGCGATCAACGCGCCGGTCGCCGCGCTGTGGCAGGAGTCGTGGCTGCGGTTCTTCCGGCTCAACTCCGAGCGCCCCGTCGACTGGGGCACCGGCTGGTACGTGGTGCGCGGCCTCACCGGCTGGGAGAAGCTGTGGGACCAGGAGTACGTCAACGACGCCTACCTGGTCCTGTTCGCCGCCGCCTGCCTCGGCATCGCCGCCCTCGGCTTCTTCGCCCACCGCGGCGCCGGGGACGACGAGGACCTGGTGCCGCGCCTGGCGCAGCTGTGCTTCCTCGTGGTGGCCGCGTTCCTGCTGTTCGGCAAGGTCTGGTCGCAGCAGTACGTGCTGTGGCTCATCCCCCTGGCCGTCCTCGCGCGCCCCAAGTGGACGATGTTCCTGGTCTGGCAGGCCGCCGAGCTGTTCTACTTCGTCTCGTTCTACGGCAAGATGCTCCAGGTCTCGGCCGAGGACGGGCGCGGCATCCCCGAATGGCTGTTCCTCACCGCGGCCTCCGCGCGCTGGCTGGCCGTCGCCGCCATGTGCGCGCTGGTCGTCGCGGAGGTCCTCAGTCCCCGTCTCGACGCGGTGCGAGGCCTTCGGCCGCCGCCCACTCGAGCAGTGCCGACTCAGCCTCCTCGCGGGACAGCGGACCCCGCTCCAGCCGCAGCTCCTTGAGGTGCTTCCACGCCTTCCCGACCTCCGGCCCCGGCGGCAGCCCGAGCAGCTCCATGATCGCGTTGCCGTCGAGGTCGGGGCGGACGGCGCGCAGGTCCTCCTCGGCGCGGATCCTCGCGATCCGCTCCTCGAACGCGTCGTAGTCGCGCTGGAGCCGCTGGGCCTTGCGCCGGTTGCGGGTGGTGCAGTCCGAGCGCACCAGCTTGTGGAGGCGCTCCAGCTCGGTCCCGGCGTCGGTGACGTAGCGGCGCACCGCCGAATCGGTCCAGCCCTGCCCTTCGGTGTCGGTGCCGTAGCCGTAGAACCGCAGGTGCAGGCCGATCAGCAGCGACACCGCCTGCACGTCGGCCTTGGGGAAGCGCAGCTCCCGCATGCGCCGCCGCGCCAGGCGCGCGCCGACCACGTCGTGGTGGTGGAAGGTCACGTTGCCGCCGGCGGTGACGCCCTTGGTCTCGGGCTTGCCGATGTCGTGCAGCAGCGCCGCCAGGCGCAGGATCACGTCGGGGCCGTCGTCTTCGAGGTCGACGGCGTTGCGCAGCACTTGCAGCGAATGCTCGTAGACGTCCTTGTGCTGGGCGTGCTCGTCGATCTCCATGCGCAGCGAGCCCAGCTCGGGCAGGAAGTGGTCGGCCAGGCCCGTCTCCACCAGCACCCGCAGCCCCGCCACCGGGTCGGGCGAGAGCAGCAGCTTGACGAACTCGTCGCGGACCCGCTCGGCGGTGATGCGCTCCAGCTCGGCGGCCATGTCCGCCATCGCCTCGCGCGTGCCCGGGTCGATCCCGAAGTCCAGTTGCGCGGCGAACCGCGCGGCCCGCAGCATCCGCAGCGGGTCGTCGGCGAACGACGACTCCGGGGCCGCGGGGGTGCGGATCGTGCGCCGCGCCAGGTCCCCGATCCCGCCGAACGGGTCGCAGAACTCGTGGCCGGGCACGCTCACCGCCATCGCGTTCACGGTGAAGTCGCGCCGCTCCAAGTCGTCTTCGAGGCGGTCGCCGTAGCGGACGACCGGGTTCCGGCTCACCCGGTCGTAGGCGTCGGCGCGGAACGTCGTCACCTCCACCTGGTGCCCGCGGAACCGCCCGCCGATCGTCCCGAAGTCCGCGCCGGTCGTCCACACCGTCGAGCACGCCTCACGCAGCAGCCCCTCGGTGTCCTCCGGGCGCGCGTCGGTGGTGAAATCGAGGTCGCCCGAGGGCCGGCGCAGGATCGCGTCCCGCACCGAACCGCCGACCAGATGCAGCTCGAAACCGGCGTCGGCGAAGACCCGACCCAACTCGTCGGCTATGGGCGGGACGGTGATTTCGGTACCGCTAGTGTTGTCAGACATCGCCGGGCAAGCTTAGCGGAGAGAGCGAGAATGGCCGAAAGTAGAGCGCGACCGAGCAGCGGCCCGCAGTCCTCGCCGGCCGACCGCGGTTCACCCATCACCCCCGTCTACCGGACGGCGAACGCGAACGCCGGTCCGGGACTGGGGCCGACCGCCGACCCGGTGCCGCCCACCAGCGGCCGCGGCAAGAACGTGGCCCGCTCCAGCCTCCTGATGGGCGCGGGCTCGCTCGTCAGCCGCCTCACCGGTTTCGGGCGCACCGTCGTCATCTCGGCCGCCGTCGGCGCCGGGCTCCTGGGCAACTCCTACACCACCGCCCAGTACTTCCCCCAGATGATCTACGAGCTCGTCCTCGGCGGCGTGTTCGCGAGCATCATCCTGCCGCTGTTCGTGCGCTCGCACAAGAACGACGCCGACGGCGGCGACGCCTTCGCGCACCGGCTGCTCACCCTCGCGCTCCTCGTGCTCGGCACGGCGGCCCTGGTCGTCACCCTCGCCGCGCCGCTCATCGCCGCGGGCATGGCCGAGCCGTCCCAGCAGAGCCTGGTCACGCGCCTGTCCTACCTCATGCTGCCCGCGCTCATGTTCTACGGCCTGTTCGCGGTCCTGTCGGGCGTGCTCAACTCCCGCGAGCGCTTCGGCGCCCCCATGTGGGTGCCGATCATCAACAACCTCGTCGTCATCTGCGTCGGCGCGGTCTTCTTCCTCGTCTACACCAGGGACGCCGTCCCCGACGCCGACGGGCGGCTGTTCTTCGACGCCGACCAGGTCACCACCGGGATGCTCCTGCTCCTGGGCGGGGGCACCACCGCGGGCGTGGTCATCCAGGTGGTGTTCCTGGCCCCGGCGCTGCGGCGGGCCGGGTTCCGCTGGCGGCTGCGGTTCGACTTCAAGGCGCTGCCGCTGCGCGACATCCGCCGCATGGCCGCCTGGACGCTGGTGTTCGTGGCGGCCAACCAGGTCGCCGTCATGGCGGTGCTGAAGATCGCCAACGCCGCCGCCGGGAACGCCGAGGACGGCGGCCCGTTCGTGTCCGGCACCACGGTCTACAACAACGCCTACCTGATGATGATGATGGCGCACGGCATCGTCGCCGTCTCGGTCATCACCGCGATCATGCCGCGCATGACCCGCGCCGCCGACGACCGGCGCTGGGCCGAGCTCGCCGACCACCTCTCCGGCGGCATCCGCATGGCCTCGTTCCTGCTGGTGCCGATCAGCGTGGCGTTCATCGCACTCCACGAGCCGTTCGCGCGGGCCATCTTCCAGTGGGGCGCCTACAGCCCCGACGAGGCCGGCGCCACCGGCCTGGCCCTGGCCGTGGTCGGGATCGTGCTGCTGCCGTTCTCGGTCAGCCAGCTCCAGATCTACGCGTTCTTCGCGCAGACCGACACCCGGACGGTCGCGCTGCTGAACCTCCCGGTGATCGCCATCCGCATCGGCGGCTACCTGCTGGCGTTCGCGCTGCTGCCCCTGGAATGGGTCGTGGTCGGGCTCCTCGCCGCGAACGGCGTCTCCTACCTGGTGAGCCTGCTGCTGTCGATGTCGCTGCTGCGCAAACGGATCGGCCTGCTGGGGATGCGGAAGGTCGCGTTCGGGCTGCTGCGCACCGGCGCCGCCGCCGCCATCGCCGGCGGGGCCGCCTGGCTCGGCTGGCTCGCCTGGCCCGACGTCGACGACTCGAAGCTCGGGCAGCTCGCGGCCGCCGCGGTCCTGGGCACGGCCCTGGTGGCCGTCTACATCGTCGCCTGCCTGGTATTGCGCGTCACTGAGATGTCGTCGCTCCAGGCCACAGTGCGCGCAAAGCTGCGACGATGAGCCAAGTACCATCCATACGTGTGCCCGACTGCTCCTCGGTCAGCCGGATCTGCGGATGGCCAGGCGGCGAACGCCTTAATCTGGCACGGTCCGCTCGGCGGTCTCGCGAGTCAATAGGATCGGTCCCTCGGACCGGTCCGCCGGCCGGCGGGACGACGCCCGCGAGCCCTGAATTGGCACAGACCCCTCGCGGGGTCGCTTGTAGAGGGGAGGACCCCGCACCATGAGTTCTGTCGACGTGCCGTCCGTGGGAGACCTGCTCGCAGAGCGCTACCGCCTCGAAGAGCACCTCGGGGGCGCCAACGGCCACCGCCAGCTGTGGCGGGGCGTGGACGTGCTCCTGCACCGCAGCGTCGCCGTGGTGCTCCGCTCCCCCGGCGGCGACGACGCCGCGCCCACCATGACCGCCGCCGTGGCCGCCTCCCGCGCCCACGTCGACTCGATGGTCGACGTCTACGACGCGGTCGACGAGGGCCGGTTCGCCTACGTCGTGCGCGAATGGGTCAACGGCTCCACGCTGCGCGGCGTGCTCGAACAGCAGCCGCTGGCCCCCTCCCACGCGCTCGAACTGGTCGCCTCGGTCGCCGACGCGGTCGCCGCCCTCCACGACGGCGGCGTCACCCACGGCGACCTGCACCCCGGCTCGGTCCTGCTGTCCGAGGACGACCGGGTCATGGTCACCGAGCCGCGCAACGAACCGGGCAACACGCCCGTCGGCGACGTCCGGGCGCTCGGCGCGACCCTCTACGCCTGCCTGACCGGGACCTGGCCGCGCGTCGTCCCCACCGAGAACACCGGCCTGCCCGACGCGCCCACCGACGAGTGGGGCCGCACGCTCGACGCGAGCGCCGTCCTCGCCTCCGTCCCCGACGCGCTGGTCCGCCTCACCGGCGACCTCCTCGACGTCGACCAGGCCCCGCCCTCGGCCGCCGAACTCGCCGCCGAACTGCGGGAACTGGCCGACACCGACTCGCGGACGCAGACCAGGCCGCTGGCGAAGGCGATGTCCAAAGGGCCGCTCGCGGCCCTGGGCGCCGCCCGGGCCGACAGCCCCCCCTCGCCCCCCGCCGGGATGAAGCGCCTGGCCGTCATCGCCGCGATCGTCGCCGGCGTCGTCTTCGCCGGCGTGGTCACCAGCGCCCTGGTGTGGGGCGGCGACGACCCCGACGCGAACGAGAACCCCCTCGGCCTGACCGGCGACGACACGAGCTCCTCGGCGGCCCCCGCCGAGGAGGAGCCCGACGTCGCCCCGCCCACCGAGGCCGAGATCGACGACGGCGACCTGCGCGTCGTCGACCCGCCCCCCGGCAACCGCACCGAACTCGAAGGCGTCGAGAACGTCCTCGACGACAACGCCTCCACCGGCTGGTCCACCGACACCTACAACGCCCCCGCGTTCGGCGACCTCAAACCCGGCATGGGCATCCTCATCGACCTCGGCGAGGAGCGGGAGGTCACCTCGGTGCGGGTGCAGATGACCAGCGCCGGCGCGACCGTCGGCCTGCTCGCCGGGAACGAGGACCCCGGCGACTCCACCGACGGCGACCAGGCCGTCGTCGACTCGTTCACCACCCTCGCCGAACCGGTCGAGGACGCCGACACCAACATCGAGCTCCAGGCGGGCGGCGCCTCCACCAGGTACGTCGTAGTGTGGGTCACGCACCTGCCGCCCTCCTCGGGCGGCTACAAGCTCACGATCAGCGACATCAACGTCTTCGTCCGATAGGAGACCATGCCCGCCGCCCCGCGCCCGCCCGAACCCGGGCCGCCCTCGGGACTCCCCCCCGGGGCGGACGCCGGTGCTCGGGCGCGCCGCTCGGACTCGTGGAGCGACGCCGAGCTGCTCTCGCGCCACGCCGCGGGCGACCGGGACGCGTTCGGGGAGCTGTTCCGCCGCCACCGGGGACGGCTGTGGGCGGTCGCCGTGCGCACCCTCGCCGACCCCGAGGACGCCGCCGAAGCCCTCCAGGACGCCATGATCAAGGCCTACCAGGCCGCCGGGTCGTTCCGCGGGAACTCGGCGGTCACCACCTGGCTGCACCGGATCGTCGTCAACGCCTGCCTCGACCGCATCCGCTCGGCGGGGCGGCGCCCCACCGTGCCGCTCCCCGAGACCGAACTCCGCTCCGCCGGCGGCGACGACCCGGCCGCCGCGGCGATGAGGCTCACCGTCCGCCGCGCCCTCGCCGAACTCCCCTTCGACCAGCGGGCCGTCCTGGTCTACATCGACATGCTCGGCTACCCCGTCGAAGAGGTCGCGGCCATCCTGAAGGTCCGGCCCGGCACCGTCAAGTCCCGCGCCTCGCGGGCGCGCAAGCGCCTGGCCGCGCGGCTCCCCGAATTCGACCCGGCCCGGCCGACCGGCGCACCGCCGCCCGCCGGGAACCCGCCCGGACAGCGGGGCGTCGAACCGGATACGGCCGGCGACCACGGAACGGTTCGAGAGGAGGGAGGCCGCTGATGAGCGCACGACGCGACGACGAGGCCAGGGCCGCGGGGCTCCTGCGCGCCGCCTCGACCGAATACGACGACCTCCCCCGGGACGTGGCCGACCGGCTCGACCGGGTGCTCGAACAACTCCCGACCGCCGACACCCTCCACCGCACGCCCCGGCCCGAGACGGCGCGGCCCGCCCGCGGCTGGAGCGAGCGCCTGCGCGCCCACCGCCTCCGCTACGCCCTGCTGAGCGCCACGGCCGCCCTGCTCATCACCGTCGGGGCGGTGGCCGCCGCCGTCCAAGTGGTCTCCACCGCGAGCGACACCGACGCCGGGGCGCTCTCCCAGGGCTCCGGCGAGTCGTACGAGCACACCGAGTCCGACCAGGGCGCCGCCGCGCCCGAGCAGGAGGACGAGCTCGCGGCCGAGGAGGAGCCGCAGGCGAGCGGCACCGAAGGCGCCGACGGCGGCAGCGAGGGCGGCGGCGAGGTCGAGACGTTCGCCACCGACACCGACTACGTCACGAACATGGACGTGCTGACGGCCCTGCGCGAACTGGGCGACGAGAGCCCCCGCGGCACCGTCCCCCCCGAACTGCTCGCCCTGTCCGAGGGCGGCCCGCTGTGGGACACCTGCCGGAAGGCCATCGCCGAATGGTACGGCGGCCTGGTCGTCGTCGCGGACTTCGCGCGCTTCGAATCCGAGCCGGCCGTCGTCGCGCTCCTGCTGTCAGAATCCGGCGAGATCGCCGTCGCCGTCACGCCCGAATGCGCGGACGGCACCGTCGAGGAGCTCTACACCCAGGGGTGAGCCCCGCCCGGGACGTGAGACTGCGCACTTCCGGCCCATCCGCCTGTCACACGCCCGGTACAGGCCCGCCCACAGGAATTTCCTGTCAATAGGATGACGTTGAAGCTGACATCCTCGGAGCGCGCCCCGGCCGCCCCGAGAACCGCCGAACACCGCTGAGGAGCACATTCCGGTGAGCGAAACACGCAACGTCATCATCATCGGCTCGGGGCCGGCCGGCTACACGGCCGCGCTGTACACCGCCCGCGCCAACATGCGCCCGCTGGTCTTCGAGGGCTTCCAGTTCGGCGGCGCGCTCATGCAGACCACCGACGTCGAGAACTACCCCGGCTTCCCCGAGGGCATCATGGGCCCCGAACTGATGGACCAGTGGCGCAAGCAGGCCGAGCGCTTCGGCGCCGAACTGGTCTCCGACGACGTCACCCGCGTCGACCTGACCGGCGAGATCAAGCGGGTGTGGGTCGGCGAGGACGAGTACACCGCGCGCGCCGTCATCCTCGCCACCGGCTCGGCCTACCGGCCCCTGAACGTCCCCGGCGAGACCGAGATGATGGGCCGCGGCGTCTCCGCCTGCGCCACCTGCGACGGCTTCTTCTTCCGCGACCAGCACATCGCCGTGGTCGGCGGCGGCGACTCGGCCATGGAGGAGGCCACCTTCCTCACCAAGTTCGCCTCGAAGGTCTCCATCCTGCACCGCCGGGACGCCTTCCGCGCCTCCCAGATCATGGCCGACCGCGCCCTGGCCAACCCGAAGATCGAAGTCGAGTGGAACACCGTCGTCGAGGAGATCCTCGGCGAGGACGGCAAGGTCTCCGGCGTCGCGGTCGCCGACACCGTCACCGGCGAGCAGCGGACGCTGCCGGTCACCGGGCTGTTCATCGCGATCGGCCACGACCCGCGCTCGGAGCTGTTCAAGGGCCAGGTCGAACTCGACGAGTCCGGTTACGTCAAGGTCGACTCGCCGTCGACGCGCACGAACCTCGAAGGCGTCTTCGCCGCGGGCGACCTCGTCGACCACACCTACCAGCAGGCCGTCACCGCCGCGGGCACCGGCTGCGCGGCCGCGCTCGACGCCGAACGCTTCATCACCAGCCTGGGCGACTGAAAAAGCCCGACCCCACAACCGGAAACAACAGGAGGATGCCGATGGGCGCCATCAAAGCAGTCAGTGACGCCGACTTCCAGACCGAGGTGCTCGATTCCGACAAGCCGGTACTGGTCGACTTCTGGGCCGACTGGTGCGGCCCGTGCAAGAAGGTCGCCCCGGTGCTCGAAGAGCTCGCCGCCGAGTCCGACGCGGTCGTGATCCGCAAGCTCGACACCGACGCGAACCCGGAGACGACCCGGAAGTTCCAGGTGATGAGCGTGCCGACCATGATCCTGTTCAAGGACGGCCAGCCCGCCGACCAGCTCGTCGGCGCCCAGCCCAAGGCGGCCATCAAGCGGTTCCTGGAGAAGTGACCCGAACGAGCGGGGCGGGGCCGGCGCGATCGCCCCGGCCCCGCCCCGTCTCCGTCCATGGCCCCGCGCAGCGGCGACGCCGACCTAGCCGCCCGCGCGGCGGACGCCCGGCCGGTCCGACCGCGGCCGCACGATGCTCGGCTCGTCGAAGAACTGCTCCAACTCCGAATCGTCGAGCTCGAACCACTCCACCGGCTCGGGCAGCTCCATCGACGCCCCCGCCTCCGGGCGCCGCCCGACCGCCGGGCGCAGCTCCAGCCGCAGCCGCGGATAGCGCGGGTCCGCCCGCACCGTCTTGAACCCCACCGAGCGGTAGAAGTCCGCCGGCACCAGGCACGCGTTCGACTCGGCCCGCGAATCCCCGAACGCCTCCAGCGCGTAGATGCCGCGGCGCGCCACGTCCGCCGCCGCCGTCTGCACGAGCTGGCGGCCCAGCCCCGTCCCGCTGTACGAGGGCTTCACATACGCCGTCATCAGCAGGGCCGCGTCCGGCGACACCGGGCCCGAGGGGAACTCCACCGACCTCGGCACGAACTTCGGCGACGCGTACGTGATGAACCCCGCGACGCGCTCGCCCTCATAGGCGATCCTGCCGCAGCCGCCCCACTCCAGCAGCGTCTGCGACACCCAGGCCTCCTTCTCCAGGCCCGGATCGCCCACCTCGTCCGACTCGGCGCACAGCGGCGACAGCTCCCAGAACACGCAGGACCGGCACCGCCCCGGGACGGCCTCCAGGGAATCGAGCGTGAGATTGACCATGCGACGATGCACCTATCAAGGTTAGCCGTCGAGCGCACCGAAATCGGGGATTTGATCACAAACGGTGCCCGCCCCGAGACCTCCCGCGCATCGGCCCTTCCGCGGCGCACGCGCCCCCGGGCCGAAGCCGGGATGCCAAATGCTGGACGAGGCGCACGGAAACGGGCTCACGTACTAGTAGAGTGGATCGATCGGCGCCCACCGCCCGCGGCGAGCGCCGATCGACTCCCGCATACGTCTTCTACGCACCTCAAGGCCGAAGGAGGTCTCCGCGTGTCCGGTACAACACTCGACGATTACACCGGTCGGTACGCATCCCGGGTCCACGGGATGGCACAGTCGGAGATCCGCGCACTGTTCTCGGTCGCCAACCGCCCCGAGGTCGTCTCCCTCGCCGGCGGCAACCCCTACACCGCCGCGCTCCCCATGGACGAGCTCGGCGAGATGTTCACCCGCCTGCTCGAACAGAAGGGCGCCGAATCCCTCGGCTACTGCCCCGGGCAGGGCAGCACCGCGCTGCGCGAAGCGCTCTGCGACGTCATGGACCTGTCCGGCGTCAACGCCTCGGCCGACGACCTCGTCCTCACCAACGGCGCACAGCAGGGACTCGACCTCCTCGCCCGCACCTTCCTCGACCCCGGCGACA
Source organism: Glycomyces sp. (assembly GCA_035765105.1). Classification (GTDB taxonomy): domain Bacteria; phylum Actinomycetota; class Actinomycetes; order Mycobacteriales; family Micromonosporaceae; genus Glycomyces. Next base: position 13,779 of record DASTYG010000058.1, read on the forward strand.
TCGTCCTCGCCGAAGGCCCCACCTACGTCGGCGCGCTCGGCGTCTTCCAGGCCGCCCAGGCCGACGTCCGCCACCTCCCGATGGACGACGACGGCCTCATCCCCGAAGGGCTCGAGCAGGCGCTCGCCGCGCTCGAACGCGAAGGACGCCGCGCGAAGTTCCTCTACACCGTCCCCAGCTACCAGAACCCGACCGGCGTCACCCTCACCGACGAGCGGCGCGAACGCCTCCTCGCCATCGCCGAGCGGCACGGCCTGCTCATCATCGAAGACGACCCGTACAGCATGATCGCCTTCGACGGGGCCCCGCCCGCGCCGCTGCGCGCCCGCGCCGAACGCGGCATCATCTACCTCGGCACCGTCTCCAAGATCTTCGCCGCGGGCCTCCGGCTCGGCTGGGTGCTCGCCCCGCCGGCCGTGCGCGACAAGCTGCTCCTGGCCGTCGAGGCGTCGATCCTGTGCCCCTCCGCCCTCATCCAGGAGGCCGCGCTCCGCTTCTTCACCGAGATGGAGTGGCGCCAGCAGGTCAAGGTCTTCACCACCCTCTACCGCGACCGGCGCGACGCCCTGCTCGCGGCGCTCACCGACTACATGCCCGAGGGCATGGGCTGGACGCGCCCGGGCGGCGGCCTGTTCGTGTGGGCGACGCTCCCCGACGGGCTCGACTCCAAGGCGATGCTCCCGCGCGCGCTCCAAGAGCGCGTCGCCTACGTCCCCGGCACCGGCTTCTACGCCGACGGGAACGGCCGCAGGCAGATGCGGCTGAACTTCTCCACCCAGTCCTCCGAGTCGATCCGCGAGGGCGTCCGCCGCCTCGCCGGCGTCGTCGCCGGCGACATCGAACTGCGCGACACCTTCGCGGGAGGGAACGCATGAGCGAGAACGCCGCAGCGGCCGACCTCCGCGTCCTCATCCTCGCCGGAGGCATGTCCTACGAGCACGAGATCTCCATGAAGTCCGGCCGCAGGGCCGCCGCGGCGCTCCAGCGCCAGGGCATGACCTGCGACATCCGCGACCTCAACGGCGACCTGCTCCCGGCCCTCCAGGAGTACCCGCCCGACGTCGTGCTGCCGCTGGTGCACGGCACCCCGGGTGAGGACGGCTCACTTCGCGGGGTGCTGGAGCTGTCGGACATCCCGTTCGTGGGCACCGACGCCGTCGGCGCCCGCCGCGCATGGAACAAGTCCACCGCAAAGGACCTCCTGCGCGGCGTCGGCATCCCCACACCGGACTGGACGACCATGCCGCGCCAGGCGTTCTCGGACTTCGGCGCGCGCAAACTGCTCGACCGCATCGCCGCCAAGATGGGCCTGCCGCTGGTCGTCAAGCCCAACTCGGGCGGCTCCGGCCTCGGCGTGCACGCCGTCCGCAAGGAGGACGACTTCCCCTCGGCGATGATGGGCTGCTTCTCCTACAGCGACGAGGCGCTCGTCGAAACGTTCGTCGAGGGCCGCGACATCGCGGTCGGCGTCATCGACCTCGGCGACGGCCCCACGGCGCTGCCGCCGGTCGAGATCACGCCGCTGCACGGCGACTACGACTACGCGGCCCGGTACAACCCCGGCGCGACGCGCTGGACGGTCCCGGCCCACATGGACGAGGACGTGGCATCGCGCGTCGCCGAACTCGCGGTGGCCGTGCACCAGACCCTCGGGCTGCGCGACATGTCGCGCATCGACCTCATCGTGGACGACGCCGGCGGCATCCAGGTGCTCGAAGCGAACCTGGCGCCCGGGACCACCGAGACCTCGCTGCTGCCGATGGCGATCGAGGCGGCCGGACTGGACTTCGGCGAGACGCTCGCGAAGATGGTGCGGCTGGCGCTGGCCCGGTCCTGAACGGAGTCCGTCGGGGGCCGCGAT
>DASTYG010000059.1:0-91132 GCA_035765105.1 Glycomyces sp.
GCCACCCGCCCGGCGCGGGACTTGAGCGGACGTGAAGGGGCCTCGGCGAAACGACCGGGACTGTGACCGGAAAACGGCGGTTCGGTCACATCTCGTGTGTCCCCGGGCCCGGCGCGAGCCGATCGCGTCCTTCGCTGTCTAGACTCGCTGACATGGAGAAACGCAGTTCTTCACCCGAGACTCCCGCGACCCGGGAGCCCGGCCGCCGCACATACCTCATGTGCCGCCCCGCCTACTACGCCGTCGAATACGCCATCAACCCGTGGATGGACACCTCGACCCCCGTCGACACCGCCCGCGCCTGCGCGCAGTGGGAGACCCTCGCCGACATCTACACCGATCTCGGCCACGAAGTCCTGCACATCGAACCCGAGCCCGGCCTCCCCGACATGGTCTACGCCGCCAACGGCGCCTTCGTCGTCGACGGCATCGCCTACGGGGCCCGATTCCGCTTCCCCGAGCGCGGCCCCGAAGCCGACGCCCACGAGAAATGGCACCGCGCCGCGGGCCGGACCGTCGTCGAACCCGAGCACATCAACGAAGGCGAAGGCGATTTCACGTACCTGCCCGGCCGCGGACTCATCCTCGCCGGATGGGGCTTCCGCACCGACGCCCGCGCCCACGCCGAGGCCGCCGACGTCTTCGGGCGCCAGGTCGTCTCGCTGCGCCTGGTCGACCCCTCCTACTACCACCTCGACACCGCGCTCGCGCCGCTCGACGACGAGCGGATCGCCTACTACCCCGAGGCGTTCGCGCCGGGCAGCCGCCTGCTGCTCGAGCGGCTCTTCCCCGACGCGGTCATCGCCGACGCCGAGGACGCCGCCGCGTTCGGACTCAACTTCGTCTCCGACGGCACCCATGTCGTCGTCAACGCCGAGGCCACCGGGATGGCAAGGAAGGTCCGCGACGCCGGGTACGAGCCCGTCCCCGTCGACCTCTCCGAGCTGAAGAAGGGCGGCGGGAGCGTCAAGTGCTGCACCGCCGAGCTGCGCCACGGGCACTGAAGCGATGACCGGGGCGTCGGCCGCGTCTGTCGCGGTGAGGTTCGCGGCCGTGCTTCCGCACGGCTGACGCGGCCGACGCCCCGGAGCTGGGCAAGCTGGTCCTTCTCATCCCGGTGTTCGCGGGACGGTTCACACCGCCGCGAGACGCGATCCGGCGCCCGCCCGGGGCGCCGGGCGCGCCGCCCCCCACGGTGCGGCCGGCGGGCCGATGCGGGGGCCCCGCGGGGCCGTCGCGTCGTGGATCGGCGCCGGGAGCGCCTGCGGCCTGCGGAACGCCCGGGCGAGCAGCGCGTCGATCTGCCACACCCGTTTGGCGTGCGTGGCCGGCAGCCAGAAGTGCCACCGGTGCGGGGCCGTCGCGCCCGGGCTCTCCACCGCCGTGAAGTTGAGTTCGACGCCCGGCCCGTTCGGGTCGGCCGACCAGCGCAGGTTCTCCACCGCCGTGACGGGCGCGTCGAGGCACAGGCGGATGCGCCCCAGCAGCCGCGACTGCCTGGTGACGACGATGCGTTCGGAGGTGAGCATGAGGATGCATTCGCCGCCGGCGAGGCCGTCGGAGCCGATGCCGCCGGTCAGCAGTGCGACGCGGTCCGCCGGCCTGATGTTGCGGCGGAGGAGTGGAACGTGCCGGGTGAGGGTGGTCGTGGTCAGCCCGGCCTCGGCCGAGGAAGCGAGCATGGTGCGGGAGAAAAGGTCCATCTGGTGTACCCCACAGGTATCCGTGTGCGTTCGTCACTCTGCGATGCGCTCTCAATACCTGTAACGGAAATCCGCGCATGCAGGTTACGGCTGCGGGGCCGGTTTTCGCATGCTCACCCCTTCGGGCGAGGTCAGTGCATGTTCGGGGCGCCGGGGAGGAGGGAGGGGCGCTGCTCCCCGTCCGAGGGTCCGTCGCCGTCGTCGGGCGGTTCGATCGGCACCAGGGCCCGTTCCTCTTCCGGTTCGGCGGCGTCGGGTTCGACGGGGACGAGCTGCGGTGCCTCTTCGGCCGTCTCGGGGGTGGGTTCGAGTACCGGCCCGGACGGTGCGGTCGGCTCTTCGGGCGTGGCGGCTTCGGGTTCGGGCTCCCACAGCACCTTGGTGCTCGGCTCGGTGCCCTCGGCGGCCGATCCGCTCTCGGAGCCCCGGTCCCCGTCGGGGGGCTCCTCGGCTTCGATGACGACCTCGTCCTGGTCCCAGGCGAGCGGTGCGGCCTCGCCGGCGTCCTCGGCGATCCCGGCGGCGTGCAGGAACGCCCACCCCACTCCCGCGAACGACGCGACGGTCCCGGCGCTCACGCCCACCAGCGCGAGCCACACCCCCCACGGCCAGCGTCCCACCTGGTCGCTGCCTCTGCGGCGCACGAAGCGCTCCTTTCCCGCCACCCCCGTGCGACGAAACGGCCGTTCAGGACCGATGATGTCTCGAGTCGCAGCGAGGATGACTACCCAGCGTCAAATGTCAGCCTACGAATCGTAGTCGGGCGTGAGCTGTGGAGCGGGCACGCCACGACTTTGAGATGCTGGATACACCGAATTTCAATACGAGGAGGCACCCATGGGCTCAGTTGACCGACCGCGCCCCGCCAAGAAGACGGCCAAGAGCCGTCGGAATTCCGCCTCGGCGAACGAACCCGAGTTCGTCCAGCTGCTGACCCCCGAGGGCCGGCGGCGTTCCCATCCCGACTACGACGTGCACTTCACCGACGAGGAGTACCGCGGCCTCTACCGCGACCTCGTCATCACCCGCGAGCTCGACGCCCAGGGCACGGCCCTGCAACGCCAGGGCCAGCTGGGCCTGTGGCCGAGCCTGCTCGGCCAGGAGGCGGCGCAGATCGGCTCCGGCCGCGCGCTCGCCCCCCAGGACACGGTCTTCCCCGCCTACCGCGAGCTCGGCGTCCAGTGGTGCCGCGGCCTGGACGTCATCTCGGCGTTCTCGCTGTTCCGCGGCGTCGATCTCGGCGGCCGCGACACGGCCGCCGACCGGTTCCAGATGTACGAGATCGTCATCGCCTCGCAGACGCTCCACGCGGCCGGCTACGCCATGGGCGTGGCCAAGGACGGCGCGGTGGGCGGCGATGACGGCGAGGCCGTCATCGTCTACCACGGCGACGGCGCGACCGCCGAGGGCGACTTCAACGAGGCGCTGGTCTGGGCGGGGGTGTTCAACGCGCCGCTGGTGTTCTTCTGCCAGAACAACCAGTACGCGATCTCCGAGACGAACGCCCGCCAGTTCCGGGTGCCGCCGTACCAGCGCGCCGAGGGCTTCGGCATGCCGGGCACGCGCGTCGACGGCAACGACGTCCTGGCGTCGTACGCGGTCACCAAGGCCGCGCTCGACCGGGCCCGCACGGGCGAGGGCCCGAGCCTGGTGGAGGCGTTCACCTACCGGATGCAGCCCCACACCACTTCCGACGACGCCACCCGCTACCGGGACGAGGCCGAGTTGGACTACTGGCGCGCCAAGGACCCGATCCTGCGCTACCGCTCCTGGCTGGAGGCGGAGTCGCTGGCCGACGCCGACTACTTCGCCGCGGTCGACGAGGAGGCGGCCGCGGAGGTCCGCGAGCTGCGGCAGCGGGTCATGGACCTGCCCGACCCGGACGTGACCGAGATGTTCGACGCCGTGTACGTGGAGGCGCCCGCGTCGTTGCGGGCCGAGAGGGCGGAGGCGGTCGCCTTCCGCGCCTCGCTCGACGAGGGGAGTGACGCCTGATGGCGACGATGACGATGATCAAGGCCCTGAACACGGGGCTGCGGCGCATCCTCGACGAGGACGACAAGGCGCTGATCATGGGCGAGGACGTCGGCCGTCTCGGCGGCGTGTTCCGCGTGACCGACGCGCTCCAGAAGGACTTCGGCGCCGAGCGGGTCATCGACACGCCCCTGTCCGAGTCCGGCATCATCGGCACCGCGATCGGCTTGGCGCTGCGCGGGTACCGGCCGATCTGCGAGATCCAGTTCGACGGCTTCGTCTACCCGGCGTTCGACCAGCTGGTCTCGCAGCTGGCGAAGATCCCGAACCGGTCGGGCGGGCGCGTGCGCCTGCCGGTGGTCGTCCGCATCCCCTACGGCGGCGGGATCGGCGCGATCGAGCACCACTCGGAGTCGCCCGAGGCCTATTTCGCGCACACCGCGGGCCTGAAGGTCGTCACCTGCGCCGATCCGGGCGACGCCTACTGGATGATCCAGCAGGCCGCCGCCTCGGACGACCCGGTGATCTTCTTCGAGCCGAAGCGCCGCTACCACGCCAAGTCCGAGGTGGACACCACCGCGGCGCCGCTGGGCCTGCACGAGGCGCGCGTGGCGCGCACCGGCACGGCGGCGACCGTGATCGCTTACGGCCCGACCGTGGACGTGGCGCTGAACGCGGCCGCCGCGGCGGCCGAGGAGGGCCTGGAGCTGGAGGTCGTCGACCTGCGCTCGCTGTCCCCGATCGACTGGGAGCCGCTGGAGGCGTCCTTGCGCAAGACCGGCCGCGCGATCGTCGTCCACGAGGCGCAGGGCACGCTCGGCATGGGCTCGGAACTGGCCGCGAGGCTCTCGGAGCGGTGCTTCTATTCGCTGGAGGCACCGGTGCTGCGGGTGACGGGCTATGACGTCCCTTATCCGGCGAGCCGTCTCGAGGACGACTACCTTCCGAACCTGGACCGGGTGCTCGACGCCGTCGACCGGTCCCTTGAGTACTGAGGAGCGGGGCATGGGGCAGCAGATCACGTTCAATCTTCCCGACCTCGGTGAGGGACTCACCGAGGGCGAGGTCGCCGCGTGGCTCGTGGAGCCGGGCGGCGAAGTCAAGCTCAACCAGCCGTTCGTGGAGGTCGAGACCGCCAAGGCGCTGGTGGAGGTGCCCAGTCCGTACGACGGGACGCTCGCCGAGCACCACGCCGCGGCGGGCGAGACGCTCGACGTGGGCGCGCCGCTGGCGACGTTCGCGGTCGAGGGCGCCGAGCCCGAGCGGCCCTCGGGGGACAAGCGCACCCCGAACCTGGTGGGCTACGGCGCGAAGGAGTCGGGCGCGAAGCGGCGCAAGCGCCGCCGCGAGACCGCCCCGGCCGCCCCCCAGGCGCCCGCGGCGCCCCCCGCGCCCGAGGAGGCGCCCGCCGCCGCGGTCCCGCCTCCGGCGCCCGAGCCGGCCCCGGCTCCGGCCGGGCCGGCCCTGGCCAAGCCCCCGGTGCGCAAGCTCGCCAAGGACCTGGGGGTCGACCTGCGGCAGGTCACCCCGACCGGTCCGCACGGCACCGTCTCCCGCGCCGACGTCGAGGCCGCCTCGGCGGGCCGATCGTCCGCCGCGCAGGAGCCGGCCCCGGCCGGGCGCTCCGGCGGCGCGGCCGAGGAGCGCATCCCCATCAAGGGCGTCCGCAAGCTCACCGCGCAGAACATGGTGGCCTCGGCGTTCACCGCCCCCCACGCCACGGTGTTCCTGACCTGCGACGTCACCGGGATGATGGCGACGGTCGCCGAGCTCAAGGGCCGCCGGGAGTTCGCCGACGTCAAGGTCTCGCCGCTGCTGCTGGTGGCCAAGGCCGTGCTGCTGGCGTGCCGCCGCCACCCGATGATCAACGCCTCGTGGGACGAGGCCGCCGGTGAGATCGTCGTCAAACGCGACGTCAACCTGGGCATCGCGGCGGCCACGCCGCGGGGCCTGGTGGTGCCGAACATCAAGGCCGCGCAGGACCTCGGGCTCGTCGAGCTGGCCGGGGCGATGGGCGAGCTGGTGCGGACGGCGCGCGAGGGCAAGACCCCGCCCGCGGACATGGCCGGCGGGACGTTCTCGATCACGAACGTCGGCGTCTTCGGCATCGACACGGGCACGCCGATCCTCCCGCCGGGGGAGTCGGCGATCCTGGTGTTCGGGGCGGTGCGGCCGCAGCCGTGGGTGCACGAGGGCGAGATCGCCGTCAGGCAGGTCACGACGCTGGGCCTGTCGTTCGACCACCGGCTCGTCGACGGCGAGCTCGGCGCGCAGTTCCTCGCCGATGTCGGTGCGTTCCTTGAAGACCCGGGGACGGCCCTCCTCGCTTGGACGTGATGCAACGCACCGGTGAATCAATGGCGGTTCTTGGTATTCGGTGTTGTAATTGAGGCGTTGAAACAACGGGGAAACACATCTTCGAAGTTTCATACCGTCGCCGATCGATGACCGGGAGTCGAGCATCGCGCGGTGGCGAACGCCTCGATTGCGACTGAGGCCGCGAACTTATCTCCTCCCATTGGTGCGGTGGACAGCGCCGAGTCCACGCACCGCACGGAGACCCTCTCCAGGGGGTTCTCACACCGGCCGGGCGCCGCGTAGCCATGAGGGGTGGGCTACCTGCGGTGCCCGGCCTTAATCTTTTCTTCCCTTTTTCTTCGCGTGTCGCACCGCAATTCTCGCGTAACCCTGTCGAGTGAGAGCGTGCGCTGCTGATGTACCGTGTGCTTCGTCTGGTATTCCCCTTGGAGCGCCAGGCCGAAAGCACCATTGAGGAGCAGCCGTGACCTCTGAGCAAGGCAACGCGTCATCGCAGGGCGAGGCCCCCCAGGACCGGGCCGACGAGAGCAGTGCCCCCGAGAACAGCGCCCCCGTGGAGGACGGCGCGACTCAGGGCGGCGCCGCCGAGCCCGCCGCCACCCCTGAGCCCGAGGCCGCTCCCGAGCAGCCGGCGGCCGAGAGCGCCCCCGAGGCGGCCGACGCCGAGTCGCCGGCCGTGCCCGAGGCCGCCGAGATCCCCGATCCGGTGGCCGAGGAACCGGCCCGGACGCCCGAGGCCGCCCCCGAGCCCGAGCGGCCCGAGGACGCGGCGGCCGAACCGGCGCCCGAGCGGGCCCCTGAGCCCGCCGCCGAGCCCGAACCCGCCGCCGAGGCCCCCGCGCCCGCCGCCGAGGAGCCGGCGGCCGAGACGCCCGCCGAGCCCGAGCCGGTCGAGGCGGAGGCCACGCAGTCCCTGCCGTCCACCGCGCCGACCGATGTCGACATCCCCCCGGCCCCGGCCGCCGACACCGCGCCGCCGGTGCAGCAGCCGCCCGCCCCGCCGCAGGCCCCCGCCGAGCCCGCGCCGAGCGGCATCGAGGACGAGGGCACCACGGTCCTCAGGCGCGCCGCGGACCAGCCGCCGGCCGCCGAGCCGCAGAAGGACGTCGCCGACGAGGCCACCGAGGTGCTTCCGGCCCAGGGCGTCGGCTTCAACCCGCCCGCCCCCTACGGCGAGGACGCCGCGCAGCAGCAGGCGCCGCAGCAGCCGAACGCCTCGGCGTGGCCCTCGCCGCCGCCGAACCCGCTCGGCGGCCTCATGCCCCCGGCCGACGCCGGCCTGCCGCCCGCGCAGCAGCCGCCCCAGGCCCCCGGGCAGATGCCGCCCGCGGCCCAGCAGCCCCAGTCGCCGCAGTCCGACGACACGCAGCGGCTCATCATCGGCGCCCAGTCGCCGCAGAGCGAGCCGCCCCAGCCGGTCGGCGGCTACGAGGCCGCCCCGCCGCCGGTGTCGTCCCAGCCGCAGATGCAGCCGGGCGTGTACCCCGGCCAGATGCCGCACGGCGCCCAGCCCGGCCAGATGCCGCCCGGTGCGGCGCCCGCGGGGCAGATGCCCCCCGGCGCGGTCCCGCCCGGGCAGATGCCGCCGGGCGCGATGGGCCCCGGCCAGTACCCGCCGCAGCCGCAGCCCGGCGGCTCCGGCGCCAAGAAGAAGTGGCTCGTCCCGGTCATCGCCCTGGTCGCGGTCGTCGTCATCGCCGGGGCCGCCGTCGCCGCGTACTTCCTGTTCTTCAAGCAGCCCGTCTTCGAAGAGGGCGGGTGCGTGCGCCACACCGGCGGCGACGCGGCCGAGGCCATCGACTGCGAAGAGGCCGTGGACGGCGAGGACTACGAGATCACCTCGAAGGTCGACGACGGCCAGGAGTGCGCCGACGCGGGCCGCGAGACGCTCACCGTCGGCGAGGACGTCTACTGCCTCACCATGCTCGGCGGCGAAGGCGAAGGCGCCGAAGACTCCGAGGACGCCGAGGACGCCGAGGAGCCCGCCGAAGGCGAGTGACCGCCGCGCGACCGTCCGCCCCGGAGCCCGTGGGCCGTGAGCATTTCGGCTCACAGCCTATAAGCTCCGGGGCTTTCGCGCGCTAGGCTCTTCGGATGACCCAGTCTCGTGTGCGCGCGGCCGAACTCGTCGGCCGAGGATGGCTCAACACCGGCGGGCGGCGCCTCGACCTGGAGCGCCTGCGCGGGAAGGTCGTCGTCCTCGACTTCTGGACCTTCTGCTGCATCAACTGCCTCCACGTCCTCGACGAGCTGCGCCCGCTGGAGGAGCGGTACGGCGACGCGCTCGTGATCGTCGGCGTCCACTCGCCCAAGTTCGACCACGAGCGCGACCCCGACGCGCTCGCCGCGGCCGTCGAACGCTACGGCGTCGACCACCCCGTCCTCGACGACCCGGACCTCACCACCTGGGACGCCTACGCCGCCCGCGCCTGGCCCACCCTCGTCGTCATCGACCCCGAGGGCTACGTCGTCTCGACCATGGCCGGCGAAGGCCACCGCGAAGCCCTCGACGCCGTCATCGGCGACCTGGTGCGGGACCACACCGCCAAGGGCACCCTCGACCCCGAGGGCACCCCCTACGTCGCCGACCCGCCCGCCGAGACCGCGCTGCGCTTCCCCGGCAAGGCCCTCGCCCTGCCCGGCGGCGACCTCCTGGTCACCGACTCGGCCCGCCACCGCCTCGTGCGCCTCGCCGGGATCGAGCCCGCCGCGGCGTCGGCCGTCGCCGGCGTCATCGGCACCGGCGAGCGCGGGCGCGCCGACGGGGCCGAGGCGCAGTTCAACGAGCCGCAGGGCCTGGCGCTGCTGCCCGCCGAGGTTGCCGAGCGCGTCGGCTACGACGTCGTCGTCGCCGACACCGTCAACCACCTCCTGCGCGGGGTGCGCCTGGCCGACGGGACGGTCACCACCGTCGCGGGCACCGGCGCCCAGTGGCGGTCGGACACCGGCGCCGAGGCCGCGCTCGACGTCGACCTCTCCTCGCCGTGGGACGTGGCCTGGTTCGACGGCGCGGTCATCGTCGCCATGGCCGGCATCCACCAGCTGTGGCGCTTCGACCCGGTCGCGGGCACCGCCGGGCCCTGGGCCGGCACCACCGTCGAGAGCCTCAAGGACGGGCCGCTCGCCGAGGTGTGGATGGCCCAGCCGTCCGGGCTGGCCGCCGACGGCGACCGCCTGTGGCTGGTGGACGCCGAGACCTCCGCGCTGCGCTGCGTCGAGGACGGCCGGATGCGCACCGTCGTCGGCCAGGGCCTGTTCGACTTCGGGCACGTCGACGGCCCCGCCGCCGACGCGCTCATGCAGCACCCCCTCGGCGTGGGGGTCCTGCCGGACGGGGCCGTGGCCGTGGCCGACACCTACAACGGCGCCGTGCGCCGCTACGACCCCGCCACCGGGGCGGTCACGACGCTCGCGAGCGGCCTGGCCGAGCCCAGCGACGTGATCGTCGCCGGAGGCCGGGTCGTCGTGGTCGAGTCGGCCGCGCACCGCCTGGTCGCCCCCGACCTCGCCGAGGCCGCCGTGGACGGCGGGCACCACCGCGTCACCCGCAAGCGCACGGCCGTCGCCCCGGGGAGGCTCAGCCTCGAAGTCCTGTTCACGCCCGCGGCCGGGCAGAAGCTCGATCACAGTTTCGGGTCGCCGATCGCGGTGACGGTCTCGGCCGACCCGCCCCAGCTGCTCGCCTCCGGCGCGGGGCGCGGCGAGGCGCTCGTCCGCGAGATCGAGTTGGCCGACGGCGTCGCCGGGGGCGTCCTCCAGGTCGTGGCCCAGGCCGCCACCTGCGACGCCGAGGCCGAGCATCCCGCCTGCCACCTCACCCGCCAGGACTGGGGCGTCCCGGTCGATGTCGTCGCCGACGGGGCCCGGGCACTCCGGCTGGTCCTGCGCTCGTGACCGCGCGGAGCGGCGGCCGTCTCCTCAGGTTCGCGCCAATTCGCGGACGTGCGGCGTGTCGCCGGACGGTGCGAGCCCCGCGCGCATTAGCTTGGCCAGAACACATCGCTACTCAAGGGAGGCAACCCGTGACCGTCGAGGCAGACGCCCGGGAGCACTACGCGGCGTACGAGCACTGGCTCGTCCTCAACCCCGCCGACCAGATCGTCGAAGTGGGCCAGCTGCTGGCGCAGCAGGTCAGGATCGTCGAATACCTCGCACCGCAGTACGCCCGGAGCCTCGCCGAGTTCGAGCCGGACCTGTCCTGCGTGCAGTCGAACGGCTAGCCGGCGCCGGGCGGCTCCGGTGACCGGTCGCCTGCTCCCCGGCTCGACCCCCGGTACCTGCGCCGACGTCCGCCGCGGGCCCGCGCCGCGGTGATTCCGCTACGGGCGGAACCCTCCCGTGGGCGAGCGCCTCGGCGCCGTCGGCCCGCGCTGCTAGCGTGGATGCGTGGAAGCTTTCGAAAGGCCCTTCGGCGGCGACGAGTCCGGCCCGGTCCAAGCCGTGATGCACCCCGCTTGGATCAGGTTGATGCCGTGCAGCATCGAGCTGTTCCGGACCGTTCCCTCGCTGAACCCGTTCCCCGCGAGCTGGTGGGCCGACGTCTTCCCCGAGGACGACATCTGGAACGAGCCGGTCTGGTGCGACCCGGGGGACGTCGACGACTGGATCGCCGAGGCCCGCGAGCACCACTACGGCGCCTCCCCCGAGGTCATCGAGAAGGAGGCGCGCGAGGAGTACGACCGGGCCACCGCCGAGCGGAGCGAGCGGATCGCCACGTTCACCACGCACTGCGAGCGCACCGGCCTGCCCGTCCCGCACACCGTGCGCGACCTGCTCGAATTCCTCCTGGCCCTCGGCCTGTACCGCGGCGAGACCCGCGAGGGGCAGCTGTTCGTGGCCCCGCAGCTGTACGTCAACCCGTTCGACGTGCTCGCCTTCGACAAGCTGGAGGCCATCGAGGAGGCCGCCGACCAGCGCGGGGATCTCGAAGAGCTCACCGCCATCGCCATCAGGCGCGTCGGCGGCGTGGAGTACGAGTTCGACGAGGAGGGCCGCTTCGTCCTCCCCGGCGGCGCGACCACCGCGACCGTCACCGTCGACCTGCTCTCCCTCGGCGACGACGCGGGCGTCCCGCCGCAGGTCGTCCGCGGCATGCTCATGGAGCTCGCCGAGGACGGCGACGTGAGCGCCTCGACCGACATCGGCACCGTGCCCCTGTCCGAGCAGTTCGCGCTCACCGCCTCCGACGACCTCCTCGCGGGCTACCCCAACGACGAGCTCCTGCCGCCCGAGCACGCCTGAGGCGCGCCGCCCCGGGGGGCTTCGCTGCGCCTGTGACGCGGCAGGGGCACCGTTCACCGTCCGTTCATCCCGGTGTTCACCGGCGTGCACCTGGATCGCCTTCTATGAGTACAGGACGCGTTAACGGCGGTTGAAAATCGGTGATTGGAGTTCGCGTGCCAGTGAACGAGACCGGTCTGCGGACCGGACCGGCCCAGGTCGAGACCCGGGGCGCCCGCCGGCGGGCCGGCGCGGCGGCGGCGACCGACACGGTCATCGAGCTCAGCGGCGTCGACATCCACTACGGCAGCGTCCACGCCGTGCGCGACGTGTCGCTGCCGGTGGCGCGCAACCGCATCACCGCGATGATCGGGCCCTCCGGCTGCGGCAAGTCCACGGTGCTGCGCTCGATCAACCGCATGAACGACCTCATCCCCGGGGCCCGCGTCTCGGGCCGGATCACCTACCACGGCCAGGACATCTACGGCTCGGGCGTCGACCCGATCGCGGTCAGGCGCCACATCGGCATGGTCTTCCAGAAGGCCAACCCGTTCCCCAAGTCGATCTACGACAACGTCGCCTACGGCCTGCGCATCAACGGCATGACCGACGGCCTCGACGACCGCGTCGAGCAGGCCCTGCGCGGGGCCGCGCTGTGGGACGAGGTCAAGGACAATCTCAAGAAGAGCGCGCTGGCCCTCTCGGGCGGGCAGCAGCAGCGGCTGTGCATCGCGCGGGCGATCGCGGTGGAGCCCGAGGTGCTGCTCATGGACGAGCCGTGCTCGGCGCTCGACCCGATCGCGACGGCCCGCATCGAAGAGCTCATGAACGACCTGGTCGAGGACTACACGATCGTCATCGTCACGCACAATATGCAGCAGGCGGCGCGCGTGTCGGACTCGACGGCGTTCTACTCGGCGGATGTGGACGAGGCGGGCGCGCGCTACGGCTTCCTCGTCGAGTTCGACGACACGCAGCGCCTGTTCTCGAACCCGTCGGACCGGCGCACCGAGGACTACATCACCGGCCGCTTCGGGTAGGCGCCCCGGCGGCCGTCCCGCTCACGGCGAACGGCGCGGCCGCTCCCCGTGCGGCGTCCGGCGCTTCCGGCACCGGGCCGCGTGCCGCGCGGCCCCTCAGCGCTCGTCGCCGCACAGGATCGCGGTGGTGAGGCCCTCGACGTTCTTGACCTGCCAGAAGAACTCGCCGCCCGAGCACGGCGTGGACTCCTCGTTCGCCTCCTCGGTGCTCAGCTCCTCCGGCGGGTCCACCTCGACGGTGTCGACCACTTCGTACATCGCCAGGTCCGAGTCGCACGGCATGGACCACCAGGTGTCGCTGTCGTCGAAGCACGAGCCGGTGTCGGGCGTGACCGGCACGCGCCCCTCCGCGTCGGGGTTGCCGAGGGCCTCGACGCAGTACAGCCCCTCGACGTCCGACGTGGCCTCGTCGTAGGTGAAGTACCAGTCCTTCCACGGCTCGCCGAGCTGGAACGAGCCGTGGTCCTCGCCGCACACGTCGTAGGCGTCCTGGACGTCGGCGAGCATGCCCTCCCCGTCGACTGTGGCGCCGGTGTCGTCGTCGGCGGCGGTGACCCGCCAGAACGCCTCGGGGGCGTCGCACGGCGTCGACAGGTCGAACGCGTAGCCCGCGATCTGCGGCTCCGCGGGCAGGCAGAGGCCCACCGCGTCCTCGGCCGACGGCGGGCCGGTGGTCTCCTCGGGCTCGGTCGGCGAGGGCTCCGTGGCCTCCTCGGAGGTCTCCTCGGCGGCGCCCTCCTCCGTGTCGTCGTCGCGCAGGTTCATGACGATGAGGACGACGGCGATGACGAGCAGGACCGCGCCGACGACGGCGATGACCGCGATGAGGCCCGTCCGGGGCCTGCGGGGCGGCGGCCCGGGCGCGCCCGGGCCGTACATGTGGCCGCCGGGCGGCGGTCCCGGTCCTCCCGGTCCTCCGGGGCCCTGGCCTCCGGGCGGGTAGGGCGGGACGCCGCCGGGCGGCGGCTGCCCCGGCCCGGGCGGCGGGTACTGCGGCGGCCCCCGGTGCTCGGGCGGCGGCTGTCCCGGCCCGGGAGGCGGGTACTGCCCTTCGGGCGGCCGGCCGGCCCACGGCCCCTGCGGCGGCTGCCCGTGCGGGGGCCGCGGGTCGTCGGGGCCCGGCGGCGGGCCGTAGTTCGGAGGCTGAACCATGGACTCAGACTATGAGCAATCCTCGTCCGGGGCGGTGGAACCGGCCGAATCGGCCGTGCGGCCGCAGCGGCGCGGCCCGCCCGCTACAGCTCGTTGCCGCACAGGATCGCGGTCGTCAGCCCCTCGACGTTGGTGACCTCCCAGTAGTACGCGCCGCCGCACGTGGCCTCCGAGGCGGCCTCGGCGTCGTCCAGGTCCTTCGGCTCGTCGAACTCGACGGTGCCGACGACCTCGTAGACGGCCAGGTCGGAGGTGCACGACACCGTCCACCACTTGTCGCTGTCGTCGAAGCAGTCGCCGTCGCCGGGCGTGTACGGCAGGCGCCCTTCGGCGTCGGGGTTGCCGATCGCCTTGATGCAGTACAGCGAGTCGGTCGAGCCCGCCGAGTACACCCAGTGCCAGTTCGTCCACAGCTCGCCGAGGTAGGAGGTCCCGTAGGTGTCGCCGCACAGGTCGTAGGCCACCTGGTTGTCGAGCAGGTTCCCCTCGCTGTCGACCGGCGCGTCGATGTCGTAGGTCTGGTTCGTGATCTCCCAGAACGCGTCCGCGCCGTCGCACGAGGACAGCAGCTCCAGGCCGTCCCCGGCGATCACCGGCTCGTACGGCAGGCACTTGCCGACCTCGCCGTCGTCGGCGATCGGCGTGGTCTCCTCCACCTCGGGGGAGGTCTCCTCGTCCTCGGGCGTCGTGGGGTCCTCCTCGGCGCTCGAGGACGTGTCGTCGCCGGCGATGTCCTTGTCGTCGCCGCCCTTGTTGAGGCCCAGCGTGATCAGCAGGATCGAACCGAGCGCGATCACGGTGCAGCCGACGATGATGGCGCCGATCAGGGCGTAGTTGCGGGGCTTGGGCTCCTCCGGCCGCGAGGGGCCGCCGTACTGCGGCTGGTACCCGTAGCCCGGAGTCGGCCGCTCGGGCGGCATGCTGTAGTTCGGAGGAACGGTCATGTTGCCACGGTATACAGCCGTGTCAACTGTGCCGATGCGACCCGCCGACCGGTAGGCGGGGCCACCCGCCCCTCACAGCGTGTCGGGCAGGACCAGCACCCGCTCGCTCGTGTAGTCCGCCATCGCCGAGGCCACGCCCTCGCGGCCCACGCCGGAGTCCTTGACGCCCCCGTACGGCATCTGCTCGGCCCGGAACGAGGGCACGTCGCCGATGACGACGCCGCCCACCTCGAGTTCGCGGTGCGCCTGCATCGCCTGCGGCAGGCGCTCGGTGAACACCCCCGCCTGGAGCCCGTACCGCGAGTCGTTGATCGCCGCCAGCCCCGCGTCGAAGTGCTCGACGCTCTGGAGCACCAGCACCGGCCCGAAGACCTCCTCGCGCAGCACCAGCGCGTCCCGGCGCACCTCGGCGAGCACCGTCGGCTCCAGGTTCGCGCCCGAGCGGGGCGAGCCGCCGCACAGCACCTTCGCGCCGCCGTCGACCGCCTCGGCCACCCACGACTCGACCCGCGCGGCGGCCTCGGCGCTGATCATCGGCCCGACCTTGCAGGCCGGGTCGTTCGGGTCGCCCGAAGGGAGGGCCCGGACGTGGTCGGTGATCCGCTCGGCCATGTCGGCGAACGCCGCCGCCTCGATGAAGACCCGCTGCACGGCGATGCACGACTGCCCCGCCTGGTAGTTCCCGAACGTCGCGATGCGCTCGGCGGCCCAGTCCCGCCTGGGGTAGTCCGAGGTCACCAGCACCGCGCCGTTGCCGCCCAGTTCGAGCGTCACGTGCTTGCCCGGCACCTGCCGCAGGATCTGGGCCCCCACCGCCCCCGAGCCGGTGAACGACACCACCGGGAGCCGCGCGTCGTCGACCAGCTGCGCGGCCCGGTGGTCGGGCACCGGCAGCACCGAGACCATCGCGGGCGGCAGGTCGGTCTCGGAGAACAGCGCGCCCAGGTGCAGCGCCGACAGCGGCGTCGCGGGCGCCGGCTTGACCACGATGGGGCAGCCCGCGGCGATGGCGGGGCCGACCTTGTGCGCCACGAGGTTCAGCGGGAAGTTGAACGGCGAGATGCCCAGCACGGGGCCGCGCGGGAAGCGGCGCGCCATCGCCAGGCGGCCCTCGGCGGCCTCGTCGGTGTCGAGCCGCTGGAGCGTCCCCGAGAACCGCCGGGCCTCCTCGGCGGCCCAGCGGAAGGTCGAGACCGCGCGCTGCACCTCGACCCTCGCCCAGGCGATCGGCTTCCCGGACTCGGCGGTGATGAGCTCGGCGCACGTCTCGGCCTCCTCGTCGAGGCGGCGGCGGACGTGTTCGAGCGCCTCGGCGCGGACGTGCGCGGGCAGGGCCGCGGCCTCGGGCGCGACGCCCGCGGCGGCCGAGACCGCCGCCTCGACCTGGCCCGTCGTGGCCCAGGAGGTGGCGCCCACCGGCGAGTCGTCGAAGGGGTGTGTGACGAAGAATTCCTCTTCACCGTGCTGCGGACGGCCTGCCACCCAAATAGGCGAAACGGGACGGAGACGTTGCGACATGGGTCAAGACTACGGGTTCAGGCGGGCCTACGCCCGCGATCCGGCCCGTGAGCGGGCATGACACCCACTTGCCGCAGATCTTGCCACGGCAAGGCATGATGGGGCCATGAGTGAACAGCAATCAGGTGCGGGGTATCCGCAGCAGCCGACCTCCGGCCAACCGCAGCAACCGGGCTATCCGCCCCAGTACGCCTCTCCTCAGGCGCAGTACCAGGCGCAGCAGCAGTACGCGGGTTACTCGCCCCAGGGGCCCTCGCTGTTCGACCGCCTCGGCGTGCCCTCGATGCCCGCGATCCTCGGCCTGTCGGGCCTGGCCGCGCTGGTCCTCGCCGGGCTCATCGCGGGCACCAGCGACAGCACGGTGCTGGGCGACAGCATCGGCTCCCAGTTCTTCGGGGTCCAGTCCTTCCTCTCGGCCGCTGTCGTCATGTTCGCGCTGACCCTCTTCGGCGGTGAGCGGCTCCGCCCGCTGTGGAAGACGCTGACGGTCGCGGCCGTGGCGCTCTTCCTGGGTGGCTTCCTGTACACGCTGCTGTCCCTGCCCGACAGCGACAGCGGTTCCGACGCCTCGGCGTGGATCGGGGCGATCCTCCTGCTGGGCGCGGTCGGCCTGTTCCTGGCCGGCGCGATCATGACCCCCGGCTCCGCGGCCGCGAACGCCGCCGCCCCGCCCGCGGCCCAGCAGCCCGGCGCGGCGCCGCAGCAGCAGGCCCAGCAGCCCGGCGGGTACCCCACCGGTCAGGTCGGCGCCCAGCCCACCCAGCAGCAGAACCAGTGGCCGCAGGCCCCGCAGCAGTGACCCGGCGGTCCGGCGGTCGATAGCAACGACGAACACGCGAGGAGGCGGTCGCGACTCGATGTCGCGACCGCCTCCTCATGCACTGCACTTATCGCTGGTTTTCCGCATCTCCAGGACGTCCTGCGCCCTTCGCCATCGCGGCCGCGTCCGCTGCTTCGCGGCGCAGGGGTCGGTGGGACCCGCGCGGGCGCGGAGGGCGGCAATGGCAGCGGGTGACGTCGGATTGTGGATTGCAGGCGCCGGATCGGGCCGGACCCGCGGCCTGTGGGCTCGCGGGCTTCGCCGAGACGGCTAACTTCTTGTCCGGCGGAACCCAGTCGTCCTCACGGACTTCGTCGTCGTCCGGGTTGTACCGATCGGCATAAGCGGAGTAAGGGTCCTCGTCCGGCTCGACGTCCCCGGCGTCCTCACGACCGCCTGCGAGCTCGCGCTCGAGCGCGCGCAGGTCGGTGTTCGGCGCATGGTACTTGAGCTTCCGGGCCACTTTTGTCTGCTTTGCCTTAGCTCGGCCGCGCCCCATATGGCTCGACCCCCTCGCACAGAAATCATCGGGGCTGCCAATGCGGCGCCCCGGCATGCTTGCAATCTCTTCGTGGCTCCTACGGTACAACCTTGCGGCGCTCCGTTGCATCCCGGCCCATGAGTTGGATGCCACAGAATCACCGCCGTCGAGCGGGGCGGGGCCGCCGCGGAGGCCCGCCTGAGGGCCCGCGCACCCGTTCACATCGTGGAACACCGGCGTTCCACGATGTGAACGGGGGTGGTCGTCGGGCGGCGCGCGGCCGTCAGCGGAAGACGCGGAGCCGCTGGAGGCGTCCGACCGCGGCCATCCGCTCCTCGGCGATCGCGTCGGCGGCCGAGACGGGGGTGACGCCCTCGCCCTTGGCCCGGTCGAGAATGCTCGCGCACGTCGCGAAGATCCGCGCGGTGCGCCGCTCGGCGCGCTTGAAGTCGAACGGCCCGGCGTACTCCTCGGCGACCTGGATGACCCCGCCGGAGTTGACCACGTAGTCCGGGCAGTACAGGATGCCGGCCCGGTCGAGGTCCTCGGCGACGGCGGGGTCGGCGAGCTGGTTGTTGGCCGCGCCGCAGACGATCTCGGCGTCCAGGGTCTTCAGCGAGCGCTCGTTCAGCACCCCGCCGAGGGCGCAGGGGGCGTAGACGTGGAGCCCGGAGGCGATGAGCTCGTCGGTGTCGGCCACGAGCCGCACCTGCGGGAAGCGCTCGGTGACCCAGGCGCGGGCGGCCTCGGAGACGTCGGTGGCGACGATCTGGGCGCCCGCCTCGATCAGGCGCGGCAGCAGGTGGCGGCCGACCTTGCCGAGCCCGGCGACGCCGACGGTGCGGCCGGCGAGGTCGTCGTCGCCCCAGCGGTGGGCCGCGGCGGCCCGCATCGCCTGGAACACGCCGAACGAGGTGAGGATCGAGGAGTCCCCGGCGCCGCCGTCATCGGGGGAGCGGCCGGCGACGTGGCGCGTCTCGCGCGCGATGACGTCCATGTCCTCCACATAGGTGCCCACGTCGCAGGCGGTGGCGTAGCGTCCGCCGAGGGTCTCGACGAAGCGGCCGTAGGCGCGCAGCAGCGCCTCGCTCTTGGCGGTGCCCGGGTCCCCCCAGATGACGGCCTTGCCGCCGCCGTGGTCGAGCCCGGCGATCGCGTTCTTGTAGGACATGCCCTCCGACAGGTGCAGGACGTCGGTGACGGCCTCTTCCTCGGTGGCGTAGGGGTGGAAGCGGGTGCCGCCGAGGGCGGGGCCGAGCGCGGTCGAATGGATCGCGATGACGGCTCGCAACCCGGAGTCGGGGTCGTGGCAGAACACGACTTGCTCATGGTCGCACGTGTCGAAGATGCTCATGGCTTGCTCCAGTTCTGTGGGCGGCGGTGCGCCTCGCGGCGCCGCAGGCGTCGCCGGGGGCCGCCGCCCCTTGGTCGGCCGGGTCGCGGCCGGGCTCTGTGTCATAGCGCGGGTATGGCTATGACTTCAGTGTAGGACTGTGGAAGTATCTGCCTCGTGTACGCACCGAACGCATCGTATCTGCGCGTCTACGAGCCGGCCGGCGCCTTCGCCGATGCCGACTACTGGCGCGCCTACGCCGCGTCGGGGCGGGCGCCCGAACCCCATGAGGGGCCGAAGCGGCGCCGAGAGGAACTCTACGAGCGCATCGGATGGCCCTGGCGGAGTGTCCCCTCCTTCGGGCGCGAGGCGTACGTCATCGACCGCGGCGAGGAGGTCGAGCCGCTGGTGTGCCCGTGGAACCTGCGCTACCGGATCGCCCAGGCGGCCCTGGAGCTGCGGCGGCTGACCCCCGAGCCGGTCGCGGAGGCGCTCGTCCCGCCGGACTTCCTGGCCTCGGCCGCCGAGATCGTGGCGCACGACGACCTCCTCGACCGCCACGAGGCGCCCGCGGACACCCACGAGCAGGTGGCCTCCTGGTCGGTGCCGCTGCGCTGGTTCGCGTGCGTGCGCCCCGAGGACCGGCAGCTGGCCGTCCACCCGCGGGCCACGTGGCTGCGCTACCGCACGCCGATGGCCAAGGCCCGGACGCAGATGGTCGTGGCGCGGAACCTCATCCGCGCCGAGTTCGGCGAGGACGCCGACCTGGCCGAGGCGATCGGCGAGACCGCGGAGTGGCTGGAGGGCTTCCACCACGAGTCCGTCGTGGAGCTGGACTACGGCGGGCTGGTCTCGCGCATGGACTACGAGGAGCTGCGCCGGGAGGACTCGGTGGACCTCACGTGGGAGGCGCTCGACCACCTCGGGGCGAACGAGCCCGAGGAGGCGCAGGAATGCTATGCGCGCCTGGTGGAGCGCTGGCGTGATCGTCGTCTCGGCGAGCGCCTGAACTGACGTCCACACTCGATCGTCCGGGGCCCCTCAGCTCGGTGTTCGCATGTGGAGTGATCACTCGGATGAGTGAGCCGAGCGGAAAGTCCAGCCAAAATCGGCCGTTCGGACTATGTCGGACATCTACGACAGCACGGACGATTGGAGAAGAACGAATCCAGGCTGCGGCAGCCGGCGATTCCCAGCCCGTCTGTGGAGGAGATTGAACAGTGACGACAGACTTGAACCTTCCGGTGGAAACAGAGGCCCTGCTCACGCCCTCTGAGGTCGCGGCGATGTTCCGCGTCGACCCCAAGACCGTCACCCGCTGGGCCAAGGCGGGGAAGATCTCGGCGATCCGCACCCTCGGCGGCCACCGCCGCTACCGCGAGTCCGAGATCCGCGCCCTGATCAACGGCGACATCCCCGGGCAGCGCGAGCCCGGCGAGTAGCAGGAGGGCCGGGCCACCCTGCCGGCCCCCTGAGACGAGCGAATTGGGAAGCGCGGGCCCTCCCCCAAGGGCCCGCCAAACCGTCGTCACGCCGCCCGCCCAGGCGGCGTTTTTCATGCCCGCGGCACCGCCCGCGACGGGCGGCGGCAGAAGAGCGGGGCGTTCGGCGGCGCGGACTCCTGGAGCCGCGGCGGGCGGGGGACCGGCGGCCGCAGTGCCGCGAATGCGGACCGGGGCCCGCTGGAAAGCGCTGCCCCGGTGGAACGTGACGGTGCCGCCGGGGTCTGAGCGCGCGGTACCTCGGCGGCATCGTCGTTGCTCGGTCGCGGCGCCCTGTCCTGCGGCGCCGCAGCCGCCCCGGCTGCTTTCAGACGGCCGGTTCGCGGTCGACGCGACGTTGTGATGGCGCGAGCCGCGTCGTCGTGTCTGGCCGGCCGCACGGGGGCGACCTGGGCGGCGGGTGTACCGGCTCCGGCACCGGCGGTGAACACGGACCTGGAAGGCCCGCCCGGCGCCCCGCTCGTGTGAGGAGCGGAGTTCGACCCAGAGCCGCCGATTCGATCAATCGGCACCAACCGAGCATCGTGAAGTTTTCTCAATTCCGAGGCTAGCAGGGGTGAGGCCGGTTGTCATCAACTCGGCAATTCGAATCGCCCCTCCTCGTCGGTCCCCACCAGCCCGTCCGCGATGAGCTGCGCGATCGCCTCGTCGACCATGCGCCGATCGGGCCAGACCGCGTCGATGCCGTCCCTGCCGACCGGCCCCTCGGCCCCGCGCAGCACGGCCATGATCTCACCGCGCACGTGCCGGTTGGTGCCCTTGTAGCGCTGCCGCTTGCGGCTGGGACCGGCCGGGACCTCCCGCCCCGAGAAGCCGCACACGTCGCTGACCGGGCACGCGCCGCACTCGGGCTTCCGCGCCGTGCACACCAGCGCCCCCAGCTCCATCAGCGCGACGGACACGCGCGCGGCCGCCGGGGCCTCGGCCGGGAGGAGGGCCTCCGCGGCGACCAGGTCGGCCTTGGTGGTGGCCATACCGGCGTCGGGCTCGCCGCCGAGGCGGGCCACGACCCGGCGGACGTTCGTGTCGACCACCGCGTGGCGCCGCCCGTAGTGGAAGACGGCCACCGCCGCGGCGGTGTAGACGCCGATCCCCGGCAGCCGCTCCAGTTCGACCGGGTCGGCGGGGACGACCCCGCCGTGCTCCTCGGCGACGATCCGGGCGCACTCCTGGAGCCGCAGCGCCCGCCGCGGGTAGCCCATGCGGCCCCAGGCGCGCAGGACCTCGGCGGTGGGGGCCCCGGCCAGGTCGGCGGGGGTCGGCCAGCGCTCCATCCACGCCTCCCACACGGGGGCGGCGCGCGCGACCTGGGTCTGCTGGCTCATGACCTCGGAGACGAGGACGCCCCACGCGGTCGTGCCGGGGCGCCTCCAGGGCAGTTCGGTGCGGCCCTGCGCGTCGAACCAGGGCAGGAGCCGCTCGGCGAGGTGGTCGGGTGCGAGCATGCCACCCATTGTCCGCGTGTAGTTCCCCCCATCCGAGCCGAGGGTGGGTTAGCGTCCCGACGTGCAGCGTTTCCAGGGCAAGTTCGTGAAGGGCTCGGAACCGGCGTCGGTCTACTGGCAGCGGCGGGCGATCGTGGCGGGTGCGGCGTTGGCGCTGGTCCTGGTCGTCGTGTTCGGGCTCAAGGCCCTCGGCGGTCCGGGCGGCGGCGACGACGCCGACGAGGGCCGGGCCGAGCCGGAGGAGTGGGTCGCGCCCTCCGCCTCCAACACGCTCAAGCGCCCGCAGGTCTCGCCGACGCAGGCCGCCGACCCGAGCGGCGAGCCGTCCTCCCCGGCGGTGCCCGCCTGCGCCGACGACGAGCTGATGCTCCAGATCGTGGCCGCGTTCGACGAGGTCCGCTCGGGGGCCGAGGTGCCGGTGAGCGTCCTGGTCGCCAGCGGCGCCGAGGGGACGTGCACGGCCGACCTCGGCGCGGTCGCGGTCGAGCTCGCCGCGGGGGCGGACGTGGTCTACTCCACCGCGCACTGCCTCACCGCCGAGCCGACGACGGTGGAGCTGGCCGAGGGCGCGGGCCAGACCGTGGAGTTCACGCTCGACGGCCTCGCCTCCGCGCCCGGCTGCGAGGGCGACCGCAGGCAGCTGCCCGCCGGGGATTACGAGCTCCGCGCGACCCTCGGCGGGGCCGCCTCGCAGCCCGCGAAGCTCGCCCTGACCTAGATATAGCGGTCGAGTATCGAGACCTCGGCGAGGCGCGTGAGGCTCTCGCGGATGTTCTGCGCCCGCCCCGGGCCGATGCCGTCGACGCCCTGGAGGTCCTCCACCGAGACGCCCAGCAGCTCCGGGAGCGTCCCGAAGCGGGAGACGACGCGCTCGACGACGGACTCGGGCAGGCGCGGCACCTTCGCCAGCATCCGGTACCCCCGCGGGCTCACCCGCCGGTCCAGGACGTCCGGCGAGGCCGGGTAGCCGACCGCGCGGGCCACGGCGCCCAGGTCGAGCAGCTCGGTCGAGCTCATCTCGTCGACGGTGCGCAGCGCCTTGGGGAAGTCGCCGCCCTCGGGCAGGTAGTCGCGCACGACCAGCTCCCGGTCGGCGTCGACGCCCGCCATGAGCTCGTCGAGCTGGAGCGCCAGGAGCCTGCCGTCGGTGCCCAGCTCGATGACGTGCCCCTCGACCTCGTCGGCGATGTGCCGGGCCATCTCCAGGCGCTGGAGCACGATGACGGCGTCGCGGACGGTGACGAGGTCTTCGATCTCCAGGCTCGAGAGGTTCCCGGCGACCTCGTCGAGGCGCTGCTTGTAGCGCTCCAGCGTGGCCAGGGCCTGGTTGGCGCGCGAGAGGATCTTCGTCGAGGGCTCCAGCAGGTGGTGCACGGGGCCCATGTACAGCCCGATGGTGTGCATCGACTGGCTCACGGAGATGACGGGCATGCCGGTCTGCTTCGCGACGCGCTCGGCGGTGCGGTGCCGGGTGCCCGACTCGGCCGAGAAGATCGAGGGGTCGGGCATGAGGTGGACGCCGGCGCGCACTATGCGGGAGCCGTCGGTGGTCAGCACCACCGCTCCGTCCATTTTGCACAGTTCGCGCAGGCGGGTCGCCGAGAACTCGATGTCGAGCTCGAAGCCGCCGGTGCACATCGCCTCGACCGCGTCGTCGCAGCCGACGATGATGAGCGCGCCGGTGCGGCCGCGCAGAATCCGCTCCAGCCCGTCGCGCAGGGCCGTGCCGGGAGCCATCGTGGCCAGAGTCGCGCGTAGGCCTTCATCCGGGATCGCCGGCACGAGAACCCCCCATAAGTGGTCGAGCTGTTCCGGCGGTGCCGGCTGGTCGTTGTGCGCCGGTGCCCCAGACCGGTTGCGGGGGTTCGGGGGCCCCGCGGCGGGCGGACGAAGCGGACACCGGATTGCTCCCAGTGTACGGACGGAGCGCACCGGAACGGGACCCGGATTTCGCCGCCGCGCCGGAAACGGCCGTCCTTTTGCACCCGTTCACCCCGAATGCCCAGCGCATTCACCGGTGATTGCCGTCTCAGGGGCCGCATCCGCGACCGGCCGCCCCACCGCCCCCGGACGCTCCCGCCGCGCGCGCTGGCTACAGTTGCCAGCGGAGGAGGTGAACCGGTGCGCAGAAGCTCGGAATGGACCGTCGTCGAACGCAGTTCTCCGACCCGCCGGATCTCCTCGCTCGTCCTCTACGCCGCCGTGTGCGCCGCCGTCGTGGGCGCGCTGACCTGGCTGGTGCACACCGAACCCGCGACGCTCGACTCCGGCGAGGCCAACCCGGTGGTCGCCCTGCCGGGCTTCTTCACCGCCATGGCCCTGCTGGGAGCGGTCTTCTTCCTCATGCCGCTCGTGCGCTCACCGCAGCTGCACGTCAACCACTTCGGCCTGCGCGTGCGCCCCGCCTTCGGGAAGATCCTGCTCATCCCCTGGAGCAACGTCGAGGAGCTGGCCGCGATCACCGTCGGCTCGGGCCGCAAGGGCCACTCGTACCTGCTGCTGGCGACCGACGTCTACCTCGGCCGCGGCGGCTCCGACCGGCCGGGCTTCGTCGACCGCTCGGTGCTGCGCGAGGCCACCCGCGCCACCGAGGGGCTCGTGGCCGGGTTCGACCTGGCCGTGCGCTGCGGCGACTTCAAGCCCGACCCGCAGCAGCTGCTCGCGAGCCTCGCCTCCTTCGCCCCCGGCCACGTGCAGGTCGTCGACCGCCTCTGAGCCGCGAAGGCCGGCCCGGCTGAAGCCTGACCGGCCTTGAGCGCGGCCCGAGGCCGGTGGCGTTCAGACCTCGAACAGCTCCTCGATGCGCTCCACCGAGGCGGCGCGTACCGCCCAGTAGGCGAGCATGTCCAGGCTGGTGCAGCTCATGACGCGTTCGCGGTCGGTCTCGGTGTACTCCACGCCCCGCGCGTCGAGCAGCATGAGCACCATCTCTGCGCGGCCTTCGGCACGGCCTTCTGCGCGGCCTTCTGCGCGGCCCTCTTCGAGACCCTCGGCTTTGAAGTCGGCGCGGAGCCTGGAGGCGTACGGGTAGGTCATGGCCATGATTATCCTCTTCCATGCGGTATAGGCGCAACCGTCGCCGAGGCCCACGGAGGTGAACTCGGCGAAGAAGCGCGCGGTGGTCTCGTCCACTCCGCTCAAGGCGTCGGCGAGTGGTCGCAGGGCCTTCTCGATGTCGGGATTGCGGCGGTGGGTCAGGGCCGCGAACACGGCGAGCACGATGTCCTCGGCGGCGGTCTCGGCATCGGTGATGAACGGCGTGTTGTCCGGCCCCAGCACGAGCGGCAGCACCCTGAGCGAAGGCCTTCGCTTCGGCCCCAGGGCGATCGGCTGCCTCGCCCAGTCGGCGGTCGCCGCGCAGGGCGTGACCACCATGAGGCTCACCGGCAGTTCGTACTTGTTCTCCAGGTAGGCGAGGTAGTACGCCCAGCTGCGGAGCTTCTTCTTCGAGGTCCCGGTCTGCGGCTCGATGACGATGATCTCGGCGCCCTCGTCGGTATCTACTTTGAGCACCGTGTCGGCGTACCGCGCCAGCGGTCTGATCTCGGTGAGGTCGCTGTTGAGCACCGCCACGCCGCGCACTTCCGGGAAGTCCTGTTGCAGGATGCGGTTCATGGTCTTGGAGAACAGGCCCGGTTCTTCCCGGAATATATGATGCAGTGCCTCATGGGGGATATTCTCCATGAAGTGAAGGTATCGATCGGAGCGTGAGTCCTCGTGTATTTCCTCGGCGTGCCGCCGCGTGTCGCACATGAGTGGTAACTGATGTCACGTTCGATGCGGCGCAGGCGTTCGCGGAGACGGCGGAGGGGCGCGGAGCCGAGCCCCGCGCCCCTCCGTGGAAGCCGTCAGACCAGCGGGTGGCGGATGATGTTCTCCTCGCGGCCGGGGCCGACGCCGATGACGCTGACCCGCGCGCCGCACAGCTCTTCGAGCCGCTCGATGTAGGACTGCGCGTTGGCCGGCAGCTCCTCGAACTTGCGGCACTCGGTGACGTTCTCCCACCAGCCGTCGTGGTACTCGTAGACCGGCTTGGCGTGGTGGACGTCGGTCTGCGTCATGGGCATGTCCTCGACGACCTCGCCGTCGATCTCGTAGCCCACGCAGATCGGCACCCGCTTGAGCTCGGAGAGCACGTCGAGCTTGGTGACGAACAGGTCGGTGATCCCGTTGACGCGCACCGCGTAGCGGCCCAGGACCGCGTCGAACCAGCCGCAGCGGCGCCGCCGCCCGGTGGTGACGCCGTACTCGCCGCCGCGCTTGAGCAGGAACTCGCCGTGCTCGTCGTGCAGCTCGGTGGGGAAGGGCCCCGAGCCGACGCGGGTGGTGTACGCCTTGATGATGCCGATGGCGCTGGTGATCTTGTTCGGCGCGATCCCGGTGCCGACGCACGCGCCGCCGGTGGTCGGGTTCGAGGACGTCACGAACGGATAGGTCCCGTGGTCGACGTCGAGCATGGTGGCCTGCGCGCCTTCGAGGAGCACGTTCTTGCCCGCCTCCAGGGCCCGGTTGAGCAGCAGGCTCGTGTCCGCGATGTAGGGCTTGAGGCGCTCGGCGTAGCCCAGGTACTCCTCGGCGACGGCCGCCGGGTCGATGGCCTTGCGGTTGTAGACCTTCACCAGGATCTGGTTCTTCTCGCGCAGGATCGCCTCGAGCTTCGCGGTGAGGATGCCCGGGTCCAGGAGGTCCTGGACGCGGATGCCCATGCGCGCCACCTTGTCCGCGTAGGTCGGCCCGATGCCGCGCCCGGTCGTGCCGATCCGCGAGGAGCCGAGGTAGCGCTCGACGACGCGGTCGAGCGCCCGGTGGTGGGGCATGATCAGGTGCGCGTCCGCCGAGAGCTTGAGGTTCGAGACGTCGACGCCCCCGGCGATGAGCTCGTCGAGCTCGGCGATGAGGAACTTCGGGTCCACCACCACCCCGCCGGCGATGACCGGGACGACGCCCGGGGTGAGGATGCCGACCGGGACGAGGTGGATGGCGTACTTCGTGCCGTCCGGCGTCACGACGGTGTGCCCGGCGTTGTTGCCGCCCTGATAGCGCACGACGTAGTCCATGTCCGCGCCGAGCAGGTCGGTGACCTTGCCCTTGCCTTCGTCGCCCCACTGCGTTCCGACGACCGCGATCGCTGGCATTTGCCCATCCTCCCGGGAACTCGGCACCCGATTACCTGGTAAGCCTACTGGCACGGACCGATGGCGCGCCCCATCAGGGCCGAGTGCGTATGAGTCGGGCCTCGGTCACACCGTACGGTGGGGCCTGTGAACGTAGTCGTGCTGACCCTTGTCGAGTCGAACTGCTCCAACCCCGGGCCGCGCACTCAGACGCTGCATCTGATCGACGAACTGAAGCGGCTCGGCGCCGACGTGCGCACCGTCGAGGCCGCCACGCCCCGGGAGATCGACCCGGCAGTGGAGGACCGCGACACCCGCGTCGTGCTCGCCGCCGACACGGACGAGCAGGTCAACGCGGTCGTCGCGCGCATGGTGCGCCGCTTCGCCCCCGCCCCCAGCGCCCGCCCCGACGACCTGCCCGAGGGCCGCACGATCCCCGACCTGCCGCCGCTGGCGATCCTGCCGCTGGGCACGGCCCCGGGCCTGGTGGAGCGGTTCGACCTGCCCGCCGAGCCCAAGGACGTCGCCGAGGCCGTCGTGAACGGCACGGTGCTGCGCACGGACCTCATGCGCCACGACGGCGGCGGCGTATGCGTCGACGGGGTGCGCCTGGGCGGCGGCGACCGCCCCTGGCGCGGCGTGGTGAACCTGGACGACATGGTGCTGACCGACGGCACCGAGCAGATCCTGGCGTGCGTGGTGGCGAACGCCGGCGGCTATGCCGCGGCCGACGACATGGTGCTCGCCGAGCCGGACCCGGCCGACGGGCGGATCGACGTCGCCGTGGCGATCCCGATCCTGGTCGGCCGCCTGCGCAAGCGGGTCCGCATCGAGGTCCGCCGGGCCCGGGGCCGGGCCGTGGCCGTCGACCCGAGCGACGGGGTGACCTTCATCTCCGACGGCCTGGTCGACGAGCTGGGCCGCAAGCGCACGTGGTGGGTGGAGCCGGGCGCGGCCGGCTGGATGCGGGCGTGACCGGCTTCATGTGAGGGTCTGAAAAAGCGGGTCCGAGGAGTGGATGTCGGCAACCGTTTACCGTAGCCTGGAGGCGCATCTGCCCTCACACAGCGAAGGAGCCGTGACATGGCGATCGTCTACGGCGGCGATTACAACCCCGAGCAGTGGCCGCGCGAGGTCTGGGACGAGGACGTGCGCCTGATGCGCGAGGCCGGCGTCAACCGCGTCAGCGTCGGCATCTTCTCCTGGGCCGAGTTCGAGCCCGAGGAGGGCCGGTTCGAGTTCGACTGGTTCGACGAGGTCCTCGACCTCCTCCACGCGGGCGGCGTCGAGGTCTGCCTCGCCACCCCCACCGCCTCCCCGCCCCCCTGGTTCGCCGCCTCCTACCCCGAGGCGCTCCCGGTCGACGCCGAGGGCCGCCGCCTCACCCACGGCTCCCGCCAGGGCTTCGACCCCTCCTCGGACGTCTACCTCGCCAAGGCCCTGCGCATCACCGAGCAGGTGGCCCGCCGCTACCACGACCACCCCGCCGTGAAGCTGTGGCACGTCCACAACGAGTACGGCTGCCACAACGCCCGCTCGTACTCCCCGGCGGCCACCGCCAAGTTCCGCGCCTGGCTGCGCGAGCGCTACACCGACCTCGACGGCCTCAACACGGCGTGGGGCACCGCGTTCTGGTCGCAGTCGTACTCCTCCTGGGACCAGGTCTTCGCGCCCCTGCCGACGCCGACGATCCCCAACCCCGCCCACGTCCTCGACTTCAAGCGCTTCTCGTCCTGGCAGCTGCTCCAGCTCTACCGGGCCGAGACCGAACTGCTCCGCTCGATCGACCCGGTCAAGCCCATGACGACGAACTTCATGACCGGCAACCACCCCGACATCGACCTGTGGAAGTTCGCCGAGGCCGTCGACGTCGTCGCCAACGACCACTACCTCGAAGGCCCCGCCGGGCACGTCAACCTCGGCTACGCCGCCGACTTCACCCGATCCCTCGGCGGCGGCGCCCCCTGGATCCTCATGGAGCACTCCACCTCCGCGGTCAACTGGCAGGGCCGCAACCGCGCCAAGGCCCCGCGCGAGATGCTGCGCAACTCCATGGCGCACCTGGCGCGCGGCGCCGACGCGGTCATGTTCTTCCAGTGGCGCGCCTCCAGGCAGGGCGCCGAGAAGTGGCACTCGGGGATGGTGCCGCACGTCGGCACCGACTCCAAGATCTGGCGCGAGGTCTGCGAACTGGGCGCCCGCCTCGGCGAGCTCGGCGAGATCGAGGGCTCCCGCGTCCAGGCCGAGACGGCGATCCTGTGGGACTACGAGAACCTGTGGGCCCAGGAGCACGAGGCGAAGCCGACCGCCGACATCGACGTCATGCGCGTCAGGGACGAGTACTACGGGGCGCTGTGGCGCGCGGGCATCACCGCCGACGTCGCCCACCCCGAGGGCGACCTCTCGGCCTACCGGCTCGTGGTCGTCCCGGCCGTCTACCTCCTGTCCGAGGCCGGCGCGCGGAACCTCAAGGACTACGTCCGCGGCGGCGGCACGGTGCTCGTCACCCCCTACTCGGGGATCGTCGACGAGACCGACACCGTCTACCTCGGCGGCTACCCGGGCGCGATCGGCGACCTCGTGGGCGTGCGCGCCGACGAGTTCTACCCGCTCATCGACGAGACGGTGGCGCTGGCCTCCGGCGGCACCGGGAGGATCTGGAGCGAGACGGCCGAAGCGACCTCCGCCGAGGTCCGCGACGCCTATGCGGACGGCACCCCCGCATGGACGGTGAACCGCTTCGGCGAGGGCACCGCGCACTACCTGACCACGTTCGTGGACGAGGGCACGCTCGACCGGGTGATCGCCGCCGCGGCGGCCGACGCCGGGGTCGCGCCCGCCGCCGAGGCGCCCGCGGGCGTCGAGGTCGTGCGCCGCGCCCACGAGGACGGCCGCTCCTGGCTGTTCTGCATCAACCACACCGACGCCGACGCCCAGGTCAAGACCGATAAAGACACTGTGGACGTGCCCGCCGGCGAGGTCGTGGTCCACGCCGAGCGGCCCTAGGGTTCCCGCGGACGCCGGGCGCCCGAGGACCCTCCGGGGCCCGGGCGCCCGGCCCCTCCGCTGCGCCTGCGCTCGCCACTCGATCGAAACCCGATCGTTATCTACGTGAGGCATGCTGGTCTGCACCCGGACGGGAGCAGTCCAGAGGTTCGATGCGGATTGAAGGTGGGGAGTGGGCGTGCCCGCGAAGTTCTCGAGTTTCGTGGCCATCGGCGACAGTTTCACTGAAGGAGTCGGCGACCCGGACCCCGACGGCGAACGCTTCCGAGGATGGGCGGACCTGTTCGCCCATCGCGCCGCCGAGGTCTGGCCCGACCTCGCCTACGCCAACCTCGCCATCCGCGGCCGCCTGTTCGACCGCATCGTCGACGAGCAGGTCGTGCCCGCCATCAAGCAGGGCCCCGACCTGGTCTCCTTCGCCGCGGGCGGCAACGACGCCCTGCGGCCCGGTTTCAACCCCACCCGGCTCTCGACCCGGGCGCACGAGGTCGTGCGGCTGCTCAAGGCATCCGGCGCGGAGGTCATGCTCTTCACCTGCGCCGACGTCACGCCCCACATCCCGGGCATGAAGGTCCTGCGCAAGCGCTTCATCGCCACCAACGACGCGTACCGGCGCGTGGCCAAGCGCCACGACGCGATCCTGATCGACCTGTGGGAGGACGACGCCTTCGACGACCCGCGCCTGTGGGCGGAGGACCGCCTCCACATGAACTCGTACGGGCACCAGCGCGTCGCCGCCAACGTGTGCGAGGCGTTCGGCATCGAACCGGACGAGCGGTGGACCGCACCGCTGCCGACCCTCGCGAAGGTCCGCCGCGAGGTGAACGGCGCGGCCTGGGCGGGCAGGCACCTCGCCCCGTGGGTGAAGCGCCGGATCACCGGCAAGTCGAGCGGGGATACCGTGGAACCCAAACGTCCCACGCTCACGCAGGTGAAATGATGCTCCTCTTCAAGCTCGTCGCGGTCCTGGTGATCATCCTGTTCGCCGCTTTTTGGTTCGGCATGCTCATCAAGAAGGGCCGCAAGGACTGACCCCCGCGCCGCGGACACGGCGCGCCCGCCCCGCCTCGGGCTCCCCGGCGCGGTGACGGACCGACCGGACGGGTCGGCCCCGGTGCCCGTGCTGCCCGGGTTCCATTGGCGCGGAACTCATCAGGGGACCGAACACCGAAGATTGATACAGTCGTTCATCTCCTCCCACATGCCGGACACGAAAGGCTTTTGCACATGCCTTCAGTATTCGAAGACCCCGAAGGCTACATGCGGGACTTCCAGGGCCGCATGGAATCCCTGGTGGCCCGCGCCTCCACGCTGAACGAGGCGCTGGAGGCGGCGGCCGCGACCGCGACCTCCCCGGACGGCGAGGTCACCGTCACCGTCGGCGTCGGGGGCGCGCTCAAGGGCCTGGAACTGGCCCCCGAGGTGCGGAAGATGTCGGCGCAGTCGCTCGCCGCGCTCATCCAGGAGACCTACGCGGAGGCGGCGATGAACGCCGGGCGCGCCTCGACCGACGCCCTGGCGTCCGCGTTCGGCGAGGACAGCGAGGTCGTGCGGCAGGCGCGCGCGGCCACGACGAGGGAGGAGTGAGACCGTGAGCGACCGCATCGACATTCCGGACCCGGCGGCCTTCGAAGCGCACGTGGCGGCCATCGACGCCAAGGTGATCGGCCCGGTCACGCAGGCCCACCAGGCCGCCGAGGCCAAGGGCATCGGCAGCCCGCTCGACTTCGGGATCGTCAACGTGCAGTTCGCCCTGATGGGCTACGCCGTCGCCGAGATCGCCACGCACCTCATCGCGACCGCGCGCGACGCCGCGAAAGAAGCGTCGGTCCAGGTCAAGGGGGCCTGCGACGCCTACCAGGAGTGCGACTCCTCGGTGGCCGACACCTTCAACACCTATGTCAGCGAAGTGGGCGGACAATGAACGACCTCATCGAGAACGCCGACGACGCCGACCGGCAGAACCCCGACAAGCCGGACCTGGCCGGTGCCCGCGTCATCGCCAGCGCGAACGACCTCCTGCACTCCTCGAACGGGCTCGAGTACGCGATCAACGGCACGGTGGCCGCGCTCGACCTGCTCGCCTTCGCGGCGAACCCGCTCAAAGAACTCGTCATGGCCGGCGTCGGCTTCCTCATCGAGCACGTCGACTTCCTCAGCGAACCGCTCGAATGGGTGGCCGGGGACCCCGCGGCGATCACCGCGACGAAGGACACCTGGCAGAACATCGCGCAGGCGATGGACCAGGCCGGGGAGGACCTGAAGTCCGAGCTGGCCTCGCTCTCGGAGTGGGAGGGCCCGACCGCGATCGCCTACCGGTCGCTTTTGAGCGACTTCGGCGACGCCATCAAGGCGGGCGGCACCGCCTCCGAGGTCATGGGCTACTACATGATGGTCATGGGCATCTGGACGGCCGTCACGCGCGGCCTGCTGCTGGAGCTGATCTGCGACTTCGTGTCGCGCGCGATCATCTACGCCCTCTCGGCGCTGGCCTCCTCGTGGATCACGCTCGGCGGCTCGTTCGCCGCGATGATCGCCGGGATCGTCGCCGACGCGATGAGCGTGTTCGCCAAGATCTCGCAGCACATCTCCAAGCTCGGCCAGGCCATGACGCAGATGAGCACCCGCTTCTCCAAGCTGGACGAGCTGGTCGGCGAGATCGGCAGGGTCCTGGACCGCTTCGGCTCGATGAAGAAGTTCGACTTCAACATGAACGCCATCGAGCGCACGAGCGACCTGCACTTCGACCAGCTGTTCAAGTCGTTCGGGAACGATGCCGTCCCCACCCCGAACACCGCCGGGTTCCGCTCGGGCTACCAGGACCAGAACGCCAAGACCGTCTACGAGACCATGAACGACATGTGGGGCTCGGGCAACCTCCCCACCCCGGGCCTGAACAACGCCCACGGCTGGAACAACCTGGGCGACCTCCTCACCGGCTACCCGATGACCGGGTTCAAGGGCGGCCTGGGCGGCACCGACGAGGCCGTGCAGGACGGCGGCTGAGAGGCGGGCCCGCGCACGGGCCGAAGCGCCGATGCGAGCACGCCGCCTCCTGACGGAGCGGCGTGCTCGATGGTGATCGAAAATCGCATGTTCGTGTCAAAGCATTGTCGGTACCGGGGCGAACGCGTCACCATCTGCGCGTTGGCCGGGCGCCGCGCGGCGGACCGGGTTCGCGGCCGTAGCGTTGGTGCTGGAGCCTGACGCTGGGGCGAGCGGTGCCGGGAAGACCGTCGGCACGCCTCCCGCCGACCGTCGCACCGCTGTGCCGCCCTTTGGCCGGACGACCCCGCGCCATGCCCGTTTCCATGAGCCGCGTCGCGGATTCCAAGGCGCTCGGAGCGAGGTCCCGGAACGGCGACCGGCTCGTTCAGACGACCGAGTGCAGTGGAGGTAGCCATGACTCGGGTGAACAGGGAAGTCCTCATCAGGATCCTGGCCGGGATCGGCGGACTCATCGTGGCCGTCGTGCTGACCGGTTGCGGCGACACCGGTGAGCTGGGGTCCGAGGGCGAGGAGACGACCACGGCCGCCCCCGAGGAGACGACCGAAGAGGGGCGGACCGCCGACCCTCCCGCGGCGAGGGACATGGAGGAGGAAACCTCGGAGCCCGCTGAGGAGTGGACCGAGGAGGAAGAGGAGACCACCGACGAATGGACCGATGAATGGACCGAAGAGGAGCCCGCCCCGGAACCCTCCGAGGAGGAGTCCGAACCGGACGATCCCACCGAGGACGACACTGAAGGCGACAGCGACGGTTCCGGCGGCGAGGCCTACACCTTCTCGGGGTCGGGACTCATGACGTCCGAGACGGCGTACCTGGAGGGTGACTACACGGTCACCTTCAGCGTCACCGGGAACACGTGGATGGACACGGAGTCGAGCTTCATGGCCTTCCTCACGAACGCCGAGGACGAAATCGACTTCCAAGTCCTCGTGGACGAGGTCGCCACCGAGACGAGCGGCACCACCAACGTCTACGGTCTGGACGGCGACTACTACGTCGACGTCATGGCCGACGGCGACTGGACCTTCGAGTTCACGCCGCAGTAGTCGGCCGAACGCGCGGGAGGCCCAGGCGCGAAGAGGCGGAACCGGTTTTCCGGTTTCGCCTCGGACCATCGGTTCAGGTCCGCTGCTCCGCTTTCGGGGCGATCGCGTCGAGGTGGGCGCGCAGGCGCCGGTGGACGTCGAGCAGGTCGGCGATGCGCCCCTCCACGGACGCCAGCCGCGCCTCGATGTTCTCCAGCGCCTCGGCGCAGGCCGGCTGGGTCCGCAGGTCGTGGTCGAGGCAGGCGCCAAACCGGGCGATGTCCTCGGTGCCCAGCCCGATGTCCAGCAGCATCCGGATGTTGCGCACCCGCGTGACGGCCGCCCGGTCGTAGTCGCGGTAGCCGTTGTCCCGCCGCCGCGACTCGATCAGGCCCTGCTGCTCGTAGTAGCGCAGCGCCCTGTTGGTGGCGCCGGTGCGCTGGGCCAGCTCCCCGATCCGCATCCCGTCTCGTCCCTTCATGCCCGCCGCGCCTCCACCGTAACCGGCCCCCGGCCGCCGCCGCCGGGGCGATGAGCGCGGAAGGACCACGCGAACAGGCACAGCCCGACGAGGCTGAGCAGGCCCGACACCAGCGGGACCGAGTGGGCGCCGAAGTTCGCCAGCGCCGCCCCGCCCAGCCCTCCGGCCACCGCGATCCCCAGGTACAGGGCGCTGCCGTTGAGCCCCACGGCCTCGGGCCCGGCCGGTCCGGCCAGGTCGAGCAGCCGCAGGTGCATCGCCGGGTTGAACGCCCACCCGGCCAGGGCCCAGCCGGCGAAGAGCGCCCCGAAGAGCGCGACGGGCACCGCTCCCGGTTCGAGCAGGAACCCCAGCGCGGCCAGGGCCAGGACGGACGCCGCCTGCGCGCTCACCGCGACCAGGGTGGTCCGCTCCGGCCCGAACGCGTCGGTCGCGCGCGCCCCCAGCCAGGTGCCCGCCGCGCCGGAGACGCCCGCCGCGGCGATGAGCGCGGCCAGGGCCTCGGTGCCGGCCCCGCTGAGCCCGGCGGCCACCGGCGCCACGTACTCGTAGACCATGAGCCCGCCCGAGGCGGACACGAAGACGCTGACCAGGGCGGCCAGGACCGCCGGTCGCCGCAGCGGCGCCAGCTTCGTCCCGAGCGCCACCGAGGGCGGGCGGGGCGCGGCAGGCAGGCGCACCATGCCGACGAGCGCGAGGACGGCGAGGGCGGCGACGAGCACCAAGGTGGAGCGCCACCCGAAGTGCCCGCCGAGCCAGGTGCCGATCGGGACGCCGACGGCCAGGGACACGGTCAGCCCGGCGGCGACCACGCCGATGTAGCGCCCCCGGCGGCCCTCGGGGGCGAGCGCGGCCGCGGTCGACACCGCCGCGGGGGTGATGGTGGCGGCCGCCAGCGCGAGCAGGACGCGCAGCGCGAACAGCGTCTCGTAGGTGGGCGCCGCGGCGGCGGCGAGGTTGCCGACCGCGAAGAGCGCGGCGGCGGCCGTCATGACGCGCCGCTGCGGCCAGCGCGCGGTGACGACCGCCGCCACGGGGGCGCCGAGGGCGTAGGACAGGGAGAACACGGTTATCAGCTGCCCGGCGGCGGCCTCGGACACCGCGAGGTCCTCGGCGATCTCGGGCAGGAGCCCCGCGATGACGAAGTCGTCGGTCCCGATGGCGAAGGCGACGAAGAACAGCGCCAGCAGCCACACCGGGGTCCGCGGTCGTGAGTCGGTTGCCATGCGCCGAAGCTAAAACCTTGACGCCGTGCGTCAGGGTCAAGCGCGGGTGACCGGCGATACGCCCCGGGGGCGGGGCATGGCCGCCGGACCGGCGGGTATCCACGCCGCATGGAGCGCACACTCGAACTCGAATCCGTCCCCGCCGTGGAGGGCCCGAGCGGGCATTCGGTCTGCTTCATCGGCAACGCGACCGTCCTGCTGCGTTTCGGCGGCTTCACGATACTGACCGATCCGACGTTCGTGCACCGCCACGAGAGGGTCCCGCTGGGGTACGGGAGGCACACCGAGCGCCTGACCGACCCCGCCTGCGACGTCGCCGACCTGCCCGCGCTGGACTTCGTGCTGCTCTCGCACTTCCACGGCGACCACTTCGACCAGGTCGCCGAACGGGAGCTGTACAAGGGACTGCCGATCGTCACGACCCCGCAGGCGCAGGAGGCGCTCGCCGAGCGGGGCTTCCACAACGCCCACGGGCTCGACACCTGGGAGCGCCTCACCGTCGCCAAGGACGGCTCGCGGCTGCGGCTGACCGCCTGCCCGGGGCGGCACGGCCCGGGCGTCACCGATCCGGTCCCGCCCGAGGTCATGGGCACCGTGCTGGAATGCGAGCCCGAACCGGGCCGGCCGCGGCGGGTCTACATCAGCGGCGACACGCTCGTCTTCGACCGGCTGCACGAGATCCCCGAGCACTTCCCCGACATCGACCTGGCGCTGCTGCACCTGGGCGGCGCCCGCATCACGGGCGTCCTGGTGACGATGGACGCCGAGCAGGGCGTCGAGGCGGTCGGCATCATCGACCCCGACACCGTCGTGCCGGTGCACTACGACGACTACGACGTCTTCACGTCCTCTCTGGAGGAGTTCCTGGAGGCGGCCACGACCGCAGGGATGGACGACCGCGTCCGGCCGCTCGAACGCGGCGAGACCTACACGTTCCGCTGAACGCGAAGGGGACCGGGGCGGCGTCGGGTCCCGTCCCGGGCCATCCGAGGGGCGAACGCGACCGGTTCGGCGGCGAGCGCCGCACTTCAGCGCCCCTCCGGGCGACATTTCGGGACATGGACCGGGGGTTGCGGTGGTGTCCCGAAGCGGAACAGGGCATCATGGATCGGGTGGGACTCCTCCAGCGTCTGTTGGGGCGCCGGGACACGCCTGACTCAGTGCCCGATCCCGCCGCCCAACAGGAACCGACAGCCAAGCCCGAGTCAACGCCCGAAGAATCTCCACCGACCTCTTCGGGCGCCCTTGACGATGCCGCCCCCAGCGACGATGCCCCCGGCGATGCCGACCCCGCAGCCGCCCTTGACGACGCCGCCCCGAGCAGTGCCGGCCCCGATCCGCTCGAGCCGGAACCGCAAGAGGAGGACAGCATCGCGCCCATGACGTCCGGAACCGACGGCCGGAGGCCCTACCTCATGGCGGTGCCCGACCCGGACCCCGAGCCGCGGACGGCGGAGGAGCCGCAGCCGGCGCAGTCCGGCGACATCTTCGTTCCCGAGCGCCCCAAGCGGGAACTGCTCACGCTGGAGAAGCCCGAGCCGCCGCAGCGCCCGCCCGGGACCGGCCGCGACGAGATGATGCCTCGCGAAGAGGACACCGGGGCGCTCGACATAGCGGGCTCGCCGCGCGCCGCGCTCAGGGCCGCGGGCCTCGCCGTCCCCAAGATGCACCAGCTGGTGCGCCGCGAGGGCACGACCATGTGGGCCTTCGGCGTCCGGGCCTCCGAGGCCCTGCACTGGTGGTTGGAGATCCGCCAGGCCGCCGAGGCGACCGGCTGGATGCCGGTGCTGCTCGGCGCGCCCGAGGAATGGCGCGACTCCGGCGAGGCGATCATCCACGAGGGCGACGACGAGCTGGGCCGGGCCGCGGGCATCGACGCCGCGGCGCTCCTGCACGACAAGGCCGCCGAGGCGGGGGAGCCCGCCCGGGGCGTCCCGATCCTGCCCCGGCGCGGCGACACCGATTTCGCGACGCCGCAGCGCGACGGCCTGCTCGGCCTGGTCGAGACCGACGCGGGCTGGAAGATCCCGGCGATGTTCCCGTGGAAGGGCTCCACGAACTGGGAGCTGTACGGGGCCGAGCACGCGGCGATCCTCAAGCGCTGGCACCACCGCTTCGAGGCCGAGGTGGTGGCGATGACGTACGACGTGATGGAGCTGTACGTGCCGCACCCGCCGGGCGCGGAGGAGGCGATCGGCGTCGCGAACGAGGCGTACGCCTACTGCCCGGACCTCCTCGACTCCGGCGTGCCCACCCTCGAAGACCTCGCCGAGCACATGATCAGGTCCAAGGCGTGGTACTTCCGATGGACGTAGTCCAGAGGGAGCGTGAGCACGCCCGAGGGGCGTAGTCCCGCGAGCGTCATGTCGTTCTTCGGCCAGCCGCTGGGCCGCGGTGCGGCAGGTCAGTCCTCCGCGGTCTCGGCCGCGGGCCGCCTGGTGGCCTCCATGCGGGGGGCGATGCCGTCGAGGTAGGCGTCGAGGAGGTGGCGCATGGCCTCGTGGGCGGGCGTGTCCCACACGGTGTGGTCCTCGATGCGCGCGAGCCGGGGGAAGCGCCCGGATTCGACGGCCCGCACCAGGTAGGGCTCCTGCATGGCCCACCACTCCTCCTCGGTGGTCATCGGGCCGCCCAGTTCGGCGGGCGTGTCGCCGGTCAGGTAGGCCAGGGCCGTGCCGGTGACGATGTTCCAGACGGAGTTGACGATGAGGATGGCCTCTTTGTCGGTGACGTCGTGGTCGTCGAACGCGGCCAGTGCGAAGTCGATGCCGCCGAGGCCGCCGGGGCCGAGGATGGGGCGGCGCTGGTTGATCTCGAGCATCCACGGGTGCTGCCGGTAGAACTCCAGGCTGTGGTCGGCGAGTTTCTCCAGGATGGTCCGCCAGTCGAGCGCTTCGGTCTCGGTGGTGTCCTCGTCCGTCTCGCCCGCGCTGTCGACCATGAGGTCGATCAGCTCGGCCTTGCCGGGGATGTAGCGGTAGAGCGTCATGGTGCCGACGCCGAGCTCGGCGGCCACGCTGCGCATGTTGAAGCAGCTGCCCTCGCGGTCGGCGACGCGGATCGCGGCCTGCACGATCTGGCCCACGGTGAGCTTGGGCTTGGGGCCCGGTCTGCTCGGCTGCGGTTCGAAGTCGCGCCAGAGGAGCTCCATGCTGCGTTTGGGGTCGCCCGCCCCGGTCTGTGGTGTGGCCATCGGGCCTCATCATAACCCGCTTGCGAACCGGGTACGGCGTACGCTATGTTTGGGTACGCCGTACCCGGTTAAGGGAGGCATTTCAAGGAAGCCCTGCAAGGGAGACCAGCAATGGCAACCACCGTCGAAGCCGAGAACCTCGGCAAACGATTCAAAGACACCACCGCCCTCGAGGGGTTCGACGTCTCGGCCGAGTCCGGCACCGTCCTCGGGCTCCTCGGCCCCAACGGCGCGGGCAAGACCACCACCGTCCGCATCCTCACCACGCTGCTGCGGTTCGACACCGGCCGCGCCGCCGTGGCAGGCTACGACGTCGCCCGCGACGCCCGCCAGGTGCGCCGCCGCATCGGCCTGACCGGCCAGCAGACCGCCGTCGACGACATCCTCACCGCCCGCCAGAACCTCGTCCTGTTCGGCAAGCTGTTCCGCCTCACCAAGGCGCAGGCGCGGAAGCGGGCCGACGAACTGCTCGACCAGTTCGGGCTCGCCGACGCCGCCGACCGGCAGCCCAAGCAGTTCTCCGGCGGCATGAAGCGCCGCCTCGACCTCGCCGCCAGCATGATCCTGGCCCCGCAGGTCCTGTTCCTGGACGAGCCCACCACCGGCCTCGACCCGGCCGGGCGCCGCGAGGTGTGGGACACCGTCTCGCACCTCGCCGCCGACGGCACCACCGTCATCCTCACCACCCACTACCTCGACGAGGCCGACCGGCTCTGCGACCGCATCGCCGTCATCGACCACGGCCGCAACATCGTCGAGGACACGCCGATGGGCCTCAAGCGCCGCATGGGCGCCGACCGGCTCGAGATCGTCGCCGCCGACCCGGCCGACCTGCCCGCCCTCGCGGGCATCGTCGCGGCGCTCGCCTCCGGCGAGACCACCACCGACGAGACCGCGACCGCCGTCTCGGCCCCCGTCGCCGAACCGGTCGCGGCCCTGACCGCCGCCGCCACGGCGGTCCAGGAGAAACGCCTCGACGTCGCCGACATCGGCCTGCGGCGGCCCACGCTCGACGAGGCGTTCCTCGAACTCATCGGCACCACCGGCACCAAGGAAGGGGACCGGAAATGACCGCCTCGACGCTTCCCGGCGAGACCGCCGGCTCACGGATCAAGTGGACGCTCCACGACTACCGCACCATCGTCGGCCAGGAGTTCACGCACCTGGTCCGCCAGCCGGTCAACTTCGTGTGGCAGCTCGGCTTCCCGATCGTCATGGTGCTGCTGTTCGTGTACGTCTTCGGCTCGGCCATGGACGTCACCGGCGAGGGCGCCGGGGTCGACTACGTCGCCTACGCCATGCCCGGGATGTTCGCCATGACCATGGCCTTCGGGTTCATGAACACCGCGATGGCCGTCGCCGTGGCGAAGGAGCAGGGCTTCATCGACCGGGTCCGCTCGATGCCCATGGCCTCCTCGGCCGTCGTCGTGGGCCGCAACATCACCGACACGATCCACGCCGCCATCGACCTCACCGTCCTGGCGCTCATCGCCCTGGTCATCGGCTGGCGGTCGGAAGGCACCCTCGCCGAGACCCTGGGCGCCTTCGCGCTGCTGCTGTTGCTGCGCTTCGCGCTCATCTGGGTCGGCGTCTGGATCGGCCTCCTGGTCAAGAACGTCGAGCAGGCCGGGAACCTGTTCGCGCTCGCCTTCCCGTTCGGCATGGTCTCCTCGGTGTTCACCCCGCCCGAGCTCATGCCGGACTGGCTCGGCGCCATCGCCGCGTGGAACCCGGTCTCGGCCACCGCGACGGCGATCCGGGAGCTGTTCGGCAACCCCGCGGCCGTGGGGAACTCCTGGCCCGAGCAGCACGCCCTCGCCGCGGCGGTCCTGTGGCCGGTGCTCATCACGCTGGTCTTCCTGCCGGTGGCCGTCCGCCGCTTCCAGAACCTCGGCCGCTGAAGACCTGAGGGAAACAGGCCGGACCGATGCACGGCCCGCGAGCTTCTTCACCAGGAAAAGGGCCGCGCCGCCACCCGAACGGCGGCGCGGCCCGCCCTCCACCGCTACCAGGCGACCCACTCCGCGGTGCCGTAGTCGCCGCCGAGCTCGCTCGCCATGAGCCCGGCGTGCGACAAGGTCCACAGCCGATCGCCGATGACCAGGCTCCGCACGATCTCGTTGCCGTAGTGGGTGCCGCCCACGGACGCCCCGTGCTCGATCCAGGCCGCCTCGGTCACCGTGTCGTCCCCGATCGCGAGCACGAGCGCGCCCGAGCCCGACGCGGAGCCGTCCCAGTCCCACACCGGCAGCACCGCCACGCCCTCCGGCTCCCAGTACAGGAACCCGTGCGGGTCCCACTCGGCCGCCGAGCCCGCGCCGGGCCGCTCGTACTGGTCGAGCACGCCCGCCTCCGGCCCCGAGACGTCGAACAGGCTCACCTGGAGGCCCGTCGTCACGCCGGACTCGGTGGCCTCCTGGCCGACGCCGAGCAGGCGGCCCTCGGCCACCGGGTGCAGGTACGCCGAGTAGCCGGTGATCTTCAGCTCGCCGGTCACCCGCGGGTCCGCCGGATCGGACAGGTCCAGCGTGTACAGCGGATCGGTCTCGCGGAACGTCACCACGTAACCGGTCTCGCCGATGAACCGCACCGCGTAGATCCGCTCGTCGAGGCCCAGGTCGGTGACCGAGCCGACCTCGGTCAGCCCCTCGCCCCCGATCGCGAGCACCGTCACCGTCGAACGCGAGGGCTCCGGCTCCCCGCCCGGCGCGCCGTCCTCGGGGAAGCCCCACCACCAGGACGCGGTGTCCTCGGTGGTCGCCACGCGCAGGTGGCCGTCGTACTCGCTCATCGAGTACTGGTTCAGCAGCGTGCCCGGCACCGCGGCCTCGCCCGCCAGGATCGGCCGGTCGCCGTCGAAGACGAAGCGGTAGACCTCGGTCTCCGCCCGCGGGTCCTCGGCGCTCCAGTCGTGGTCGTCGTGGACGAGGTACAGGCTCTCGGCGGTGCCGTGGACGGTGCCGCCGTCGGCCATCACCGTCACCGGCTCCGCATCGGACCAATCCCCGTCGGCGGCGAGCGAGAGGACCGACACCGTCGAGCCGCCCTCGAAGCGCTCGGGGTGGGCGATGTCGCCGCACGGGATCTCGCCGTCCTCGCCGTTGACGCTCCACGACGGCAGCCAGTCGTCGAGCTCGGTGGAGCGCACGGCCTCGCGCAGGGCGGCGGCGCCGCCGCCGTAGAACTCCTCCCACAGCGGCTCGATGTGCGGGGTGGACCGCACCGCCAGGCGGACGCTGCCGCCGACCATGCGGGCGTCGAGCATGGCGCCCTCCATGCCGAACGTGTCGAGCACGTCCAGGCCCTGCGCGTCGAGGCGCTCGATCGTGAACGCCGTGCCGTACTCGCCGTCCTCCTCGCGCTCCTGCGTGTACATGACCAGCAGCTCGTCGTCGCCGAGGAACAGGCGGTGGTCCCACGTCCCGGCGCCGTAGTCGCGCTCGGCGACGATCTCGGCCGTCCGCGCGTCCACCGTGCGCAGCACCGAGTCGACGACGCTGTAGACGAACGCGCCGTCGGTCTTGACCATGTCGGGCTCGTCGACGCCGGCGACGGCCGTGTTCGTCTCCGAATGCGCGGAGGAGGAGGTCGGTGACTCGGGCGCGCCGGCGGTGTCCCCGGCGGCGTTCTCCTCGGCCATGACCGCCCCGTCCTCGGCGGCGTCGACGCCGCCGCGTTCGAGCCGCGTGTGCTGCATCCGGGTCAGCGAGTCCAGGACGGACCGCTGGACGCCTTCGAGGGCGTCCTCGCAGGAGTCGTAGGAGGCGAGCCGGGCGGAGGCGGGCACCCACGGGGCGGCGGGCTCGATGTGCGTGTCGGGGGCGGCGGTGCACGCGCCGGCCGCCAGGACGGCGACGGCGGCGCCGAGAGGTGCGAGTCGATGTCTCATGCACCTTCCGACGCCGCCGCGCCCGGATCGGTTCCCTCCCGGCGGCCTCACGAAGCCGGAGGGGAACCGACGGCTGTCAGCCCTTCGTGCTGCCCGCGGTGAGGCCGTTGATGAGGTGGCGCTCGGCGAAGCCGTAGAACAGCAGCGCCGGGAGCATCGCCATCATGACGAACGCGAGCACTTTCGCCGTGTCCGAGGCGTACTGGCCGGAGAACTGGTCCACGCCCAGCGGGAGCGTCCACAGGTTCGAATCGTTCAGCACCACCAGTGGCAGCAGGTAGTTGTTCCAGCTGCCCACCAGCGCGAGCACCGAGACCGTCGCCAGCGCCGGGCGGGCCATCGGCAGCAGGATCGTCAGGAAGAACCGCCACGGGCTCGCCCCGTCGATGATCGCGGCCTCCTCGACCTCGCCCGGGATGGCCCGGAAGAAGCTGCGGAGGATGACGATCGTCAGCGGCAGGCCGAACGCCGCCTGCGGCAGGATGACGCCGAGCGGGTTGTCCAGCAGGCCCATGGTGCGCAGGATGATGAACAGCGGCAGCACCGCCACCGCGAAGGGGAACATCAGCCCGGTGGCGAAGAGCATGAACAGCACTTCGCGGCCCCGGAAGGCGTAGCGGGCGAACACGAACGCGACCATCGCGGCGGCGGC
Source organism: Glycomyces sp. (assembly GCA_035765105.1). Taxonomy (GTDB): domain Bacteria; phylum Actinomycetota; class Actinomycetes; order Mycobacteriales; family Micromonosporaceae; genus Glycomyces. The sequence continues at coordinate 43,048 of DASTYG010000059.1, forward strand.
CACCACGATGAACGTGGTCGCCAGGGCGATCAGGGCCGAGTTGACCGCCTGCTGCCAGAACACGTCCGAGGAGAGCGTGTCGGTGTAGTTCTCGGTGTTCCACGGGTTGGGCAGGCCGAGCGCGTTCTCCCGCAGCTGCTGGTTGTCCTTGAAGCCGCCGAGGAGGGCGAACAGGATCGGCGTCGCCACGAACGCGGTCGTCAGGAACGCGGCGATGTAGAACCCGGTGTTGCGCAGCAGGTTGCCCCGCTTGGTGTTGACGGCCGGCATCAGCGGTCACCTCCGTTCGAGCCGCCCCCGGTGAGGCCGCCCTGCAGGTCGCGTTTCAGCACGAACCGCTGGTAGAACAGCGCGAAGACGAAGCTGATGGCGAACATGGCGATCGACAGCGCCGAGGCGTAGCCGATCTGGTTGCGCTGGAATCCCTGCTCGTACATGGTGATGGCCATGGTCTCCGAGGCGTGGAACGGGCCGCCTCCGGTGAGGACGAACACCAGGTCGAACAGCTGGACGGCGCCGATGATGGACAGGAAGACCGTGATGCGCAGGGTCGGGCCCATCAGCGGCAGGGTGATCCGGCGGAACATCTGCCCGTCGCTGGCGCCGTCGATGGCGGCGGCCTCGTAGAGCTCGTCGGGGATGTTCTGGCGTCCGGCCAGGTACAGGATCATGTAGAAGCCGAAGAACTTCCACGTCAGGATGCCGAACACCACGATCAGGACGACCGTGCGGTCCGAGAGCCACCCGACGTTGGCCTCGATGCCCACCGCCGCCAAGAGCGAGTCGGCGAAGCCGCGCCGCTCGGAGAAGATGAGCCGGAACAGGACGCCCGTGACCGCCTCGGCGAGCACGTAGGGCACGAAGAACAGCAGCCGGAAGACCGTGCGGCCCGGGAAGCGCTGGTGCAGCAGCATGGCCAGGCCGAACGCGAGCGGCAGCTGGATCACCAGCGACCCGGCGATGAGCAGGCCCACGCGCCACAGGTCGCCGAGGAACACCTTGTCCTGGAGGAGGTTGGTGAAGTTCTCGAAGCCGATGAAGTCGGTGGGCGGTCCGCCCAGCCCGTTCCAGCGGAAGAAGCCCACATACGCCGCGAACAGGATCGGCGCGAGCACGAACAGCAGGAACAGGACCAGGCCGGGGGCGAGGAACGCGGCGATGGTCCCGGCGCCTGGCCGCCCGGCCGACCGGCGGCGGGAGGGTTTCCCGCCGCGGTCGGCCGGGCGCCCCACCGGGGGAGCCGGAGAGGTCGTCGGGGGAGCCGAACTCACTGCTCGGCCGCCCACGCTTCGTTGATCATCGCGACCATGTCCTCGGACGAGATCTGCCCCAGGATCACGCCTTCGGTGGCCTCGTTGATGACGCCGCCGATGGCCGGCGGGTAGGCCTGGTCGAGGTAGAGCTGGGTCGCGGTGGCCGAGGCCAGCGCGTCGACGACGGCCTGCGTGTTCGCGTCCATCTCGGGCACCACGGCGTCGGGGTCGGCGGCCACGGTGGTGAACCCGCCGTCGGCGACCTCGCGGGCCTGGTTGTCCTCTTCCAGCAGGAAGCACAGGAAGTCGGTGATCTCATCGGGCGCGTCCGAGCCGACGGCGAAGCCGTTGCCGCCGCCGAGGTACTCGGTGATGGCGCCCGCGCCGCCTTCGACCGCCGGGAACGGGAAGAACCCGAGCGCGTCGCCCAGGCCCTCGGTGCCCGAGGCGTCCTGCTGGGTGACCGGCGCCCACTGGCCCATGAGCTCCATGCCCGCCAGGCCCTCGCCCATGTGCGCGGCCTGGCCGTCGGCCTCGCCGTAGGTGGCCGACTCGAAGCCGGGCTGGAAGGGCTCCATCTCGGCGAGTTCGGCGACCATCTCGCCGGCCTGGACGAACGCGTCGTCGGAGAAGTCGCCGGCCTCGGCCGCGCTCTGCATGGCGTCGAGGCCCGCCAGGCGCATCGCCAGATAGGTCCAGTAGTAGTGGCCGGGCCACTTGTCGCCGCCGGCGAGCGCGATCGGCGCGACGCCGGAGTCCTTCAGCGCCTGCACGGTGTCGAGGAACTCGGCCCACGTGGCCGGGGGCTGCTCGACGCCGGCGGCGGCGAAGAGGTCCTTGTTGTACCAGAATCCGACGACGCCCGCGTCGAACGGCACGGCGTAGAGCTTGCCGTCGATGGTGTAGGGGTCGAGCGCGGCCGGGTTGACCTTGTCGATGCAGTCGTCGAGCTTGCCGGTGAGGTCCTGGACGAGGCCCGCCTCGACCTGCTGGGCGAGCACGCCGCCGCCCCAGGTCTGGAAGAGGTCGGGGACGTCGCCGGACTGGGTGGAGGTGCCCATGCGCTCCTTGAACGCCTCGTTCTCGATGGCCTGCACGTTGAAGGAGAGGCCCGATTCCTCGGACCACTCGTCGGCCAGGTCGGACCAGGTGGACATCATCGGGTCCTGGTTCTGGATGTGCCACCAGACGATGTCCGCGTCGCTGCCGGAGTCGTCGCCGCAGGCGGCGGCGGTGGTCACCAGCGCCACGGCGGCTCCGGCCGCCGCGAGCGTCCGGAGACGGTGAAGGGGTTTGCTCATCGGAGCTGTTCCTTTCGAGGGATTGAGGGTTGGCCGACCGATGCTCGTTCCCGGGCAGAGCGAGGGTAAAGAACTCTGAAAGTTTCGGAATAAGTATCGGTAATTCTCGATTTGGTCATAGTACCTATGGAAACTCAAGATGTGAAGAGGGTCTCCCTTTCCTAACTGGCGGGAAATTTTCATGGGCGAGGCGATTGAACCTGCTACCGCGTGAGGTGAACGGGGCATTGCGGTGTTCACGGGGCCGAATCGGGCGCGTGTGGCGGCTGGGGAGGCGGCAGCGCGCCGCGACACCGGCCGGCCGGGCCTCGGGGCCGGGCCGACCGCGGCGGGAGAACGAACGGCAGGCCGCCCCGGGCGCGTGCTTCGGGGCCGCCTCGCTCCCGCGCACGGGGAGCCGAAGCGTTCGGCGGCGCGGTGGGCCGCCCGGGCCGCGGAGCGGCGCCCTTCGAACGGGCCCTGGAAAGCGGAAAACCTCCGGCGGAGGGCCGGAGGCGTTTACGGGATATGGAGCGGGTGACGGGAATCGAACCCGCTTCTCAACCTTGGGAAGGTCGCATTCTACCAGTGAACTACACCCGCGCGCTCCGCCGAGCGGAGTCGTGACGAGTATACAAGCCCGGGCCGCCCGCCTCGGCGCGGGCCGTCCGGCGCGGCGGGAGCGGGCCGACCCGCCCCCGCCGCGCGCGGCGCTACCACGCGGCGAGCGCGTCCTGGATGTCGCCGTTCAGCGCGCCCACGTTCGCGTACACGCCCGGGTGCCCCGGCTCGCCGCAGCCCTCGCCCCAGCTGACGACGCCCACCTGCACCGCCTCCTCGCCCCCGGTCGACATGAGCGGCCCGCCCGAGTCGCCCTGGCACGCGTCCGCGCCACCGTGCTCCAGGTCGCCCGCGCAGAGCATTGAGTCGGCGTAGAACGCCGAGCCGTACGCGGCCGCGCAGTCCTCGTCCGACACGTGCGGGACCTCGACGAAGCGGAGCCCGGTCGGCGCCCCGCCCTCGTCGTCGACGCCCCAGCCGGCCACTTCCAGGGCGCCCCAGTCGATCGGGTCGTCGGCGGCGAGCGCGATCGGCTCGGCCCCCGGGATCGGCTCGGCGAGCTTGACCAGCGACCAGTCGTTGACCAGCGTGGTGTCGTCGAAGCCCTCGGCGACGTGGATGTCGGCGACGGCGTGGACGTCGGTCGCGGTGATGTCCACCGAGCCGTGCCGGACGACCACGTCGCCGGGGTCGTTGCCGACGGTGCAGTGGGCGGCGGTGAGGACGACGTCGTCCTCGATCAGCGAGCCGCCGCAGTAGTGGTAGGACGGGTCGGCGGCGTCGGCCAGCGCCACCATCCACGGGTACTGGCCGTCGGCGGCCGGCGCGCCGCCGATGATGTGGGTGCTGGAGTCGCTCTGGACGGTCGTCTCTTCGGCGAAGGCGCCGGTCGAGGTCATCGCCAGTGTGGCCGCGCTGAACCCGGCGGCGAGGCCGACTCCGAGGCGGATGAGATGCTTGCGGTTGCTGCGCACGTGCGGTCCTTTCGAGACTGTCGAGTCGAAAGTGGCGGCGGTTGACGCCGTGAACGCAGCCTACGGGGGAGACCACCGCTTATCGGTGAATTCCGGTCACAGGGTCTTTTTTATCGACGTCCGGCTATGCCAATTGGCGACGGCGATAAAGGGAGAAATAGGACGAATGCCTCTTTCGTGAAGGCGCCCGCCCTGCGGCTAGCGCCTTTCGCTGCGCAATTCCTTGCCCAAGTGCAGCGAGTCGTCGGCCTCGGCGTAATAGCCGTAGGGCGTTATGGGCCGGTAGCCGAGCGCCTTGTACATGGCGATGGCCTCGGGCTGGCGCGGGCCCGTCTCCAGGACGAGCCGCTTGCGGCCGGCCTCGGCGGCGGAGTCCTCCACGGCGGCGACGATCAGCCGCGCCAGTCCGCGGCGCCGGGCGCGCTCGCGGACGTAGACGCGCTTCATCTCGGCGTCGGTCTCCTCGTGGGCGCGCCACCCGCCGCAGCCGAGGGGCTCCCCGTCGGCGTCGAACGCGACGATGAAGTCGCCGTTCGGGGGATCGAAGTCGTCGAGTTCGATCTGCGTCTGGTCGCCGTCGCCGTAGCGGCGGCGGTACTCGGCCTGGAGTTCTTCGCAGAGTGCTTGCGCGACAGGGTCGGTGAACGACGTCCTCTTCAGGGTGTGCTGCACGCGCTCAATATTGGCACGCTGGGCTTTCCTCCGGCAACGCCTTTGCCCCGCCCGCGGGATGGGGCGCGCGGGCAAGAGCCCCGCAGGGGCGCGCGCCGGTCCGGGGCGGTGATCCGACTGGTTTTCGCCTTCGCGCCACTGCGAAGGTTATAGCCTATAAAGTATGTTCGGCCTGTATGCGGGCCCCGGCACGGCGCCGCGCCCGCGCCTCGCGGCGGCCCCGGCCCCGCCCCCGCCGCGCCCCGAACGACGCGGACGCGCCGACATTGACCGAACAGATGACTCCGCATCGTCCTTTTCGTCTTATATGACTGTCCGAACGCCCAGAGATCAGGACGCGCGATGTGATGGCATCCTCCAGGGAGGAAACCTACTAGGCGACCATTACGATCTTCACAACAGCGATTCTCGCAATGAGGTGCGAGAACCTCGGCGAACCCGGACGGCCACAGGGCCGTTTCCACGCTTTCCCATGGGCCGGAACCCATGGGTTCTTGTGTGAAACCCCTGCGGCCCCGGACCGGCCCGGTAGGAAGGAGGCGCTCACCGAGATGCGCACGCCGCTGCAACGCAGCCCCCGCACGGCTCCCGCGGACCAGTCGATCGGCTGGACGCCCTCCGTGCGCTCGGTGTTCGCCGTCGCCTTCGTCGCCGTCGTCGTCCTGGTCGCCCTCCAGCTCGCCGCGCGCGACGACCTGCACGCGGTGCCGTGGCTGGCGCTGCCGCCGCTGGTGGTCTCGGCGTTCCTGCCCTGGCGCTGGGTCGCGGCCGTCGGCATCGCGAGCCTCGTCGGCTCCTTCGCCCACCTGTGGGTCCTCTACGACTTCGACGTCCTGACCACCCTCAGGAACCCCTTCGACTTCCTCGTGGTGAGCGTGGCGATCGTCATCGCGGTGGCGGTCGCGACGGTCCGCGAGCGCGACGACGACCGGCTGCGGCGGCTCACCCAGCTCGCCCTGGTGGTGCAGCAGGCGATCCTGCGGCCCATCGACAGCCGCCTGGGCCCCTTCCATATCGCCGCCCGCTACGTCTCGGCCCGCTCCGGCGCCGAGATCGGCGGCGACCTCTACGAAGCGCTCGACACCGAGTACGGGGTGCGGATCATCATCGGCGACGTCCGCGGCAAGGGGCTGGACGCGGTGCGCCTGTCCTCGACCGTGCTCGGCTCGTTCCGGCACGTGGCCTTCGAGCGGTCCGACCAGCGGTGCATGGTCACCGACCTCGACCACGCCGTGGCCCGCAACGCCGACGAGGAGGACTTCGTGACCGCGATCCTCCTCCAGGAGCGCGGCGGGACGCTCGAGATCGTCAACTGCGGGCACCCGCCGCCCATGCTGGTGCGCGACGGCGTCGCCTCCTACCTGGAGCCCGAGTCGATGGCCCCGCCGCTGGGCCTGGGGCCCTCGGCGCGGGAACTGACGGTGCGGCTCCAGCCGGGCGACCGGATCTTCCTCTACACCGACGGCCTCGCCGAGGCGCGCCAGGACGGCGAGTTCTTCCCGATCCGCGACCGCGCCTGGAGCCTCATCGGCCACGGCGACGTGGGCGACGGCCTGGCCTCGCTGGAGACGGCGCTGCGCCGCTGGGTCGGCGGCCCCCTGACCGACGACATCGCCCTGATGCTCCTTGATTACCGGCCCAAGTCCGACTGAGCGGCGGCGCGGGCCGCCGGAGGGCCCGGCGGGGCCTCCGGCGTCGCCTCCGTCCTACCCGGCCAGCTCGGCGAGCATGGCGGCCACCTCGGCCGCCCGGTAGACGAATCCGGCGTGCGAGGAGTCCAGCGTGCGGACCTTGTACGGGTTGTCCGGGGTCAGCGCGTCGGCCTCGGCGATGAGCCTGTCCTGCATGGCGATCGGGAGGGTGCGGTCTCCGGTGAGCCGGATGTAGCCGCGGGGGATCGTGCCCCAGGTGCCCGCCTCGACCCGGGCGTCGCCGGTCATCACCGCGAGCGACTCGTCGGGCTGGAGGATGTTGAGGAAGGCCCGGAACCGCTCGTCGCTGACGTCGGCCATGATCGCCGCCTTCAGCGCGGCGAGCAGTTCGGGGTCGGCCGTGCGGTAGTTGGCCCGGCCCGCGCCGAGCGCGGCCGCGTCGCCCACGTTCAACGCGGCCAGGGGACCCATCAGGTTGTCGGCGAACTCGGGCTCGCCGAAGTACTCGATGGGGTTGGCGCGCGTCACGCAGGACCAGGCGGAGATGTACACGAGCCCGTCGACGAGGTCCGGGACGCGGTTCCCGGCCACGCTGACGGCCGTGCCGCCGAGGCTGGCGCCCACCAGCACGACCGGCCCGTGCCCGGCGAGGCGACGGACGGTGTCGACGACCATGTCGGCGTTGTCCTCCAAGGTGACCCCGGACAGCGTCGACGGCTCCGCCGCCCACGCGTCGAGGTCCTGCGGCGCCTGGTAGGCGGCCGGGTACTGGGCGTCCAGGCCGTGCCCGGGGAGGTCGAGGGCGAGGCTGCGGTGGCCGAGCAGCGCCAGTTCGCGCTGGATCGAGGTCCACATGAACGAGCTCGAACCGGAGCCGTGCACCAGCACGAAGGTCGGCGCGGGGTTCGGGAGCGGGGCGGCGGGGGAGGCGATGGCGGTCGTCCTAACGGGTCGGGGGCCGGGCGCGGCCCGCGCGGGAAGGGCTGCCGCGGCCGATGCCGACCGGGACGGCCACGACTGTAACCGCGGCCGCCGCTCCGCTGCGAGCGGTTTTCGCCGCCGGGCGCGGGCGGCCCGCCCGCGCCCGGCGGCGCGGCCGGTCAGGCGCACGGGGCGAGGGGCGCGGCGACGACCGGCTCCGCTTCGCGGCGGGACTCGGCCGCCTCCCCGCGCTCGGGGAGCGGCGCCGGGGCCGCGCCGACCCTGGTGCGGCGGTGGCGGCCCTTGTAGGCGGGGCGGTTCCGGGAGGCGATGCGGTCGGTGACGTTGCGGATCATCGGGAGGCTCCTTGCTGTGGTCGAGCGCCGGCCCGCGGAGGCTTGCGGGCGGGGCGCCGGCCCGGGCGCGGGCGGCGTGTCGGGCGGGTGTCGCACAGGTGGTCTGTCATCGGGTTCAACGAAGCATGTCTTTGCTGGTTACGGTGTTCCCCGAAAATTACCGAACACGTGCGACATGCTGTGTTCCTACTGGTCACGAGCCGCTTCGCGCGGGACACTTGAGATACCTACTGACGGGTAATATGATGGTGGTTACCACTGAGTAATGGAGGACCCGCAATGACGCACTTCCGCCACAATCTGCGCGATCTCGAGTTCAACCTCTTCGAGGTCTTCGGCGCCGACAAGACCTTGGACCACGACGCCTTCGGCGACCTCGACGTCGCCACCGCCCGTGAGATCCTCTCCGAGCTCGCGCGCCTGTCGGAAGAGGAGTTCGCCGCCAGCTACGTCGAGGGCGACCGCAACCCGCCCGTCTACGACGCCGCGACGCAGTCGGTGTCCCTCCCCAAGTCCTTCAAGAAGTCCTTCCGCGCGTTCATGGACTCAGAGTACTGGCGCCTGGACCTCCCCGAGGTGCTCGGCGGGACCGCCGCGCCCCGGATGCTCTGGTGGGCCATGGCCGAACTCGTCCTCGGCGCCAACCCCGCCCTGTGGATGTACTCCGCGGGCCCCTCCTTCGCCTACAGCCTCTACCTCGAAGGCACCGAGGAGCAGAAGGAGTGGGCCAAGCTCTTCATCGAGAAGCAGTGGGGCGCCACCATGGTCCTCACCGAGCCCGACGCGGGCTCCGACGTCGGCGCCGGCCGCGCCAAGGCGTACAAGCAGCCCGACGGCTCCTGGCACATCGAGGGCGTCAAGCGGTTCATCACCTCGGGCGACCAGGACATGACCGACAACATCGTCCACTACGTCCTCGCCCGCCCCGTGGGCGAGGAGGGCGCGGGCGGGCCCGGCACCAAGGGCCTGAGCCTGTTCATCGTCCCCAAGTACCTGTTCGACCCGCAGACCGGCGAGCTCGGGGAGCGCAACGGCGTCGTCGCCACCAACATCGAGCACAAGATGGGCCTGAAGGTCTCGGCCACCGCCGAGCTCACCTTCGGCGAGAAGGCGCCCGCCAAGGGCTGGCTGCTCGGCGACCGGCACGAGGGCATCCGGCAGATGTTCCTCATCATCGAGTACGCCCGGATGATGGTGGGCACCAAGGCCATCGCCACGCTCTCCACGGGCTACCTCAACGCCCTCGACTACGCCAAGAGCCGCATCCAGGGCCCCGACCTGCTCCAGTCGGGCGACAAGACCTCGCCGCGCGTGCCGATCATCAAGCACCCGGACGTGCGCCGCTCGCTCATGCTCCAGAAGAGCTACGCCGAGGGCCTGCGCGCCCTGGTCGTCTACACCGGCTCGTGGCAGGACCGGGAGCGCCTGGCCGCCCTCGACGGCGACACCGAGGCCGCCGAGACCGCCAAGCGGATCAACGACCTGCTGCTGCCGCTGGTCAAGGGCTGCGGCTCCGAGCGGGCGTTCGAGCTGCTGTCCTCGGAGTCGCTCCAGACGTTCGGCGGCTCGGGCTACCTCCAGGACTACCCGCTGGAGCAGTACCTGCGCGACGCCAAGATCGACACGCTCTACGAGGGCACCACCGCCATCCAGAGCATGGACTTCCTGTTCCGCAAGATCATCAAGGACAACGGCGAATCGCTCATGGCCGTCGCCGCCGAGATCATGGAGTCCGCCGCGGACGGGCACGAGGAGCTGGCCGAGGTCCGCGCCAAGGTCCAGCGCGCGCTCGGCGACGTCCAGGGCATCATCGAGGCGCTCCAGCCGGCGCTCATGGGCCCGATGGACGGCCGCCCGCGCGACCTCTACAAGGCCGGCCTGCACTCGCGCCGCCTGCTCCTGGCCGTCGGCGACCTGGTGGTGGCCTGGCTGCTGCTGCGGCAGGCCGAGATCGCGCAGCGCCGCCTCGACGACGGCGCCGACGAGGACTTCTACCGCGGCAAGGTGGCCGCCGCGAAGTTCTTCTCCCGCGAGGTGCTGCCGCGTCTGACCGCCGACCGCAAGATCGTGGAGGCCGCGGACCTGACGGCGATGGACCTCCCGGACGAGGCGTTCTAGCCCGGGATCACGGCCCGGGGCCGCCGCGGCGGCCCCGGGCCTTCCCATGCCCGCGAAGCGCACCGGCCGCGTCCTCAGAGGTTATGGCCTATAACCTGCGCGGGGGCGTGCTCCCGCGCCCGACGGCCGCCTCACGCCGTCCCGGCGGCGTCCCCGCCGAAGTCGAGGCCGATGAACGCCCAGTACGCCGCCGCATCGCCCTCCCCCGCGTCCGCCGCGGCCTCCGACAGCGCCGCCGACAGCCCGTGGAGCGTGCCGCGCAGGTACTGGAGGTTCCGCCACGTCGCGGCGTGGAACTCCAGGTACTCGGGCAGGGCGTTCTCGGCCGCGCCCGGCGCGGACCCGAACGCCGGAGCCCGGCTCAAGGTGCCCTCGCGGAGCACCGGGATCACGTTGTTCTCCAACTCGTCCAGCAGCTCCTGCAGGAACAGCCGGTACTCCTCGAGTGCGGCCGCGTCGAACACGCGCTCTGTCGTCATGGTCTTCGGTCCCCTCTCATCGCCCCGCGGCGCTCACGCGAACGGGTCGTCCTTGGGATGGACGTAGCCCCAGACGTTCCCGGTCTCCCGGTTCAGCAGGCGCCCGTCGTCCTTCTCGCGCTCCTCGTCGTCATCACCGCTCGCGGCGCCCCTCGCGGAGGGCGCGCCCGGAGCGGCGCCCCCGGCGCCCGCCCTCGGGGCGCCCGCACCGCCGCCGCTGCCCGCCGACGGGGCGGCGGGGGCCGCGAACGGCCCCGTCGCGCTCGGTGCGGCCGGGGCCGCCGACGGGACGGCGCCCGCCCCGCCGCCCACCGGCGCCCCGCCGAGGCCGCCGCCGAGCCCGCCCGCGCCGCCGCCGGCCAGGCCGCCCGCGACCGCCTCGTCCCCGTCGTCGTTCTCGGCCCAGGGCTCCTCGGGGTCGAACTCCTCCTCGGGCTCCTCCGCCGCCGTCTGCGCCGTGCTGCCGTCGCCGCTCGGCGGCACCGGGCTCGGGTCCTGCCGCGTCTCGGGCGGCACGGGAGCGGCCGGCCGCTCCACCTCGGGCGGCTGCACCTCCATGCGGGCCCGATCGGCCGCCGAGGGGAACGGCCGGTCGTCCCCGGTGGTTTGGAAGTCCTGGAGCTCGGCGCTCTGATCGGTCCGCTTCTGCGCGATGGCCTCGTCTATCGCGGCCTGCCGCCCCTGGTACGCGGCCAGCTCGGCCTCGACGCGGGGGCCGTACTGCTCCTTGGCGTCCTCGGCGGCCAGCAGCCGCACCGGCGACACGAGCGCTTCGAGCCCGCTCAGCCGCTCGCCCACCTTCTCCTCGATGAACTCCCGCACCTCCGTGGCCAGCGAGGGGTCCGCCCCGCCCAGTTCGAGCGCCTTCTCGGCCTCCTCGCAGCTCATCAGGATGCAGTCGCCGTGCCACCAGGCCGGGCGCACGTGGATCGCCGTCAGATTGCTCCATTCGCCCTCGACGCCCACCATCGGCGCCGGGTAGGGGATCTCGCCGGAGTCGCCGCCCTGGAGGGTGTAGACGACCTCCTCGCGGTGCCGCAGCTCGTCGGCGGTGGTCTCGATGTCGTCCAGGACGCCCTCGACGAGCGAGCGCGTCTGGTCGATCTGCGCGGCGAACGCGTCGAAGTCCTCGCCCGCCCAGTGCTCCGCCAAGGCGGCCAGCTTCGACCTGACGCGCTCGGGCCACGCGCCCAGGCGCGCGGCCACCTCGCCGGTCCAGCCCTCGCGCAGCCGTTGCAGCGAGAAGTCGTCGGCCCCCTCGGGGCGCACCGCGCGGACGGCGGACCGGAAGTCCTCCTCGGTGGGGTACGCCATGTCGTCGCAGCGCGGCTTGAACCGGTGGAGCTGCCCGGGCACCGGCACGGCCGAGGCCAACTGCTGCCAGTCGGCCTCGGCGGGGTGGGCGGTCGGGTGCGGGCACGCCCCCGCCGAGCATCCCGCGCGCTCCGCGCCCGAGGCCGTGTCGCCGAACGCGATCGTCCACGACGAGGGCGATGGCACCGCGGGGGCCTCCAGGCCCTGCCGTTCGTCGCCGGTGTACGCACCGATCGTGAACTCGAAATCGAACTCGAACCGGCTGTCGCTCATCGCGACACACCTCCATCCGGGGTGTCCAGGGGGCATCTGCGGTTCCAATGGAACGACGCGCCGTCCCGGATCGGTCACGGACGCCGGGGGCGGGCCGGGGACCGGTACGGGACGGGATGCCGCACATTGCTGAGGACGCCGCCGGGCGTCCGCCCGCAAGGGCGCAGCGACCTCAGGGAGGCGACCATGGCCGTGCACATGGACGTGCAGGAAGTGCGAGTGGGCGGCAGTGCGCTGCGCACGCTCGCGCCCCGGGTGCGGGACGCGTCGAGCCGAGTGGAGAGCCCGGCGGCGGCCGCCGCGGAGCAGAACGCGGGCTTCGCGACCGGTCAGGCGGGCGGCGAGTGGCAGGCCGCGTTCGCCGCGGACGTCGCCAGCGTCGAGGACCGCCAGCTCTGGCAGGGCGAGCAGGTCGCGGGATGCGCCGACGACATGGAGGCCAACGACGCCGAGGTCGGCGGCCGCTTCAACACCATCGCGGGCGAGCTGCCCGCGGCCCGGCCGGAATAGGAGACCGCCATGCCCACGTACCGGGAAGCGCTCTCGGCGAGCCCCGCGGCGTTCGTCGACTACGCCGCGCAGATGACCACCGCCGGGTCCGACCTGACCGAGCACCGCCTCGCGTACGGCGAGGAGGTCGCCTCGCTCAACAAGCACTGGAAGGACGAGGCGAACACCGCTTTCAACACCGAGGTGACGACCGTCGGCACCCACATCGACGCCTTGGCCTCCCAAGCGGCGGCCGCGGCCGGGCAGCTCAGCGCCGCGGGCGCCGCGATGGAGACCGCGGTGACGATCCTGAAGGCCGCCGACGCCGCGATCCAGGCGGCCGGATTCGACGTCCAGCCCGCCCCGCAGGTGGTGCTGGGGGCCGGCCACCGGCTGGCGATCGCGATGGCCGGCCCGTTCGGGTTCCAGTTGCAGGCGGCCCTGGAGGCCACGGCGTTCGCCTCGACGACGGCCCTCCAGGTCGTCCTCGCCGGGCTCAACGCGACGGACGCGCAGGCCGCGACGGCCCTGAGCACCGCCGCGGGCCTGTTGCAGCCCTTGGGCTCCAAGTCCTCGCCGACCGGCGAGGACCTGCGCCACCTGGCCGCCGAGGACCACTCGGGAACGGAGGACCCCGCGCAGGAGGAGGAACCCGAGGAGGAGTCCGAAGAAGAGCAGGACGAGGAGGACGCGGCGACCGAGGAGGAGCGGGAGCGGCCCGCCGAGGAGCCGCAGGACGGGCAGCCGCCGCAGACGCCCCAGGGGCCGCAGGCCCCGCAGCCGCCGGCGATGCCCGAGACGCCCGCGGGCCTCGACGACTTCCAGCGGCCCGACATCGACGACCCGTGGGCCGGAGCGGTGGGGCCCGACCCCGACGACCTCTCCGGCGGCCTCGCCTCCGGCGCAGGAGGACTCGGCGCGGGCGGCGGGCCCGGCACCGGCGGCCTCGGCCCCGCCGGGGGCCTGGCGGCGGGCGGCGGCCCGGCCGCTCCGGTCGGCGTCGGCCCCGGCGCCGCGGCCGGCGCCTCGCGCACCGCGGGCGGCGGCCCGGGCGGGACCGGCCCGGGATCGTCCATGATGGGCGGCGGCGGTCGCGGCGGCGGCGGCAAGACCGACGAGGAGACGGCCAGGGAGTCGAAGCTCACCGAGGACCCCGAAGAGGACGTCTGGGGCATCGGCGGCGGCGACGACGACCCGTACGCCTGACGACCGGGGCGGCCGCGCTCACAGGGCCGCTTCGAGGCCGTCCCGGTGCGCCGCCACCCACCGGCGGTCCTCCCCGATCCAGACCGGCGCGCCCAGGTCGCGGAGGCGGACCATCGCCGGGTCGCCCGCCGCCGCCCCCGCCTCGATGCCCCGGCGGCAGCGGTCCTGCCACCACAGGACGGTCGCGACCAGGCGGCCCCGCCGGTCCCGGTCGAGGCCGTAGGCGTCGCAGACCAGCCGCATCCGCCGCGCCGTCTCGGCCACGTCGGTGACCGGCGAGCCGAGCCGCAGGTGCTGCCAGCACAGGTGCGCCACGTCGTGGATCCGCTCGCCGGGCGCGGCCGTGTCCCAGTCGATGAACGCCACCGGCGGCGCGCCCTCGCCCGCGTCGGCGTAGACGGTGTTCCTCGGCGACAGGTCGTTGTGGCACACCGTCTCGGCCTCGCCCGAGAGCGCCGGGTCCGAGGCGAGGTCGTGGAACTCCCGCACCATCGCCCCCAGCCGCTCCAGGGCCGCGTCGGACTCGGCGTAGGCCGACCGGTCGTACTCGATCGCGGCGTGCCCCTCGATGAAGCCCAGCATCTCCCGGCCGTCCCCGTCGACCCCCAGGAACCGGGGCGCGCCGCTCCAGCCGCGGCGCTCGAAATGGCGCAGCAGCCGGTGGACGAACGGCGAGTGCGCGCCGAGCGGGCGGCGCACGCTCCCGTCCTTCAGCACCACTTCGTTGACGAAACCGCCGGGCAGGGGGGACTCATCGGCCATCGGGCCAGTCTCGCGCCGGAGCGGGCCGGCCGCAACGCACTTTCACGGCCGCGCCCGGCCCTCACGCCGCGCCGTGCCCGAAGCAGCGGGCCACCAGGTCCGCGACGGCGGCCTCGGCCCGGCGCTGGGCGGCCCCGATCGCCGCCGCGGTCTCGGCGGCGAGCGTCTCGCAGTCGTAGTCCAATGTGGCGTTCGGGATCAGGAACCGGCACGCGGTCAAGCGCCCCTCCAGGTCCACCTCCACCGAGCACAGCTCGTCGGCGTCGGTGTGCTCGATCCGCTCGCTCGCACGCGAATCCAGCCGCGCGCGCAGCACCGCGAACCCCGGCTCCTCGCCGCCGCCCCCGTACAGGGACGCGCCCACCCGCTCCAGGCGGGCCGCCTCGCCCGCGCGCGCCGCCTCGGCCGCCGCCCACGCCTCCACCACCGCGTCGGCCGCCACCGGGTTGCTGAGGCGGTCGATCGTCGGGCTGAACGCGAGCGAGGCCAGCCGCCCGGTGTAGTCCAGCCGCAGCCACACGACCCGCTCGGGGTCGGTGCCGTCGAAACCGGACCGCTGCAACTCCTCGATCAGCGCCTCGGCCCGTTCGGCGCGCCGCCGCGCCTCCTCCGCGACCGCCCGCGCGGGGGCCAGCGCCAGCGCGCGCAGGACGGCGTCCCGGGCCGGGCCCTCGGGGAGCCGGTCGGCCGCGCGCCGCCCGGCCGCCAGCCGCTCTTCGTAGTCGTCGGGGACGTCGAGATGGTCCATCGGTCTTCCTCTCTGTGCCGGCGCAGCGGCCGCGCGCCCGAACCGGATGGCGCGAATGCTCGCGCGCCGCCTCCCGTATCCGTCCCCGAATGATCACGGATCGGAAGAGCCGGTCATCGACCTCTATGTGGGACACTGATGTACGGATGCTCCCAGCAGTAAGGCCGCTCCTCATGCCAACACTCGACGCCCGGATGCTCGGCCCCTTCGAGGTGCGTATCGACGGGGAACCGGTGACCGTCCCGGGGCGCAACCCCCGCAAAGTGCTCGTCATGCTGCTCGACGAGGCGAACAAGCCCGTGCAGATCACCGGCCTCGTCCGGGGCCTGTGGGAGGACGCCGAACTCCCCGACAACCCCAAGAAGCAGATTCAGAACATCGTCGGCGAGATCCGCCGGGCCCACCCCCTGCTCAAGGACCGCCTGAAGACCGTCAGCGAGGACGCCTACCGGTTCGACATCGCCGAGGACGAACTCGACGCCCTGCGCTGCAAGGCCGCCGAACGGCACGCCCGGACGCTCAGCGGCGCAGGGGACCTCGCCGGGGCGCTCGCGCGGCTCGGCGGCGCGCTCGGCGAATGGCGCGGCCCGGCCCTGGCCGGCATGTCCGGCCGCCTCGTCGAGTCGATCGCCCGAGCCCTGGACGAGGACCGCCTCGCCCTGCTGGAGCAGCGCTTCGACGTCGAACTCGCCCTCGGCGAGCACCACCGGCTGCTCGGCGAGCTCCGCGAGGCCGTCCGCCGCCACCCCGCCCGCCAGCGCTTCGCCGCCCAGCTGATGCGCGCGCTCCACGCCTCGGGCCGCACCGGCGAGGCCCTGGAGTTCTTCGAGGCGGTCAAGACCCGGCAGGTCGACGCGCTCGGATACGACCCCGACCGCGAACTGCGCGAGATCCACACCCGCATCCTCCGCGACGACCCCGAGCCCGCCCCCGCGACCGCCGCGCCGCCGAAGCCCGGCCGGGTCCCGTTCACCCTCCAGGCCGCCCCCGCCCGCTTCACCGGCCGCGGCCACGAGCTCCAGCGGCTCGACGCGGCCCTGGACGCGAGCGCCGGACGGGCCGGACTCGCCGTCGTCAGCGGCATGGGCGGGGTCGGCAAGACCTCCCTGGCGCTCCAGTGGGCCCACCGGGTCGCCCACCGCTTCCCCGACGGCTGCTTCTACTTCGACCTGCGCGGCTTCGACCCCCTGGCGCCCCAGACCGGGTCCGGCCCCACGCTCGGCAAGGCCCTGCGCCGGCTCGGCGTCGACCAGCACCACCTCCCCGGCGACCTCGAGGACCAGGCCGACCTCTACCGCACCATGCTGGCCGGGCGGCGCGTCCTCATCGTGCTCGACAACGCGCGCGACGCCCAGCAGGTCCGGCCGCTCCTGCCCGCCTCGGCCGACAGCTTCACCGTCGTCACCAGCCGCAACCGGCTCATGGGCCTGATCGGCCTGGACGGCGCCACCCCGGTCCCGCTCGGCGTGCTCACGCACGAGGAGTCCACGGCGGTCCTGGGCCGGTTCGTCGCCGACGACCTGGCCGAGTCCCGGGCCGCCCGGCGGATCGTCGCCGTCTGTGCGGGCCTGCCGCTGGCGCTGTGCCTGGCGGGCGCCTGGGCCGCGGCGAACCCGGACCTGCCGCTCACCTCGCTCGCCGACCGGCTCGAATCGACCGGCAACGTCCTGCGGGTCCTCTCCTCCGACGACCCGACCTCCGACCCGCGCACCGTGTTCTCCTGCTCCTACCAGGAACTGGGCGCCCGCGCCCGGCAGGCGTTCCGCCTGCTCGGCCTCCACCCCGGCCCCGACGTCACCGCCGCGGCCCTGGCCAGCCTCGCCGCCGTCCCGCTCCGGCAGGCCGAGGAGACCCTGCGCGAACTCGCCACCGTGCAGCTGGTGCACGAGCACCGGCCCGGCCGGTTCGTCATGCACGACCTGCTGCGCGTCTTCGCCGCCGAACGCCTGGAGGCCGAGGCCACCGCGGACGACCGGGCGCAGGCGTCCCGGCGGATGCTCGAGCACTACCTCTTCAGCGTCGACCGCGCCGACCGCCTCCTGGCCTCCTACCGCGAACGGCTCGACTTCGGCGGGCCCTCCCCGGACGTGACCCCGGAGTCGATCGACGGCCTGCGCGCGGCCCGCGACTGGCTCGCCGCCGAGTACCCGGTGCTGCTGGCGCTCGTCCGGCTCGACGTCGCGCCCGCCCACGACCGGCTCCTCTGGCGGCTCGCGTGGTGCCTGGTGGAGTACATCATGGTGCGCCACCGCGGGCAGGACATGATCGACTGCCAGTCCGCGGCCCTGGCCGCCGCCCGCCGCAGCCGCGACCCGTTCGCCGAGATCGTCTCCCTGGGCTACCTCGCGGCGGGCCTGTTCTACATCGACGACCGCGAGGCCGCGCAGGTCAGGCTCGAACGCGCGATGGCCCTGGCCGAGGAGCACGCCATGCCCTGGGCCAAGGGCTTCGTGCTCCACGGGCTGAGCGTCGCCGCGGCCCGCGCGGAGCGCGACGCCGACGCGATCGACTACGGCAAGCGCGCCCGCGAGCACTTCCGCGAGGCGGGCGACGAGATCTGGGAGATGCGCACGGAGCACGTGATCGGCTGGCACAGCGCCCGGCTCGGGGCGCTCGACGAGGCGCGCGTGTGCTTCGAGCGGATGCTGTCCTTCGGGGAGGGGACCGGCGTCGCGGTCGCCGAGGCGACCGCGCGGTTCGGGCTCGGCTACATCGCCCACCGCGAGCGCCGGTTCGCCGAGGCGCTGGAGCACTACGGCAAGGCCATGGGCATGTACTGCGAGCACGGCATGGAGCCCACCGCGGCCTTCGTCATGGAGCACATCGGCGACATCAGGCTCGCGACGGGCGACCGGGCGGAGGCCCTGGCCGAGTGGACGCGGGCCCGGAGCCTCTACCAGGCGTACGAGGTCACCGCCGACGTCGACCGCGCCCAGCGCAAGCTCGACGAGGCCGCGGACGGCTCCTAGGTGCGATGTTCAGGGACTCGGGCCGGACGGCGCCCGCCCGGAGCCCGCGAACGACGCGTTAGGCGCTCTCGCCCCCGAACACGGTGCCCAGGAGCGCGTCGATGCCCGCCTGGCGGGCATCGGTGCCCGACTCGGGCACGCTGGCCATCCCGAAGAAGCCGTTGGCGCCGTCCACGTCCACCAGCAGGATCGCGATGTCCTCGTAGAGGTCCGTGGTGCTGGTGGACGACGTCCACGACACGGTGGTCTCGGCGAGCACCGCGGGGCGGCCGTCGACCTCGGTGTCGGTGAGCGTCGTCTCGCCCACCTGGAGGCCCTCGGTGCTGCCGAAGGCGAAGCCCGCGGTCCACGCCTCCATCGCCGCGCTCGCGCTGCCCGGCAGGTCGGCCGGGTCGTACGGGAAGTACGAGGCGTCGACCATGCCGACCTCCAGGTACGAGATCCACGAGCTGGTGTGGGGGATGTAGTAGGCGTGCGAGTCGCTGCTGAGCCGGCCGGCGAAGCCGGGGCCGTCGTAGAACTCCCACGGGTCGCCCGGCAGGGGCGTCACCGAGCCCAGGGACGAGACGGTCAGGCCGTCGTCGGGCAGGGGCGCCTCGCCGCCGTCGCCGCCGTCGTCGGTCGGCTCGCCGTCCTCGTCGGGGTCCTCCTCGGCGGTCTCGCTGGTGTCGTCGCCCGCGGTGGTGGTGGCCTCGTCGTCGTCCCCGCCCAGGAGGAGGTAGCCGGCGGCGCCGCCGCCGATCATGAGGATGAGGACCACGACGATGAGCACGGCCGTGCCCGCCCCGCCCTTGCTCGTCGGCTGCACCGGCGGCGGCCCGTACGGGCCGTACTGGTCGCCGGGCCCCGGCTGCGGCGCGTACCCGGGCTGGGTGACGTAGCCGGGGCCAGGCGGGGCGTACCCGCCCTGGCCCATGTCGGGCTGGGCGTACTGGGGCGGCTGCTGACCGTAGCCCGCGCCGGCCTGTCCGGGCGCGTAGCCGTCTGCGGGCGGCTGGCTGTACTGCGGGGGCTGCCCGTAAGGGTCGCCCGGCTGGCCTTGCGGGGGGTATGTCATGTCAGAAAGCGTAACCGGCTTTTTCCACATGCGCAGTGGCCGGTCGCGCCGGAACCTCGGCCGATGCGGGCGACGGCCGGAGGCCCCCGCCGCGGCGGGCAGGGGCCGGGGCCGCCGCAGTGCGCGCTTCGTGAACGGCCGTCGCGTCGGCCGCTCGCGGCTCCCGATCGCCCCGGCGACGGTAAACCGGGACGGGCGCCGAGCGCCCGCCCCGGTTTCAGGGATCCGAAAGTACCCCTCAGTATTCCTGGCCTGTCAAGGCCCGAATCGTTAGCTGCGGGGCCGCGCCGCCCCTCGGCGGCGCGGCCCCGGCCTTCAGCTGACGAACACCGCCACCGTCCGGCCCGGGACCGTGAACGTCCCCGTCGCGTCGTCGAACGCGGCCTCGGCGAACGCCGCGTCGGCCGACCCGGTCAGCACCGGGTGCAGCTCGGCGCCGGTCCCGGCCAGGTCCGCGACGGTCTGGTCGACCGCCTCGGGCGTGGCGTTGAAGACCACCGTCACCCGCTCGAACGCGTCGCCGGTCCCGGCCATGTCGATCGTCATCGTGATGACGCCCGGCGCCTCGTCCCCGCCCGACAGCGGGAAGGCGACCCGCTCGGCCACGGCCTCGGCGTCCCCGAGGCTGAACGCCGAGGTCGACGACGCGATCCGCAGCAGCTCCGCGTACCGCGCGCTCGCCAGTCCGATGTCCGCGCACGAGGGCCGCTCGACGTTCGCGATCGCCTCCTCGGCGAAGGGCCACTTGTCCTCGCTGGTCCACGCCGGGGGCAGGCCGGCGCCGAACCCGTTGCCGGAGGGGCCGAACGCCTCGGTCCCCTCGCAGTCCCAGCGGATCGCGTTGAACCAGTCGCCGGAGTCGTAGGAGTCCCGGTCCAGCGACTTCGAGCGCAGCAGCTCCGAGCCCGCCGTGACGAACCCGGTCCCCTGGCTCAGCACCGCCGTCGCCAGGCTCAGCACCTGCATGCGCGCCCGGTCGGTTCCGGCCACGTCCCAGTCGAGCTTGTAGGCGAGGGCGTCGAACAGGATCTCGTTGTCGTGCGCGTCGACGTAGTTCACCGCCTCGCCCGGCTGCGCCGTGTACCCGGCGCCCTCGCCGTTGTAGTCGAGCTCGGCGCCGGTCACCGTGCGCCCGTCGGAGGCCGTGAACGCGTAGTCCGCGAGGTTGCCCGCCAGGCCGAGCTTCGTCAGGTCGCCCGCGTGCAGCAGCGCGGCCAGCTGCTCGTCCTCGTCGCCGCTCGCGCCCGAGCCGTTGTCCTGGCTCCACAGCCCCGAGCCGAAGCCCTGCACCCGCGGGTCCTCGTCGAAGGGGCCGCCGCCGCGCACGGCGTCGCGCATCCGGTCGTTGAACGTCCCGACGCCGGTGCCGGCCATGTTCCGCTGCGTCGCCTGCTCGAACAGGGCGTCCCCGGCGACCTCGCCGAAGTCCCAGCCCTCGCCGTACATCACGATGTCGGGGTCGATCGCGTCGAGCGCCTCCCGGACGGCCAGGATGTTGTCCTTCGGGTGGTGGCCCATCAGGTCGAACCGGAAGCCGTCCACCTTGTACGCCTCGGCCCACAGCGCGGTGGACTCGACCACGAACTTGCCGAACATGGCGTGCTCGGGCGCCGTGTTCTGGCAGCACGTGGAGGTGTAGACGTCGCCGGCGGGGTCGAGCCGGTGGTAGTAGCCGGGCACGATCCGGTCCAGCACCGACCGCTCGTCGACGCCGGAGGCGGAGGTGTGGTTGTAGACCACGTCGTTGACGACCCTGAGGCCGAGCCCGTTGAGGGCGGCGACCATCCGCCGGTACTCCAGGACGCGCGGCGTCCCGTCCGGGGCGGTCGCGTAGGAGCCCTCGGGGGCGTTGAAGTGGTACGGGTCGTAGCCCCAGTTGAAGCCGTCCTCGGCGCGGACCTCGCCGACACACGCCTGCTGTTCGGGCGAGTCCGGCGCGAACGAGGCCAGGTCGCAGTCCGGCTCGGCCTGCCCGGTCTCGGGGACGGTCGCGATGTCGAAGGTGGGCAGCAGGTGCACGTGGGTCAGTCCGGCGTCGGCGAGTTCGGCGAGGTGCCGCACTGAGGCCGAGTCGGCCTCGGCGAACGCCGCGTAGGTGCCGCGCAGCTCGGCCGGGACCGACTCGTCGGCGATCGAGAACTCGCGGACGTGGACCTCCCACACCTGCGCCTGGGCCGCCGTCACCGGCTCGGGCTTGGACAGGTCGTCCCAGCCCTCCGGTTTCAGGTCCGCGTCGTCGAGGTCCACGATCTGGCTGTGGGTCGAGTCCGCCGCCAGCGACACCGAGTACGGGTCGGTGACCGCGTAGGACTCGATCCGCTGCGTGGCCGGGTGCCACACCTCGACGGCGAAGCGGTAGTACTTGCGGTCCCACTGCTTCTTGCCCCGGACCGACCACACGCCGGTGTCCTCGTCGAAGGACATCGCGTGCAGCGTCGGCTCCCCGCCGGGGGCGTCGAACAGCTCCAGCTGGACCGACCGGGCCGTGGGCGCCCACACCGACACGGTCGGCTTGTGCCGCTGCCACGTCAGGCCGAGGTCGGCGTCGACGGCCGCGGCGTAGACCGCGTCGAGCACGCCGGCGGTCTGCACGCCCGTCGCGTACCGGGCCCGGCCGGTGTGGTCGCGTTCGACCGCGACGAGCTGCCCGCGCAGCGCCTCCTTCACGTCCGCGCCGGCGTCGACGGTGAACGCCCGGTAGTTCCAGTACAGCGGGTTCGCGCGGCGCTGCGGCTCGGTCAGGCCGCCCGCGGGCGTCAGGCCGATCGTCGCGTACTCGCCGGTGATCGCGCCGTCCTCGACGCCTATGGAGCCGTCCGCGGAGGCGAGCAGTTCGAAGACCCTGCCGTCGGTGGCCGCGACGTCCATGGCGATCGTGTCCTCGTCGAGCCAGATCGCCCGCTCGCTCGCCAGGTCGAGGTCCTGGCCGCGCGAGGCCGAGGCCCCGGCGGGGCGCACGTAGCCTTCGGTGGCGGCGGTGATCCACACTTCGTGGCCGTGCTCGGCGAACACGAGCCGCTGGTCGGCGGGCAGGTCCTTCTCGTCGCCGCGGTGGAGGATGTACGACAGCGCCTCGGCGCCCTCGGCGAGCGGCACCTCGTACACCGCCCCGTAGGCGTCGGCGCCGACCGGTTCCAGGCCCTCGCTCCAGTCGGACGGGTCGGCCGCGCCCTCCCAGGCGTGCAGCACCCACCCGTCGGTGTCGCCGTCGGGGCGCTGGTAGTGGATGACGGCCGTGCCGTCGGCGGCGGCCCGCGAGGCGTGCGCGCCCTCGGCGGTCACCCACGTCTCGCCGAGCGCGGCGGGGGTGAGCGCGATGTCGGACTCGTGCAGCCGCTCGTCTCCGGCGTGGACGATGAGGCCCAGTTCGGCGTCGACGTCGTCGACCGGCACGTGCCAGTACCGGCCCCACTCGTCGGTGCCGTCCGGCGGCAGGGGCGCGTCCCAGTCGGTGGCCGCGCCCTCGGGGAGCGCCTCGCCCCACACGTGCAGGCCCCAGTCGGCGCCGTCGTCGGGGGCGTGGACGGTGACGTGCCCGTTGGCCTCGGCCAGCGAGTGGGCCGCCTCCCCCGAGCCCGCGCGCAGCCAGATCTCGGCGTTCGCGCCCGGGTCGAAGGCGCGGTCGTCCTCGAAGTCCTTGTTCCCCTCGGCGTCGACGACGAGGTATCCGACCTCGTCCGCGCCCTCGGCGAGCCGGAGGGAGGCGAAGGCGCCGTAGGAGGTCCGCCCGGAGAACGGGTTCGCCTCGGGCCAGGTCGTGACCGACTCCTCGGCGACGTCGCCCCAGGCGTACAGGCCCCACCGCTCGGGGTCGCCGTCGTAGTGGACGGTGGCCCACGCGGGCGAGCCGCCCGCCGCGGCCGGGGTGGCGACGGCGGTGGCCGCCTTGCCCGAGGCGGTGCGGCCCTCCCGGTCGAGGGCGACGGCCTTGAACTCGACGGCGGCGTTCCCCGGCAGGCCCTTGAGGTCGAAGGCGACCCGGTGGTCGGGGCCGGGGGCGGTGCCGACGTAGGTCCACGGGCCGCCGTCGACGGAGGCGGCGAAGGCGACCCGGGCGAGCGGGTCGCCGTCCACGTTCGCGGTGACGTGGGCGGTGGTGGCCGATTCGGCGGCGACGTCGACGGTCACCGCCGGGGCGCCGCCGGCGTCGACGGCGTCGTCGGCGCGGAAGACCGCGGCCGACAGGGGCGGGACGGTGATCGCGGCGGTGCCGTCGGCGGCCGTGATCGCGCCCTCCCCGTAGATCGGGGTGAACGCGTCGGAGAGGGTCTCGACCTCCACGGTCTGCTCGGTCGTCGAGTTCGAGACCGCCGCGAGGTATTCCACGCCTTCGGCGGCGTGGATGCGGGAGAAGGCGAACACGCCGTTCTCGGTCGAGCGCGTGATCTGGACGCCGTCGCTCAGCGCCGGGTGCTCGGCCCTGAGCGCGCCGAGCTGGGCGATGGCCCGGTAGATCGGATGCCCGGTGTCGTAGTGGTCGTCGGCGTGGGTGCGGTCCGAGCCGATGATCGCGTCGTCGAGGTAGTCGGGGACCTGGGAGGCGAACATGGTCTGGCGTGAGTAGTCGTCGCCGCCGGAGCCGGTGAAGCCCTGCTCGTCGCCGTAGTAGACCACCGGCTGGCCGCGGGTGAGGAACATGAGCTCCTCGGCCAGGATCGCCCGGTCGAGCCAGGTGTCCTCCTCGGCGGCGGCGGTGATCGCCGTGCCCACGCGGCCGATGTCGTGGTTGGACACGAACGTCGGCATGGTGAGCGCGTCGGTGCCCGGGGAGGTGAACAGCGGGTCGGAGGCGTACACGGTGGCGAGCCCTTCGGCTCCGGCCGCGCCGGTGGCGAAGCCGGTCGCGGCGCCGTGGAAGCCGAAGTCGAGCACGGCGTCGAGCCTGCCCTGGCGCACATAGGTGCTCGTCAGGAGCGGGTCGCCCGAGTAGACCTCGCCGAAGGCGAAGAAGTCGATGTCCTTCGCGGCGGCGGCGTCGCGCACGCCCGCGAGGAACTGCGGCCAGAATTCGAGGTTGACGTGCTTGGCGGTGTCGATGCGGAAGCCGTCGACGCCCGCGTCGGCGATCCAGTCGGCGTAGACGTCGGTCCAGCCCTGGACGACCTCGGGCCGCTCGGTCCACAGGTCGTCGAGCCCGGCGAAGTCGCCGTACTCGGAGGACTCGCCGGAGAAGGTGGACTCGCCGCGGTTGTGGTACATCGCCGGGTCGTTGAGCCACTCGGGCTTCTTGCGGTGCTCCTGGCCCGCTTCGACGACGGGCGTGTACGGGAAGGTCTCGGCCCCGGTCTCGGGGAACTCGCCCGAGCCGGCGTAGTTCGCGTCGTCGAAGGGCCGGCCTTCGGCGTCGCGATACGGTTGGTCCTCTTTGGATACGTAGGCGTCGCCGTCCTCGGCGTACCCGATGACGTCGGCGGTGTGGTTGACGACGATGTCGAGGTAGATCTTGATGCCGCGCTCGTGGGCGGCGGCGATGAGGCTCTGGAGCTGCTGGTCGTCGCCCAGGTGCGGGTCGACGGCGGTGAAGTCGGTGCCCCAGTAGCCGTGGTAGCCCGCGCCGGTCCAGGTGTCGGTGATCTGCACGGGCTGGTTGACCACGACGGGGGTCAGCCAGATCGCGGTGGTGCCCAGTCCTTCGATGTAGTCGAGGCGCTGCTCGACGCCGGCGAGGTCGCCGCCCTGGTAGAACTGCCGCTGCCCGGGGTCGAAGCCGTGGTCGAGCGCGGTGCCGTCGATGCCGCCGGTGTTGTTGGACGGGTCGCCGTCGGCGAATCGGTCGGTCATGACGAAGTAGAACTGCTCGGCCGCATCGCCGGGGGCGGCGGCGTACTGCGCGAGCTGGGCCTCAGTGGGTTCGTCCTTCCACACCGCGTCTTCTCCAGGGGCGTCGGGGCCGGGCGGATCGTCGGGGGCGGTGCAGGCGGAGAGTGCCAGTGCCGAGACCAGCACCCCCGCCGCGTATCTGGTGGTACGCCGCATTGCGTTTCTTCCTCCGGGGTCGAACGGGGGCACGGAGGGCCTCGGCGCCGCGCAGGCGTCGCCGAGAGGTGCGCGACACTCCGTGTGCGCAAGAACATACCATCTATGAAATTTTCTTACAACACTCGAGTAAGGAATTGCAGGAGGTTCAGTGGCGCTCGTCGTCGAGCAGGCGCTCGGGGACCGTCTCGGGGTGCTCGTAGTGGATCTGGCTGACCGGCAGCGGGAAGTGCGACCTGCCGAACGGCGACGAGGCGCCCATGACGCCGGAGGTGAACTCGCCGATCTCCAGGTGGCCCGGCTTCACCGGGCGGTTGCGGGTCTTGGGGCTCGTCGCGGCCTGCTCGCCGGCCTTCTGTACATCGCTCATGGGCAGGATTTTAACGGGGGCCTCCGGCGCCGGGCACCGGATCGCGCGTGCCCCGCGTCACCCCCGGTCGGCAGCGGAGCACGCGCGCCGCCGCCAGGCGCCCGCCGGTCCACAGCCCGTAGCGGCTGACGGCGCGGTAGCCGTAGCCCGAGCAGGAGGGGACGTACCTGCACTGCACCGCGACCCGCGGGGCGAGCAGGCGCCGGTAGGCGGCGATGGCGCGCAGCCCGATCCGGCGGGGGCGCGGGCGGTGGCCGCGGCGGGCGCGTTCGAGGCGCTCGGGGGTGAGCCGGGCGAGGCCGAAGGCGGCCGTGAGCGCGTGGGGGACGGCGTCGGAGGCGCCGCCGCAGGCCGCGGCGCAGGCGTTGCAGGGGCCTCCGGGGTTGCAGGCGGCCTCCATCGGGAGGCCGCAGCCGGCGGAGCACCCCGGCCCGTACGCGCTCGAGCAGCCTGAGAGATCCACAGGACCGTTCTACACGCCTGCGGCGGCATGTCCGCGCCGACGTGGCCGCCGAGGCGCGCGGACGGTCCGGATCGGAGTGTCGGCACCGTCGATTGGGGAGTATTCGTCCCGCAAACGGCCGTTACATCGAATGCGAGCGGTTATGTGAAAAATACACCTATATCAGGAAATTGCCAGGAATGGTTCAGGTTGTGCACAGGCTCGTGGCCCACGGTGAAGGTCTCGGGGAATGAGGGGTTCCCGAGGGGTTATGGACCCGGTGGGACGGAGGCTTCGGACTCATCCTCCACTGACGATCACCGCTGTCCCGTCCCGCCGGGACTTATCGGCGCCGCCCAGCGAGCGGCGCCGACGGCCGACCGCCGCGGACCGCCCGGCGCCCTCGGCTCACCGGTACCGTTCGGGGTCCGGCAGCATCTCGTTCATCGCGCCCGAGCGGAAACCGCGCTCGTCGAGCCGCACCTCCGCGAAGCCCTCGACGGCGGCGAGCACGTCGCCGCGCGCGGCCACCGCCTCCACCTGCTCCGCGTCGATCTCGACCTTCGCCGTGTCGCCGCCCAGGTCCCGCACCCGCAGGTTCCGCACCGGGATCTCCGCCGCCCGCAGTGCGCGCCGCAGCGCCGCCTCGGCGGCGGCCACGCGCTCCAGCCCGGAGGCGGTCACCTCCACGCCGTAGGCGATCCGGCTCGACAGGCACGCCGCGGCGGGCTTGTCCCATGTCGACAGGCCCCACGCCTTGGAGACCGCCCGGACCTCCGCCTTGGTCAGCCCGGCGTCCGCCAGCGGCGTGATCGCCCCGGCCCCGGCGGCGGCGCGGATGCCGGGCCGGAACCCGGCGACGACGTCGTCGGCGTTGGTGCCGGTGGCGACCGCCGCGATCCCGCGCCGCTCGGCCAGCGGCGCGAGGACGCTCATCAGCTCGGTCTTGCAGAAGAAGCAGCGGTCGCCGGCGTTGCGCCGGTAGCCCTCGCGCGCGAGCTCGTCGGTGGCCGGGGCGTGGTGGGCGACCCCGAGGCCGGCCGCGAAGCCCCGGGCGTGGTCGAGCTCGGTCGACGGCAGCGACGGGGAGACGGCGGTGGCGGCCTCGACCCGCTCCGGGCCGAGCGCGCGGGCGGCGGCGGCCAGCAGGAACGCCGAGTCGGCGCCGCCGGAGAAGGCCACCAGCAGCGAAGGGAGCGAGGAAAGCCGGTCGAGCAGCGCGCCGACCTTGTCAGCCTGGGAGGTCACGCCTCGAGACTACTTCGCGCCGCTCCGGCCGCCGGGCGGCGAGCGCCGGGGTGAGACGAGTCCGCCCCGGGCGGCGGGTGGGGCCCGGCCTCGCGGGACGCGGCGCGGCCGGTCGGGCGGCGCGGGCGGGCCTGCGCGGACCGCGCCGAACCGTGCGGCGCGTGCCGCGAAACGGCCGCGGCCCCTTGCCGAACGGAGGCGGCGGGGGCCGTTCCCGGCGTCCCCGAACCCGGGGGCGGCGCCCGCTCAGCCCAGGTCGTCGGCGACGGCGCGGAGCATCTCGGCGATCTTCGCGCCGGTCTTGCGGTCGGGGCGGCGCCCCTGCGAGAGCGGCTGCATGACCTGCTGCTCCAGTACGCCCATCATGTCCTGGAGGAGGCTGTTGAGCTCCTCGGGCGAGCGCTTGGGCTTCTCGGCGAGCGGCGCCCCCGCGCCGGTCTGCGGCGAGGCGACCACGTGGACGCCCATCGCCTGCACCCCGCGGCGGGTGTCGATGATGCTGTACTCGACCTTCTGGCCCTTGACGAGTTCCTCGACGCCCTCGGGCAGCGCGTCGCGGTGGACGAAGACGTCTTTGCCGCCGTCGTCGCGGGAGACGAAGCCGAATCCCTTATCGGCGTCGAACCACTTCACTCGGCCACTGGGCACGGCTCAACCTCGAAATTCTCGTCTGGATTGCACTGACAAGTCCGTCAACTCTAGCGTGGTCCCGGTGGAGGGAATCAACCATCCGGGCGACTGCCGCCCCGGCGCCGCCGCCCGAACCCGCTCGCACCTATAGGATATATCCTATATGATCAATGTGCCACGGGCTATGCGCTCAAGAGGTTATAGCCTATAACCCGCACAGTGCACAGGCTACGGCTCCGGTATCGCCATCCGCGTCTCGGGGACGAGCCCGAGGGCCGCCGCCCCGCCCAGAAGCCGCTCGACCGCCGTGCGGCCCTCCTCGCCCAGATCCCGCGAGAACTCGTTGACGTACAACTCGATGTGCTGCCTGCACACTTCCTCGGACATCTCCTGGGCATGCTCGGCGATGTAATCGCGGCTCGCCTCCGGGTGGGCCCACGCGTAGTCGAGTGAAGCGCGAATGGCGTTCGTGATCGCCGCACTGTCGAGGTCGGCCTTGGCGACGATCGCGCCGAGCGGAATCGGCGCGCCCGTCCAGGACTCCCACCACTCCCCGAGGTCGACCAGGCTCTGAAGCCCGTACTCGCGGTAGGTGAACCGGGCCTCGTGGATCACCAGGCCCGCGTCGAACCGGCCCGCCCGCACCGCGGGCATGATCTGGTCGAACGGCACGACCTCGATCGTGACGTCCTCGCCGCCCGACTGGTCCATCCACAGGTTGAACAGCAGGAACGCCGTACTGCGGTCCGAGGGCACGGCGATCCGCGCGCCGTCGAGACCGGCCCGGCCGCTCGTCAGCACCAGCGGCCCGCACCCGCGCCCCAGCGCGCCGCCCGCGGGCAGCAGCCGCCACTCCTCGCCCAGGTACGGCAGGGCCGCGTACGAGACCTTGGCGACGTCGAACTCGCCCTTCGCGCAAGCGGTGTTCGTGACGTCGATGTCGGCGAACGTCAACCGCACCGGCGGGGCGCCGTCGAGCAGCCCGGACGTCCAGGCGTGGTAGATGAACGTGTCATTGGGGCAGGGGGAGTGCGCCAGGTGCATGCCGCCCACGGTCTCACAGCTCCCGCATCACTTCGGTCAGCGCCTTGAGCGCCGTGGCCCACTCCCAGCGCGCCACGTCGCGGTCGCCGATGTAGTTCGAGACGGAGCGGATCTCGGCGAACGGCAGCCCCGCCTGCTGCGCGGCGGTGGCGACCCCGAAGCCCTCCATGGCCTCCCCGACCGCGTCGGGGTGGCGGTGGGCGAGGTTCGCGGCCAGCCCGTCCGAGCCGGTGATCGAGGCGAGCGTGAGGATCTCCCCCCGGACGCCCTCCACGGCCACCGTCAGGACCGTGTTGCAGCCGATCCGGTTGGAGCCGAACCCCAGCTCGTCGATCGGCTGGAACCGCCAGGGGAGGGCGACGCCGAGCTCGGCGGCCACCGAGTCGGTGGCGATGAGGACGTCGCCGATCTTGGCCCGGCCCTTGAAGGCCCCGCAGATCCCCGCGTTGACGACCACGTCGTAGGGGCGGCCCATCTGGCCGTTCTCGGCGATGGCGCGGGCGGTCGACGCCGCCGCGGCGGCGGGGCCGACGCCCCCCACGAGGACGTCCAGTTCATGTCGGACCGTACGGCCGGCCTCGACGGCCTCGGCCTCCTCGGCGACCGCGCACACGACGAGCATTCGCATGCCCTCAAACGTACCGGGTCGGCGCGGCGCGCCGCCGCACTGCGCGCCGCGGCGCACCGCACACGGACACGCCTCACCATTGCGCGCCCCGTCCGACGGGGGCGGCACCGCCTTGTCTTATCCTTGAAGACGTGCCTGAGAGCTCAACCGCCACCGCAGTTACGAAGACCCGGACCCGCAAGCCGCGCCTCGACCGCGTCTGCGCGGACGCCGTCGAGCTCGCGCGACAGGCCGCCGAGGACGCCGGGGACGGCGTCGGCGAGCACCTGACCGTCGAGGCCGAGGCCGAACGGGTCGTCACCCACTACTTCGACTGCACGCTGTCGGGCTACCGCGGCTGGCGCTGGGCCGTCGTGGTCACCCGCGCCCCCCGCGCCCGGGCCGCCACGGTCTCCGAGACCGCGCTGCTGCCCGGCCAGGACGCCCTCCGGCCCCCCGCCTGGGTGCCGTGGGTCGAGCGCCTGGAGGCCGGCGAGGTCGGCACCAACGAGGTCCTGCCGACCGCCGAGGACGACGACCGCCTCATGCCCGCCTACCAGTACTCCGAGGACGACGACGTCGAGGACGTCGCCTACGAGCTGGGCCTCGGGCGCGTCCGGGTCATGAACCGCGAAGGGCGCATGGAGACCGCGCAGCGCTGGTACGAGGGCGACCACGGGCCGGGCGCCCCCATCAGCGAGGCCGCGCCCCTGCCCGCCCGCTGCGGCACCTGCGGCTTCTACCTGCAACTGGCCGGCTCCCTGCGGGTGGCCTTCGGCGCCTGCGCGAACCTGTACTCCTCGGAGGACGGCAAGGTCGTCTCGGCCGACCACGGCTGCGGCGCCCATTCGGAGATCGGCGAGTTCGTCGACACCACCCCGCAGGGCGTGGTCCAGTCCGAGACCATCTACGACGACGAGGGCTCCGAGGAGCTCTGAGGCCGCCCGCGCCGAACGGCGCCGGTCGCATGGGCGAAGCGTTCTCGCGAGAGGGGCACTGCGGACGCCGCGGCCCGGGAGACGTTCTTCACAGGGCACATCGCCCACCGGCCGAGCCGACCCCGCTTGAAGCGAGTGCCGTTGCCGCGCTGCGGTTCTCGGCCGGACCGGCTCACTCGGCGGGCGCGTCCCCGCCGCCGCGGTCGCGCCGCGGGGAGAAATGGCGGCGGTCCATGACCACCATGACGGCGGTGCCGAGGACGCCCAGCACCACGCCGCACAGCGCGCACGCGATCCACCATTCGCGCCCGGAATCGGCCAACTCGTCCCGGAACAATTGGGCGACGATCCACGCGATCGTCCACAATAGTGTCCCGCCGACGGCGATCGGCGTCATGCGCAACTGCACCGCCTCGGGCGCGGGCAGCTCTGGCGAGCGCTTGACCCGCTTGAACGCGTCACGAGGCGTCGACGAGGGCGCTGGTGAAGACTGGGAAGTTCCGTCGGACGACACGTCGCCAATGTACTCTGCGACAGACTCCGCGACAATCTGTGACGTCGACTCGAAAGTGTCGCAGCTGCGAATATCGTCCCCCGGTGGTTGTGGTCCGCCGGTAGGGTTGAGCGTACGCTCGGATGAGCTGGCAATGCGGCGCTGACGAAGAACACGAGGGGTGAAAGGCATGAGGCCGGTACGGTTCGTAGCCCTCTCAGAGGACGGTCATGCGCTGGTGCTCGCCGACGAGCTGGGGCGCCTGCTGGCGCTGCCGCTCGACGAGCGGGTCTCGGCGGCCGTCGACATGCCCGACGGCGGGAAGTCGCCGAAGGCGAAAGGCGACGGCTCCGCCTCGCCGAGCAAGTCGAGCGCCCGCACCGCGCCGCCGCGCGGCGCCACGCACGTGAACCTGTCGCCGCGCGACATACAGACCCGCATCCGCGCCGGTGAGAGCGCCGAGGACATCGCCACGTCCTCGCAGGTCGCCGTCGACCGGGTGCTGCGCTACGCCGGTCCGGTCCTCCAGGAGCGGGCGATGCTCGCGCAGGCGGCCCGCCGGGCGCGTCTGGCCACTTCGGAGCGCGGTGAGCGCATGTCGAGTGTGGTGGACGTGAAGCTCGGCGCGCACGGCGTCGATCCCGAGGCGGTCTCGTGGGACGCGTGGCGCACCGAGGACGGCTCGTGGATGGTCCAGGGCTCGTGGTCGTCGGGCAAGACGACGGCGCGGGCGCGCTGGAAGCTCGACCGGGCCCGCCAGACGGTGACGCCGGACGACGAGATGGCGCAGTTCCTCTCGACGCCGGTGCCCAGGCAGGTGGCGGAGACGTTGGACGAGCCGTCGGACCTGGGCATCAGGCCCGGGGAGCCGGCGCGGCCCTCGCGCGATCCGATGCACGGCCTGAGCGACGACGATTCGGTGCGGCCCGACCCGCTGCGCCGCGACCGGCTGCGCGAGGTCCTGGAGCGCCCGCTCGACGAGCCGGCCGGGCGGGGCAAGGCGCACGCCGCGCAGTTGGGCCTGCCGGGGACGACGGCGCCGGAGCAGCGCGAGACCCCGGAGGTGCCGTCGCTGGCGGTGCTGCGTCCGGGCAAGCGCTCGGCGGTCGAGGACGACCTGCAGTCGCCGCCGCTGGCCGCCGCGGGCTCGAAGCCGCGCAACCAGCTCCCGGGCTGGGACGATGTGCTCTTCGGCGGAGCCGGAAAGAAGTAGCTCAGGGGCGGAGCCGGAAAGCAGTACCGCAGCAGCGGCCCGCCGGCAGCGCCGGGCAAGCAGTTGATTCGCGTATCGGCCGGGGCCGTCCTTCGGGGCGGCCCCGGCCTCGTGCGCTGCGGCCCGAGGAAAGAGTGGTCGGTCATATTTGCTAGCTAGCCGGCCGGTAAGTAGATATGATCGGGGGCATCATGTCCCCGATCATCGCTCGCCAGCTGCACGAGACGTTCCGCGCGCTCTCCTTCCCCGCCTACCGCATCTTCGCGACCGGCCAGCTGACGGGCACCCTCGGGTTCTGGCTCCAGACCACCGCCATCAACTGGCTCGTCCTCCAGCTCACCGGCGACTCGGGCACCGCCCTCGGGCTCTCCCTCGCCCTCCAGTTCGGCCCCTACCTCCTCTTCAGCCTCCAGGGCGGCAAGATCGCCGACGCCTTCGACAAGCGCGTCATCCTCTTCCTGTGCGCGATCGGCAACGCGGTCGTCGCCACCGCGCTCGCCGCCGTCGTGCTCTCCGGCGCGGCCGAGGTGTGGATGGTCTACCTCGCCGTGTTCGCCTTCGGCTGCGTCTCGGTCATCGAGGGCCCGGCCCGCCAGGCCTTCTACTCCGAGCTGGTCGAAGGCGACGCCCTCCCCAACGCCATCGCCCTCGGCTCGGCCATCTTCAACACCAGCCGCATCGCGGGCCCGGCGATCGCCGGGCTCCTCATCGCCGTGACCTCCACCGGCACCGTCCTCGCCGTCAACGCCGCGCTGTTCCTCGGCCCGGCCTTCGCCTGCGCCATCCTGCTGCGCCGCCGCCTGTCGAACCCGGTCGCGCGCGCCGCGGGCACCAGCGGCGGCATCCGCGAGGCCCTCCGCTTCGTCGCCGCCCGGCCCGACCTGCTCGGCGTCCTGATCGTCGCCCTGTTCGTCTCGGGCTTCGCCTTCAACTTCCCGGTGACCCTCTCGATGCTCGCCAAGACCGAGTTCGTCACCGGCGCCGACACGTTCGGCCTGCTGCTGACGGCGCTGGCCGTCGGCGCCCTGGCCGGCGCGCTCGTCTCGGGGCGCAGGAAGGGGCGCCCCGGCGTCTACACCGTCCTCGGCTCGGGCCTGGCCCTCGGCGTGTGCACCGCCGTGGTCGGCTTCGGCCCCACGCTCGCCTCGGCGATGTTCCTGCTGGTGCCCACCGGCTTCGCGATGGTCTACTTCGCGCAGGCGGCGAACCAGCGCGTCCAGATGGGGGTGCGCGGCGACTTCCGCGGGCGCGTGCTGAGCCTGTACCTGCTGGTGTTCCTCGGCTCGACCGCGCTGTTCGCGCCGCTGGTCGGCTGGGTGTGCGAGGTCGCCGGGGCCCGGGCGGGCCTGTGGCTCGGCGGCGGCGTGTCGATCGTGGCCGTGGCGTTCGCTTACGCCGCCAAGCACGTGCGGCTGCGCCGCCGGCTGGCCCAGGCCGTCCCCAGCAAGGCGATGCCCTGATCGGCGCCCCGCGACTCTCGCCGCGAGGCCCGCAGTAACTCCCGGAACGGCGGCGAAGCGCGTGCGGAGCCGTCCGCTCCCCCTGACCCGCGACCGCCCCGCCGCCCCGCGAGGAGCCCGGCGGACCCTTTCCCGCCGCCGCTCCGCCCGGACTCGACCAGTGCTTTGTGTCGTTCGGGGCACGGGTACATTACTTCCCGGAAGTTACCGTCTCGTCTGTTGGGATTTCACTGAATTAACAGTTCGCCTTGCTGCGAGGATTAGTCGTATCGCGACAACCCCGCCGCGTCGCCTCGACACACCCATCGACCACGGCGCGCCTCAATACCCCTAGCGAGCCTCTGGAGGGAATCCAGTGAGTGCCACCGTCGCAGCCGCAGTCGCCGCAACCGAGACGCGGACGCAGCGCCTCTTCGCCGCGCTGCCGCTCCCGGACAACGCCGTGTCCGACCTCGCCGAAGTGGTGTCCGACCTCAACATCGCCCGCCGCGGCGGCGCCTCGCCCGGCCGACCGGGCCCGATGAACCGCCGCCCCGCGCAGGGCAACCGCCTCGTCCGCTCCGAGAACTGGCACCTGACCGTCGCCTACCTCGGCGACGTCGCCGCCGACCGGGTCGCCCGGACCTCCGACGTCCTCACCGCCGCCTGCCGCGCCTTCGAGCCGCTGCGGCTGTGCGTCTCCGGCGGCGGGCGGTTCGGCCGCGGCCGCTACTCGGTCGTCTACGCGGGCATCGACGGCGACGTCGCCCGGCTCGTCCAGATGGTCCACCGCATCAGGGCCGGCCTGACCGCCGCCGACGTGCCCGTCGACCAGAAGCAGTACCGGCCGCACGTGACCCTCGCCCGCCCCGGCGACCGCGTCACCAACCAGCAGGCCGCCCAGGACCTGCTGACGCTGCGCCGCTACTACGGGCCGAGCTGGACCGCCCGGCACGTCGTACTGTACAAATCGGACTACGGTGCCAAGCCCGGAAACGAGCAGCCGAATTACACCGCTGTGGCGACGATGCCGCTCGGCGCCGCATAGGGACGGAAACCGCTCGCGCGATATGCGCGAAAGCCGACCGCACCGCCCCCGGCCAGGTAAAAAGAGTGCATGTCCGCGAGCTCCTCTGCCCCTGCTCGGCATCGCTCCGAGTCCCGATCCCACCGAGTCGCCGCCGCTCTCAAGCGCCCGGTGGCGCGCGTCTTCCTGCGCACCGCGGGCCTGGCCGCACTCGTCTCCTGGGCCGCGCTGCTCGTGTGGGCCTCCTTCGGGACCGGCGCCAGCACCGGCTCCTCGGGCGCGTACATGATCCTCGGCACCGTCTCCTCGGTCGTGGTCGTCGCCCTCGTCATCTTCACCGCAGTGAACCGGACGGGACTGCGCCTCATCATCGCCGCACTGTTCGCGGCCGTGTTCGCCGCCGCCTCGGGATGGGCGGTGTACGCGTCCATGCCCGACGCCGGGCCCGACGCGTTCATCACCCAGCGCGAGGGCGTCGCCGCCCTGGCCTACGTCTTCGGCGTCGTCGGCGGCGGCCTGCTGGCCCTCTCCGAATTCGTCGTCGAGGGTTACGCGGGGGCCCGCGTGGTGGTCCCGCGCACCCTGCGCCGCAAGATCAACGTCTTCACCACCGCGGTCGTCGTCCTCTCCGCCGCCGCGCTGGCCCCGGCGATGCAGATCTGGACCGACATCGCGAACCAGGAGGCCCGCGTCGGGGACGCCGCGGCCGCCGAGGCCAAGCCCGCCTTCGACGGCCTGACCGAACTGGCCGGCGTCGAGCGGTTCGCCCAGACCCCGTACGGGATGCTGCGCGTCGACCACCCGGCCGACCCGACGCCGCAGGCGGTCACGATGCTCGACCCGGCCACCGGCGCGGCCGTGTGGTACCACCGCCGCTGGAACTGGCTCGCCGCGCAGGAGCCGGTGCTCTCGCACGCGCAGGACCTGGTCGGCCTCTCGGGCCCCCGGGCGGACAACACCGACGACTACCAGACGCGCGTGCTGCGCGCCGACACCGGCGAAGAGGTCGCCACGGCCGAGTTCGACGGCACGCCCGGCGTCCTCCTGGCCGTCGCGGACGACCGGCTCGTGTACACCGGCGTCCACTCCTCGTCCTTCGCCACCTACGACTTCGCGGGCGAACTGCAATGGCGGACGGAGCTGCCGCAGGGCTGCGAGGGCACCGCCGCGCAGATCACCGCCGACCGCCTGGTGATGCTCACCGACTGCGTGCCCGCGCCGGGCCGGCTGGTCGCCAGCGACTACATGCTCGCGTTCGACCTCTCCAGCGGCGAACGCGCCTGGGAGGAGGCCATCGAGGAGGACGCCCGGGTCGTCCCCGAGAGCTTCCTGGTCACCGACGAGGCGGTGGTCATCGACAGCCGCGTCGAGCAGCGCGTCTCCGACGGGCCGTTCTCGGCCAGGCGCTTCGAGCACAACCTGATCGCGTTCGACGCCGACGACGGCTCGCAGCTGTGGCGCAGCGAGGGCCAGGAGTTCGGCGCGACGCACTCCTCGGCGTGCGGCGGGACGCTGCACCTGTCGTACCCGACGGCGCTGGCCGAGGCCGCCGGCGAGGAGGGCGGCGCGGAGGGCGCGCCGAAGGCCACCGTCGACCGGAGCGAGCGGCGCACCGTGCAGCTGATCGAGTGCTACGCGGCCGAGGAGGGCGAGGGCTCGCGCCTGGGGATCATGGCCTACGACCTGGACAGCGGCAAGCGGCTCTACCGCGAGGCCGTGCCGCTGGGCTTCACGCCGCTGGACCCGGAGGCCGCGCGCGGCTGGGCGACGGTGCTGCCCGACAACCGGGCGCTGCTGGCCGCCGACATGTCCGAGGACCCCACGGCCCCGGACTGCCGCCTCTACCAGGTCCAGAGCGGCGAGGCCGAGGAGCTGGACGCCGCGGGCGAGGGCCTGCCCGAGGCGTGGTGCCGCGACGCGCAGCTGACCACCGTCGCCGGCGGCGTCGCGATCAGCTACGTGAACGGCGACGGGACCAGGGCCGTGGCGTTGATCTCGTAGCGGCGCCCGTGGCGCGAACCACCGAAACGATCAACCGCTGTGATCAATGACCCGGGAACCGCGCACCACTCATGCGCGAAACTGCTGTAGGGTTCTTCGCATGTGTGGAATCGTGGGATATGTAGGCCGACGCCAAGCCGTCGACGTCGTGCTCGACGGCCTGCGCCGGCTCGAATACCGGGGCTACGACTCGGCGGGGATCGCGCTGGTCTTCGACCGGTCGCGCCCCGAGGTCGAGCGCTTCGGCTCGTCGATGGACATCGAGAAGCAGGCCGGCAAGCTCGCCAACCTCGAAGCGGCGCTCGACGGCCGCGAACGCCCCGACGCCGCCTGCGGCATCGGGCACACCCGCTGGGCGACGCACGGCGTCCCCTCCGACCGCAACGCGCACCCGCACCTGTCCGCCGACGGGCGCGTCGCGCTCATCCACAACGGCATCATCGAGAACTTCGGGCAGCTGCGCGGCGAGCTGGAGGCCGAGGGCGTCCAGTTCGCCTCCGAGACCGACACCGAGGTCGCCGCCCACCTCCTGGGCCGCGAGTACGGCGTCGACGGCGACCTGACCGAGGCCATGACCCGCGTGTGCGCGCGCCTCGAAGGCGCCTTCACGCTCCTGGCCGTGGCCGCCGACGACCCCGACACCGTCGTGGGCGCCCGCCGCAACTCCCCGCTCGTCGTCGGCGTCGGCGAGGGCGAGCACTTCCTGGCCTCGGACGTGGCCGCGTTCATCGCCTTCACCACCGAGGCGATCGAGCTGGGGCAGGACCAGATCGTCACCATCACCCGCGAGGGGCTGTCGATCCGCGACTTCGCGGGCGCGCCCTCCGAGGGCAAGCCCTACTCGGTCGACTGGGACATCACCGCCGCCGAGAAGGGCGGCTACGACACGTTCATGCGCAAGGAGATCAACGAGCAGCCCTCGGCCGTCGCCGACACCCTGCGCGGGCGCATCGACGAGTCCGGGCAGATCGTCCTCGACGAGGTCCGCATGTCCGACCAGGACTTCCGCGACGTCGACAAGGTCTTCATCATCGCCTGCGGCACCTCCTACCACGCCGGACTGGTCACCAAGTACGCCATCGAGCACTGGACGCGCATCCCCTGCGAGGTCGAGCTCGCCTCGGAGTTCCGCTACCGCGACCCGGTCCTGGACCGCTCCACGCTCGTCATCTCGATCTCCCAGTCCGGCGAGACGATGGACACGCTCATGGCCGTGCGCCACGCCAAGGACCAGAAGGCCCGCGTCCTGTCCATCTCCAACACCGTCGGCTCCACCATCCCGCGCGAATCCGACGCGGTCCTGTACACCCGCGCGGGCATCGAGGTCGCCGTGGCCTCCACCAAGGCGTTCCTCACCCAGCTCGCCGCGTGCTACCTCGTCGGGCTCCACCTGGCCCAGACCCGCGGCATCATGTACGCCGACGAGGTGAAGGCCGTCCTGGACGAGCTGGTGGCGACGCCGGACAAGATCGCGACGCTGCTGGGCGACATGGAGCGCATCCGCGCCCTCGCCCGCGAGTCCGCCGCGTTCGGGCGGGTCCTGTTCATCGGCCGCCACGTCGGCTACCCCGTCGCCCTCGAAGGCGCGCTGAAGCTCAAGGAGCTCGCCTACATCCACGCCGAGGGCTTCGCCGCGGGCGAGCTCAAGCACGGCCCGATCTCCCTGATCGAGGAGGGCACGCCCGTCATCGCGATCGTGCCGAGCCCGCGCGGCCGATCCCTGCTGCACGACAAGATCATCTCCAACATCCAGGAGGTCAAGGCGCGCGGCGCGAAGGTCATCGCCGTGTGCGAGGAGGGCGACGACATCGCCGGCGTCCACGCCGACCACGTCATCGCCACGCCCGCCTCGCCGACGCTCCTGGCGCCGCTGCTGACCGCGGTCCCCTTGCAGGAGTTCGCCGCCGAGCTGGCGACGGCCCTGGGCCGCGACATCGACCAGCCGCGGAACCTGGCCAAGTCGGTCACTGTGGAATAGTGCTCTGCACGTCCGTCAAGCGGCGCAGGGCGCCCCGCCGGTTCCGGCGGGGCGCCCCGTGCGTCCGCGGCCCCGCTCCCCGCAGATGACGCGCGCCGCGCCGAGACGGTTGCCTCACAGGGAGAAAAGCGGCGAACCGCATCTTGCGCGCGCATGACCCAAGGGTGTCGATATCCATCGATACACTCGGCTGGTGAGAAAACGAACGCTCATCACCGGCGCGGTCGCGGTCACCGCGGCCACCGCCCTCGGTATCGCCGGAACCGTTGTGGCGCAAGCGCAGGAAACCGGCGACGAAGCACTGGCCGAAGCCATCGACGCGATCCTCTCCGACCCCCGGCTCACCGATTCCCAGATCGGCGTGGTCGTCGCCGACGCGAACACCGGCGAGGTCCTCTACGACCGCGGCGGCGACCAGCGCGCCGTCCCCGCCTCCAACGCCAAGCTCGCCACCGCCGCGGCGGCCCTGGAGCTCCTCGGCGAGGACTACACGTTCACCACCGAGGCGGTCGGGGCCGCGCCGCCCGAGGACGGCGTCGTCGCCGGCGACCTCTATCTGCGCGGCACCGGCGACCCGACCATGCTCGCCGAGGACTACGGCGCGCTCGCCGCCGAACTGGCCGACGCCGGGGTCACCCGGATCGGCGGCGACCTCGTCGCCGACGACACGGCCTTCGACGACACGCGCCTGGGCACCGAATGGGGCTGGAGCGACCTCCAGTACCTGTACGCCTCCGAGGTCTCGGCGCTGACCGTGGCCTCCGGCGACGACTACAACGCCGGCACCGTCCGCGTCTTCATCGACCCCGGGGCGGGCGACGGCGAGGCCGCCGAGGTCGCCGTGGTCCCGGCCAGTGACCACGTCGCGATCGTGAACGACGTCGACACGGTCGCGGCGGGCGGCGAGACCTCGGTCGCGATCGACAGGGACCCGCACGCCAACGAGATCCGCGTGTCGGGCACGATCGCCGCCGACCACGGCGGCACCTACGCCACCCGCGCCGTGATCGACCCGACCGGGCTGGCCGCCTCGGTGTT
Source organism: Glycomyces sp. (assembly GCA_035765105.1). Taxonomy (GTDB): domain Bacteria; phylum Actinomycetota; class Actinomycetes; order Mycobacteriales; family Micromonosporaceae; genus Glycomyces. Next base: position 82,576 of record DASTYG010000059.1, read on the forward strand.
CGCGCTCGCGCTCGCCGAGCACGGCATCACCGTCGACGGCGGGGTCCGCACCGGCGAGGCCGCCCCCGAGGACGGCGAGGTCCTCGCCGGGCACCACTCGATGCCGTTGTCGGAGTTGATAGTTCACTTTCTGAAGCAGTCGAACAGTTCGCATGCCGAAGCCCTGTTCAAGGCGCTCGGCTACGAGACGACCGGCGAGGGCACCTTCGCGAGCGGCAAGGCCGCGGTGTACCAGGGCATCGAGAAGTACGGGGTGGACACCGGGCCGGTCCGCCAGGTCGACGGCTCGGGGCTGTCGCGCCACAACCTCCTCACTCCGGCGATGATCGCCGAGCTGCTGGTGGGCGCGAAGGACGCGCCGTGGTTCGACACCTGGTACGCGGCGCTGCCGGTCGCGTGCGCATCGGACCCGCTGGTGGGCGGGACGCTGGCGAGCCGGATGTGCGACACGCCCGCCGCGGGCAACGTGCACGGCAAGACCGGTTCGATGACGAGCGTCTCGGCCCTGTCGGGGTACGTCACCGACGCCGACGGGCGCGAGCTCGTGTTCAGCGTCCTGATCAACGACTACCTGTACTCGACGGTGAAGGACGTCGAGGACCGGATCGCGGCGGCCGCCGCCGGCCACGGGGCCGAGGCGACCGAAGCCGAGATCACCACGTTCGCGAACGTCGAGGGGATCGAGACCCCCGCCGAGGACGCGAACGCCGATCGCGAATGCTCCTGGGTGGAGCCGGCCGTCTGCTGACGTCCGAAGACCCCCACGGGCCCCGGCCGCGATGCGCGGCCGGGGCTCGTCGCCGTCGCGCGGCCGAGCGCCCGGGGGTGTTCAGGCCCGGCGAGCCGTCCTGGGGCCGTAGGTGAGCCGCCGCAGCAGGTTCTCGAACGGGCCGCGGCGCCCGGCCCGGGCCATGAGCGCGGCCAGTGCCACGGTCGCGGCCCAGACCAGGACCGCGACGCCGGAGGCGGCGGCGTCGCCCAGGCTGGCGCCGAGACCGCCGGCGATCGGCGTGAAGATCGCGACGAACGCGACCGACTGGAGCAGGTAGCAGGTGAGGGACCGCTGCCCGCACGCCGCCAGCGCCGCCGTCAGCCGCCCGGGCTGGCGGTGGCCCCTGCGGCGGGCCGCGACGAGCCCGATCAGGGCCGCGTAGCCGAAGCCGGTCGCCAGGCCCGTGAGGTTGTGCAGCGCGTAGAACGGCACCGACAGCGCCGCCCCGGGCGTCCACAGCTGCGTGTCGAACAGCATGAGCGGCACGCCGCCGACGACGCCGATCGCGATGCCCCAGGCGGCGACGCGGCCCAGGAGCGCCCGGTGCCGCTCGGGCTCGTCGAGCAGGCGGCGGCGGGCCGCCCAGATGCCGATGGCGAGCGCGGGGACGATGGCGACCTGGTAGGCCCAGGTGAGCCCCGACCACACGGCGAGTCGCATCGCCATGGCCTCCAACGGGTCGGCGATCATGGTCGGGAAGGCGGCCTCGTGTCCGGCGGCGACGGCGGAGGAGCCCGCGAGCAGCTCCACCGCGATGTGAACGGGGATCGCGATCAGCGCTATGCGGATGAGGGTCTTGTCGCGGGCGCGGAGCATGCCGACGCCCAGCAGGCCGATGAGGCCGTAGGCGGCGAGGATGTCGCCGAAGAACAGCAGCAGCGCGTGGGCGAAGCCGAAGGCGATCAGCCAGGCGCTGCGCCGCCGCACGATCCGCTTGGTCGCGGGCCAGTCGGCCCCGCCGCGCTCCTGGTGGTCGACCAGGCGCGCGAGGCCGTAGCCGAACAGCGCGGCGAACATCGGCAGCGCGCGGCCGTCGACGAGGAGGACCTGGACGCCCGCGACGACGCGGTCGATCACGGTGCCGTCGACGGCGTAGCCGCGGAAGCCGACGATCTCGTGGTCCAGGAACATGTGGGCGTGCGCGACGGCGATGAGCAGCAGCATCAGCCCTCTGGCGAGGTCGGGCGCGAGGGAGCGCTGCGCGGGCGGGACCGCCGTCCGGATAATGGCGGGCGGAGCGAGTGACATCGCGACTCCAAACTTAGATACAGGGTTGTATCTAAAAATATAAGGTACAGTCATGTATCTAATCGACCTCGGGGGTGACCGTTGGACGAAACCGCTGGCCGGACGCGCCGTCGCGGCAAAGAACTGCTCGACGCGATCTACGCCGCCGCCGTCGACGAGGTCGCCGCCGTCGGCATCGGACGGCTCACCATGGACGGCATCGCCCGCCGCGCCGCCACCGCCCGCACCACCCTCTACCGGCGCTGGCCCGACCCCGTCGAACTGCTCCTGGACGCCCTGCGCGAACTCCACCCGCTCGAAGCGCCGACCCCCGGCGCCGACGACCTCCGCGGGGACCTCATCACCTCCCTGCGCCTCATGGTCGAGTGGGGCTTCAGCCCCGCCGGGCGCGCCGTCATGGCCCTCCTCACCGACCCCGCCCGCGACCCGGCCATCGTCGAAGCCCTCTACGAGCGCGTCTTCGACAGCCGCGGCGGCACCTTCACCCAGACCGTCCTGCGCCACTACGCCGAACGCGGGCACCTCGACCCGGCCCTGCTCACCCCGGTCGTCGTCGACATCGGCGAGGCGCTGATCACCAAGCGGATACTCGACACCGGCACCGTCGACGACGACTACCTGGAGGCCATCGTCGACCAGGCCCTCCTGCCCGCCGTCGGCCTCGGGCCCGCCGCGCCGTCACCCGCGGAGGTGAACCGCCCCGAAAAGGGGCGACCCGGCGAAACCCGTGGCACTCTTGACGGGTGATCGTCGCGGTGGGCATAGACGTAGTGGCAGTGGACCGCTTCGAGCGCGTCCTCGAACGGACGCCGACCGTGGCCGACAAGCTCTTCACCGAGGCCGAACGCTCCACCCCCGACGGACGCCGCCGCCGCACCGAGTCGCTGGCCGCCCGCTTCGCCGCCAAGGAGGCCGTCGCCAAGGCGCTCGGCGCCCCCGGCGGCATGCACTGGGCCGATTGCGAGATCCTCTCCGCCGCCGACGGGCGCCCCTCCCTGGCCATCACCGGAACGGTGGCCGAAGCCGCCGCGCAGCGTGGCGTCTCGCGCTGGCACGTCTCGCTGTCGCATGATGGCGGTATCGCGACAGCGGTGGTGATCGCCGAAACGGCGTGACGAGCAGCGAGAGGCAGGGAACGCCATGGACGGCGCCTGGTCATCGGCGGCGGTCCGCCGCGCGGAAGCCGAACTCATGCCGAAACTCCCGCCCGGCGCGCTCATGCGCCGCGCCGCCGCCGGGCTCGCCACCGCCTCCGCGCGACTGCTCCAGGAGGCCCCCGGGCACGTCTACGGCGCCACCGTCGTCGTCCTCGCAGGACCGGGCGACAACGGTGGCGACGCCCTCTACGCCGCCGCCCGCCTCGCCCGGCGCGGCGCGGCCGTCCACGCCGTCCCCGTCATGGGCCCGCGCGTCCACCGCCTCGCCGCCGAGGACCTCGTCCGCGCCGGCGGGCGCTTCACCGACCGGCCGCCGCTGCGGTGCGACCTGCTGCTCGACGGCATCCTCGGCATCGGCGGGCGCCCGGGGCTTCCCGACCGCGCCGCCGACCTGCTCGCGCGGATCGACGCCGCCCGCACCGTCGCCGTCGACGTGCCCTCCGGCGTCGACGTCGACACCGGCGCCGTCCCGGCCGCGGCCGTGCACGCCGACCTCACCGTCGCCTTCGGCGCCCGCAAGCCCTGCCACGTCCTCGGCGAGGCCGCCCTCCGCACCGGCCGCCTCGAATTCGTCGACATCGGACTGGCGCCGTACCTCGAACCGCAGCCGCCCGTCCAGATCCCCGGCGACGCCGACATCGCCGACTGGTGGCGCGAACCCGGCCCCGAGGACGACAAGTACACGCGCGGCGTCGTCGGCGTCGCGGCGGGCTCGGGACGCTACCCGGGGGCCGCGGTGCTCGCCGTCGGCGGCGCGCTCGCCGGCCCGGCCGGGTACGTGCGCTACGCCGGAGCCGCGGCCGAGGCCGTGCGCCGCGGGCGCGCCGAAGTCGTCTGCACCGACTCGGTGGCGGCGGCCGGGCGCACCCAGGCGTGGCTCGTGGGCCCCGGCCTCGGCACCGACGAGCACGGGCTCGGCGAGCTGCGGGCCGTGCTCGCCCGGCCCATCCCGGCGGTCATCGACGCCGACGCGCTCTCGCTCATCGGCGAGCACCCCTCGGTGCTCGCCGGCAGGAGCGAGCCGGTGGTGCTGACGCCGCACGACCGCGAATTCGAGCGCCTCTACGGCTCGCCCCCCGGCGACGACCGGGCCGCCGCGGCCGCGGCGCTCGCGAAGCGCCTGAACTGCACGGTGCTCCTCAAGGGCCATCACACGGTGGTGGCCGCGAGCGACGGCGCGGTCTACGTCAACCCGACCGGGCGCCCCGTGCTCGCCACCGCCGGTTCGGGGGACGTCCTCGGCGGGTTCCTGGCCTCGCTGCTGGCCTCGGGCCTGGACGGGGCGCGCGCCGCCGTCGCCGCCGCGTTCCTCCAGGGGCGGGCCGCGCAGGCCGCCGAGGCCGCGCAGGCCACCGTCACCGCCTCCGACATCGCCGCGGCCCTGCCCGCGGCGATCGGCACGGTGCTCGCCCGCGCCCGCAGGCCGTGACCGCCGCCGGCCCTACCAGTCCTCGCCGGCGCGTTTGATCCGCGAGGGCGACAGGCCCGTCTCGTCGAACAGGTAGGTGCGCATCGCGTCCAGGCCCGGGGAGTAGACGTGCAGACTCACCGCCGGGGCGTCCGCCTCGTTCCGCACCGCGTGCACGGTCCGGTCGTCGACCGTCGTGACCGCCCCCGGGGCGAGTTCGGCGCGCGCCAGCCCCGGGAACGCCCCCGGCCGGACCGTGTACTCGGCCAGCCGCCCCGAGACGACCGCGACCGCCGCCCCGGCGGGGCGGTCGAGGCCGCCGTGGTCGTGCAGTTCGGTGCCCTGCCCGGGGAGCCACCCCAGCAACCACGCCTCGTGGTCGGGCCCCGCCAGGACGCGGCGGGCCCAGCGGCTGCCCTTCGCGAAGCGCGGCCGCAGCGTGAGATGCCCGGCATAGAAGGACGCCAACGCCTCCAGGCGGTCGGCGGCGAGGACGGCGAGCGTCGGATCAGACATGGAGGAACGGCTTTCGATGTGTCGGAACGGAGGCGCGGAGAGCGAGCGGAAGGCTCAACAGGCGCGGCGACACCGCTGACGGCGACACATCGTGAGATACATGCCGCACATCGTACCCGAACTCCCAGGCAACTCACAGATTGGGCGCACCTTCCGTGGAACGGGTGTCACGCTGCGAATTTGACACGTCGGGCCCCTTCCCGGCGCCTGGCGGGCGCGCTAGGCTCATCTTCGGTCCGTCCCCCAGACTCGTACTCCCGAAGGAGCGCTCTCCTCGTGAACAAGCCGTCCCTCCGACGCAAGTGGACCTCCGCCGCCCTGGTCGGCGGTCTTCTCGTATCGGCGGTCGCCGCGGCCCCGGCCTGGGCCCAGCGGAGCCGCGACGACGTCGAAGACGAGATCCAGACCGCCGACGACGACCTCAACACCACGATCGAGGAGTACAACGCCCTCGCCGAGGAGATCGCCGACAACGAGGAGATGATCGCCCAGGTCCAGGCCGACTTCGAGGAGTCCGAGACCGCGCTGATCGCCCTCCAGGACCGCCTCGCCGGCTTCATCACCGAGACCTATGTGGACCAAGGTGTCGGCGACCTCGCGCTCATCCTCGAATCCGGTTCCCCCCAGGCGTTCGTCGAGCGGCTCGACCGCCTCAACTCGGCCAACATGTACGAGTTCGACCTCATGGAAGAGCTCAACACCGCCACCGACGAGTACAGCGCCCAGCTCGAACTGCTCACCGACCTCCAGGCCGACCAGGAGGCCGACCAGGCCGAGCTGGAGACCATGATCGACGAGATCGAGACCCGCATGGAGGATCTCGAGGCCGAGTGGCAGACCGTCGCGGGCGACGCGGTCCAGAACTACGACCTGCCGTACATGGACGGCGGTCGCGCCGACGTCGTCTTCCACGCCCTCGACCAGGTCGGCAAGCAGTACGTGTGGGGGGCCGCCGGCCCCAACAACTACGACTGCTCGGGCCTGATCCTCGACGCCTACCGGCAGGTCGGCATCTCCCTGCCGCACAACGCCGCCGCCCAGTACAACTCGACGATGCGGATCTCGCGCGACGAGCTCCGGCCGGGCGACCTGGTGTTCTACAACAGCCTCAGCCACGTCGGCATGTACATCGGCAACGGGTACATCGTCCACGCCCCCAACTCGCGCAGCGTCGTCAAGGTCGTGCCGGTCGACCACGGCAACGTCTACTACGGCGCCACGCGCGTCACCAGCTTCAACTAGGGCGTGTTCAGGAACCCCGAACGGGCCGCTCCTTCGGGGGCGGCCCGTCGCCGTCGCACGAGGAAACCGGACGGGCCGGAAAACGCCCGAGCTCGGGCTTCAGCGCCCGTCGCAGCGGACGACGAGGATCGCGATGTCGTCGCGCGGGGAGTCCGAGGAGAACATCTGGACGGACTCCAGCAGGGCCGTGGCGATCGCGCGGGCCGACTTCCCGGCCACGTCCCGCACCGCCCGGACGATCCGCTCGTGGCCGAACATGACCGACAGGTCCCGCCGCTCGGTCACCCCGTCGGTGAAGAACACGAGCGCGTCGCCCGCTTCGAGCCGCACCCGCTCGGGGTTGACCTTCACCTGCTCGAACAGGCCCACCGCGGTCCCTTCGAGCCCCACCCACTCGGCCCGGCCGTCGGCGCGCAGCAGCAGCGGCCGGTCGTGGCCCGACAGGCACAGCGTCGCGGCGAGCGCATCGCCCTCGCGGTCGAGCAGCGCCGAGGCGATCGTGGCGTACCGGTAGTCCCCCGGCTGCTCCAGCAGCGTCGAGTTCAGCAGCTCCAGCGCCCGCGGCATGGGCCTGCCGTCGCGGGCCATGACCCGCAGGACGTCGCGCACGACCCCGGTGACGGCCGCGGCCTGCGCGCCCTTGCCGCACACGTCCCCGATCGCCACCCACAGCCGCTCGTCCGGCAGCGTCGTCGCGTCGTAGAAGTCGCCGCCGACCTCGGTGCCGAACGCCTCGGCGGGCAGGTACTCGGCGGCGAAGCTGACCCCGGCGACCTCGGGGAGCGTCCCGGGCATGAGCGCCGACTGGAGCTCGTGGGCCACCGCGGCCCGCTCGGCGTGGATGCGGGCGTTGTCGAGGGCGAGCGCCGAGCGCTTGGCGAGGTCGGCGGCCACCGCCCGCTCCTCGGTGGTGTGCTGGCGCCCGGTCGGGCGCCCCACCGACAGGACCCCGATGGTGGTCCCGCGCGCGGCCAGCGGCACGGTGATGCCGTCGACGCCGCGCGGCGTCGGCAGCTCCATGCCGGTCCACCCGTCCGAGGCCAGCGACGTCTCCAGGGCGGTGCCCGCGGCGGCGAGGCGGGTCCGCCACGACTCCAGCTCGGCCTCCTCGGTGTGGGTGAGCGCGGCCAGCTCCAGGCTGCCGCCGTCCTTGCGGAGGTGGACGGCGGCCCAGCGGCCGAGCTGCGGGACGATGAGCTGGGGGATGAGCGCGACGGTGAGGTGCTCTTCGAGGGAGTGCGCGAGGAGTTCGCCGGCCTCGGCGAGGTAGGTGAGCCAGCCGGAGCGGCGCTGCTCGTCGGTGCGCATCCGGTCGATCTGGAGGGCCAGGGCGACCCGTTCGGCGGTGAGTTCGGCGAGCGGGCGCCACTCGGGCCGGGCCTCGCCCGACAGGACGAGGCGCCCGGTGGCGGGCGCGGTCAGCGGGACCGGGACGGCGACGGCCTCGTCGTCGACCTCGCCGAACTGGGCGAGGACGCCGGTGCCGACGCCGCCGCCGGGATCGAACTCGATGACCCCGCCCGCGGCGGCCGTGGCGTCGTGGAGGCGGGCCAGGAGCTCGGCGACCAGCTGCTCGACCGGCAGGCGCGACTGGAGCGCGGGGGCGATGGTGAGCAGCGCGGCGAGTTCGGCGAGGTCGGTGACCGTGCCGTCGGGGAGGGCGGCGGCGGGGGTGCGCCGCTCGGGCGGCGGGGCCTCGGGGTCGCGGTCGATGCGGAACCAGATGGACTTGCCGGTGGCGTCGTGCGTGGTGCCCCACGAGGAGGCGAAGCGGTCGACCAGGAGCAGGCCGCGGCCGCCCTCGGCGGTGACCTCGGGCATGACGGTGTCGGCCGGTTCGATGCCGCCGGAGCGGTAGTCGGTGACGGTGACGCGGACGCCGATCGAGTCGGCGGCGACGGTGAGGTTGATGTCGGTCCCGGCGTGGACGACGCCGTTGGTGGCGAGCTCGGTGGTGAGCAGGAGGGTCTCGTCGAGCAGCTCGGTGAGCCCCGCCTCGGTCAGGACCGTCCGCACGGCGGCGCGGGCGGTGGCGGGGGAGCGGTCGTCGGCCGGCAGCCGTAGTCGTCGAGTGGCCCTCTCGGGATACGTCACGGGCCCCAGTCTATGACGTTCCCGCACGCGCGTCGGGTGCCGCACCGCTGCGGGGCCGCCCCGGTCGGCGCGGCCGTCCCGGCGTGCGAGCGGCGGCCGCCCCGGTGGTGGAAGCCCGGG